>CAWIUA010000029.1:0-30501 GCA_963839135.1 uncultured Alphaproteobacteria bacterium
ATCCGGTCCGGCAGGTAGGCGGGCATATCGCTGCGGACTCCGCCAGCGCGATAGTAGTTGGCGTGCAGGCGCGACCCTGACACGTCCTCGTAGAACTGCATCAGCTTCTCGCGCTCTTCGAAGCCCCACAGGCTCGGCGTGATGGCGCCCACGTCCAGCGCGAAGGTGGTCACGTTCAGCAGGTGATTGAGAACGCGGGTGATTTCCGCGAACATCGTCCTGATCCACTGGCCCCGCTCCGGCACCTCGATGCCGAGCAGCTTCTCCTGGGCGAGGGCGAAGGTGTGCTCCATGCACATCGGGCTGACGTAGTCGAGCCGGTCGAAATAGGGCAGCGCCTGCAGGTAAGTCTTGTACTCGATCAGCTTCTCGGTGCCGCGGTGGAGCAGGCCGATATGCGGGTCGGCGCGCTCGACAACCTCGCCGTCCATCTCCAGGATGAGGCGCAGGACGCCGTGCGCGGCCGGGTGCTGCGGGCCGAAGTTGATGGTCGAGTTGTCAACCTCGATCACCTTGGCAGTGTTCGGCTTGAGCTCGCCCGGCGTGGCGCCGTGGCGGGCTTCGGCTACGCGGTCCGGCGTCGCCGCGGAGGGCGGCAGGGTATCAGGCATCGGGCGGTCCCTTCTGCGTGCCTCCGCCCTGGGCTGATGCGCTCGCGGTGCGCCTTCTCGTCGCCCGGCAGCGTCACCATGCCTTCCCAGGGGGAGACGAAATCGAAGTTGCGGAAATCCTGTGTCAAGGTCACCGGCTCGTAGATCACCTGCTTGCGCTCCTCGTCCCAGCGGCACTCGACGAAGCCCGTGAGCGGGAAGTCCTTGCGCAGCGGGTGGCCGCTGAAGCCGTAATCGGTGAGGATGCGGCGGAGGTCCGGCTGGTTGTCGAAGGGGATGCCGTAGAGGTCCCACGCCTCGCGCTCGAACCAAGTCACCACCGGCCAGACCTGGTGCACGCTCGGCGCTGCGTGGCCCTCGGCGACGCCTGCGACGACGCGGACGCGGTGGTTCAGCCCGACCGAGAGCAGGTTATAGACCAGGTCGAACCTCGGGTCGCGCTCCGGCCAGTCCACGCCGCAGAGGTCCATCATCTGCTCGCAGGCGAAGCGCGGGTCGTCGCGCAGTGCCAACATGAGCGCGGGCAGATCGCCCGGCCGGGCGTGCAGCACCAGCTCGCCAAGCTCCAGCCCGGCGCGCTCGACGCCGGGCAGCGCGGCGGCTGCGATGGCGAGATCGTCCAGCTCAGCCACGCAGGATCGTCCCCGTCCGCCTGATCTTCTTCTGCAGCTGCATGATGCCGTAAACGAGCGCCTCGGCCGTCGGCGGGCAGCCCGGCACGTAAACGTCCACTGGCACTATCCGGTCGCAGCCGCGCACCACCGAGTAGCTGTAGTGGTAGTAGCCGCCGCCGTTCGCGCAGCTTCCCATGGAGATGACCCAGCGCGGCTCGGGCATCTGGTCATAGACCTTGCGCAGCGCGGGAGCCATCTTGTTGACCAGCGTGCCGGCGACGATCATCACGTCGCTTTGCCGCGGCGAGGCGCGCGGCACGACGCCGAAGCGGTCGAGATCGTAGCGCGGCATGTAGGCGTGGATCATCTCCACGGCGCAGCAGGCGAGGCCGAACGTCATCGGCCAGAGGCTGCCCGTGCGCGCCCAGTTCACCAGCTTGTCGAGGTTGGCGACGACGAAGCCCTTGTCCGCGGCCTCGCCGGTGATGCCCTTGATGACCGCGTCCTGCTCCGGGCCGGGGGCCAGCGCCTCCCGGTTCCAGGCGATCGCGGTCTCGGCCGTCGTGGCACTCATACCCCTACTCCCAATGCGCTATTCCCAATCCAGGGCGCCCTTGCTCCACTCGTAGATGAATCCGACGGTGAGGACCGCAAGGAAGCCCATCATGGAGAGGAAGCCGAACCAGCCGATGGCCCCGAGCGACACTGCCCAGGGGAACAGGAACGCGACTTCGAGATCGAATATAATGAACAGGATGGCGACTAGGTAGTAGCGCACGTCGAAGCGGCGCCGCGCATCCCCGAACGCCTCGAAGCCGCACTCATAGGCGGACAATTTCTCGGCATAGGGCGCCTGTCGGGCGGCCAGCAGCGAACCCCCGACCATCGCGCCCGCGATGCCGAGCGCGATCACCAGGAACACGAGGATCGGGAAGTAGTGGACGAGCAACGGCATGGCCTGAATCCCCACGGCGCCGCGGCGGGAAATGCCGCACCGCAGCGAAGCCTTACTTACAGCGAGCGGGGCGGCGTTGCCAGAGGGGCCAATCCAGGGGCCAATGGCGCGAGTGACGGGGCTCGAACCCGCGACCTCCGGCGTGACAGGCCGGCGCTCTAACCAACTGAGCTACACCCGCAGCGGCAGGCCGCCGACTTAGGGCCAGGGGCGCGCGGCGTCAAGCGGAGGCGGCCTTGCGGCAGTGTCTTAGGCTGAAATCGCTAAGGGCATCACGGCTGCGTGAACTGGCGATTTGCTCGCCAGACTGGTGGGTGCCTAGGCGGGCGCGCATACGGATGACAAACCGGCCGACGCAGCTATGCTCCAAGCATGTTTGATTCGCTTCGCGCCGCCGGTTTTCAGATCGAATTCCATTCTCACGCGGAAGCAATTTTGAGCGTGGATTTTGCCGAGGTAGCTCGGCAGCTAGAGACCCTTCTAGCGACAGCGACCATACCGATAGAAGAGATTATCGGTTCCGGTGGCGGCGAGACCAAGGGCACTCAACGGCTGAGGCGAGCGTTGCACGATCACGGATGGCGCAAGCATAGATTTGAGATACAAAGGACAATTGACGGTATTGAGCGAGAGTCAATCTCTCACGAGGTTGATCATATCGCGCGTTTTCCTGCGGGCGTGGTCGCGCTGGAGATCGAATGGAACAACAAGGACCCTTTCTTTGACCGCGATCTAGAGAACTACAAGCGCCTGCATGCCGATGGTGCGATCTCCCTTGGGATACTGATAACCCGCGGCGTCGCGCTTGCAAGATGAGATGCGCAGCATGGTCCTCAGGTTCGCGATAGAGAAGGACATCAACGGGAAATCGGACTTGGAGCGTATCGGCCTCAGTCCTACCGGTCGGCAACTTGCAGAGTATGCCCGTCGCACTCGCGGCGAGACGACGTTCGCGCAAGCGTGGGCAGCGGCATTTGTCCAGGATAAGTTCGGGGCCGCCACGACGCACTGGCGCAAGCTGGACGACCGCGTCAAGCGTGGGGTGGGCAATCCGTGCCCGTTGCTTTTGCTCGGCTTGCCCGCGAGCCTGGTCACGTTCGGCGAGCCGGAGGCGGTGGTCGAACGCTTGATCGAGGACGGTGTCGCCTCAGTCGAATAGTCCTGGCGCCTGTTGACCGGCGCGCGAGTGGTTCGCGTAGGTTTTCCACGTCGGCTCGTAGGTATCGTCGGCCTGATTGCCCCACACGCCCACCCGGGCCGGGCGCCGCGTGCGAACAACTCGATACGCGGCCCCGGACTGCACGCCTCGATGATCGGGTATAGCTCGTCCGGCTTGCGCGAATGTTCACGCTTGCGGGTGGCCAGATAATTCACCTGGGTCCGCCCGGGTTGCAAAGTCCGGGCGTTCTTGCCCCTCACACCGAACAGCAGGAGTTCGGTCACGTTACGGAAGTAGAAGCCAACGCCGCGTCCGTCGCTACCTCCATCCTTGCGAAGCTTGTGCCAGACCAGGTTGGACTTGTAGGCGAACCCCCATGCGGCCATTACCTGCAAGCCCTCCGGCAACAAGGCATTAGGCACCCAAAGATAGAGGTGCGAAGTGGCCGCGCTGATCTGTGTCACGGGCAAGGCGCAGATCGTCGTCAAATCCATGGTGCCATAGCGGCTCAGGCGCTTGTGCTCCGGCGCCATCTTCCCGGTGCGATTGGTGAACCGCCAAGGCGGATCGGCCAGGACGCACGCGAAGCTGGCACCGTTGCTGACCGCTAGGAGATCGGCCACCGGGTCTGGGAGATCGTCTTCGCTCATTGGCCGATTCGCTTCTCCACCTTCTTCTCAGTGTCCCAGATCCCGAACTATCGCGGCAACCTCCTAAGATTTCGGAAACTCGGTTAATCCGCAGTCCAGGCTACTTATTGAGCCGGCTTGGGTGCTCTTGAACGGCCGACTCTGCGAGATCGCACCGGATCGCGCGACGCTTGACGGAAGGCTTCCAAGATGACCGGAGCCGGCACAATAAGTCGGGCGCAGGCAGCGCCCTCACGACCATCAATCCGCATCGCTGCAATACTTTGACGCCGCAAATGCCCAGGTCACACCAGCGCCAGCGCCGCCCGCGTGAGTTCCCCGTCTGGCTGGCGCAGGCTGTCCACGGCCGTGAAGTGGTTCGCGCCCGCGAGCGGGATCAGCGGGCCGGGCGCGTGGCCTGCCGCGCGATGCCAGTTCAGGCCGCGGCTGTCATGGACGAGGGGCGGCAGCTCGGCCGTGCCGTAGGCGATGGCGAGCGGCTTGGGGCCGACCGGCAGGCGGAGCGGCGAGAGGCTCGCCACCTCCTCGTCGGTGAGGCGCAGCGCGTCGTTCAGGTTGGTGTCGCGCAGCGGCCCCAGCTCGTAGATGCCGGAGATGCCCAGCCCTGCGTGGACGCGCGGGTGGTGCAGCGCCATGGCCGTGAGGTGCCCGCCCGCCGACCAGCCAGAGAGGATCACCGGGCCGCCTACCTTGTTCGCGAGCCAGTCGAGCGCCGCGTGGACCTCGGCGACGATCTCGGTGAGGGTCGCCTCGGGAGCTAGCGTGTAGCCCGGCAGCGCCGCCGCCCAGCCATGGGCGCGCACGCCGTCCATCAGCGCCGTGAAGCTCTCCCGGCCGTTGCGCTGCCAGTAGCCGCCGTGCAGGAACACGAGGCAGGGCGCGGCCGGGACGCGCCCTGGGAACAGATCAACCTTGTTGCGCTCGCGCGGTCCGTAGGGCTGGTCGAGCATGTCCGGCGCCTCCGCCCGGCGCGCGGCCGAGGCGGCGAAGAGCGCGTCGAGCAGCGCGCCGCTGTTCGCGACCGCGCCGCGGTTGTCGTAGGCGGCATTGCGCTCGGCGCGGCTCATCCGGCCCCAGTCTTGAACACGGGCGTCGTGGGCACGGCTCTCGTTCATGCTTGTCCCTTCATGGGCGGCAAAGGCCCAAGGATAGGGACCAGGCCACGACCGGCGGCCTGGTCCCAACCGAGCCTACCCGCGGCCGCCGAGGCTGTGCGCCATGCGCAGGTGCTCCTCGATGATCGGCAAGGTCTGCTGCGCGAACGCCTTGATCTGCGGATCCTGGCCGTTCGCGATCTCGTTCTGGAACAGGGTCACGGTTGCGGAGTGCCCCGTGACCTGATCGTTCAGGTAGGCGCGGTCGAAGGCCCGGCCGCCGTCCATGCCCTGCAGGTCGGTGAGCATCTTCTGCTGGGCCGGCTCCAAGGTGGGCTGCAGCGCCATGCCCTTGCTGCTCGCGATCTGGGTGAGCTGCTGCGTGGTCTGCGTGTGCGCGTCGATCATGTGCTGGGCGAACTCGCGCACGCGGCGGTTATGGGATTTCTGCAGCGCGACCTGCGACGACTGGATCTCGAACTGATCGCTCGCCGCGGCCTGCATGGCGAACTGCTGGTCCACCGGGTTGACCGTCGGCGCGGCGGCCGCCGGCTGCGGCACCGTCGCAGCCATCGGGGTCACGTTGTCGGATGTGCAGGCAGCCATCGGGAACAAGGCCAGGGCGATACCCCAACGGGCGATACAATTCATGCTTGCTCGTTCTCCATGGAAGGAATGCAGGTGAGGCAACACCGCGTCCGCGGCCAACACGCACGCCAACGTATGGCTGCGCGGGCCGTTCATCCGGCGCTGGCGTTTTTCAAGCCTACCAAGCCGCGCGGAAGCGCTCCACGGCGGCAACGAGCGCGCGGCGGATGCCGGGCTCCAGCGCCGAGTGCCCGGCGTCGGGAACGATCGTCAGCCGCGCCTGCGCCCAAGCCGCCGCCAGGTCGAAGGCTGAGCGCGCCGGGCAGATCATGTCGTAGCGGCCCTGTACGATCTCCGCCGGCAGATGCCCGATCCGCCTGACGCCGGCGAGCAGGCCCTCCGCCGGCAGGAAGAGATTGTTGGCGAAGTAGTGGGCCTCGATCCGGGCGAGGCCGAGCGCGGTGCGGTCCTGAGCGAAGCTGGTCACGGTGTCCGGGCTCGGCAGCAGCGTGCTGCACGAGCCTTCATACACCGACCAGGCCCGCGCCGCCGGCAAATGGACCGACGGGTCCGGATCGGTCAGGCGCTTAAGATAGCCGCCGAGCAGATCGCCGCGCTCGCCCTCGGGCAGGAAGCTCGCGAAGGCCGCGTGGGCGTCCGGGAACACCTGGGCGAGGCCGTGCAGGAACCAGTCCACCTCCGCCCGGCGCCCCAGGAACACGCCGCGCAGGACGAGGCCGCGCACGCGGTCGGAATGGGCCTGGGCGTAGGCAAGCGCCAGCGTGCTGCCCCAGCTCCCCCCGAACAGGAGCCAGCGCTCGACGCCGAGATGCTGCCGCAGCAGCTCGATGTCGGAGACAAGGTCGGCGGTGGTGTTGTGCACCAGGCTGCCCATCGGCCGCGAGCGCCCGGCGCCGCGCTGGTCGAAGATCGCCACGCGCCAGTGGCTCGGATCGAAGAACCGGCGATGCACGGCACCAGCCCCTGCGCCGGGTCCACCGTGCAGGAACAGCACGGGCCGGCCGCGCGGGTTGCCGACCTGCTCCCAATACATGACGTGGCCGCTTGAGAGCGGCAGGTAGCCGGTTTCGAACGGTCCGATCTCGGGGAACAGGTCGCCGCGGGGCATCGCAGGGAGATATAGGCTAGGGAATGTTGGCGTGGAATGCCCGTCCTAGCGGGGTGGCGCTGCGATGGTTCGCGGCGGGCAGCGACGGCATGACCGACTCCGCGCGCGACGCGCTCGCGGGGGTCGGGTGGTAACCGCGCGCGAACGCGCCGGAGACAGCGACCATCTACCGCATCAGCTTGGGGCGCTCGTTTGGGGCGCTCGTTCAGGTATAGACGCCACTATGCCATCTACGCTCTCGCTCGGCTTCGCACTCGTCGCGGTCACTGCCCTCTCCGCTATGGGCGCGCGCCGCCTGCGACTGCCGTCCTCGATCCTGCTCGTGCTCGTGGGTGTGGTGATTGCCTTCGCACCCGGTTTGCCGCGCATCACGCTCGACCCCGAGCTGGTGCTGCTGCTGTTCCTGCCGCCGCTGCTCTACTCATCCGGTGTGGGCATGAGCTGGCGCGGCTTTCGCGCCAACCTGCGCCCTATCATGCTGCTCGCCGTCGGCTGCGTTCTGTTCACCGCGGCAACGGTCGCGGCAGCCGGGCATTGGCTGCTGGGCCTGCCCTGGGCGGTTGGCTTCGTGCTCGGCGCCGTGGTGTCGCCACCCGACGCGGTGGCGCCCATGGCGATCGCCCGCCGCCTCGTGGTGCCCGAGCGAGTGCTGACCATCCTGGAAGGCGAGGGTCTGGTCAACGACGCCACCGCGCTCATCCTGTTCAGCTTCGCCGTCGAGGCGGTGGGAACCGGCGGCCGCGTGTCCGTCACCGAGGCAGCGGCCAGCTTCGTCCTCATCGTCATCGGCGAGCTGCTATGGGGCGTAGGCGTGGGGTGGGCCATGCTGCGGCTGCGGCGTCTGGCTCGCGATCCGCAGGTGGAGATCGTGCTGGCGCTGCTCACGCCCTATCTCGCGTTCTGGCCGCCGAACGCGCTCGACGGCTCCGGCGTGCTCGCCACGGTGGCGGCAGGGCTCTACGTGAGCTGGAACGGCCCACGCTTCATCGCGCCGGCGACGCGGCTGCAGGGGTACTTCGTGTGGGGTTTGATCGTCTATCTGGTCGAAGGCGTGGTGTTCCTGCTCACGGGCCTGGAGGCGCACATGGTCGTCGTGGAACGTGGCACCGAAGGCTGGGAGCGACTGTTGCTCGCGGGCGCGCTCGTTTGCGCGGTGGTGATCGTCGTGCGCTTCGCGTGGGTGTTCCCCGCCACTTACTTCCCGCGTTGGCTGCTGCCCCGTCTGCGCGTCCGCGACCCGGCGCCGCCGTGGCAATATCAGGCCCTCATCGGTTTCACCGGCATCCGCGGCGTGGTCTCGCTCGCCGCCGCATTGTCGATACCGCTCACGATCGAGAGCGGCGGGCCGTTCCCCGGGCGCGACCTGATCCTGTTCGCGACGTTCAGCGTCATCCTCGTGACCCTGGTGGGCCAGGGCGCGACATTGCCGGGGGTGATTTCATGGCTGGGGCTGGACGGGGCCGGCCGGGCCGAGGCAGGAGAGGCCAAGCGCCGCGAGGTGGCGGCGCGGATCGAGGGCGTGGACGCGGTGCTGGCCCGGCTCGACGAACTGGCGCGCGAGGGGGCGTCTGCGGCTGCCGTGGCGGCGTCGCGCCGGCGCCACCTCGACCGCCGCGCCCAGTTTGCCGGCACCGCCGATGAGCAGGTGCCGGGCAACCCGGTCGCGGACGACGCGGTGCTGGAACTCAAGCTTGTCGAGGCCGAACGCCTGGCCCTCGCCCGGCTCTACGCGCATGACCGCATCGCTGATGAAGCGCGCCGGCGTGTCGAACGCGAGCTCGACTTGGAAGACGCGCGCGTTCGGCACGCCGCCGAGAGTGCGACCGGGAACTGGACGGACGCGGACCCTGCGGCGGTTCGGATCGATGGAACTGGGTCAGGTTCTGAGGACTACGATCGTGAAGGGATGGACGATGACCGGAGACGTGGAACGGAGTGGCCCAGACCCGCAGGATGAAATGCGGCGGTGTCGCCGAGCGCTGGGCGTGCTCGTCGGCGCCGTGCTGCTCACCGCGGGCCACGCCGCCTCTGCCCAGCTGTTGGACCGCAAGGAGCTCTCATTGCAGGCCGGGCTGCGGATCGTCGCGGCCGCGCAAGGGGAAGCGCAGCGCCTGAACGCACCTTCCGTCATCGTCGTGGTGGACGCCGGCGGTCACACCTTGGTCGCGCAGCGCATGGACGGGGCCGCGGTCGCGGGCGTGGATCTCGCGACCGGCAAGGCGCGCGCTTCGGCCATCTTCGAGCAGACCACCGCCGACCTGCAGAGGGGCATCGGCAACTCTGGTGCGTCGGCCGCCTTCCTGCCGGGAGTGTTCCTCTACGCTGGCGGCGTGCCGATCTGGGCCAACGGTGTCCTCGTCGGCGCTGTCGGTGTCAGCGGCAAGTTCACCTACAACGACGTCGAGATCGCCGAGGCCGGCGCCAAGGCGTTCAAGCCCTGACCGATATTTCGCGCTCGTGGCGCGCATAGTCTGCCGGTCCTTGGGACAACAGATGAAAGCGATGGCTGCAAGTAGAATACCTTCTATGTTGGCCTATGTTGGCGCGGGTGACTCGCCCGGGGGCAAGCAACACCACGGCTCAGCGCGCGCGGCGCCGGAGCAGGGCGAGCAGCCCGGCGATGCCGGTGCCGAACAGGGCGAGGCTGGCCGGCTCGGGGACGGGCGCGGGCGAGACCGCCGTGATCACCACGGAGCCGTCGCCGGGGCTGAAGCCGGCCATGAGCACCGGGTTAGTCGCGTCCAGCGCGAGGAACGAGCCGCCGCCACCGCCGCCGCCGCCGCCATAGCCGCCGCCACCGCCGCCGCTGTAGCCGCCGCCACCGCCGCCGCCGCTGTAGCCGCCGCCGCCGCCGCCGCCAAAGCCGCCGGCGCCGCCGCCGTCGCCGGCGCCGCCGGCGAGACCGGGATAGCCGCCGCCGCCGCCGCCATTGCCGGCGCCGCTGCCACTGCCGGCTCCCTTGAACCCGCCGCCGCCGCCGCCGCCCCTGCCGCTGCTGTAGCCGCCGCCGCCGTTCGTGCCGCCCCCGACGCCGATGCCGCCGCCGTAGCCGCCCGCCGTGCCGGTCTGGCCGCCTTCGCCGGGCTCGCGGAAGAGGCCGACGGCGCCGCCGCCGCCGCCGCCCGCGATCACCAGGGGCGCGCCGCCCGGCCCGACCACGAAACTGCCGCCGCCGCCGCCGCCGCTTCCGTTGCTGCCGCCGGCGCCGCCGGTACCGCCCACGGCGATGCTCAGCATCACGCCCGCGGTGAGAGCGAAGTCGCCGCCGATCTCGGCGCCAAGGCCGCCTGCTCTGTCTATGCTGCCGCCGCCCTGGGCGCCAAGGGCGAGGATGTCGTAGGTGCCGTCGGCGGCGGCGGTGAAGGTCTGGAAGCCACCGGTGAAGCCGAACGTGGTCGCGGACGCGGCGGCAACCGAGGCAGAGAGGGCCAGCAGCGAGGTGCCGGCGAGCAGGAGAGCGCGCATGAACAGGACCTCTTTCGTAAGATGCCGGCCGGGATCACTGCCTGAGGTGGCTGCGTTGGCCGCACATTCCGAACGTGCATCATCCAGGCTCAATCGAGCAAGCAGAAAAGCTTAACTCGTCTCGCTTCGAGCGACACCGTCGGGTTTCCATGCCTGCGCCACGGTCCCGTGCTGCTCGCGCGCAGCCGCGCCGGTCAGCGGAAACCAGCAGAGGATAGGATCTGCATCCCCACTACGCCGACCACACGCCGGTCCCGAGCGTCGAGTCCCGACGCGGCGCGCATGGGCTATGGCCTCAGGTAGGATACAGCCTGGGAGAGGGTGCTCGCCGTAGGAGAGATCGAATGGGACGTTGGCTCGTGGCGCTCGGTGCCGCGCAAGGATTCGTAGCCGTCGTGGCGGCGGCCGCGGCGGCGCATCTCGCCGCCGGGCGGCTGGACGCGGCGCGAATGCGTGCCGTGGACGCGGCGGTGCAGCTACAAGGATGGCACGCGCTGGCGGTGGTAGCGTCCGGGTTGTGGGCGGTGCACGGCGGGGTGCTCGCGGGCTGGTCGGGCGTGGCGTTCCTGGTCGGCAGCTTGCTGTTCTGCGGCGCGGCCTGGTTCAACGGCGTCACGGGCGGCTCGCTCGGACCGGCGGCGCCGACTGGCGGGCTGCTGCTGATGCTCGGTTGGCTGCTGCTCGCCGCGTCGGCGCTGCGTGCCCGGTGATCCGGGCGGCATACCTCGCGGCGGCGAGCTTCGAGCGGCAACTGGCAGAGGAGCTGACGCGGCTCGGCGTCCCGGTCTCGGCCTGGCACGGACGGCTCGCGCTCTCACCCGAGGCGCCCTGCGAGGCGGCCTGGGCGCTCGATACCTGGCTCGCGCCGCAAGAGGTGCCGGCGCTATCAGTGGGTGCGGCGGCAGACGCGCTACGGGCGATCCAGCGCAATTGGTCGCTCTACGCGGCAGGGCATTTCCGCCGCGCGGCGCTGATCGGAGCGCGGCTGCCGCCGGTGCGCGCACGGCCCTTGCGCTTCCCCGAGCCGCCGCCCAAGAGCCACCTCGGCGCTTGGACGCTGCTCGCCCCGGACCGCTTGCTCCTCAGCCCGGCGAAGAGCAGCCCGTTCCCCAACGGCGAGTGCCGCTTCGAGGAAGACCGGGAGGGACCGCCGAGCCGGGCCTATCTTAAGCTCTGGGAGGCGCTGACCCGGCTGGGCGCCTGGCCGCTTCCGGGCGAGCGGTGCCTCGATCTCGGCGCTGCGCCGGGCGGCTGGACCTGGGCGCTTGCCAGGCTCGGCGCGACCGTGGTCGCCGTGGACAAGGCGCCGCTCGACCCGGCGGTCGCGGCCATGCCTTGTGTCGAGACGCGGCTGGAAAGCGCCTTCGCGATCGAGCCCGAGCCGGTCGATTGGCTCGTCTGCGACGTGGTCGCCTATCCGCGCCGGCTGCTCGGGCTGGTCGAGCGGTGGACGGGAGCCGCCCGGCGCATCGTCTGCACGATCAAGTTCCAGGGCGAGACGGACCACGAGGCGGCGGCGGTCTTCGCCGCGCTGCCGGGCGGCCGCGTCGTGCACCTATGGCACAACAGGCACGAGCTGACGTTCTTATGGCCGGTGGTCGATCCTGCCAGCTCTTGAGCTGATCCACGCTGGCGGCCCGAACACGTTTCTACGCCGGCGGAACGATTTGTTTGCAATCCAACCAGGAGTCGCGCAAGCTGCCGTCGCCCGATCGCAAGCACCGCTCCGATCGTGGTAACTACGCGGGAGGAATACATGACGCGATATGTGAGTATTGCGGCAATCGGCATGGTCGCCGGATTGGCGACGGCCGCTCTGGCACAGTCCGGTAGCACCTCTGGCAATGAGCAGCAGATCGCCGACATAGGGAAGAAGTGGGAGGACGCGTACAATCGGAAGGACGCGGCCAGCGTGGCGGCTCTCTACACGGCGAATTGCGCCGAGGTCACGACGGACGGCATCACCCAAGGCCGCGATGCCGTGCAGAAGCGGGTTGAGGGCCTTCTGAAAGCGGGCTTCCATGATCTTTCCATCGGGACCAAGGGCGTCATGTTCATGGGGAACATGGCCTTTCCCACGGGCGACTGGAGCCAGAATGTTGGTCCCCAGCAGGTCCACGGCTACTGGTCCGCGGTCGATGTCCGTGACGGGGACACGTGGAAGATCCAGAGGCTCACGATCGTGCTCGTCCCGCCGCCGCCGAGCCAGGGCCAAGCCGCCAGCAAGTAGGGGCTGAATCTGCGTCGGGCAGCGGACAAATGGTGCGCTGCCCGCACCGCTTCGTTCGGAACCGCTCTACCCTTCGGCCGGTCGAGCGGATGCATGTACGCGGGTCGCGACGAGTGGGACTCCCGGCCAGCCTGTGATCCGCCCGAGCTATTTCGGGCCCGGCTGCTTCTTGGCAGGTGCCGTCTCGGTCTGCTGACGGTCGGACGTAGGATAACCCTTCGCCTCCGTGTCGGTCGCACCCTCGGGAATGCCGTGCGGCATGCCGGGTTGAGGATTCGACTCCGGGTTGGCACCCTCTGTCGGCGGGTTGTTGGCCTCGGTCTGCACCTTGGGCTCGTTCATGCGCACCATCCTCCTGGGTGTGGAACGGGAGGAAGCGGGCGCGGGTTGCAGCCGCGGGTTGCTTGAAGCATTGAAGGAGCCGGAATGGCAGATGACCCCTACCAAGTGCTCGGTGTCGCGCGCGACGCGACTGATGAGCAGATCCGTAATGCTTATCGGCGGCTCGCGAAGCAGTATCACCCGGACCTCAACCCCGGCGACAAGGCGGCGGAGGAGCGGTTCAAGGCCGTCTCCGGCGCGAACGAAATCCTGTCCGATGCGGAGCGCCGCGCCCGCTACGACCGCGGCGAGATCGACGCGAGCGGCAACGAGCGCCCGCCGCCGGGACCGCCGCCGGGCTGGCGCGGCTTCGCGGAGGGCCGGGAGGGTGCGCGCTACGCCCATGCAGGGGAGGAGAGCGGCGTGTTCACGGAAGGTCTCGACGATTTGCTCGGCCAGTTCTTCCGTGCGCAAGGCAGCTCTGCCCGTGCCGAGGTCCGGATGCGCGGCCGGGACGAGCTGTATGCCCTCGAGGTCGCGTTCCTCGACGCCGTCCAGGGTGCGACGCGCCGCCTGACCTTGCCGGATGGACGCACGCTCGACGTGCGCATCCCGCCGGGAAGCGCGGACGGCCAAACCCTGCGCCTGCGCGGCCAGGGCGGGCCCGGCCGGAACGGCGGCCCGGCGGGCGACGCCCTCATCGAGATCCACGTGGCACCCCATCCCCACTTCCGGCGCGAGGGCGATGATATCCACCTCGATTTGCCGGTGACGCTCAAGGAGGCCGTGCTGGGCGGCAAGGTCCCGGTGCCGACGCCGGGCGGCACGGTGAACCTCACCATCCCACCCGGCTCGGACACGGGACGGCAGCTTCGCCTGCGCGGGCGGGGTGTCCCGGCGCATGACGGCCAGCCGGCGGGGAATCTCTATGTCACGCTGCGCGTCCAGCTCGGCGCGCCCGACCCGGCGCTCGAAGCGTTCCTGCGAGAGTGGACGCCGGAGCACGGCGCCGACCCGCGCCGTGAGATGGAGGGCACCGTATGATCACGATCGAGGGCCTCGTCGTGCAGGTTCGCGGCCTGGACCGGACCGCGCTGGAGCGCTGGATCGACGCTGCCCTGGTGCGGCCCGACGGCGACCCGGGCGATTGGCGCTTCCACGACATAGACGTGGCACGCGTTCGGCTCATCGTGGAGTTGCGCCAGGAGATGCACGTTGAGGAGCGGACCTTGCCGCTGGTGCTCTCGCTGCTCGACCAGCTCTACGACGCGCGCCGGGCGATGCGCCGGCTCGGGACGGCCATGGCCGGCGTGGACGAGGCGACGCGCGCGCGCCTTCGTGAGCTGCTGCACGAGCCATGATCCAGCACTATAGCGACCACGCCGCGAACGAGCGGACGTTCCTCGCGTGGGTGCGCACCGCCATCGCGATCATGGCGTTCGGGTTCCTCGTCGAGAAGTTCGACCTGTTCATCGAGATCACGAGCCAGTCCATCACCGGGCATGCGTCTGCGCCGGGCGGCCACCTCCTCGGCAAGGTCGCCGGCTTCGTGCTGATCCTGCTCGGCGGCGCCATGATGCTGCTCGCGATCGCCCGCTTCCGCGTGGCGTCGAAGGCCATTGATGATCGCGAAGAGCATCCGGGAACCGGGACGAGGATCGACGTCACGCTCACCGGTCTGCTCGTGGCGCTAGGTGCCGTGCTGTCCGTTTACTTGATCTACACGGCCACCCGGTTCTGAGGGGCCGGCGGTGCCAGTGCCCGGCGCGTGGCGTCGCAGACCCGCTCGACCTGCTCGTCCGAGAGGTCGGGGTGGATCGGGAGCGCCAGTATGCGACGGGCGAGGTCCTCGGAGACGGGCAGCGCCGTGCCGTCGTGGCTCGCTGCATAGGCGGGCTGCGAGTGCAGCGGCCGTGGGTAGTAGATCGCAGTCGCGACGCCGTCCGCGCGCAGCCGCTCCTGCACCTGAGTGCGCTGCTCGGAGCCGCTGAGCAGTATGGCGTAGATCGCCCACGCGCTCGTGCTGCCGGGCACGCGAGCGGGCGTCGTGACCAGGTGCGAGAGGCAGGATTCGTAGATCGCGGCGACCCGCTCGCGGGCGGCTAGGTCCTCGTCGAATACGTCGAGCTTGGCGAGCAGCACGGCGGCTTGCAGCGTGTCGAGCCGGCCGTTCATGCCCGTGTGCAGCACCTCGTAGCGCGTCCCGCCCTCACCGTGGGAGCGCAGGCTGCGGTAGAGCGCGGCGCGCTCGCTGCTCTCGGTGAGCAAGGCGCCGCCGTCGCCGTAGGCGCCGAGGGGCTTGCTGGGGAAGAAGCTGGTCGCCGTCGCGTCGCCCTGCGTGCCGAGCGGCGTGCCCATGAGCGTCGCGCCGAAGCTTTGCGCGAGGTCGTCGATGAGGAACAGGCTCTCGCGCCGGGCGATGGCCTGGAGCGCGGGCCAGGGCGCGGGCTGGCCGAACAGGTCCACGCCGATGATCGCGCGCGGGCGCAGCCGCCCCGCCGCGCGGACGGCGGCGATGCGCTGCTCGAGGTGCGCGGGCGCGATCTGGAACGTGTGGGGGTCCACGTCCACGAACAGGGGCGTCGCCCCGAGCAGCAAGGGCACCTCGGCGGTCGCCGTGTAGGTGAAGGCAGGGAGGAACACGGCGTCGCCGCGGCCGATGCCCTCCGCCATCATCGCGATCTGGAGCGCGTCCGTCCCGGAGCTGACCGCGACGCAGTGCGCCGCCCCCACGCGCGCGGCGAGTGCTGCCTCGAACTCGGCGACTTCGGGGCCGAGGATGAACTGGCAGTGGGCGAGCACTGCTTCGAGCCGGGCGCGCAGCTTCTGTGCAATGCGCCGCTGCTGCGCAGGGAGGTCGAGGAAGGGGATCGGATCCACTTGTCTAGTTTCCCGGCATCGCCGCGCGCGATGGCTCGATCACGGCGTGCTCGAACTCGGGGACGAGGCGCCCCAGGGTCGCTAGTGCCAGGCATTCCTGCCCGGCGCGCCCGGCCGCCGCGATCTCCTCGATCGCGCGCCCCACGATGGCGGAGTCCGCCGTGCGGGGGGCTGCCGTGAGCAGGCTCGGATGATCCGTGGGTGCCAGCGGCTCCTTGCCGTGGAACAGCTCCTCGAACAGCTTCTCGCCGGGACGCAGTCCGGTGAAGCGGATCGCCACGTCCTCATCCGGGCGCAGCCCGGCGAGGCGGATCATCTGCCGGGCGAGGTCCACGATCTTCACCGGCTCGCCCATGTCGAGCACGAAGATGTTGCCGTCCCCCTCGCGCTTCAGGCCGAGCACCGTTGCTTCTAGCACCAGGCCGACCGCCTCGCGCACCGTCATGAAGTAGCGCCGCATGTCCGGGTGGGTGACCGTGAGCGGCCCGCCGCGCTCGAGCTGGCGGCGGAAGAGGGGCACGACGGAGCCGGTGCTGCCGAGGACGTTGCCGAAGCGCACGGTCACGCAGCGCATCCCGCCGCTGCTGCGGGACGCCGCGATTTCGTTGGCGCCGCGCACCGCGGCGACGTCGAGCGCCTGGCAATACATCTCGGCGAGCCGCTTCGAGGCGCCCATGATGCTGGTCGGGTTCACGGCCTTGTCGGTCGAGATGAGCACCATGGCCTGCACGCCAGCGGCGCGCGCGGCGTCGGCGACGTGGCGCGTGCCAGCGGCGTTCGTGAGCAAGCCTTCGAGTGGATTCGCCTCGACCATGGGAACGTGCTTGAGCGCTGCCGCGTGGAACACGAGCTCGGGGCGGAATTGCTCGAACACCTCGCCTATGCGGGACTCGTCCCGGATATCCGCGATCACCGCCTGGCGCGGGACGGCGGGATAGGTCTCCCCAAGCTCCAGGTCCACCTGCCACAGCGCAAACTCGCCGTTGTCGAGCAGCAGCAGGGAGGCCGGGCCGAGGGCGGCGACCTGCCGGGCCAGTTCCGAGCCGATGGTGCCCCCGGCGCCCGTGACCAGCACGCGCCGTCCCTGGACGAGCCGCGCCATGCCATCGCGGTCGAGCGGCGCCTCGGGGCGGTTCAGCAGGTCCTCGATGGCGATGGGTGCAAGCTGGAGCGCCTCCGCCCCGCGCGCCGCCGATTGCAGCGCGAACGGCCGCGGCACCCGTCGCACCGGCACGCCCGCGGCGTCCGCTGCCTCCAAAAGTGCGGCGAGCGGCGACCCGGCGAGGTCCGGCTCGGTGACGACCAGGGCGGAGGGCAGTCGTCCCTCGTCGCGCAGCCGGGCGAGCACCGCGGGCGCTTGGCGCACCGTGCCTAGGATCGCCTGGCCGTGGATGCGCCGCCCGGTCTGCGCGTCACCGAGCGAGAGGATGCCCAGCACGCGATAGGCGCCGCGGCCGTATTCGAGGGCGCGCAGGAACAAATCCGCGCCCTCTCCCGCGCCGACGAGCAGAACGGGCCGCGCCCCCTCGCCGCTCACAGGACCAGGCCGGCGCGCATGCTGCATTCGGTAAGCGACGCGCGGCGCGCCAAGTGCGACGACCAGCACGAGCGCGTAAACGATCGGGAAGGTCGGCGTCGGCATCGGGTAGCCGCTCGCCAGCAGGAGCAGGGAGAACAACGCCGCGCTCAGGACGCTGCTGGACGCGACGCTGACTAGGTCCCCTATGCCGGCGAAGCGCCAGTATTGCTGCGAGAGCCGGAACGGCACCCCCGCGACGAGAAGCGTGATCGCGCCGCCCGCGAGGAACCAGAGCGGCCGCAGCACCCGGTCCTCCGGCCAGGCCACCCAGCTCGCGACGGGTGCTGCGACAGCGGCTAGCATACCGTCGAGCGTGATGTTCAGCAGGATGCGGTTGACGGAGCGTTGCGAGGCCATCGTGCCGATCCTATAGCCGCCTTCCCGCGCTCCCCCAACCCTCTGCTCCCCTGTCGCGAGGCCAGCCTGCTCCCCACCGTGCTCGCCCGGCATCTCCTGTTCGCCCTCGCCCTCGCGCTCGTCTCCGCGTGGGTCGTGCGGCTGATGACGCGCGCCGGAGTGCTCGACCGGCCAGACGCGCGCAAGGCGCACACCCGACCGATTCCCAAGGGCGGCGGCGTCGGCGTCGTCGTGGCGTTCCTGCTCGGCATGACGCTGCTCTACCGCTACGCCGCGTTCGCGCGCATCGCGGACCCGTATTTCCGGGGCGTGATCCTGGCGTCCGCCGCGATCGCGCTGGTCGCGTTCCTCGATGACCTGCGGGACTGGCCGTTCACCGTGAAACTCGCGGCGCAGGTCGGGGCGGCGCTGCTGGCCGTGGGCAGCGGTCTCGCGGTCTGGGACCTTCGGGTGCCGGACGTGGGCGCGGTACCGCTTGGGTGGCTGGGCGCGGCCGCCACAATCGTCTGGATCCTGTTCACGACCAACGCGGTCAACTTCATGGACGGGCTGAACGGGCTCGTCTCAGGGACGTGCCTCGTCGCCTGCGCATGCCTCGCGGCCATCGCCGCGGCGCAGGGCGGATGGTTCGCGTACGCGGCGAGCCTGTCGCTCGCGGCCGGGCTCGCAGGGTTCCTGCCTTTCAACTACCCACGCGCGCGCATCTTCCTCGGCGACGTCGGCAGCCAATTCTGCGGCTTCGTGCTAGCCGTGCTCGGGGTCGCCGCGGCGCGGTTCGAGGGGGTCGAGCTGTCGGCGCTGCTGGTGCCGATGCTGCTCTCAGGCTTGCTGCTCGACGCCGCCTTCACGCTGGCTCGGCGTCTGCTCATGGGCGAGCGGGTCACACAGCCGCACCGCGGGCACCTTTACCAGGTTGCCCACCGGGCAGGGATGCCGGCTGCGGCCATCGCACCGCTGCATTGGGCCTTCGCGGCCTGGGGCGGGTTGGTCTGCGCCCTGTTCCTGGCCGTCTCAGGCCCACTCAAGGCGCTCGTTCCGCTCCTTGTCTTGCCGCCGCAACTCGCCTGGGCAGCCTATGTGCTGGCCCGCGCCCGGCGCGCGGGTTTAGGCCGCTGGTGAGGCGCCGGCGGCGCGGAAGAGCTGTTCCCCACGCCGCCCGAAGCAGTCAGCCGGCCGCGACCTTGCGGGACGCCGAGCTCGTCTGGCTGCCAGCCTGGGCCGTCTCGCGCCGAGGGCTGGAGGCCTCTTGCATGATGCCACGCAGCTCGCGGAGGAACGCCTGGCCCTTGAGCGTACGCTGGACGAGCACGCTGCGCCGATCCTGCGGGTCCACCTTGCGGCGAGCGAGATCCAGCTCGCTGAGACGGTCAAGAGCGCGCGTGATCGCAGGCTTGGACACGTTCAGCTCGGCCGCGAGGCCGCGCACGGTGTGGTTTCCGTCCTGAAGGTAGCACGTCAGGAACACGCCGAGCTGGCGCGCGGACAGGTCAGGGCCGTCGCGGCGAACGAGGGCGACGACGGTGTCACGGAAGATGCCGACCAATTGGTCGGCGGCTGTCGATGTCGGCACGATTGTAGTCCTTTCATTGTACGATGTTACCGCGCCTGAACGCGCCGAGGCACGCTCTCGCACCTCATATCGTCCAAGGCGGTCATTGTTACAGGGGGAAGACAAAGGAGTTGCGGATCGTTCTGATGACAAATGTGTAACCTAAACCTCGGTGCGATCTTGATACAAGCTCGCCAGCGCTTCCAGCAGCGCCCGCAACCCAATCGCCTCGCCTCCTTCGGGACGGCCAGGACGTGCCGAATCGTTCCATGCATAGGTATCAATGTGCGCCCACGCCACGCCGCTCGGGACGAAGCGGCGCAGGAAGAGGGCGGCGACGATCGCGCCAGCCATGGGCTTGGAGCCGACCGTGCTCGTGTCAGCGACGGGGCTTGCGAGCCAGGATTCGTAACCGTTCCAAAGTGGTAGGCGCCAGAGCGGATCGTGCGCTGTCTCGCCTGCGGCGAGCAGGCGGGCCGCCAGCGCGTCGTCCGTCGTGAACAGCGCCGGAAGATCTGGCCCGAGAGCCACTCTGGCAGCGCCGGTCAGCGTTGCGGCGTCGAAAAGGATAGCTGGCTTCTCCTCGGCGGCGTCGGCCAGCAGGTCGGCAAGCACGAGCCGCCCCTCCGCATCGGTATTTCCGACCTCGACAGAGATGCCCTGGCGCGTGTTCAACACGTCGAGAGGGCGCATGGCGTGGGCGCCGGCCAGGTTCTCGACGCAGCCGATCCGTAACGCAAGCCGAACAGGCAGGCCCCGCTCCATGACAAGCCGCGCCAGACCGAGCATGAGCGCGGCTCCGCCCATGTCCTTCTTCATACGCAGCATGGCCGCCGATGGCTTGAGGTCGAGCCCGCCGCTGTCGAAGACGACGCCCTTGCCGCAGAGGGACACCAGCGGCGCGGAGTCGTCTCCCTTTGGACCGGCTCCCGACCAATGCAGCACGGCGACCACGGGCGGCCGCGCCGAGCCGCGGCCCACGGCGGCGAGCGCCGGGTAGCCGCGCTCGAGCGCCTCGCCACGAGTTCAGCTCGACAATGGCGCCGAAGCGTTGGCCGAGGGCCGCCACGGCCTCGGCCAGTTCCTCGGGACCGAGATGGCTCGCCGGAAGGTTGACCAGATCTCGCACGAGCCAGGTCGCGCGCGCGATGCGCGCGCCGTCCTCGCCGCCCGGCGGCAGTGCGAGCCGGGCGATCGGCTTCGGCTCCTTGAAGGCCGGGAATTGATAGGCCCCGAGGCAGAAGCCGAGCGCGGCCATCACGGGATCGTAGTCGCCCGGCACGAGATGCCAGTCGGTGCCGGGCGGCAATCCCGTCGCGAGGCCGCCGAAGGCCCAGGGCGAGCGATCCTCGCCGAGGCCGAGCAGGGCGCCCGACACCCCGTCCTCGCTGGGGATGAGGGCGACCTGGCCAGGCTCGGCGCTGAAGCCGGAGGCCCGGAGGAAGGCGGCGTAGGGCAGGCCGGCCATCGCGCCGTCCAGCGCCGCTGGGCGGACCGGATGGAGCCGCAGGCCCGCGCCCGCAGGGGCGAGGCAGTCAAGGTCGCGATCGAGTTCCATGGCGCAGGGTGTCGCACCGGTGCATAGGCAGGGCAAGGCACCGACCAATGTCGCGCTTAATGTCGCGCTTGCAGAATCGGCGCCGAGGGCCAACCCTCTCTTCCATCATGCTCGGCTTCCCCTCCCGAGTCCGGGCCGTGCTTGGCCCGACCAACACGGGCAAGACGCACCTCGCCATCGAGCGCTTGCTCGGGCACGCCTCCGGCATCATCGGCTTCCCGCTGCGCCTGCTCGCCCGCGAGAACTACGACCGCATGGTGGCGCGGAAAGGCTCCCGCCAGGTCGCGCTCATCACCGGCGAGGAGAAGATCGTCCCGCCCGGCGCGCGCTGGTTCTCCTGCACCGTGGAAGCCATGCCGCTCGACCGGCCTGTCGAGTTCCTGGCCGTGGACGAGATTCAGCTCTGCGCCGACCCCGACCGCGGCCACGTCTTCACCGACCGGCTGCTCCATGCCCGCGGCATGGTGGAGACTATGTTCCTGGGCGCGGAGACGATCCGGCCTCTCTTGCAGCGGCTGGTTCCGCAGGCGGAAGTGGACACGCGGCCGCGGCTCTCGCAGCTCGTCTATGCGGGGCACGCGAAGCTCACGCGCCTGCCGCCGCGCAGCGCCGTGGTCGCGTTCAGCGCGGCCGAGGTCTATGCCATCGCCGAGATGATCCGGCGGCGCCGCGGCGGCTGCGCCGTCGTCATGGGCCGCCTCTCGCCGCGCACGCGCAACGCCCAGGTGAAGCTCTACCAGGACAAGGAAGTGGACTTCCTGGTCGCGACCGACGCGATCGGGATGGGCCTCAACATGGACGTAGACCACGTCGCCTTCGCGCGCCTGACCAAGTTCGACGGGCACGAGGCGCGGCGGCTCTCCGCCGCTGAGATAGCCCAGATCGCGGGCCGTGCCGGGCGCGGGATGCGGGACGGCACCTTCGGCACCACGGCCGACTGCCCGCCGATCGAGGACGATCTGGTGCGCGCCGTGGAAGGCCACGTGTTCGAGCCGCTGGAGCAGCTCTACTGGCGGAACGCCGAGCTCGATTTCTCCGGCGTGGACGCGCTCCTCGCGAGCCTGCAAGCTCCGCCGCCGCGGCCTGGCCTCGTTCGCGGGCCGGACGCGGTGGATCTGCAGACGCTCGCGAACCTCTCGCGGGAGCGCGAGATACGCGACCTCGCCCGCGGATCGCGGCGGGTGCGGCTGCTATGGGAGGCGTGCGGCATCCCGGATTTCCGCAAGCTCGCGGACGAATCGCACAACCGGCTCTGCGCACGCGTGTTCACCCATCTTGCCCGCGACGGGCGCGTACCGTCCGACTGGCTCGATGCCGGCATCAGCGCGCTCGCGCGGGCGGATGGCGACCTCGACACGCTCATGCAGCGCCTCGCCGGCGTGCGGGACTGGGCCTATATCGCGGCGCGACCCGACTGGGTGCGGGACGCAGCGCGCTGGCAGGCCCGCGCGAGGGAGGTGGAGGACCTGCTCTCCGACGCCCTGCACGAGCGGCTGACCGCGCGCTTCGTGGACCGCCGCGCCGCGCACCTGATGCGCCGCCTGGACGAAGGCAGCGACAAGGACCTGCTCTCCGCCGTCTCGGCACGGGGCGAGGTCGTGGTTGAGGGTCATCCTGTCGGGCACGTCGCGGGGTTCGGCTTCGTGCCCGACCCGGAGGCGGAGGGACCGGAGCGGCGCCTCGTGCTGCGCGCCGCGCGGCGGGCGCTGCGGGCGTGGATGCCTGGCCGGGTCGCGCTGTTCGAGGGCGCGCCGGACGCGGCCTTCGCCGTGCTGCCGGGATTGCGGATCGGCTGGGAGGGGGTGCCGGTGGGCCGGCTGCGGCCCGGCCCGGAGCTGCTGCGCCCACGCGTGGAGCCGCTCGACAGCGAGTTCCTCGACGCTCCCTCGCGCGAGCGCATCCGGGCTCGGCTGCAACGCTTCGTGGACGCCTTCGTCGAGCGGGACCTGGCACCGCTCCTCCGCGCGCGCGCGGCTGCGGACGATGAGCCGGATCTACGCGGGCCGCTGCATCGGCTGGTCGAGGCGGGCGGCGTCGTTCCGGGCGCGACGGAGGCGCTGGTCCCGCCGCCGCTGCGCGGACGGCTCAAGGCGCTCGGGGTGCGCGCCGGGCGTTTCGCCCTGTTCGTGCCGGCGCTACTGAAGCCGCAGGCGGCGACGACGCGAGCCCTGCTCTGGGCGGTGCGTGGCGGGGCAGACCCGGCGCCGCTGCCGACGCCGGGCCTGGTCTCGATCCCCTCAGCGCCTGCGGATTGGGCGCCGGGCTTCGCGGAGGCGATGGGCTGGGTCGCAGCCGGCCCGGTGCTGCTGCGCCTCGACGTGGCGGAGCGGGTCGCGGCGGAGCTGGCGTGGGCGACGCGGACGAGCGCCTCGGCGGTGCCGGCCGACCTTGCGTCGCGCCTCGGGGTCCGGGCCGAGGCGCTGCCAGCCGTGTTGCGGGCGCTCGGCGTCCGGCTCGCGCCGGGCGCCGCCTTGCCGCCCGACCAGGCTGGGCCGCCGTCCCCGCCCATGATGCTGCCGCGGCGCCGGGCGGAGAGGGCGGCGGCGAATCGGACCCGTCCAGAGCCGCCGCGTCCGAGCTCGAAGGGCGACGGGCCGTTCGCGGCCTTGCGGGCACTTCACCGTTGACCGAAGACCCATCCGTTGAGGCGGGGGAATGGCAGCGGCTCGATAAGTGGCTGTGGTGCGCCCGCTTCATGAAGGCGCGATCGGACTGCGCCCGGCTCGTCGCGGGCGGGCTGGTCCGCATCAACCGGCAGCCGACCGACAAGCCGCACGCCCGGCTGCGGCCCGGCGATGTGCTCACCGTGCCGCTCCGCGGCGACGTTCGCGTGCTGCGCGTCCTGGCCCTCGCCGCTCGCCGCGGCCCGGCTCCCGAAGCGCGGCAGCTCTACGAGGAGCTGGGCGACGCGCCCGCGCCGCACCCCGTCTTGCACGGGAACGAGGATAACGGCATACCCGCCGCAGCCCTGAGCGCGCAGGGTGCCCCCGAGGAGGCCACCGAGGACAAGGGATGACCTACGTCGTCATAGAGAGCTGCATCCGCTGCAAGTACATGGACTGCGTCGAGGTTTGCCCGGTGGACTGCTTCTACGTGGGCGAGAACATGCTCGTCATCCATCCCGACGAGTGCATCGACTGCGGCGTGTGCGAGCCGGAGTGCCCGGTGGAAGCCATCGTGCCCGACAGCGACGACCGCGCGAGCGCCTGGGCGGAGCGCAACCGCACCTTTGCCCAAGCCTGGCCCAACATCACCCGCAAGGGCGAGCCGCCGCCGGATGCCGACGAGTGGAAGGACAAGCCCGGCAAGGAGGCCTTGTTCTCGCCGGAACCGGGATCTCCGTAGATCTGAGGCGGCTGATCGCATCGCGCGTTGACGCGGCGGGTGCAATCTGGCTTCGTCGTGTCGTGCGGCGACCCTTGTCATCCCTGGGCGTGCGGTCTCGGTCAACTGCACAAGCGCTCCTACGATGAGCAGCCCGCTAACCGGCGTGGCACGGGCCGCCCTGTCGTACGAGCGTGCCTCGCGCCTGCCGCTCCTGATGTATGGACTGCTCTTCATAGCCGTCGGCCTGACGCTCTACATCGTCGGCGTCCTGATGGGCATCCCGCGCGTGATCTTCAGGCTGGACGCCGCGCTGCTGCCGTTGAACGCTTGGATTGTCTGGTACAGCGGCGTGCCGTTGGTGATCGGCGTCGCCCTTGCGACGGCAGACCTGCTCTTATTCTTCCCACGCAAGCGACAGCCCGGCGGCGTGCGATTCGACCCGGTGACGGCGCCCCGCGTGACCGTGGCGCTCACGGCCTACAACGACGAGGCAAGCATCGCCGCTGCCGTTGCCGACTTCCGCACTCATCCCCGCGTCGGCACCGTGATCGTGGTCAGCAACAATTCGAGGGATGCGACCCTCG
Source organism: uncultured Alphaproteobacteria bacterium (assembly GCA_963839135.1). Taxonomy (GTDB): domain Bacteria; phylum Pseudomonadota; class Alphaproteobacteria; order Acetobacterales; family Acetobacteraceae; genus CAWKEH01. Next base: position 24,651 of record CAWIUA010000029.1, read on the forward strand.
ACCGGGCGATCGAGGCGGGAGCCCTCGCCTTCAACGAGGAGCAGCAAGGCTACGGCTATTGTGTCCACCGCTGCCTCACCGAGGCGGCCCGGCTCGGCGAGAGCGACCTCATCGTGCTCTGCGAGGGAGATATGACGTTCCGCGCCTACGACGTGGACAAGCTGCTCGCCTATGCGCCGCACGGAGACGTCGTCAACGGCACACGGACTGCCGAGACCCTGCGCGAGTATCGAACACAGCTCAGCACCTTCATGTATTACGGCAACCTGTTCGTCGGGAAGCTGCTCGAAGCCAAGCACCTCGGGCGCAGCACCATCACTGACGTCGGCACCACCTACAAGCTCTGCCGCCGCGCTGCCGTGGAGCAGCTCTTGCCCATTTTGAGGCCGGACCGGGTCAACCTGGAGTTCAACGCGTACTTCATGGATATGGCGCTCGCCCAAGGACACACCGTCGTAGAGTGCCCTATCACCTTCCACCCGCGGGTCGGTGCCAGCAAGGGCGGCAACACGAACAATTGGCGCGCGCTGCAAGTCGGGCTGCGCATGATCGGCGGCATCGTGTTCGGCTGGCGGGGAACGAAGGCTGCATGATCGAGGGCTATCATGCGTCGCGGCTGACGCACGATCCCAAGCGCGCCGTCGTCTGGGGCGCGCTCTGGCGCCATTATTTCAGTGCCTTGATCCCGCCCGATGCCTGCGTTCTCGACCTGGGCTGCGGATACGGCGACTTCATCAACAACGTCGCTGCCCGCCGCCGCGTCGCGCTCGACGCATGGCCAGACTTCCCGCGTTATCTCGCGCCCGGCATCGAGGCCCACGTGGGCGGCGTCACCGACCTCGGCTTCCTCGATGACGGCAGCGTCGATTTCGCCTTCGCGAGCAACCTGTTCGAGCACCTCACCCAGCCGGACTTCGCCTCCGTGCTGAAGCAACTCCGGGCCAAGCTGGGCGAGGAGGGCGTGCTTGCCATCCTGCAACCCAATTACCGCTATGCCTACCGCGAGTATTTCGACGATTACACGCACGTGGCGGTCTATTCCCATGTCAGCCTCGCGGACTTCCTGACAGCGAACGGCTACGACGTCCTGGAGGTGCGGCCACGGTTTCTGCCGCTCACCGTCAAGTCGCGCCTGCCAGTCTCGCCAGCGCTGATCCGCGCTTATCTCCGCTCGCCCGTGAGTCCCATGGGCAAGCAGATGCTGGTGCGCGCGCGGCCCCGGCGCTGATGTCCACAGCGTCCCAAGCCACCACTCCCGGCAGCCTTCGCCCTAATGGTGCCCAGCCTTGGGTCGTCTGGCTGGCCTGGCTCAGCTTCGGTGCCGCCGTGGCGCTTCTCCTGCTCGCCTGGGCGAAGTTCGCCTACAACGCCTATCTCACGGCGATCTTTCCGGGGGAGCTCGACTACGGCGAAGGCATCGTCTGGCAGCAGGCCCTGCTGATCCCGGGGCCTAGGATGTACGGGGACCTGCAGCGCTACCCCTTCCTCGTTTTTCACTACCCGCCCGTCTATCATCTCGTCGTCCGGGCCGTGGCGACCCTCGCCGGGCTCCCCTGGCTCGTTGCTGGACGGCTGGTGTCGTTGGTCTCGATGGCGGCGACGGCCGCGCTGGCCGCCGGGATCGTCGCCGACGACGCCCGGCCGATCTCACCCCGACCTGCCGTGCTCGCAGGCGCTGCGGCGGCGGGACTGCTGTTCGTGGCGCTGAGCCCGATCGTCATCTGGGCGCGGCTGATGCGCGTTGATCTGGTTGCGCTGGCGCTTGAGTTCCTGGGCATGTTCCTCGCGCTGCGCGGCTTGCACCGTCCGCGGCTTCTCTACGCCGCCGCTGCCGTGTTCGTCCTTGCCGCGTTCACCAAGCAAACCGCGGTGCTCGGGGCCGCCGCTGCCTTCGCGACCCTCCTGCCCCGGATGCCCGGACGCGCGCTCCGCGCTTTCGCCGTCGCGGTTGTCGCCGGCGCTGCGCTTTTCGCCGGGCTGATGCTCGCCACCGATGGCGGCTTCGCGCGCCACGTCGTGCTCTACAACGTGAACCGCTTCAGTTTCTGGATGGTCTTCGTCCAGATCCGCAAGTTGGGCTTCATGCAAAGTTGCGCGCCCGTGCTCGTCATCGCCGCCGCGGTCGTGGCTTTGGCCGTGGTGCGCGTCGCAAGGGCACAATCGGGCACGCGTCTTCGCGCGCTGCGGCCGGCGGAAGCGATGTCCGTCCTCTACTTCTTGCTGGGGACGGCCTCGCTGGTCACCCTGGGCAAGACAGGCGCCAACTTCAACTACGCCCTCCCCCTGATCTCGGGTGCGGCGCTGCTTGCTGGCTTCGCTATGGCGGACGCCGCCCGGACTCTCATGCGGCGATCGTCATCGGGGATCATAGCCCTCGCCCTCATCGCGTTGCTGCTCGTGCAAGCGCTTGCGGCGCCCTCAATCGGCGCGCGCCAACTCGTGGACCCGGCATATCGCCGCCAATACGATGAGATTCGCGGCATGGTCGAGCGCGCGAAGAAGCCGGTGTTCTCCGACGACATGGTGCTGCTGATGCAGGCGGGCCGCGAGGTGCCGTGGGAGCCTGCCATCATCACCGAGCTGGCCAGCAAGGGCCTGTTCGACGAGACTAAGATCATCAAGCTGATCGAGGCGCACGCCTTCGCATTCGTGATCCTTGAGGGCCGGCCGGGCGATGAATGGTTTGATAGCCGCCACTCGCCGGCCGTGACGGCGGCGATCTTCAGGAACTACCCCGTGGAGCGGCAGCTCGATCGGCTGGGGCTGCAATTGCGGCTGCCGCCGGAGGGCGGCAGCTAAGACCCTATCCCGTAGATGCCGGGCCTGAGATCGATCGTGAGGGTGAGCTCAACCAAGGGCCGCGCCTCCGAGCCGATCAGTCCAACCTCCCCCTTGCGGCCACGTGACGGCGTTCCGACATCGTGCTAGGTGTCTCACGCCACGACGCGGCCGCGAGGTCTGCCTCGTGGGTTCGTGCGTGACCCACCTCATAATAAGGCAGGGTGTCTCCGTTGACCAAGGCCATGTCGTCCGTCCAGCCAACCTCCGAAAACGCGCCGACCGTGAAGCCCGCCGCAGCGCCGGCCGAGCCGCAATTCCGCTCGCCGCCGAAGATGCCCGGCATGCCGGGCCTGCACGGCCGGCCGCAGATCGTGCCGCGCCAGCCCGCGGCGAAGGAGACGTTCCGCGAGGGCGATTACGTGGTCTATCCGACTCACGGCGTCGGCAAGGTGGAGCGCATCGCGACCGAGGAGATCGCGGGGCACAAGCTGGAGCTGATCCACATCACCTTCGAGGAGAACCGGATGACGCTGCGCGTCCCGGTCACGAAGGCGCGGACGGCCGGGCTGCGCAAGCTCGCCACCCGCAAGCAGTTCGACGAGGCGCTGGCCGTGCTCAAGGGCCGGGCGCGCATCAAGCGGACGATGTGGTCACGCCGGGCGCAGGAGTATGAGGCGAAGATCAACTCGGGCGACCCGATCGCGATCGCCGAGGTGGTGCGCGACCTCCACCGCAACGCCGGGCAGCCGGACCAGAGCTTCAGCGAGCGCCAGATCTACGAGGCGGCCATGGATCGTCTCGCCACGGAGATGGCAGCACTCGACCAGACTGACAAGGCAACCGCCGTCACGAAGCTCGCGGACTATCTCAAGAGCATCGTGAAGAGCGGGGCGGCCGCGGAGCCCGGCGAGACCGAGGCGGACGACGAGTAAACGAAAGGCCCTTGGGATCGCTCCCAAGGGCCATCGTGTTTGAGCGCTCGGCGAGATGCCTAGCTATTGCTGCTGCGGCTGCCGCCGAAGAGCTGCAGGAGCAGCATGAACAGGTTGATGAAGTTGAGGTACAGGCTGAGCGCATCATAGACGCTGCGCTTCGCAGCCTGATCGGTCCCGTCAGCGTAGGCGAGCTGTACGTAGGTGCTCTTGATGCGCTGCGTGTCGAACGCCGTTAGTCCGACGAAGACCAGCACGCCGATGACGCTGACCGCGAACTGCAGCGCAGTGCTCGCGATGAACACGTTCACCAGGCTTGCGATGATGACGCCGATCAGCCCCATGATCAGGAAGCTGCCCATGCGGCTGAGATCGGTGCGCGTGGTATAGCCGTAGAGGCTCATCGCCGCGAAGGTCGCCGCGGTGATGAAGAACACGCGGGCGATGCTGGCGCCCGAGTAGATCAGGAAGATGTTGGCGAGCGACGCGCCCATCGCCGCCGCGAAGAGCCAGAACAAGGCCTGGGTCGCGGTGCGTGAGAGACGGTTGATGCCGAAGCTCAGCACCATGACGAAGGCGAGCGGCGCGAAAATGGTGAGATAGCCCAGGCCGGTCGGATGTATCGCGTAGCCGCCGTACTGGGTTTGCACCTTCCGGTAGAATAAGGTGATCAGGTCCGTGTTCGCGACCGCGTAGGCCACGATGCCGGTGAGCGCCAGCCCCGAGCACATCCAGTTATAGACCCGGAGCATGTAAGCGCGCAGCCCGGTGTCGAGCGCCGCCGCGGATGCGGCGGGGCTCGGCGCATAGGTCCTGAAATCGGGACTGTAGGCCATCGTTGTTTCCCCTAGATCGGGTGGAACCCACCCGCGGTGGCAATTTCGTGAGGAATGCTCTCTGGATCAAGTGGTTTGTGAGCGGTTCGTCTCATAGCGTGAGACTGTCGCTTTCAGACGGAGCTGAGTGCGCTGTCGCGGAGCGATGGCGTTCTCAGGCTCCCAGGGATGGATTAAGGGTGGAAAGCGCCCAAGGGAAGGCGGATCTTTCCGCTGCTGGTGCGCCCTCCAGCGTGGTGCGCCGATGAGGCGCGCGGTCGCAGGTGCCGCAGGCCATACAGCGCCAGGCAGTCGCGTCGTCCAGGACGAGGGCCGCCGCATCGACGGTGCCCACCCAGAACAGCGAGCCCTGGTTCATGCCGGGGCAGCGGACCGCGGTCACCGGAACGCCGGCGTCGCGCAGCCGCTCCGCATACCGCTCGTTCTCGTCGCGCAGCGGATCGAACTCTGCCGTGGCGATGAAGCAGGGTGGAAGCCCGTCAAGGTTCATGTGCGCAGCGGAGCCGCGTACGGGTTCGCGGCATCATCCCTGCCCGGCAGATATTGGCCCCAGAACCAAGCCATGGTCTCGCGCGTCAAGCCGTACCCGGCGCCGTTCTCGACGTAGAGATGGCGTGCCGGGGGCGTAGTAGTCCGTCACGGGGCAGATCATGAGCTGCGCGAACCGGGGCGGGCCAACCCATCAACGCCCACCGACGCTGCTGGATCGCCAGCCCAAGTGTTGAAGCCGATTTCCTGGGATGTCTCCTTTCCGTTTCGTAACAGGGTCGTCCTTGCAGCCTCACGGGATTGCGGCTAGCGTTCGTCGTATAAAGAACCGGCTCACCAGTTCAGCAGCCAAGATCGGCTGCCCCGACAAGCACTCATGCACGTTGCCGCTCGCGCTATGGGCACTTCGTCTCGCAACGCATAGCGGCGGCGACACGACTGGACGGGGAGATCAACGAGCGTGTCCGAACACCAGACGGTAGTCCGTGCAGCCTGCCCCCACGACTGCCCGGACACCTGCGCGATGCTGGTGACGGTCGAGGATGGGCGGGCAGTCTCAGTGCGGGGCGACCCCGATCATCCTTTCACCCGCGGCGGGCTGTGCGTGAAGGTCAACAACTACGAGCGGCGGGTCTACAGCCCTGACCGGCTGCTCTATCCGCTTAAGCGATCCGGACCGAAAGGGAGCGGCCGGTTCGAACGCATCAGCTGGGATGCGGCAATGGCCGTGATTCGAGACCGCTGGTCCAAGATCATCGATCAATTCGGACCTACGGCCATCCTGCCCTACAGCTATCTGGGCACCGAAGGCAT
>CAWIUA010000030.1:0-43522 GCA_963839135.1 uncultured Alphaproteobacteria bacterium
TCCTCAACGGCCTCAACGTAGGAGACCCATTCTTCAACAAGCTCGGTGCGACGATCAGCGAGAGGACCTTCTGCGACTCCGGCTCGTGCACGGCCTACTTCATGACAATAGGCCCCTCCCCTGGTATGGACCCGGAGAGCTTCAAGCATTCGAAGTACATCATTCTCTGGGCCTGCAACACAATAAGCACCAACTTGCACCACTGGCCGTTCATCGCTGAGGCGAAGAAGAACGGCGCGAAGCTGGTCGTGATCGATCCGGTCAAGACGCGGACCGCTCGCGAAGCCGACTGGCACATCCCGATCCGTCCGGGTACGGACGCGGCGCTCGCGCTGGGCTTGATGAACGTCATCATCAGCGAAGACCTCGTGGACCGCGAATACGTGGAGAACTACACGCTCGGCTTCGACGAGCTCAGGGACCGCGTCAAGGCGTACCCGCCCGAGCAGGTGGCGAGGATCACGGGCATCCCCGCGGAGGACATTAGGACGCTCGCGCGCGAGTATGCGACCACTCAGCCGAGCGTGATCCGTATCGGCGTTGCGATCGAGCGTCACGCAGGGGGCGGCCAGACGGTACGCGCCACGGCTTGCCTGCCGGCGCTGGTTGGCGCTTGGCGCCGGATCGGCGGCGGCATGTTGCAGCTTCCGATCTGGGCCTTTCCGGTCAAGTGGGAAAACCTGATGCGGCCGGACTGGATCAAGCCCGGCACGCGCGTGCTGAACCAGTGGCGGCTCGGGGCAGCGCTGACGAATGAGGAGCGGCTCGATCCACCGATCAAGTCGCTGTTCGTCTACAACTCCAACCCTGCCATCGTCGCCCCGGAGCAGGGGAAGGTCATACGAGGCCTCGAGCGCGAGGATCTGTTCACGGTGGTCAGCGAGCAATTCCTCACTGACACCGCCCGCTACGCGGACATCGTCCTACCGGCGACCACGCAGCTGGAGCAATTCGATATCATGTTCTCGTGGGGGCATCTCTACCTGTCGCTGAACCAACAAGCGATCCAGCCGCTTGGGGAGGCGGTGCCCAACACCGAGCTGTTCCGCCGGCTGGCGCGCAGCATGGGCTTCGACGACCAGCAATGGGCACGCAGCGACGGAGAGATGGCGCTGGAGGCCTTGGATTGGGCGAGCCCGGCCCTCCAGGGCATCACGATGGACCTGCTCAAGGAGAAGGGCTGGGCGCGCTTGAACGTAGGGACGCCCGAGACATACCTGCCTCACGCTATGGGCAACTTCCTCACTCCGTCAGGCAAGTGCGAGTTCAAGGCGTCTATGGCGGCCGGCGGCAACTTCGTCCTGCCGTTGTTCCGGCAGGGCTCCAACGAGTTCCAGCCCGGAGATCCGATAGACCCGCTGCCAGCCTACACTCCACCTCACGAGGCGGAGCCGACGAACCCGGGGCGTCCTCCGAGATACCCGCTCAACATCATCTCGCCGAAGAGCCACGCGTTCCTCAATTCGTCCTTTGGCAACTTGCCGGCCCAGCTGCATCACGCCGGACAGCAAGTCGTTCTCGTCAGCTCAGAGGATGCGCGCGCGCGGAACATCGGTGAGGGGAGTGCGGTCCGGGTCTTCAATGACCGCGGCAGCTTCGAGGCGATCGCGAAGGTGAGCGAGGACGTCATGCAAGGCGTCATCGTAGCACCTCTCGGATATTGGCGCAGCCTGAGCCGAGGGAGTGCGACCGTGAACACTTTGAACCCAGCGGCGTTCGCCGATTTTGGACGCGCGCCGACCTTCTCCGATACCTTGGCCGAGATCGCGATTGCAGAGGCGGCGGTCGCGGCTGAGTAGGCCTAGCGACCGCGCGATCGTGTGACGCGGTCACAGCGGATGTCGAGAGTCAGCGTGAAAGACCGCGGCCTCGGCCCGAGCCTGCGTCGAGTAGCCGTCTGCAGGGTGCGAATGTCATGGGCGACCGCGATGAAATTAAAAAATACCTCACCTTTTCGCGGTCCAAATCCCCCGCCATTGCCCTCCCGCTCGCTGCGGCGCACAATGTGCCCGAATTGACTGTTCCGCGAGCGTGCCACTTACCCTTGCTTGGCACGCTGGCGGGCCGGTAGGCTGGGATCCTGTCGAGTTGGGGAATTTCCCTCGCCGCGGCGGACAGGCCTTCCTCACCTCAGGGGAGACCCGCATGACCACCTTGCTTTTCCCCGATGCCGCCAACCCCCTCGACGTGATCGAGCAGATCGTAGCAGCCAACGACTGGGCCTTCGACCGGCGCAACGACGCCGAGATGGCCGCCGAAGCGCCCGGCAAGTGGTGCAACTACGGACTCTACTTCTCCTGGTCCACCGAGATCAGCGCCATGCACTTCACCTGCGCGTTCGATCTGCGGGTCCCGCCCGCCCGGCGCGGCGCGCTTTACGAGTTGCTGGCGCTCGCCAACGAGCGCCTCTGGATCGGGCATTTCGGCCTGGACAGCGACGATGGCGGGCCGCTGTTCCGGCACTCCGTCCTGCTGCGCGGGGCGCCTGGCGCCTCCGCCGAGAGCCTGGAGGACATGGTGGACATCGCGCTCACCGAGTGCGAGCGGTTCTATCCTGCGTTCCAGTTCGTGCTCTGGGGCGGCAAGTCGCCGACGGACGCGCTCGCTGCGGCGATGCTGGAGTGCGTGGGCGAGGCATGACCGCGCTGCCGCCCGTTCTCCTCGTCGGCGGAGGGCGGATGGGCGGGGCCATGCTCCGGGGCTGGCAGGAGCGCGGCCTCGCGCCGTCCGTCGTGCTCGATCCGGCGCCCGAGGCCCGCACGCTCAGGGCGCCGAACGTCGAGGTGGTGGACTCGGCGAGCATGATTCCCGCCGGCTTCCACCCAACCGCGGTCGTCCTCGCGGTCAAGCCCCAGGTCGCGAGCGCGGCTTTGCCGTCCGTCGCGCGGCGCTTAGGGAGTGCCGTCGCGCTCTCGATCATGGCCGGGCGAACCCTCGCGGGTCTCGCGGCTATGCTCCCAGGCACAGCCCTGGTCCGCGCCATGCCGAATACGCCGGCCGCGATCGGCCGCGGGATCAGTGTCGCCTGCGCCGGGCCAGGCGTCTCCGAGCCGCAGCGCGTCCTCTGCGACGCGCTGCTGGCCGCCGTGGGCGAGGTCGCCTGGGTCGAGGACGAATCGCTCCTCGACGCGGTGACCGCCGTGAGCGGCAGCGGACCGGCTTACGTGTTCCTGCTCGCGGAACTCCTTGAACGGGCTGGCGTGGAGCAGGGCTTGCCCGCCATCCTCGCCCGGCGTCTCGCGCGCTCGACCGTCGCGGGTGCCGGCGCCTTGCTCGCGGCCTCGGATGAGGACGCGGCTGTGCGGCGCCGGTCGGTGACGAGCCCGGGAGGCACGACAGAGCGGGCGCTGGCGGTACTGATGGACGAGGCGGCGTGGCCGGCGGCCTTGTCCCGCGCCGTCGCGGCGGCTACGGAGCGCTCGCGGGAACTCGCAGGCTAGATTCGGCTTTTGAGTCGGAATGTCCTGGGCGATAGCCTGGGGCGATACCCTGGGGCGATACCCTGGGCACCCACCATTCGGGCATGACGATGGACGATCCCGATCTTGACCGCGCCCTCATTACCGCGCTCTTCGAGCAGGCTGCGCTCCGCGGCTGGCCGGAGGCCACGATTGCAAGCGCGGCGCGTGATGCCGGGCTGCCTCTCGATCGGGTGCGGGCGCGCTTTCCCAGCAAAGGCGCGGTGCTGCTGCGCTTCGGCCTGCTTGCCGATCAGGCGGCTCTCGGCTCCGGCACGCCGGACGAGACGCCGCGCGAGCGGCTGTTCGACATGGTGATGCGCCGCTTCGACAGCTTGCAGGCCCATCGCGACGGCGTGCTCGCCTTGATGCGGACGCTTCCCAGTGATCCGGGCACCAGCGCGCTGCTCTACATGGCAACGCTGCGCTCCATGCGCTGGCTGCTCGATGCCGCCGGCGTCCCTTTGGACGGCCTTGCCGGACAACTTCGGACTCACGGGCTGCTCGCGATCTGGCTGCGCGCCCTGCGCACCTGGCAAAGAGACGAGAGCCAGGATCTTTCCGCCACCATGGCCGCCGTGGACAAAGGCCTCGACCAAGCGTTGCGCGCCGAGGGCTGGATGCCGTTCCGCTCCGGTTCAGCCGCCGACGCGGCCGAGGTGCTGGAGACGGCGAGCGAGCCCGTGGAGGACACGGCGACCGATCCTTTCTCCCCGCTGCCGCCGGAACCGCCTGCCTCGCCTCCGATCGTGATGTAAGTGCCACCTGCAAACTGCAGAGGAGATTACCATGGCCGACGCGAAGACTTCCTCGACGGGCAAGACCACGCACGCATCCGAGAGGAGCGCAGCCGATAGAGGGGCGGATGCCGCCCGCGACATGAGCAAGGCTACGGCGAGTGCCGGAGCCAGCATGGCTGACGCTGGAGCCAAGGCGACCCGCGACATGGGCCAGGCCGCCTCGAGTGCTATGAGCACTGGTGCTGCCGAGTTCTCCAAGATGTTCGATGGCCTGCGGATGCCGGCGATGCCGGACATGGACCTCATGCTCGGCGCCTACCGCCGCAACCTCGAGGCGCTCTCGGCCGCCAATCGCGTCGCCCTCGAAGGCGCCCAACAGCTCGCCCGGCGCAATATGGAGATCATGCAGCAGACCATGGGCGAGATGACCGACGCGATGCGGGAACTCAGCGCGGCCGAGTCGCCGCAGGATCGCGCGGGCAAGCAGGCCGAGATGCTCAAACATGCCTACGAGCGTGCCGTGGGGCACATGAAGGAGCTTGCGGACCTGATCCAGCGCAGCAACGGCGAGGCACTCGACGTGCTGAACCAGCGCTTCGCGGAGGCGGTGAATGAAGCGCGGGTGATGGTGGAGAAGTCACGCGCCTGAGTCTGCCGCACGCCGATGTCTGCGTGATAGGCGGCGGCGCGATCGGCAGCGCCGTCGCCTACTGGCTTCGCCGGCTCGATCCGAGATGCCGGGTCGTCGTGGTCGAGCGCGACCCATCCTACGCGCGCGCCAGTTCCCAGCTCAGCGCGAGCGGCATCCGCCAGCAATTCACGACGCCTGCCAACATCGCGCTCTCACGGTTCGGCGTCGCGGTTCCTTCACCATGCTCACGAGGAGCTGGCCGTCGAGGGCGAGGCGCCGCCCGACGTCGCGTTCCGTGAGCAGGGGTATCTCACGCTCGCCGCGAGCGGAGGAGCAGCAGCGCTGGATGCCGCGTTCTCGACCCAGCGTGAGGCAGGTGCGGACCTGGCTTGGCTTGACCCGGCGGCTCTCGCCGCGCGCTTCCCGTGGCTGAGCACGCAAGGGATCGCCGCGGGCGTGCTGGGTCTCTCGGGCGAGGGATGGTTCGACGGGCCAGGGCTGCACGCAGCTCTCCGGCGCAAGGCACGCGCGCTCGGGGCGGATTGGGTTCACGGGGAGGCCGCCGGCTTTGAGCGGGAGGGCGCGCGCATCGCCGCGGTGCATCTCGCAGACGGGCGTCGAATTGAGGTGGGCGCGGTGGTCAACGCGGCGGGACCGTATGCCCGCGCGTTGGCGGCGATGGCTGGGATCGCGCTGCCAGTCGAGGCCCGCAAACGGACCGTGTTCGTGCTGCGCTGCCGCGAGCCGGTCACGCCGTGTCCGCTCGTGGTGGATCCTTCGGGCGCTTGGTTCAGGCCCGAGGGAGACGGATTCATCGCTGGCTTCTCGCCCGCAGACGACGCCGAGGATTTGGGCCTCGACGCGGACCACGAAGCGTTCGAGCAGGTGCTGTGGCCGCGCCTCGCGGCGCGTGTCCGCCCGTTCGAGGCCCTGCGCGTGGTGGGAGCGTGGGCCGGACATTACGAGTATTGCACCTGGGACCAGAACGCGCTCCTTGGCACGCTGCCCGAGGCGCCGAACCTGGTCTTCGCGAACGGCTTCAGCGGCCATGGGATGCAGCACGCGCCCGGCGCCGGGCGCGGGGTCGCGGAGTGGGCGCTCTACGGCGAGTGGCGCAGCCTCGATCTCTCTGCGCTGCACGTAGCGGCGGCTCCGTGAAGGGAGGCGGACGGTAGAGGGCCATGTTATCTGACCCGTTCCTCGGGCCGCAGATATTGGGGCCTGCCGAGACTCGGGCGGCACTGCCGTTCGGGCCGCTCATCGAGGCGCTGCGCACCGCCTTCGCAGCGGGCGGCGACGTGCCGGAGCGGCACCACCACACCTTGCCGGGCGGTGCGACCCTGCTGCTGATGCCGGCCTGGGACGAGCGCCTGCTCGGCACCAAGCTCGTCACCGTCCATCCCGCCAACCCGGCGCGCGGCCTGCCGGCCGTCCACAGCCTCTACCTGCTCGCCTCCGCCGAGACCGGCCGGCCGCTCCTGTTGCTCGACGGCGGCGAGCTGACCGCCCGGCGCACCGCCGCCGTCTCCGCCCTCGCCGGCAGCTACCTGGCGCCGCCGGGGCCGTTGCGGATGCTGCTCGCCGGCGCGGGCCGGGTCGGGAGCCTGCTGCCGCGTGCCTGGCGCGAGGTGCGCGAGCTAACCGAGGTCGCTGTCTGGAACCCCACGCCCGCCCGCGCCGAGCTTCTGGCCGCCGAGCTCGCGGCCGAGGGTTTGCCCGCACGCTTTGCCCGCTCACTCGCGGACGAAGCGGCCGCGGCTGATCTGGTGTCGTGCGCGACTCTCGCGGCCGAGCCCCTGATCCACGGTGCGTGGCTGCGGCCGAGGGCGCACCTCGATCTCGTCGGCAGCTTCCGCCCGACCATGCGCGAGGCCGACGAACAAGCGGTGGCGCAGGCGAAGGTTTGGGTGGACAGCCCCGCAGCGCTCGCGGAAGCCGGTGAGCTGGCGGGCCTCATGGCTGGCGACGTCGCAGGCATGCTCGCCGATCTATGCCGGGGCGCCGTGCCGGCGTCTGGGGGGCGCACCCTGTTCAAGAGCGTCGGCACGGCGCTGGCCGACCTCGCCGCGGCGCGGCTTGCCCACGCCATGCACGACAAGGGGACGATGCCGGGCTGACCCGCGCCTGGGCCAGCCCGGCGCTTTCCTCAGGCCAGCGTCGGCATCACGAACTCTGCCCCGGCCCGGATGCCGGTGGGCCAGCGCGACGTTACGGTCTTGAGCTTGGTGTAGAAGCGCACCCCTTCCCGCCCGTGCATGGCGTGGTCGGTGAAAGCCGAGCGCTTCCAGCCGCCGAAGGAGTGGAACGCCATAGGCACCGGGATCGGCACGTTCACGCCCACCATCCCCGTCTGCACGCCCTGGGAGAAGGCGCGGGCCGTGTCGCCGTCGCGGGTGAAGACGGCGCTGCCGTTGCCGTACTCGTGGTCGTTGACCAGCTTGAGCGCGTCGTCGAACTGCGGCACGCGCACGACGGAGAGCACGGGGCCGAAGATCTCTTCCTTGTAGATCGTCATGTCGGGCGTCACACGGTCGAACAGGCAGCCGCCGAGGAAGAAGCCGTCCTCGTAACCCTGGAGCTTGAGGCCGCGCCCGTCCACGACAAGCTCGGCGCCGGCGGCGACGCCCTGGTCAATGTAGCCGCGCACCTTGTCCAGGAGCTGCCGGGTCACGAGCGGCCCCATCTCGGCCTCCTCGTCGCTGCCGGGTCCGACCTTGAGCGCGCGGACGCGCGGCGTGAGCCGCTCAACGAGCTTGTCGGCGACGTTGCCTACCGCGACCGCGACCGAGATCGCCATGCAGCGCTCGCCAGCCGAGCCGTAAGCGGCACCCATGAGCGCGTCGGTTGCCTGGTCGAGGTCCGCGTCCGGCATCACGACCATGTGGTTCTTGGCTCCGCCCAGGGCCTGCACGCGCTTGCCGTGGAGCACGCCAGTGCGGTGGATATATTCCGCGATGGGTGTCGAGCCGACGAAGCTGACCGCCGCGATCCCGGGATGCTCCAGGATCGCGTCCACCGCCTCCTTGTCGCCCTGGATCACGTTGAACACGCCGTCCGGCAGGCCCGCCTCCTTGAACAGGTCGGCGATGAGCAGCGAGGCGGAGGGGTCGCGCTCGGAGGGCTTCAGGATGAAGCAGTTGCCGGTCGCGATCGCGACGGGCGCCATCCACAGCGGCACCATGGCCGGGAAGTTGAACGGCGTGATGCCGGCGCACACGCCGAGCGGCTGGCGGAACGAGAAGCTGTCCACGCCGCGGCCGACCTGGTCCGTGAACTCGCCCTTGAGCAGATCGGGGACGCCGCAAGCGAACTCGACCACCTCCATGCCGCGGATCACCTCGCCGCGGGCGTCGGTGATGACCTTGCCGTGCTCGGCGGTGATGATGCTCGCCAGCTCGTTGTTGCGGCTCTCGAGCAGGTCGCGGAAACGGAACAGGACGCGAGCGCGGGTGAGCGGCGTCGTCGCAGCCCAGCCGGGGAATGCGGCCTGCGCGGCCTGCACCGCCTCGTCCACCTCGGCACGCGACGCGAGCAGCACCCGGCGCGCGACCTTGCCGAGCGCCGGGTCGAACACGTCGGCCGTGCGCCCATCGTTAGCCCCTTTGGCGCCGGTGCGGCGTCCGCCGATGTAGTGCTGAACCTGCTGAGTCAGGACGCTGCTGTCCATGATGATCTTCCTCCCTTACCAGCTGAGGGATGCATACTCCGGGGCGATGGTGAACCGCCACTGCCGCGCCGGGCCGGCGATGACGTTCAAGTCGTAGAGATCGAAACCGTGCGCGGCGCCGGCTACTCGTTCCGCAGCAGCGGAGCAGCGCGCGCTCGCAGCGCCGCTTCCGTCCCCGCCCAGCCGAGGCCGAGCATCAGCGCCGTGCAGCCGAGAATGGTGAGGGCGAGCGTGCCGGGCAGGAACGCCCAGTCGGCATGGAGGACGAAGCGGGTGACGCCCCAGCTCGCGGCCGTGCCCACGAGCGCGGCTAGCAGCCCTGCGCAGGCGCCCAGCAGCCCGAACTCAGCCAGCCACGCTGCCCGGACCTGCGCCCGCGTCGCGCCGACCGCCTTGAGGATCACCGCTTCCGCCATGCGCCGCCTCTGCCCCGCGGCTACCGCGCCCACCAACACCAGCGCGCCGGCGGCCAAGGTCAGTCCGCCCGCCGCCGCCAGCGCCGCCGCGATCTTTCCCACCAGCGCCGCGATCGTTGCCAGCACGTCCGAAATCTGGACGCCGGTGACGTTGGGCAGCGCGTCCGTGACTGCGCGCAGGATGCCTGCCTCGGAGCCGGGCGTCGCGCGCACGGTCGCGATATACTCGTGGGGCGCGTGGCTCAGCAGGCCGGGCGAGGCGACGAGCGCGAAGTTGAGGCCGAGCGTGCGCCAGGCAATGTCGCGCAGGGAGGCGATCTTAAGGTCCACGCCGCGCCCCAGAATGTTGACCTGGATCGTATCTCCGACATGCACACCCCAGCCTTTCGCAAGCCCGGCATCGAAGGAGACCAGCGGCGGTCCTTTGTAGTCCGCGGGCCACCACTGCCCGGCGACCAGCCGGGTCCCTTCCGGCGGCGTCGCGGCGTAGGTGATGCCCCTATCGCCGCGCAGCGCCCAGGCGGTGTCGGGCGTGGCCTTCACCTGGTCGGCCGGGACGCCGTTCACGCTCACGATGCGCGCCCGCAGGCTCGGCACGGTCTCGACCTGCCCAGCGCCGGGCTGCTTCGCGAGAATGCCCTCGAAGCGGTCGAGCTGGTTGCCCTGGATGTCCACGAAGAAGAACGTGGGCGCGTTGGAGGGCATGGATTGCAGCATCTCGCGCCGGATGTTGCCCTCGATGAGCGCCACCGCCGCGAGCGTCGATAAGCCAAGCCCGATGGAGACGAGCATGAGCGGCGTGGCGTTGCCGGGCCGGTGCAAATTGGCGAGGCCGAGGCGCGCCCAGGCCCGGCCCGGCGCGGGCAGATGACGCGCCGCCGCAATCAGCAACGCGCCGCCCACGCGGAACAGCAGCAGCGTCCCGACCGCGGCGGCGCAGAACCAGAGCGCGAAGCGGCGATCTGGCGACGTGGCGACCAGCAGGGCGACGAGCGCCGCCGCGATCAGCGCGTTCACGGCGAGCACCCAAGGCCTGGGGCGCACGCCCGAGGGCACGACGGCGTCGCGGAACAGGGCGGCACCGGGGATACGCGCAGCTCGCGCAACCGGCCACAGCGCGAAGGCCCCGGCGGTGAGCAGGCCGTAGGCGGCGGCAAGCAGCAGCGGGCGGGGGTAGATCCCGATCTCGGCCGGGATGGGCAGCGCGTCTCCGTAGAGGGCAACGGCGCCAGCGGGCAGCGCCGCCCCCACGGCGACGCCTACCGCGATCCCCACGGCGCACAGGACGAGCACCTGGATCAGCACGGTCGCGAGGACGAGGCTGGACGAGGCGCCGAGGCAGCGCAGCACGGCGATGCTCCGCGCCCGCGCCTCCGTCCAGGCGCGCACGCCGTTGGCGACGCCGATGCCGCCGACGAGCAGCGCGGTCAGCCCGACCAAGGTGAGGAAGAGGCTGAGTTGGTCCACGAAGCGCTCGGCGCCCGGCGCCGCGTCGCCCGGCAGGCGGATGGTCCAGCCTCCGTCCGGGAAGGCCGCACGCAGCTCGTCCGCGACCAGGCTCGTGTCCGCACCGGGCGGGAGTGCTGCGCGGAGCCGGTGGTTGTCGAGCGACCCCGTCTGGATCAGGCCCGTCGCCGGCAGGGCGGCCGAGGAGATCATGACACGCGGCGCGAAGAGCAGCGGGCCGCTGACTCGATCCGGCTCGGTCGCGAGCGCCGCAGCGACCCGGAACTCGGCGTTGCCGAGCTTCGCGCGGTCGCCGACGTGGAGGTTCAGCCGCTGCAAGATGAGCGGGTCAGCCACCAGGCCCCAGGGCGTTGTGGGCGGGTTGCCGGAGATGGCGGTCTGCAAGGGCACCGCGGAGTCAAGGGTCGCCGCGCCGACCAGCGGGTAGGCAGCGTCCACCGCCTTCAGCTCCACGAGCGCCCGGTCGCCGGAAGGAGCGACGAGCAGGGAGCGCATCTCCACCACCTCGGACAGGCGCGCTCCGCGGGCGCGGAGCCAGGCGCGGAGGGAGTCGGGCGGCACCTGCGCGCCGGTCGTGACAGCCAGGTCGCCGCCGAGCAGGGCCCGCCCGTCGCGCGCCGAGGCCGCGGTCGATCCCCTCGCGCAGGCTGCCGACCGCGGCGATGGCGGCAACGCCGATCGCGAGACAGAGCAGCACGATGCGCAGCCCCCGGACCCCGCCCCGCAGCTCGCGGAGCGCCAAACGCAGGGCGATCACGCCACGGTCTCGGCGACGCGTCCGTCGGCCATGCTGACCCGCCGGCCGCACCGGCTCGCCAGCCCGGCATCGTGGGTGATGAGCAGCAGCGTCGTGCCCCGCTCGGCTTGCATCCTGAACAGCAGGTCCATCACGGCCGCACCCGTGGCGGCGTCGAGGTTGCCGGTCGGCTCGTCGGCGAGGATCAGGCGCGGGCGGGGCGCGAAGGCGCGGGCGAGGGCGACGCGCTGCTGCTCGCCGCCGGAGAGCTGGCCTGGCAGGTGCGTCAGGCGATGGGCGAGGCCCACCGCGGCGAGCGCCTCCTCGGCCCGCGCCCGGGCGTTGCGAACGCCCGCGAGCTCGAGCGGCACGCTCACGTTCTCCAGCGCCGTCATCGCCGGGATCAGATGGAATGACTGGAACACGATGCCGATGGTGTCCCGACGGAAGCGGGCCAGCGCGTCCTCGCCGAGGCCCGTGAGGCGCGCTCCCGCGACCCAGACCTCGCCGCCCGTCGCCCGCTCCAGACCGGCGAGCACCATGAGCAGGCTGGTCTTGCCCGAGCCGGACGGCCCGACGAGGCCGACTGCCTCGCCCGCATCCACGTCCAGGTCCACGCCTTGGAGGATGTTGACCGGCCCAGCGGCGGAAGGCACCGTGAGAAGCAGATCCCGGGCGCGCACCATTGACGCGGCGCCGGGCGAAGGCGAATTGATGTCCATGCCACCCAGATATGGCGCCCGCCGCCGCCTGGCCAACGCCGCCTTTGCCCTCTTCCTGGTCATAGGCCCTGTGCACGAAGCGGGCGCGCGGACGCTGCGCCTGCTCGTCCTCGGCGACAGCCTCGCCGCCGGCTACGGCCTCGCCCACGCGGACGGGTTCGAGGCGCAGCTCGGACAGGCGTTGAAGGCGAACGGCTACGACGTGGAGATCCTGGACGGCGCCGTGTCGGGCGACACCACGGCTGGCGGCCGGGCGCGGCTCGACTGGGCGCTCGGGGACGGCTCAGATGCGGCCCTTGTCGAACTGGGCGGCAATGACGGGCTGCGCGGCCTCGACCCGAAGGAGACCGCGGCGAACCTCGGCGCCATCCTCGACTCCCTCGCGAAGCGGCACATCCCGGTCCTCCTCAGCGGCATGTATGCGCCGCCGAACCTGGGCGCGGACTACGAGCGCCAGTTCCGCGCCGTGTTCGACCAGCTCGGCAAGCGGCCGGGCGTGCTCTACGACCCGTTCTTCTTGGAAGGTGTGGCGGCCGACCCGGCGCTCAATCAGGCCGACCGCATCCACCCCAACCCGGAGGGCGTAAAGCGCGTCGTCTCGCGCATCCTGCCGCTGGTGGAGAAGCTGCTCGATGAAGCGAAGGAGGGCGGCGCATGAGGCTGTTCGTCGCCTTGGACCTTCCTTACAGCTTGCGCGAGCGGTTGCGCTTCCTCGCGGGCGGGCTGCCGGGCGCGCGCTGGATACCGCCCGAGAACCTGCACTGTACGCTGCGGTTCATCGGGGAGGTGCCGGGCTGGCGTGCGGAGGAGATCGACGTGGCACTCGCCGGGCTGCGTGCGCCGGGCTTTACGCTCAGCCTCGCGGGCGTGGGCGTGTTCCACCGCGGCGGCAAGGCCGCGACGCTCTACGCCGGCGTGGAGCGGAGCGCCGCGCTGGACCACTTGCAGGCGAAGATTGAGACGGCGCTGCAGCGCACGGGCCTGGACCCAGAGCGCCGCCGTTTCGCGCCGCACGTGACGCTCGCGCGCGTGGAGGCGGTGGCCGAGCCGCGGGTTGCGGCCTGGGTGCAGGCCAACAACCTGTTCCGCGCCGAGCCGGTCATGGTCGAGCACTTCACGCTCTTCAGCTCGCGGCTGGGGAAGGAAGCGTCTGCCTACACGGCGGAGGTGGAGTATGCACTGGCGTAGGAGGCGTGGCGTGGCTGGTCGGGACATGGGACTTTGGCTCGCCGGCGCGGGCGTGCTCGCGATGCTCGCAGCACCTGGGCACGGCCGAGCCGCGGAGCAGGCGCAGGACACCGGCAGGATCTGCAGCGTGAACCTGGCTTCAACGAGGACGCTGAGGGACTCGTTGAACGCGACCGCTAGCACGGCAGCGTTGGCGAAGGCGATTCAGGCAGCGCACTGTCAGGCCGGCGATATCTTGGAATTGAACTCCCCAGAAGCTGATCCGATACCGGTCATGGCGCAGTTCTGCGACTTCGGGCGCCAGATCCAGCTCTACACACCGTCGCCGGGCTACGCGCAGGTGGGCATCAATTCCGAGCTGGTCTGCTCGCTCGCCGGCACGCGGCGAAGCAACCGCTAGCGCTGGGCCGTGCCGCCTTCCATCGTCATCCTCACCGGCGCTGGCATCAGCGCCGAGTCCGGCCTCGCCACCTTCCGCGACCCGGACGGCATCTGGTCGCGCGTGCGCATCGAGGACGTGGCGACGCCGGACGCCTTCGTGCGCGACCCGGCGCGCGTCCACGCCTTCTACAACGCCCGCCGCCGCCAGCTCGCCGACCCCGCGATCCAGCCGAACGCGGCGCACTGCGCCCTCGCCCGGCTCGAAGCGGCCTGGTCCGCGCCGTTCCTGCTGGTCACGCAGAACGTGGACGATCTGCACGCGCGGGCGGGGAGCCGCAAGCTGCTGCCCATGCACGGCGCGCTGCACCGGGCGCGATGCCTGGCGTGCGGCGAGGCCGTGCCGTGGGACGACGACCTGGACACGGACACGCCGTGTCCAACGTGCGAGAGCACCCGGCTGCGGCCGGACGTCGTGTGGTTTGGGGAGGTCCCGCACGGGCTAGGACGAGATCGGCGAGGCGCTCGACCGGTGCGGCCTGTTCGTCAGCATCGGCACGTCGGGTCATGTCTATCCGGCCGCGGGCTTCGTCGCCACCGTGCGCGGGCGCGCGCGGACGGTGGAACTGAATTTGCAGCCGAGCGAGGGCACGCCCCTGTTCGACGAGGCGCGGCACGGGCGGGCGACAGAGATCGTGCCCCGCTTCGTGGACGAGCTGCTGTCCCAATGGGCCTGACCCTCGATGAGGTCGCGGCCGAGGCGCGGGCCTGTACACGCTGCGCCGACCTGCCGCTCGGCCCCCGACCGATCCTGCGGGTGAGCGCCACGGCGCGGCTGCTGATCGCCAGCCAGGCACCCGGCACCAAGGTCCACGCCAGCGGGGTGCCGTGGACCGATGCCTCGGGGCACCGCCTGCGCACGTGGCTCGGCCTTGCGCCGGGCGAGTTCTACGACGAGACGCGCGTCGCGATTCTGCCTACGGGCCTGTGCTATCCCGGCCGCCTGCCGCGCGGCGGCGATGCGCCGCCGCGCCCCGAATGCGCTGCGCTCTGGCACCCGCGCCTGCTGCCGCTGATGCCTGCGATTCGGCTTACGCTGCTGGTCGGCGGCTACGCGCAGGCGTCGGCGCTCGGGCCCGGCGGTATGACGGAGCGGGTGCGAAGGTGGCGGGACCACCTGCCGCGCTACTTTCCGCTACCCCATCCGTCATGGCGGACAGGTCATTGGGAACGGCAGAATCCTTGGTTCACGGCGGAGGTCGTCCCGGCGCTGCGGCGGGAGGTGCGGCGGGTCATGGCAACTGATGGTGCCGCGGTCTGAACTGCGGCACCCGCCGATCGTCGTGTTCCGTGCCCGCTCGATCCTTACTCCCCGGAGGGACCCCCATGTGTGGCGAGTTCCCTCACCACCGGACTGGCGACCGCGTAGGCGGCGGCGAGGCTCTCCGCGTAGGCTGAGAACGCATATCCCCCGGATGACCCGCCGCCCTCGTCGATCTTGAGCAGATCTGCCGCGGTCAGGCCGGGCGGCGGGACCGTGAAGTCGGCCGCGGTGCGCAGGATCAGCACGCGCGAAGGGTCTGCCCGGTGCACCTGGCTTAGGAAGGTGATCGCCTGCATGATGCCGGTGTCCTCCTCAAGCGTGGTGGCGAACTTGCCCTTGCCGTACGTCCAGTAGGAAACCCAGTTCTCCGCCCAGGTATTGAGCAGGGCTCCGACCCAATACGTGCCGGAGGCGAGATCGTCACCCTCGAGTACGAAGGGCGGCATTCTCGCGGTGGCCTGCGTGTAGGGGGCGCGGAGCTGCTGCAGGTTGGTGTCGTCAGCCAGCTGGATGCCCTTCGTGAGGTTGTAGGCCCAGTCCACCAGCTTCGCGTTCAACGTATAGACCTGCTGGCCGTTGATCGAGTTCGCTGGCGGCACGGGCTGCTGGTAAGGCAGATAGCGGCCCAGCGGCGTGTAGCCGGTTGACCAGTCGGGCGGGATCTCTCGCGCGTCGATCTCGTGGGCGAGGTCGCCGTCAACGACGTAGTGCGCCCAGGCGGCGGAGCCTGCGGAGGCGACGTTCGGGTCTATGCCGGCGATGGCGGCGACAACCCAGTAGGCGTGGCTCAAGTCGAAGCGCGGATCGTGGCCAAGGGCGGTGATCGAGGCGGAGGCGCGCGCCGTGGCCTCGCCCGTGACGATGCCGAGTACCTGATCAGTCGGGTTGTAGCGGAGTTCGTGGTAGCCCTGCGGGAAGGGGATATGCACGGGCAGCGGGTATTGGTTGGTCCAGGCCTGGAATTCGCCGCCCTGATCCTGCCCGTTCTGCTCGACCTCGAACGTGGTCACGACCACGACACGGACCGGTATCTTCTCCGGCTCCTCTGCCGTGCCGGGGGATGCACCGAGGATCGGGCCCGCTAGGGCACATGCGGCCACGCAGAGCCAGAACGGGCGGACAAAGATCATTGATCGGGATCCTTCCGTGCCATCAGAACAATTCTGTGATGACACTCATGCCGGGTGTCAAGCGACATCGGCCCGCGGGACGGGCGGCGTTTTCTCTAGCCTTCCCTCTCCAGCCGCGCGATGTCGGCGTCGCTGAAGCCGAAATGGTGCGCGATCTCGTGGATCAGCACAGTGCGCACGAGGCGGCGCAAATCCTCGCCCGTCTCGATCCACTCCAGCAGGATCGGCTCGCGGTAGAGCAGGATCATGTCCGGCGCGTGACGCACGTCCACGCCCTCTGCCTGCCCGAACGGTATGCCGCGGTAGAGACCCGTGAGATCCCAAACGCTGTCCAGGCCGAGCGCGTCGAGCGTCTCGTCGTCGGCGGCGTCCTCCACGAGGATGGAGACACCGCGCACATGCTCGCGCAGGACCGCAGGGATGCCCGCGAGCGCCTCCTCGGCGAGATCTGCGATGAGGTCGGCGCTCGGCGCCAGCAGGGGCTTGGTCGCGGTCATGCCACCCGGTCGAGCCGGCCGACGAGGGTCGCAAGCGTCGTGCGGCCCAACGCCTCGTGAAGGGCGGACTCCGCGGCACCGAACGTCTGGCCGAGGATCGCATGAACGCTGCCGCCTACGGGACAGGCCGGGTCCGGCCGCGCGTGCAAAGGCAGCAGCGGACGGTCGCGGCCGGGGTTCACCGCGCGCCACAGGTTGCGAAGCGAGATCGCCTCGGACGGGCGCAGCAACTCGGCGCCGCCGGCACCGCGACGCACCCAGATCAGCCCGGCGCACGCTAGCAGCCGCGTGATGCGGCGAACGACCACCGGGTTGGTGTTAACGCTGCGCGCGAGGAACAGGCTGGTTGCAGGCGTGCCGCGGCTGACGGCGAGCAGCATCAGGATATGGATGGCAACGGCGAATCGCGTGGCAACCATGGAACCTAAATGCACCCTGCGGCCAGCGGTTCCAGACTGCCGGCCGGCGCGTCTCGCATGTGCGAACGCCGTGGCTTCAGCTAACAAGGCCGCATGCAACCCTCCTTTCCCGAGCGAGCAGCGCTCGTCCGCCGCGCGGCCGCGCGGCTATGCTTCCGGCTCGGCTGGTCTCCGGTCCACGAGGTGAGCCTGCCCAACCATCGCCGGGCGGACATTCTCGCGCTGCGCCCCGACGGCGGCTTCGCCTGCATCGAGGTCAAGTCCGGCCTGCGCGACTTCCAGGCCGACACGAAGTGGCCGGAGTATCGCGACTTCTCGGATGCGCTCTACTTCGCCGTGGACGCTGACTTCCCGAGCGAGGCGCTGCCCGAGGCGTGCGGCCTCATCGTCGCGTACGGTTCAGCGGAGGCGGACATCGTGCGCGAAGCGCCCGCCCATCCTCTTGCTCCTGCCCGCCGCCGCGCGCTGCTCTATCGCTTCGCCGCGGTCGCCGCGGGGCGGCTTGCCTTCTACGAGGACCCTGACGGGATTGCCGACTTGCGGGCGGCGCTCAGGGCGGAATAGCTCTGCTCATACCAGTCGCCCCGGACAGGACCTGTCCGGGGCGACTGGTATGAGTCTTTGTTCGGCGCGCAGCCGCCACACCAACCCTGCGCGCGATACCAACGGCCCCGGACAGTGGAAGGTCACTGTCCGGGGCCGTTGGTATCAGATCAGCGGAGCCCGTTGGTGATGGAGACGCCAGCTTGCGCGAACGCCTCTAAGCAATCACCAGCGCGATCGCTTTTCCTATGAGCACCCATAGGGCCGCTGATGCGCCGCCGATCAGCGGAATGGCGAGACGCCAGGCGAGAGGGTTGTCGTGCTCCGCCGCAGCTTGCCGGGCGGTCGGAAGAGCGATCGTGGACGAGATTTCGTTGAACATTCGAGCGGCCTCCGCAGGACGGAGACAGAATGCCGCGAGAACGTTAACAGCCTCCTACCGCGATCTGGCCTCGATCAGGTCGGAAGGTTGGAATGGACCAGCAGGCGATAGACGAGGCCGAGGCACACGATGGCCGGAACGCTCGCCACCGCGATGAAGGACGTGACCGCAATGGAGCGGCGTGTCGTTGACCGGGCTGCCATGAGGAGGGTGACGCTACCAGCAACCGGCAGCCCCATGGTCCGTAGGTCATCCAGGGTGTGGAAGCATTGGTCGAAGGTCAGGAGCACGAACGCAAGGCCGCCACCTCCTGCGATGGCCGCGACCAACACGCCGAAGATGAGCAGGATGCGCTTCGGCGCGACGGGCACATTCGGCGCCTGCGGCGGATCAACGACCTGGGTCTTGATCTTCTGCGCGTCGGTATCCGCGGCCTGGCCGATGCGCATGGCTTCGCGGCGGGCGAGCAGTTCCTCGTAATTCTTGCGGATCACGTCGTAGTCGCGATTGAGCTGCGTGAAGTCCGCGTCGAGCCCCGGCGCGTTGTGCGCCATCGTCTCCAAGCGATCCCGCTCCGCCCGCGCCTCGGCGACCTGCCGGGTCAGCGAGGCGATCCACGCGTCGTTGTTGACCTGACCGACCTTGAGCTGCTCGTAGACCGGATTTGGCAACGAGCGGCTGCCGCCAGGAGCCATGGTGCGCGGCGCCGGCGCCGGGGCGGGAGTCGCGCTCGGGACCTTGCCAGAGCGCAGGGCCTCGACCAAGCGCCTCTGGGCGATCACGTCCGGGCTCTGGTCGGTGTATTGCAGCCGCAGCTCCGCGAGATGCTCCTCGGCCGTTGCCAGGGCAGCGCCGGCACCGGCCGCACCCAGCATCTCGGTCGTCAGGAGAGGCGGCGTCGTCGCAAGCTCCTTGTTGAGCATATCGCGCTTGGCCTGCGCGTCCTCCATCTGCCCTTCAAGTTGGGTCACCGTCGCACGAGCATCCTGCAGGCGAGAGGTTCCGCCATCAGGGCCAGGGAGCAGGTCCACGTATTTCGACCGGAAGTCCGCCCGGCGGCGCTCCACCGCTTGCAGCTGCTGCTCGTAGTTCGCGATCTGCGCGTCGAGGAATTTGCCTGCCTGGGCCATATCCTGGCGATTGCTGCCCGCCTTGCTCTCGATGAAGATGTTCATCACCGTCTGCACCACCTGCACCGCGAGCCGGCGCAAGGGATTGCGGTAGGAGATGGTGAACAAATTGCGCGTCTGCGGGGTGACAACGATCGCGCGCGCGAGGGTGTTCACCAGCGCATCCCGCTCGGCCGCGTTGTGAACTTGCAGGTCCAGGTCCGTCTTGCTGATCAGCGTCTCGAGGTTGGGCCGGCTCAGCAACGTGCGCTGCAGGACGTCGAGCTGGGCGCTCGGGTCTGCATCCACGGCGATGCCGCGCAGCAACGGCGTCAGAACGGCGTCCGCGTCCACGTAAAGCCGTGCGTTCGCCTCGTAGATGTTCGGCATGATGAACACGATCGTCCACCCGATCGCGCAGATGAGCCACGCGAACAGCACCGCTGGCCAGCGATACCGCCAAAGAGCAGCGAGGTAGCGGCGAACGACGAAGCGGAGGTTGAGATTGTTCATGGACCGCCAGGATCTGCTGAGGACAGGAACGCGCTAAAAATAGCTCTCCGGGATGATGAGCGTGTCGCCCGGAGCCATCGCGACATTCTGCTTTACGTCGCCATCCTTGATAAGGTCTGAAAGCCGGACATGGATGGTGTCTTCCCGGCCGCCGATGTTCCGCACGATCACGGCGCGGTTGCCGGCGGCGTAGCGGGTCAGGCCCTTGGTCGCGATCATCACGTCAAGCAAGGTCATGCCCTTACGATACGGGATCGCCGCCGGATCGGTCGCCTCGCCGATGACGCGCACCTGCCGGTCTGGCGGTCCGACGAAGTTGCGCATGATCACGGAAACGTTAGGATCGCGAACGTATTTCTGCAGCCTTCCCTCGATCTCGGAGGCGAGCTGGGTCGGCGTCTTGCCGGCGGCGACGATGTCGGGGATGAGCGGCAGGCTGATGCGCCCGTCAGGCCGCACGGCCACGTCAGGCAGGCTGAGCTGGGGCGACTGATAGACGAAGACGCTCAGCTCGTCGCCCGGTCCGATGACGTAGGGGCTGTCGGCGAGGGCGCGCGAAACAGGCGCATTTGGCGGGCCGCCCGAGCAAGCGGCGAGCGCGAGCACGGCGAACACGGCGGCGAGCAGGCGCGGCCTCAGCATGGGAACCCTGTCTCCTCTTCCTAGTGGTCCGGCGCGGTAGGCGCGGAAGGAATTGAACCCCCGACCTCTGCCATGTTGCGGCAGCGCTCTGCCACTGAGCTACACGCCTGAGCCAGCCGAATTCGCATCGTTGTCTGCTGCCGTCTCGTCTGCGGCCTAGGTGAACTTAGCATCGAGCGCCGATCACCGTAAAGGCTGTGTGATCCTGGCGTTTCTTCATGCCACGGCCCGCGACGCGCCGAGCGGATGCTGCCGACGGGAGACGCCGCGAGGGCCAGGCCACTCAGCGTTGCCGCGAGGCCTTCATGCAGGGGAATGCGCGCCTGCATCGCAAGGTGAGCGATGGCGAGCGCGGGCGAGCCAACGGAGCGCCGGATGTCGCCGGGCCGCGCCGGGGTATGCACGACCGCGGCCGCCCGGCCGCAAGCCTTGCCTAGAGCGTGCGCCAACTGGAGCACGCTGGTCTCCTGCCCAGTGCAGACGTTGAGGACGAACGGTGTGGCGGTGTCGGCTCCGTTCTCCCGTTTCCAGCTCTCGGCCGAGCAAATCTCTCCGCGGCCGGTTTCCTCGAGCCGGGCCATCGCAGCGACCAAGTGCGCGACCACGTCGGCGACGAACACGAAGTCACGGGATTGGTATCCGTCGCCGTGGACGCGGGCCGGCCGACCAGCGCCGATCGCGTCGGCGAACAGCGAGATCACCCCGCTGTAGGGCGAGCTAGGATCCTGCCGCGGGCCATAGACGTTGAAGAACCGCAGCCCCAGCGTCGGCACGCCGTGCACGAGGGTTGCGACCCGCGCGTGCAGCTCGGTGCCCAGCTTGTCGGCACCGTAAGCGGTCAGCGGCGCAGGTGCTGCGTCCTCGCGCGCAATCCCGCTGGTTTCGCCGTAGACCGCCGCCGACGACGCATACACCACCGGTATCCCGCCCAGCCGGCGGGCCTCGTCGAGCACGACGATAGTTCCTGTTTGATTGGTGCGGTGCGTGCCGAGCCAATCCTCGTTCGCCCGCGCCACCGACGCTATGGCGGCAAGGTGGAAGCACCCCGCGACGCCTTGCAGTGCGCGACGCACCAAATCCGGATCCGCGACGTCCCCACGCAGCAGCATGCAGCCTTGCGGCAGGTTCTCGATCCGTCCTGTTGACAGGTCGTCGAGCACTCGGACGGCATGGCCCTGCGCGAGAAGCGCATCAACGAGATGAGACCCGATGAAGCCCGCGCCGCCAGTAACGAGATATCGTGCCACGCAAACCTACCTCTGAACAGACGTTGCCGGGCGCCAGTAGCCCAACGCACTCTCGCCCTATCCCCAACCATTGCGGTTATATCGTGACGCACCGCAAAAATCCATGACAAATGCGCGGCACGGTTGTAGGAAGATCGTGATCGGGGCGCCTCAGGTTGCACCTACGTGACGCGCAGGCGCTGGCGGACGCGTCCGACGCCATGGCGAAGAGCCGCGAGCAGGCCGGCCGGGCGAAGCGGGTCGATGAGCACGACACCTGTCCGCTGGCGCCGCTGTGCAGCCCATCCAGCCTTGTAGCCGTCGTCGCCGCGGCCGAAATCCAGCTCGCGGACGCCGTTCCTCGTCGAGCAGGCGCCGGATCATCAGCGCGGTCAGCACGGTGCCGGGCGAGAGTGCCTTGTGCTGCTCGTCGTGAGCGAGCTTGAGCACGGTCGCAATGCCGCCCCACACGGTCCAGTATTGCGCCGCGACCGGCTCTTCGCCGTGCCATAGCACGCCGAGCCGCAGCCAGCCCGCGGCCGCGAGCCGGGGCAGGAGCGCCGCGTTGAACCGCGGGAACGGCTCCGGCGCTTTCCAGCTTCGCGCATAGACCGCCTCGTAGGCGGCGAGCGCGGCCGGGATCTCGGCCGGCTCCCGCGCGACCTGCATCCGGATCGAGCCGTCGCGCTCGGCGGCGCGAAGGCGGCGGCGGACGGTCTCGCGCAGCGCGCCCGCCCGCGACGCGAGATACGCTTGCCAGTCGAGGCCGGCGACGGATTCGTGCCAGTTCCCGAAATGCGCGTAAGGGAGCGTCACGACGCCGCCCGCACGCAGTCCCCGCAGGAACGCGGCGAACCCCCGCGCCTCCGGGTCGAGCGCTTCCAGCCGCACCGGCCCGTGCCGCCGCACCAGTGGAGCCGCGGCGCGCCCGGCGACACGCCACCCGGCATCGTCGAGCGCCGGGTCGCCGACGATTCTGTAGAGGCAGGTGTACGGGGTCGTCAGGCTATGCCAAGCGCCGCCCGGCAGCGCGAGGAGCGGCACAACGGCGAGCGGCCCAGAGACCGGCCCACAGAGCGGCCCCGAGAGCGGCGGCGTGGCGCCTTCCAAGAGGACCAGCCGCGGCACCGCCCCGCCTGGCAGCGCAGCGTCGAGCGTCGCTTCGATCCAGGCACGGCTCGCCTGGGGTCCGGCTGCGTCGAGCCACGCCCCACAGGCGTCAGGCAAGGCGTCCAGGCTGGTGAGCACGCGCGCCCTAGCGGAGATCATAGAACGCAAGCCCGATCCACTCGTGGAACCCGAAATAGCTGAGCTGCCAGGCCGAAATCGGCCGGGACGAACTGGCGCCAGGTGAGCGGCGGCCACGCGTCGAGCCGCACCGGCGCCGGCACGGCCGCGATCCCGGCGCGCCGGAACGCGAGCAGCGCGCGCGGCATGTGCCAGGCGTGGGTGACGACGTACACCGTCCGGATCCCGGCGGCGCGCAGCAGGTCCGCGCTGAACCGCGCATTCTCCCAGGTGTCGCGCGAGCGCGTCTCGACCCAACGGGGCGGCGTGCCGAAATCGTCGGCGAGGCTCCGAGCCATGACCGTCCCGACGGCGACGGGCTCGTCGCGCACGATGCCGCCGCTGACCAGGATCGGCAGCCCCGTGCGCCGATGCAGCGCCGCGGCCGCACGGATGCGCTCCAGGCTGAGCGGCCCGATATCGGCGTCGGAAGGGTCCTTCCCCAGGTCGCCGTCGAGACCGGGAACCGGGCGAAGCTCGGCGCCGAGCACGACGATGGCGCCCGGAGGGGCAGCAGGCAGATCCGTCGCGCGCGGCTGCGGCAGACGCTCCAAGGACACGAGCAACGCATTGCCGACGGCGGGAAGGGCCAGGACGACCAGCCCGACAAGCGCGACGCCGACGATGGCGCGCCCGGGCCTGCGCCGCAGCAGGAAGAAGGTGAATGCGGCGATCAGGGCCAGGTTGAGCGGCGGCACGAGCAGCACCGTCGCGAGCCAGTTCACCGTCACCAGGCCACTCCTGCTGGGCGGCGGGGTTCTGCGCCATCTCGGCCGCCCTGAAAAGTGGGAGCTGCAGGTCGCTTCTTGCTTCCCGCCTGCGGAGCGTCCAACATAGCCCAGCCATGGCGCACGTCGAGCTGCTCCGCCCTGAGCTCGACGCGGCCGGATTCGACGCGCTCGAAGCCGAGTGGCGTGCCTTGGAAACGCGGGCTGAGGGCACCTTCTTTCAGGGCTGGACCTGGGTCGGCTGCTGTGCGCGTGAGCGCTTTCCTGATCCTGTCCTGCTGCGCGCGACGGCGGACGGGCGCACGGTCGGCCTTGCCCTGTTCAATGAGCGCCGCCGGCTCGGCTTCTCGACGCTCTGGCTCGGCGAGAGCGGCGACCCAGCACTCGACCGGATCTTCGTCGAGCACAATGGCCTGCTGGTGGAGTCAGGGCGGGCAGGCGACCTGCCGGCCTGGCTGCGAGCTGCCATGCGCGCGCCGCTGTCCGGCAGGCGGGCGGGCCTGGCCTGGCCGCGGCTCAGGCGCAGGCTCGTCCTCGGCGGGATCGGCGCGCGCTGCCTCGCTGCGGCGCACGCGGCCGGGATCGTCCGGGTCCGCGCCGCGCGGTCCGCGCCGTTCGTGAATCTCTCGCGCCTCGAACCGGACGGCAACGACTTCCTGGAGCACCTGAGCCGCAACACCCGGCAGCAGGTCCGGCGGTCCGATCGACTCTACGGCGCTTTGCAGGTGCGGCGTGCGGCGACGCTGGACGAGGCGACGGCATTCCTCGATTCGCTCCTGGTGCTGCACGTCCAGCGCCTCGCCTCGCGCGGACGGGAGAGCAGCTTCGCGCACCCGGTCGCCAAGCGCTTCCTTCGCGAACTCGTCGGCCGCGGCCTGCCGCGCGGCGAGGTGGACCTGCTGCGCGTCTCGGCCGGCAACGCCGCCATCGGCTACCTGTTGAATTTACGCCGGGGAGGCTGGGTCGGGCAGTATCAGGGCGGCTTCGACTACGCCGGCGCCGGTCCGCACCAGAAGCCCGGCCTGAGCTCGCATCACGCCGCAATCCGCTACTATCGCGCCCAAGGAGCGGCGGAGTACGATTTCCTTGCCGGGGCGGACCGATACAAGCTCAGCCTCGCCGACGCCAAGACGGGGCTGCATTGGGCTGAGACCGCGCCTCTTTTGTCGCTACAAGGTGTATTTATAAAAATGCGTGGCATTTCGAAGACACCTTGATGTAGGCTCGTTGCTGCTCGGGTCGGAGCGAGGGAGGAAAGCGGAATGCACGCAACGCGTCAGCCGCACAAGAGATGCCCAGCGCGTGCCGCGCACCGCCTCGGAGGAGAAAATGGGTCCGTAGTGGAACGGCGGACGGCGCCTCCAACATGTCGATCGGCGGACGTGTGGAGGCCGATAGTGGGTAGGTGGCATCCGACCCCGGACAAGAGATCGGTCCGCGCCGCGCTCAGGGACCACCGAAGGTCGCGGCCGGCTCGTCCGGCCAGCACGTGGGCCAGCCTCTGTTTACAGTCCTGCGGCGCCTCGTCCGCCACCCGTGTTGTTGGAGGTGGCAATGGACGCACTCATCGAACGCGCCGCCGGGCTGGACGTGCACCAAGGCTCGGTGGTGGCCTGCATCATCCTCGGCGCGGCAGGGCGCCGGCCGACACGCGAGACGCGAACCTTCGGCACCATGCGCCAGGACCTCGCGGCCTTGCGCGCCTGGCTGCTCGAGAACGGGGTTACCCACGTCGGCATGGAGGGGACCGGCGTCTACTGGCAGCCGGTGCATGCTGCCCTGGAGGGTGCTTTCATCCTGGTCGTGGGCAACGCCTCGCACATGCGCAACGTGCCCGGACGCAAGACGGACGTGAAGGACGCGGAGTGGATCGCCGACCTGGTCCGCCACGGGCTGGTGCGCGCCAGCTTCGTGCCGCCGCCAGAGGTCAGGATCCTGCGCGAGCTGGTGCGCCACCGCAAGGCATTGGCCGGCAATCAAGCAGCCGAGCGCAACCGCACGCTCAAGCTGCTGGAGAGTGCGGGCATCAAGCTCGCAGGCGTGATGAGCAGCGTGTTCTGCGTCTCCGGCATGCTGATGCTGCGGGCGCTGGCCGAGGGCAGCACTGACGCTGCCACCATGGCCGACCTGGCCAAGCGGCGGCTACGGTGCAAGCGCGACAGGCTCGCCTTGGCGCTTGACGGCTCCCTCGCCGAGCATCAGCGCCTGCTCCTCAGGATGCACATCCGCCGCCTGGAAGAGATCGAGCGTGATCTCACCGAGGTGGAGGCAGCGATCACTGCCGCCATGTGCCCCTTCGCCGCCCAGCAAGCCTTGCTGGTCACCATCCCCGGCGTGGACGCGCTGACGGCTGCGGCCATCGTCGCCGAGATCGGGGTGGACATGACCGTCTTCGGCACCGCCCAGCGCCTGGCCGCCTGGGCCGGGCTCTGTCCGGCCAATCACGAGAGCGCGGGCAAGCAGAAGCGGCGCGGCACCCGCAAGGGCAACCCTTACCTCAAGGCCACGCTGGTCACCGCCGCGGTCTGCGGCGGGCGGACCAAGGGCACCTATCTGCGCGACAAGTTCCATCGGCTGCGGGCACGCATGGGCGTGAAGAAGGCCGCCGTGGCCATCGCGCACAAGATCCTGGTCGCGGCCTTCCATATGCTCCAACGCGGCGTCGCCTTCGCTGACCTCGGTGCCGACTATCTCGACCGCATCGATAAGTATCGCACCGCCAAGCGCCTGGTCCGCCGCCTCGACGCGCTCGGCTACGCCGTCATGCTTCGCCCCAAGCCCGCAGACTGAGCCCGCCGTGCCACATCAGCACCCCGGCCCAGGTCCACCTGCGTGAATTTCGGGAGCACGGTTTGGGAAGCGGCTTGCGCCGGGCAGAAGCTCGCGATCAGGGCCGAATCGGTACCTTGGATGCGGACGACTCCGCTGATCATCGGGCTGAGCGCGCTGCTCTGGGACATGGTCCTCGATCTCGCTCGCTGGCTTGCGACCTTGCCGGTCTGAACGTCGCTCCGCTACTTCTCGACGAACGCCTTCTCGACCACGTAGTGGCCGGGCTCGGAGTGGTTGCCTTCGCTGAACCGCAGCGCCTTGAGCAGCGCGCTCATGTCCGCGAGCATCGCCGGGCTGCCGCAGAGCATGACGCGGTCGCGGTCCGGCGCGAGCGGGGGCAGGCCTAGCTTCTCCGGGATGGCGCCCGATTCCAGCCCCGCCGTGATGCGGCCCCGGTTGCGGAACGGCTCGCGGGTGACGGTCGGGTAGTAGATGAGCTTGTCCCTGAGCATGTCGCCGAGGAACTCGTCGGCGGGCAGCTCCCGCTCCAGATACTCCTCATAGGCCAGCTCGGCCTTCCAGCGGACGCCGTGGACCAGCACGATCCGGGCGAACCGCTCATAAGCCTCCGGATCCTTGATGATGCTCATGAACGGCGCGAGGCCGGTGCCGGTGCCGAGGAGCCAGAGCGTCTCGCCCGGCAGTAGATTGTCCTGGATCAGCGTGCCTGTGGGCTTACGCCCGACCAGCACGGGGTCGCCGGGCTGCACGTGCTGCAAGCGCGACGTGAGCGGCCCGTCCGGCACCGCGATGCTGAGAAACTCCAACCGCTCCTCGTAGGCAGAGCTGACCATGCTGTAGGCGCGCACGAGGGGTCGCCCGTCCACATTCAGGCCGATCATGGTGAACTGGCCGTTGATGAAGCGGAACGCGGGGTCGCGCGTCGCCGTGAAGCTGAACAGCCGGTCGGTCCAACGGCGGACGCTCGTGACCTGCTCGGTGAAGAAGGCGCTCATGGCCCGGAGATAGGGGACGATGGGCCGTGCTGCAACGCGGCAGGCCGGCGCTCATGGGAACGCTGCCGTCTCGGCGTTTCCGCGCAGCAGCATCCGGCCACATCGTCCATCCACGTAACCGGCGGCAGGGTGGGGCGAAGATGGCGATGCCATGAGCAACTCCTGGGACGACCCGCGCGGCCGTGGGGCCAGCTCCGCCGACAATCGGTTCAGCGGCGGCTGGGCGGAGACGGCGCCATGCCCGTGACCGCGGCGGAGGACGCCCGTAAGGCACAGGCCGGGCAACGGTCACGGGCTCTCGCGATCCTTGCCCGTGCGGCCTTCGCTGCCAGCGACCTGTCCGCGTCGCTCGCACGGCTGCTCGGCCCACTGCTCGACGTGCTGACGCGGCTCTGGCTCGCCGAGGGCTTTCTCGCGACCGACGTGATGCAGCACATGCTGCCGAACATGCTGCTGGGGAGCGAGGTCATGGCCCGGGGCCATCTCTCGCCCGCGTCGCCGCTGCTCGCGCGCGTCGCCGCCACCGCCTTCGGCGTCCTGCTGCAGACAATCTGCCCGGTGTTGCTGGCCGCTGGCCTGTTCACGCGCTTCGCAGCGGTGGCACTGCTTGTTCAGGTGCTCGCCCTGCATCTGCCGGGGCAGGCGCAGCTCGCCCCCTACTCGGTGGCGCTGCTCGGATGGGTCGCGGTGCTCGGGCCGGGACCGCTCTCGCTCGACAGCATGTTCCGGCCCGGCGTCGGCGCGGCGGCGCTGCCGCTCGCCGGTCCTGCCGTCCGGGCGCTGGCGGCTCTGACCCGGCGCTTCGGGCCCCTCTATGCCCTGCTGCTGCGCCTGTGGATTGCCGCGGCGCCTGCCGCAATCGCTCTCGGCGGGGCGGAAGGTCTTGAGAGAGCGCTGCCGGGCGGCACGATGGCGCCGATGGCGATGGCGTGGCTGCCGCACATGTCGGGCATGGCGGCGAGCGTCGCGCCGTGGGCGTTGCTCCTGCTGGCGGCGCTGCTGGCGCTTGGCCTGCTGACGCGTCTCGCGGCACTGCTCCTCATCGTCCTGATCCCTACCGGGATGCTTGCTTGGGGCGGCCATCTCGGCTGGGTCACGCTCCTGAACCTGCCCCTGCTGGGGTTGCCGCTGCTTTACGGGGCCGGGCCGATCTCGCTCGACCACGCGGTCACTGCGACGCTCCGGCGCCGCTTTCCCGCCTTCGAGATGCTGCCCCCGGCGGACGCGACCCGGCTTCCGCACGTCGTCGTCGTGGGCGGCGGCTTCGGCGGCGTCGCCGCGGCGCGCGGGCTGCGCCACACGCCCTGCCGGGTCACGCTCGTGGACCAGCACAACTATCACCTGTTCCAGCCGCTGCTCTACCAGGTGGCGACTGCCGGGCTGTCGCCGGCGGACATCGCTGCCCCGCTGCGCGAGATTTTCCGTGCACAGGCCAACATCCGCGTGGTCCTGGGGCAAGTCACCGGCGTCGACCCGGTGGTGCAACACGTTCTCCTCGGCAAAACAAGGCTGTCGTACGATGTCCTGGTACTCGCGACCGGCGCGCGCCACAGCTATTTCGGCCGCGACCAATGGGCGCCGTTCGCGCCAGGTCTCAAGGGCGTCACGGACGCGCTTGACATCCGGCGCCGCCTGCTGCTGGCGTTCGAAGAGGCGGAGAACAGCCCGGACGAAGCGGCGCGACAGGCCTGGCTTACCTTCATCGTCGTGGGCGGCGGGCCGACCGGGGTCGAGCTGGCCGGCGCCATCGCCGAGCTGTCCCGTCACGGCATGACGCGCGAGTTCCGCACGTTCGACCCCGCGACGGCCCGAATCCTCCTGGTGCAGTCGGCCGAGCGATTGCTGCCGACGTTTCCGCCGCCGCTCTCCGAAGCGGCCGAGCGCTCGCTGGCGGCGCTCGGCGTGGAGGTGATGACGCGCTGCAAGGTAGAGGCCGTGGATGCCGAGGGCGCCGCGGTCGCGGGCGGCTGGGTCGCGGCGCGCACGGTCGTGTGGGCGGCCGGGGTCATGGCCTCGCCCGCGGCAGGGTGGCTCGGGGCTGAGACCGATTCCGCGGGGCGCCTCAAGGTCGATCCCGATCTGCGGGTTCCTGGCCGGCCCGAGATCTTCGCCATCGGCGACACGGCCGCATGCGACGCCTGGGACGGCAAACCGATGCCTGGCCTCGCGCCAGCGGCGAAGCAAGGCGGCGCCTATGCTGCCAGGGCGATCCGGGCCACGCTGGCAAGCCGTCCTCCGCCCCCGCCGTTCCGATACCGCCACCACGGCAGCTTGGCCACGATCGGGCGGCAAGCGGCGGTCGCGGATTTCCGGTGGCTCCGGGTCCGAGGCGCTCCTGCCTGGTGGCTTTGGGGAGCGGCCCACATCGCCTTCCTCGTGGGGACGCGCAACCGCCTCGCCGTGATGATCACCTGGCTCTGGGCCTATCTCACCTTCCGGCGCGGCACGCGGCTTATCACCGGCACGGGGTCGTGAGAGAATGCGTGTCCAGAATGCTCGCTACTCGAGCAACGCCCGCGCCCCCTCCCACAGCGCCTGCACGACGTCGCCTGCCGGCTCGGCGCGGGCAAGGGCCGCGCCCTGCCCGGCCCACGCCTGCATCCGCTCTATGTCGCCCTCCCGGCTCGCGGCGGCACGCAGCGCCGCGGTCAGCCCGCGCTGCACCGGATAGGGTGCCGGGCGCGGCGCATCCGCTGCCGCGGCCGCGCGCACATAGGCCGTCGCGACGCTCCGCCCGGCACGCCCGCTGAACGCGCGCGTCAGAGCCGTGCCTTCGGGTGCCGTGCGCGCGAGCGCATCCGCCCAAGGCGCGGGCAGCTTCGCCTCCGGGCAGCGCAGGAAGCCGGTGCCGACCTGCACTGCTGACGCCCCAAGCAGCAGCGCCGCCGCGGCGCCCCGCGCGTCCGCGATCCCGCCCGTCGCGATGACGGGCACGCGCACGGCGTCCGCCACCGCCGGGACCAGCGCGAACAGGCCGACCTGCTCCGCCTCGGCGCGCCCGGCCTCGAAGCAGCCGCGGTGCCCGCCCGCCTCCATGCCTTGCGCCACCACCGCGTCCGCGCCCGCCGCCTCCGCCGCGCGCGCCTCTGCGACCGTCGTGACCGTCGCGAACCAGGCGATGCCGCGGCTCTTTGAGCCTGCGCACGAACTCGGGCGGAGTAGAGGCCCATGATCGAGGAGACGACCGCGGGCGCCGCTTCCAGCAGCGCCTCGCATTGCCGCTCGAAGTCGGGCGGCTGCGCGTCGCCTGCGTCCTCGGGCACGGCTGGCCCCCACGCGCCGAGGAAGGCGCGCACCGCGGCCTCGTGCGCCGGGTCGCGGACCGGCGCAGGGTCCGGGACCCAGAGATTCATCTGGAACGCGCCGTTGCTGCCTGCCCGCGTTTCTGCGGCCCAGGCTAGGATGGCGTCCGGCTGCATCAGCAGCGCCCCGCAGCCCCCGAGGCCGCCGGCGTTAGCGACGGCGATGGACAGGGATGGCGGGCAGGCGCCGGCCATGGGCGCGAGAAGCACCGGCACGCGCAGACCGAAGCGGGTGCAGAACGCGGCGGCGCGGGCGAGGGCAGGATGAGGCATGGCGAACATGAGCCGTGAATGGGCGGCGAGGTCAACCAGCATTCCTGTGCGGTATAGCCTGCTCGAAGACGAGCCCGGCGAATTTTGGCTTCGACGAGTTCGGTCCGAGTAACAGCCGAGCGTCGCTCGCCCGATCGCCTACCCTTGCGCCTCGCACCGCCCTCCGCCACATAACGCCCATCCAGACCATTGCGGTCCGCTTAGCCCCACCGCAGCCTTTGGGGAGACCCCATGTTCATCGAGACCGAAGGCACGCCGAACCCGGCCACGCTCAAGTTCCTGCCCGGCCGCATCGTCATGCCGGCCGGCACGGCCGACTTCGCAGCACCCGAGGCTGCCGCGCGCAGCCCCTTGGCGTCCGCTCTCTTCGACCTTCCTGGCGTTGCTCGTGTCTTCCTCGGCGCGGACTTCGTTACCGTCACCAAGGCCGGCGGGACGGAGTGGCAGGCGCTCCGCCCCCAGGTCCTCGGCGCTCTCATGGAGCATTTCACGGCCGGCCGTCCCGTCATCGACGGCGAGGATGCCAGCGCCTCGGCCGATGACGAGGAGGAGGTCCGTCCCGAGGATCGCGAGGTCGTGGACCAGATCAAGGAGCTGCTCGACACCCGCGTCCGCCCCGCCGTCGCCGGCGACGGCGGCGACATCGTGTTCCGCGGCTTCCGCGACGGCGTCGTGCGCCTGCACATGCAGGGCGCGTGCAGCGGCTGCCCCAGCAGCACGGCGACGCTCAAGCACGGCATCGAGAACATGCTGCGCCACTACGTGCCTGAGGTCGTCGCGGTCGAGCAGGTGGTTTAGTGCTCGATCAGGCCAGCCTCGACACGCTCTTCACCGAGGCGCGAACGCACTATGCCTGGCAGCCCGACGCAGTGACGGACGACGAGCTGCACTGCCTGTACGAGCTTGTCCGCGCCGGGCCGACGAGCGCCAACTCGTCGCCCGCGCGGTTCCTCTTCCTGCGCACGCAGGAGGCCAAGCAGCGCCTCCGCCCGGCGCTCTCGGCCGGCAACGTCGAGAAGACGCTGTCTGCCCCCGTCGTCACAATCGTGGCGCACGACCCGGCCTTCTTCGACCGGCTTCCCACGCTGTTCCCGCACGCCGACGCCCGGTCCTGGTTCGCCGGCAACGAGTCGCTCGCTGCCGATACCGCCTTCCGCAACGGCACCCTGCAGGGCGCCTACCTGATCCTGGCCGCCCGCGCCATCGGCCTCGATACGGGCCCCATGAGCGGCTTCGACAACGGCCTCGTGGATGAGCTCTTCCTCGCTGACCGCGGCTGGAAGAGCAATTTCCTCGTCAACCTCGGCCATGGTGACGCGAGCGGGCTGTTCCCCCGCGGCCCTCGGCTCAGCTTCGACGAGGCGTGCGTCCTGCTCTGATCCTAGACGCGGCCGGTGGCGCCGGGTGGCTCGCGGTGCTCGACGGCGAGCGGGTCCTTGCCCGGCGCGACTGGCCCGCCCTGCGCGACTCTACCGCGCGCCTGCCCTGGCTCGCTGCGGACGCGCTCGCTGAGGCGGGCACGGCACCCGACGCCCTGGACTTCGTCGCGGTCGTTGCCGGCCCTGGCAGCTTCACCGGATTGCGGGCGAGCCTCGCCTTCGCGCAGGGACTGACGCTCGCGACCGGAACGGCGCTCGTGCCTGTCACGGTGGACGAGGCCACGCGAGGAGGCAAGCGCACGCCCGACTCCGTTGCCGATGCCGCGGGCCGCCGACGCGCGGGCTTGCTGCCGCCGCTCGCCTCGCTGCCGATCTATGCGGGACCTGCCCAGGCCAAGGCGGCACCGATGCGGCCCGCGCCCGCGTGATCTGGGCATCCCCCGCCCACGCCGAAGCCATGGCCCTGCTGCACGCAGCGGCCTTCCCACCGCCAGACCAGTGGAGCGCCGCCGCGTTCGCGGCCCAGCTCGCCCTGCCCGGCGTGTTCGGCCTGCTCGATGAGCGCGGCGGCCTGGCGCTCGCCCGCGTCGTGGCGGACGAGGCCGAGTTGCTCACCATCTCCGTCCACCCGGAGGCGCAGCGCCTGGGCATCGGCCGCGCCCTGCTCACCGCCGTGCTCAGCGAGGCGGCCCGGCGCGGCGCGCGAGCGGTGTTCCTGGAAGTTGCCGAGAGCAATGCCCCGGCCCGCGCCCTCTATGCCTCGCTTGCTTTCGAGCCTGTAGGACGCCGGCCGGGCTATTACGCTTCTGCCGACGCGCTCGTCTTGAGTCGCATCATGACAGCTACATCGTAACTCGGATCGTCACGCGCGTTTGATGAGCACCCGGGTGACGCCGTCCGCCCCGGTATCTTCGGCGAGAACTTGATGGCCGAGCTGTGCTGCGCTGCGCGGCACGCTGACGCGCGGCTCGTCGCCACGCAGGCGGACGAGCAAGACGTCGCCCGATTGCAACCGATCCAGCGCGAGCCGCGTGCGCACGAAGGTCATCGGGCAGGTCTCTCCCGTGATGTCAAGCTCACGCGCAGGCGGAGCAGCTAGAAGCGCTTGGTCGAGCATAACAGCGATTACCTGCGTTTGATGGTGCGTTACTAGTTGCGAAATCCCTTGGACATGACATATAGGCCGGCTGATAGATGAGCGAAAGGGGAATCGGTATGGCTGAGCAGATGGACACCGAGGTGCTGGGACTGACGGCGCAGATCGTTTCAGCGCACGTCGCCCATAACGCAGTTGGGGTGGATGCGCTTCCTGGATTGATCCAGGAAGTCTATCGCACCCTCGCCGGCGTCGGCCGAACCGAGCCGCCAGTCGAGAAGCCGCAGCCGGCGGTTCCGGTCAAGAAGAGCATCTTCCCGGATTACCTGGTCTGCCTTGAGGACGGCCGGAAGCTGAAGATGCTCAAGCGCCACCTCAAGACCAGCTACAACATGACACCCGAGCAGTATCGCGAGAAGTGGGGCCTGCAGACGGACTATCCGATGGTCGCCCCTTCTTATGCCCGCCATCGCTCGACGCTGGCCAAGAAAATCGGGCTGGGGACCAAGCCGCGCGGCCGCAAGTAGGGTTGCCCGAGCGCCCAGAACGCGCGCCACGACGGGAGTCGACACGACGCCCGCGGATCGGCTACGCCGCAGACGGCTCTTCGCGCTCTGCCGCCGAGGGGCCGCTTGCAGCCTGATCGCCGCGCGCATCCGCCGCTCGCTCCAGGCTGCCGGAGAAGTGGGGTAGCGTGGAATCGCGCATAGAGCGCCTGTGCATCGAGCAGGGACTGAAGATGACCGGCCAGCGCCGGGTCATCGCGCGCGTCCTGTCCGAGGCGGCCGACCACCCGGATGTTGAGGAGCTCTACCGCCGTGCCTCCGCCCTTGACCGCCGCATCAGCATTGCGACGGTGTATCGCACTGTCCGCCTTCTTGAGGAGCGCGGCATCCTGGAGCGGCGCGATTTCGGCGGCGGCCGCGCCCGCTACGAGCCGACGGAGCACGGTCGCCATTATCACCTCATAGACGTGGAGACTGGCCGGGTGATCGAGTTCGACGCCGCGGAGCACGAGCAAGCCCTGCGAGAGATCGCCGCGCGCCTCGGCTTCGACCTCGTCTCGCTCCGCCTAGAGCTGTTCGGCCGTCGCCGCGCCGCACCACGCAGCACGGCCCAAGGCGCGCATCCCGGCGCGGCCGTGAGCACGGCCTCCGAAAAGACGGCTCCGGACGCGATCCCGAGAGCAGTCTCGGGGGCGGCGCGATGAGCGACGCCCCGGGCGATGCGCGAGTCGATTCAAGTCTCAGCGCCGGACCGGATGGTCGGCTGGAAGCAGGCCTCGGCGAAATCCGGGCCGGCAACCTCGGGGTTCGTATCGCCGCCAGCGGCGCCGAGATTCACGCCGCCCAAGCGCTGCGCTTCCGCGTGTTCCACGGCGAGATGGGCGCCCAGGCCGACGCCGCCGCCCTCGCCTCTGGCCGCGACCAGGACGCCTACGACTCGGTCGCCGACCATCTCCTCGTTCTCGATCATGCGCTGGGCGACGGGCCGGAGGCGGTCGTCGGCACCTACCGGCTCATCCGCGAGGAGGCCGCGGACAAGGCGGGCGGCTTCTACTCCGCGGCCGAGTATGACATCCAGGTCCTGCAGCGCTTCCAGGGCCGCATCCTGGAGCTAGGCCGGTCCTGCGTCGATCCCGCCTATCGCGGCCGCGCCGTCATGCAGCTCCTCTGGAGCGGCATCGCCGCTTACACATACCTTCACGGGATCGACCTCATGTTCGGCTGCGCGAGCCTAGCCGGCACCGACCCGGAGTTGCTCTCGCTCGAGCTGAGCTACCTGCACCACTATCATCTGGCGCCGCCCGCGCTGCGCCCGCGCGCTCTGCCCGGCCGGTTCGTGGAGATGGCCCGGCTGCCGTCCAGCGAGGTGGAGACGCGCAACGCGCTCGCCCTCCTGCCGCCGCTGATCAAGGGCTACATCCGCCTCGGCGGCTTCGTTGGCGAGGGCGCCGTCGTGGACTCCGAGTTCAACACCACCGATATCGCGATCATTGTCAAAACCGACCTGATCACCGAAAAATACCTGCGCCACTATGAGCGCCAGACACGGGACGCGATCGAGTAAGGCCTGACCGCTGCCGCGACGCCCTGGCGCAGGTCCAGCGCAGCCCTTGGAGCGAACCTCTGCCGACCTCGCCCGTTACGAAGACCAGGAGGACACCATGGCCGGACAGCGCTCCCATGATGCCGCAGAGGTCAAGACGCGCCGGCTGGAGCCGCACGCGCCCCTGCCAGAAGGCCGGCACGTCAGCGTGCTGCGGCGCTTCGACGAGGACAATCCGGACCGCGTGATCACAGAGATCGTGCTCGGCACAGCGCCCGGACGCACCGAAACCGTCAATCC
Source organism: uncultured Alphaproteobacteria bacterium (assembly GCA_963839135.1). GTDB lineage: Bacteria > Pseudomonadota > Alphaproteobacteria > Acetobacterales > Acetobacteraceae > CAWKEH01. The sequence goes on from CAWIUA010000030.1 coordinate 35,391, forward strand.
GGCCCGGCCTGACGGCAAGCCGATGAGCTTCGGCGAGGCCATCGCGGCGGCCAAGCAGGTTGCAGAGAGCGAGCGCATTACAACCGTGTTCGTTGTGGACCGCCTCGCGGGCTCCCGCGAGCACGAGATCCTGGAGCACGGTGGCGACCACAGCGTTGACATGGACAATCTCGACGACATGGACCTCGAGGAGGGCGAGCGCGGGCCAGACATGCGCGATCCGGTCCGCTGATCGCAATTCACTTGCCGCGTCCTCGCGACAGCTCGCGTGCCGGGACGCCTATGATGCTGTCTCGTGCTCAGGCCCCCTCGCCGCGAACGCCCAAAAAGCACCGCTGCTCGCTGATCCGTGAGTTGCCGGTCCCACGATCGGGACCTTGTATGACCGACCACCTTTCCTGGCTGCGGCACACGGCGTGGCCCCAAACAAGAGATAGAGATGGATATGCCTGACAGTGGGCTGAGCGCGTCCAGTACCGACCGGACAGCGCGTAGGGGTACTTGTCGTCGGCATCGGAGGTGCCGTCGCCTCGACCGCGGCGGCTGGCGTCGAGATGCTGCGCGCCGGGTCGAACGACCTGGCAGGCCTGCCGCTCGCGGGCGTAGGCGCTGCCGGGCTGGCGGCCTACCGCAACCTCCACTTCGCGGGCTGGGACCTGCACGCCGAGGACCTCGACGGCGCCGTGCGCGAGCATCGCGTCCTGGAGCGCGACCAGGCGGACCTCGTCGGCCCGGCTCTCCGCGGGATGAAGCCCTGGCCCGCGGTGGGCAGCGTCGAGTTTTGCCGGAACGTGGACGGCGGCAACAAGGTCGCCGCGAGATCCCATCGCGAGGCGGTCGAGCGCATCCGCGACGACATAAGGCGGCATCGCGAGGCCAGCGGCATCGAGGATCTGGTCGTCATCAACCTCGCCTCCGTCGAGCGCTGGCCGGACCAGTCCGCGACAGCACTCCAAACGCCTGAGGCGTTCGAGCACGGCCTCGACCAGAGCGATCCAGCGATCGGTCCCGCCATGCTGTATGCCTACGCGGCCATTGCGGAGGGCATTCCCTATGGCAACTTCACACCAAGCCTCGCTGCCGACATCCCGGCGCTGGTCCGCATGGCGACCGAGCGCAACATCCCCATCGCGGGCAAGGACGGCAAGACCGGCCAGACTTTCCTTAAGACCGTGCTGGCTCCTGCGTTCCGCTCGCGCTCGCTCTACGTCGAAGGCTGGTTCAGCACCAACATCCTCGGCAATCGCGATGGCCTCGCACTCGACAACCCGGACTCGCTGCAGAGCAAGCTCAATACAAAGGGCAGCGTGCTCGACGACATCCTGGGCTACCCGGTCGAGGATCACCTCGTGGATATCCGCTACTACAAGCCGCGCGGCGACAACAAGGAAGCTTGGGACAACATAGACCTGGTCGGATTCCTCGGGCAGAAGATGCAGATCAAGGTCAACTTTCTCTGCCGTGACAGCATCCTGGCCGCTCCTCTGGTAATCGAGATCGCCCGCGTGCTCGACCTCGCCCGAAAGCGCGGCAAGGGCGGCATACAGGAGCAGCTCGGCCTGTTCTTCAAGGCGCCGATGACGCCGGCTGGCAAGCGCGAGGAGCACAGCTTTCCCGTGCAGGAGCGCGTGCTGCTGGACTGGCTCGCCTCCGCGTAGGGGCGCGCCGTGCTCGACGCCGCCCAACCCGCTGCACCCAGTCTCGCGGGCCTTTCGCCCCTCGCTGCCGAGCTCGGCGCGCTCAAGCGCGTGCGCGACGCGCGGGAGGCGAATAGCATCGCTTCCTGGCTGTTCCGTCGCGCGTGGAGAGCGCTCGCCGCAGGGCAGGACCCAGCATCCTGCGCATTGCAGACCACGGCCGACGCACTCGCCGCTGCGCGGCTGGGCGGCATCGACGGCGCCGTGCTCCGCGCATGCGGCCTCGAGGGCGTGGAGGCGGATACCGTGCTCGCCCGCAGCTTCGATGAGGTGTCGGGGCCGCTTGACCCGGCGCTGCGGGACCGGCTTCGCGCCCAGCTCGGGCGGGAAGCCCCCGCAAGCCCGGCTCCCGCCTTCGTCGAGGCGCTGATCCGTCAGCCGCGGGCAGGAGCGACCTGTCCCGGCAAGCCGCGTATCGTCCTTGAGCCGCCAGAAGGCCACGGGGATCACTGCCTGATCGTCGCTGTCCTGGCCGTAATCGCCGCCCCGCGCTACGGGAGCGAGCCGACGGCGCCTTTCCTCGCCGGCCTCGCCCACCACCTCCATAACGCGACGCTGCCTGACAGCGGCTTCGCTGGCGAGATGCTGCTCGCCGAGCATCTACAACCGGTGATGGCACGGCTGTTCGCACGCGAACTGGCGACACTTCCCGCGCCACTCGCCGCGGCAACCCGCGCCGCGCTTGACCACATCGGCGACGCCTCGACGCCGGAAGGACGGGCGTTCCACGCCGCAGACGTGATGGACCGGGTACTGGAGATGCAGCACTTCGCGCAGGTCGCCGCGTTCACGGTGGATCAGGCGCTCGACGAGATGCACCTTGTCCATGCCGGGCCGGTGCAGGCGTTCCAGCGGGCCGCGTTAGCGGAGGCGGGGCTGCCGTGACCGCCTGGGAAGCGGGTGCCCTCGCTTCTCCGGCCGTGGGCGCCTTCCTCTATCGCGACACGGCACACTCTCTCGCGGCCGAGGGAGTGCCCGGCGAGCGCTGGCCCGTCGTCGAGGACATCCCGTTCCTGCGCGCTGACCGGACCGAGTTGGCTCGCGAGGCCGTGGCCCGGCTCGACGCAGGGGACGAAGCCGGCGCGCTCGTCCTGCTGCTCGCCGACCAGGATGGCTGGGCACGCACCTCGCCGCCCTCCGAGGCGGATCGCACCCGGCTCGTGCGCGAGGCAGGCAAGCTAAGCTTTCGCGATGCCTGCGCGCTGCTGGGCTACGGCCCGGTCGGGACCTACTTCGCCCATCGCTGGAGCGACCCGACCTTCCTCTCGGGCCTCGCGCTCGCGGAAGCCTACGGGGCAGCGTCGAGGCCGGTCTTCGAGCTGGCCTGCGGGCCGGGCCACTTCCTTGCCGCGTTCGCACGGGTAGGTGCGGCGCCCGCGGGCGGCGACCTCGTGTTCAGCAAGCTCTGGCTTGCTCGGCGCTTTCTCGCCCCGGCGGCGAGGCTGGTCTGCTTCGACGCGGGCGCCCCTTGGCCGCTGCAAGACGGTGCGTTCCCGACTGTGTTCTGCCACGACGCGCTCTACTTCCTGCCCGAGAAGGCGCACGTGGCCCGCGAGTGCCTGCGTGTAGCCGGGCCGTCGGGCCGAGTTCTGGTCGGGCACGCACATAACCGGCTCGTGGACAATCTCTCGGCAGGTGCCCCGCTTGCACCTGCGGAATACGCTGCGCTGTTCGAGAGAGCCACGCTCTACGACGACCGCGAGCTGACGGCGGCGCTGGTCGAGGCGCGCCCGCCGCGCCCGGCGTCGGCGGAGGCGCTGGCCGAGGCACAAGCGGTCGCGCTCGCCGCTGGGCACGCCGCGGTCGAGACGCCGCGTCCGGTTACTGCCGGGCTGGCCGTGCCGCCACCCGGCACGCGGCTGCGCCGCAACCCGCTCTATGAGGCGGGGGCGATCCGGTGGCCCTCCGAGCGGTATGCGCGGGAATACGGTTCGCTCGCCACCTACCCGATGCGGACCGACGCGCCGGACGAGGCCGTCGCGGGGGCGGATGCCGCTGTGGACGCCTTGGCACGCAGGCGCGTCCTCGTGGACCTGCCCGACCGATGGTAGCGCGGCTCGATTGGGGCATCATGGGATGCGGGTGGGTCGCGCGCGATTATGGCGGGCCAGCCATCGCCGCCTCCGGCAACGGCCGTGTCGCGGCACTCTACGATCCTCAGCCCGCCTCGCTCGCCCGCGCCGCCGCGCTGTTCCCCGAGGCGGCGACGCACGCGGACCTCGGCGCCTTCCTTGCCACGCCGGGTCTCGGCGCGGCGTATATCGCTGCCCCAAACCATGTCCACCGCGCGCTCGTCGAGGCGGCGGCCGAGGCGGGTGTCGCGGTGCTGTGCGAGAAGCCGATGGCGACGAGTCTCGCCGACGCCGAAGCCATGGTTGCCGCCTGCGCGCGTGCGGGCGTGCGATACGCCACCGCGTTCGATCAGCGCTTCCACGCGGCGCACCAGGCGATCACCCGTCTCATCGCCGAGGGCCGGCTCGGCACCGTGACGGCCGTGCGGATCGTCTATGCGTGCTGGTTGCCGGCCGATTGGGCGGTGGCCGGCGGCGACAACTGGCGCATTGACCCAGGCCGCGCGGGCGGTGGCGCGCTGATGGACCTCGCGCCGCACGGCCTCGACCTCGCCACGATGCTGCTGGGCGAGCCGCTCGTGGACGTGGTCGCGATGGGCCAGACGCGCGTCCACCATTACCGCGTCGAGGACGGCGCCGCCTTGGTCGCGCGGTCGCGCTCCGGCGTGCTGGTGCAGATGAACGTCGCCTACAACTGCCCGGAGACCTTGCCGCGTCGGCGGCTCGAAGTGGTCGGCACGGGCGGTCAGCTCGTGGCGACGGACACTATGGGCCAGGTCGGGGGCGGGGAGCTCGTGTTCCTCGACGCCGCAACGGGCGTCGCCGAGCCGGTCGCCGTGCCCGGCATCGAGCGGTCGCCGTTCCTCAACCAGGTCGAGGCCTTCGCCGCCGCCGTGTTGGGAACGGGGGCGTTCCCGTTCACGCCCGAGGGCGACCTCGCCACCATGCGGCTGCTGCTTCGCGCCCAAGAGCAAGTGGATCAGCAGGCAGCGCCGCCGGAACTCTCCGATGCAGCATAGCCTTCCCCCGAACCTTCCCGACGCGGCCGCGGCGTATGTCGAGTCCATGCCGGAGGGCGGGCGCGTCGAGCTGTTCGCACTGACGCCGCTCGACCGGACGGGGATCGCCTGCTGGAACGCGATCTTCCTCAACCGCGACGGCACGCCCTGGCACGGCGTCGCTCCCCACGGCGTCGGCTACGGCACGGACGACGCGGGCGCCATCGTCGGCACGACTGGAGAGCTCGCGGAAGCCGTCCACAGCGCCGTGCAGATCCACCGCCTGCCTCGGCGCACCGCGACCTACGCCGCGCTCCGTGCCGAGGTGGGCGAGCGCGGCGCCGCGGATCCCCTGACCCTTTGCCTGCCCGCGGGCAGCCGAGTGGACTGGGACACGGAACTGGAGTGGGTGCCGGCGCATCGCTGGCCCGGCGGCGAGACGGTTTGGATGCCGATCGACATCGCGGCCTGCTCAGTGGGCGACCTCACGCCGGGCTACGTGCCGTTCACGACGCCGATCACGAACGGGCTGGGCGCCGGGCCGACGCTCGACTTCGCGATCGGGCACGGGCTGTGCGAGCTGCTGCAGCGGGACGGCAACGGGCTGGGCTTCCGGGCGATGGACCAGGGCATCGTGCTGACGTTCGGCGCGCACGAGCCGAGCGACCCGCGCACGCGCGCGATGCTCGCGCGGCTGGACGGGCTGGGAATCGAGGTGATTCCGAAGTTCGCGACGGACGAGTTCGGCACGGCGAATTTGTATTGCGTCGGCGCGGAGCGGGACGGGGTGGCGGCATCGCTGCCCATCATGGTGACGGCGGCGGGCGAGGCGGCGTCGCTGGATCGGGAGCACGCGCTGCGCAAGGCGTTGCTGGAGTTCGCGGCGGCGCGGGTGCGCAAGGCGTTCAGCCATGCGCCCTTGGAGCGGATCGCGCACGTGGCGCCGCCGGGCTATTTGGAGCGGTTCCGCGCCTATCACTCGCTCTCGGGCGAGGAGAGCCGCACCCTGCGCACCATGCAGGAATGGCTCGCGCTCGACCAGGAAGCGCTCAAGGGAGTGCTGCGCGACACCGTGCTGAGCCGGCGCACGACCAAGCGATTCGACGCGCTGCCAACCTGGGACGGGCCGCTCAGCGGCACCGGGCTGGTCGAGGAGCTGCACCGGCGGTTCGCGCCATGGGGCATGGAGATTCTCTACCTCGACTACTCACCGCCGGGTGCTGCCAACGTCCATGTCGTGAAGGCGGTCGTGCCGGGGCTGGAGGTGGAGACGATGAGCTACCACCGCATCGGCGAGCGCGGCGTGCGCAAGCTGATGGAGCGGGGAAGCAAGCTCGTCGGTCTCGGCGATCCGCCGCCCGGCGCCGCCCCGGTCGTGCTCCCGCGTGGAGCGGCGGAGCGGCTGGGCGGGCGGGCTTGGCTCGACATAGCCGAGGTGGACCGGATCGTGGGACGGCTCTACCCGCTTTATCGCGAGCCGGAGGTCCACAGCGCGCCGATCTCGCTAGAGAACCGGGCGGAGGCGGTGGGATGAGGGCGAGCGCGCCATGACCCTCCGCTTCGCCTATAACACCAATGGGTGCGCCAACCATCGGCTCGACGACGCGCTCGCGCTCATCGCGGACAGCGGCTATGACGGCGCAGCACTCACCCTCGACATCCACCATCTCGACCCGTTCGCGCGGGACTTCCCGGAGCAGCGGCGAGCCGTCGCGGCGCGGCTGAGGCAGCTCGGTCTCGGCTGCGTGGTCGAGACCGGTGCGCGCTTCCTGCTCGACCCTCGCGCCAAGCACGAGCCGACCTTGATCTCACCCACGGCCGAGGGGCGCGCGCGCCGCGTCGAGTTCCTGTCGCGCGCGCTGGAGGTTGCGGCCGAGACAGGGGCGGATGCGATGAGCTTCTGGGCCGGCGTGCCCAAGCCCGGCGTGGACCGGGACGCGGCAAACGCCTGGCTGTGCGACGGTGTGGAGCAGGTGGTGCGCCGGGCTGAGGCGCTGGGCACCGTCGCGGCGCTGGAGCCGGAGCCGGGGATGCTGATCGAGACGCTGGACGACTGGCGGCACCTGGACATCCCCGGCCTGCGCCTCGCGCTCGATACCGGACATTGCCTCGTCACGGGCGAGCGCACGCCGGACGCGGCCGTGCGCGAGTTCGCCGGCGAGCTGGGCACGGTGAGCATCGAGGACATGCGCCGCGGCGTTCACGTTCACCTGCCGTTCGGCGAGGGCGATATGCCCATCCCGGCCGTGCTCGGAGCACTGGAGGCGGTCGGGTTCGAGAAGCTCGTCTGCGTCGAGCTGTCCCGCGAGAGCCATCGCGCGGACACGATGATCCCGCAGGCGTTGGCTTATCTGAAGGCACGGCCATGAGGATCTGCTTCATCTCCCGCCGCTTCTTTCCGACGATTTCGGGCATGAGCGTCTATGCGCTCAACCTGCTGCGCGAGCTGGTCGCGGCCGGGCACGACGTGACGATGGTGAGCCAGTATCGGGGCGACGCGTTCGGCAAGCGCGTCTATGGCGGCGGGCCGCCGCCGCCGGTGCCGGGCGTGCGCGTCATCGGGCTGGAGCAGGTCGGCGAGCAGGATGGGGGCGACTTCGAGCGCGACGTGGAGGCCATGCGCGAAGCGGTCGTCGCCGAGCACCGGAGGCGCCCTCTCGACGTGATCCATGCACAGTATGGCTATCCCTGCGGATGGGCGGCGCTGCTGGCGTCGCGCGACACGGGGGTGCCGAATGTCGTGAGCATACAAGGCGGCGACGGGCATTGGGTCGGGTCGTGCTGCGAGACGCACCGTCTTGCCATGGTCCGCGTGCTCGACCACGCGAACCGGGTACTGATCGGCTGCCGCAGCTTCGCCGAGGAGGTTACGGGACGGCTCGGCACCGCGTCCTCCCGCTTCACCATCGTGCCTGGCGCCGTTGATACCGCGCGCTTCACGCCGGGGCCGTCGCCCGACCCGGATGCCCCACCGGTGCTGCTCTACCACGGCCGCGTGGACGCGCGGAAAGGCGTGCTCGATCTGCTCGACGCCGCCGGGCAGCTCCGGGACGAGGGCGAGCGCTTCCGGCTCCTCGTCAGCGGCATCGGGCCGACCTTCGACGAGACGGCGGAGATGATCCGCGCGCTCGATCTCGGCGGCCGCGTCGCGATGACGGGCTACGTGGACTACGAGCAGGTGCCGGAGGTATATCGCCGGGCCGAGATCTTCGTCTCGCCCACGTATGCGGAGGGATTCAGCAACACGATCCTGGAGGCGATGGCGAGCGGCCTCGCGGTGGTGTCGTGCCGGTCCGTCGGCGTCGTGGACTGCATCCGCGACGGCGAGAACGGCCTGCTCACGGAGCCGGGCGACCGCGCGGGCC
>CAWIUA010000031.1:0-26277 GCA_963839135.1 uncultured Alphaproteobacteria bacterium
TTTTCTCCGCCGTGGCCAAGGTCATGCTGGGCGGCGCCCTCGTGCTGGCCGCTGGCGTCCTCATCGGCAACGGCTGAACTCGGGACGAGCCGTCGCCGCGGTTGCGGCCGAGGTCAGGCGGAACTGTAGCAAGACTAGACAGGCTAGGCGCTACGTTATAGCGTTCACATACTGAATCGCTCTCCGCATCGCCGGGAGATCAGGATGAGAAAGCTTCCCGTCTTGGCCGCGCTCGTAGCGCTTCTGGTCATTCCGACCATGGGGTGGGCAGCCGGGGCTATCAACATCGTTGCGGCCGAGAATTTCTACGGCGATGTTGCCCAGCAGATCGGCGGCCCGGACGTGAAGGTGACGAGCATTCTCACCAATCCCGACCAGGATCCGCACCTGTTCGAGGCGAGCCCCTCCGTCGCGCGGGACATCTCGGCGGCCCGAATCGTCATCTACAGCGGCATCGATTACGATCCCTGGATGACGAAGCTGCTCGACGCTGCCCGCTCCGGCCATCGCCGGGTCATCGTCGTGGCCCCGCTCGATGCCCGCAAGGCGGGCGACAACCCGCACGTCTGGTACGACACGCAGACCGTGCTCGCCTACGCCGCGGTGCTGACCGAGGTGCTCGCGGCCGACGATGCGGCGGGCGCCGCAGGGTTCCGTCAGCGCCTCGCGCAGTTCCAGGCCTCGATCGAGCCGATCCAGGCCAAGATCGCAACCTTGCGCAACCGCCTTGCCGGAACGCCTGTAACCGCGACCGAGCCGATCTTCGGCTACATGTTCGACGCGCTCGGCATGGTCAGCCGCAACCAGTCCTTCCAGCTCGCGGTGATGAACAACACGGAACCGAGCGCATCCGACGTCGCCGCCTTCGAGAACGATCTCAAGACGCATCGGGTCAAGCTGCTGATCTATAACAGCCAAGCCACCGACCCCATGGCAGAGCGCATGCAGAAGATCGCGAGGGAATCGGGCGTGCCCGTCCTCGGCGCGACCGAGACCGAGCCGCCCGGCAAGACTTATCAGGCATGGATGATGGGCGAGGTGGACGCGGTCGATCAGGCGCTTGCGAGATAGAAGCCGTGCCCGCGGTCGAGCTGCGCGACGTTCGGCTGGAGCTCGGCGGCCGTACCATCCTGGCAGGCGTGAGCCTTGAGATCGCCGGGCGCGAGTTCGTGGGCGTCCTGGGCCCGAACGGCGCCGGCAAGACCACGCTGATGCGGGCCATCCTCGGCCTCGTGCCGGCACGCCGCGGCAGCATCCGCGTCCTCGGCCAGCCGGCGGCGCGGGGCAATCCCGCTGTCGGCTACATGCCGCAGGTGCGCGCGGCGGCCGCGAACATGCGCCTGAGCGGGTGGGACTTCGTGGCCGGCGTTGTCAACGGCCATCGCCTCGGAATGCCCATCCTGGGCAGGGAAGGCCGGACCGAGGTCGAACGGGCGCTCGATCTCGTCGGCGCGCGCGACCTCGCCCGGCGCCCGCTCGCCGAGACCTCCGGCGGCGAGCGCCAGCGCCTGCTGCTGGCGCAAGCCCTGATCGGCCGACCCCGGCTCCTGCTGCTCGACGAGCCGCTGATCAGCCTCGACCCGCGGCACCAGCGCGGGGTGGTGGAGTTGGCCCGTTCGCTCCAGGTCGAGCTCGGGATCACGGTGCTGTTCAGCGCCCACGAGCTGAACCCGCTGCTCGGCGCGCTCGACCGGGTGCTCTACCTCGGCGGCGGCCAGGCGGCGCTCGGCACGGTGGACGAGGTGATCACCGGCCCTGTTCTCTCGCGCCTTTACGGGTCGGATATCGAGGTCGTGCGCGTCGGCGGCCGGATCTTCGTGATGTCCGGCGGCCATGATGTGGAACGGGACGACCATCGGCACGGCGCCTCCGATCAGCACAGCCACGAGGAAAGGGTCGCGGGCCGTGCTTGACTACGACTTCATGCGCAACGCGTTCGCGGCGGCCACCGTGGTCGCGCTCGTCTCCGGCCTGGTCGGCTACTTCCTCGTGCTGCGCGGCCAAACCTTCGCGGGCCATGCGCTGTCCCATGTCGGCTTCACGGGAGCCACGGGTGCCGTCCTGATCGGGATCACTCCGCTCGGCGGGATGGTGCTGATGACCGTGGCCGCAGGCATCGGCATGGGCTTCATGGGCGAGCGGCTCGCGCAGCGGGACGTGGCGATCGGGATCGTGCTGGCGCTGTCGCTCGGCTTCGGCCTGCTGTTCCTGCATTTCTACACGGCGTTCGCGACGCAAGCGACCGGGCTGCTGTTCGGCAACGTCCTGGCGGTCGATGTCGGCACTGTCTGGACCTTGGTGGGGCTCGGCGCAGTAAGCCTCGCCGGGCTCGCCGTCATCTCCCGCCCGCTCTTGTTCGCGAGCCTGCAGCCGGAGCTAGCCGAGGCGAAAGGTGTCTCGCTCCGGCTCTACGCCGTGCTGTTCCTCGCGATCGTGGCGCTCGCGACCGCCGAATGCGCGCAGATCGTCGGCGTTCTGCTGGTCTTCACGCTGATGGTCGGCCCGGCCGCGGCGGCGCAGCGCCTCACTACTCGGCTCGGGCGCGGGCTGCTGCTTTCGGCGGGGCTGGCGCTGGCCGAGGCGTGGCTCGGGATCGCGCTGGCGTTCTACACGGACTGGCCGACCAGCTTTTGGATCGCGCTGCTGAGCGGGGCGGTCTATCTCGCCGTCTGCCTGCCCTGGTCCTGGCGCACCCGGCGGCGCGAAGAGACGGTTTCGAGGCCGGCGAACGGGCCTAGCCTGACGCTGCGTGCTAGCCCTCGAAGGGATCGCGCATCAGGATCGTGTCGTCGCGCTCGGGGCTGGTCGAGAGCAGCGTGACCGGCGCCTCAACCAGCTCCTCGATCCGCCGCACGTACTTCACCGCTTGCGCCGGAAGCTCGGCCCAGGAGCGGGCGCCGCGTGTCGAACCCTGCCAGCCTTCGACCGTCTCATAGACCGGCCGCGCCGCCGCCTGTGCCGCCATGCCCGCGGGCAGGTGGCGCACCCGCTCGCCGCCGATCTCGTAGCCTACGCAGAGGCATAGCTCGGGCAAGCCGTCCAAAACGTCCAGCTTCGTGAGGGCGAGCCCCCCTATCCCGCCCACCTTCACCGCCTGCCGCACGAGCACTGCGTCGAACCAGCCGCAGCGCCGGGGCCGGCCTGTCACCGTGCCGAATTCGTGCCCCCGCTCCCCAAGCAGCCGCCCCGTCGCGTCGTGCAGCTCGGTCGGGAAGGGGCCGGCACCCACCCGCGTCGTGTAAGCCTTGGCGATCCCCAACACGAACCCGACCGCGCCGGGCCCGACGCCCGAGCCAGACGCCGCCGTTGCCGCCACCGTGTTGCTGCTCGTCACGAACGGGTATGTCCCATGGTCCACGTCCAGCATCACGGCCTGCGCGCCCTCGAATAGGATGCGCATCCCGGACCGCCTTGCCTCGGACAAGCGTTCCCAAACGGGCTCGGCATGGGGCAGCACGCGGGGTGCGATCGCGAGCAGCCCGTCGAGCAGCGCCGCCTTCTCGAAGGTGGACGCGCCAAGGCCGCGGAGCAGGGTGTTGTGGTGCAGCAGCAGCTCGTCGAGCTTAACGGCGAGCGTGTCCGGCTCGGCGAGGTCGCACACGCGGATCGCCCGGCGCGCGACCTTGTCCTCGTAGGCCGGGCCGATGCCCCGACCCGTCGTGCCGATCCGCCGGCCGCCCCTCGCCTCTTCGCGCGCCCGGTCGAGCGCACCGTGCAGCGGCAGGATCAACGGCGCGTTCTCGGCAATGCGCAAGTTGGCCGGCGACACGTCCAGCCCCTGCCCGCGCACCCGGTCCATCTCCGCGAGCAGCGCCTCCGGGTCCACGACGACGCCGTTGCCGATGATCCCGATCTTGCCGCGCACCAGGCCGCTCGGCAGCAGGCTGAGTTTGTAGGTCTGGTTGCCGACGACGAGCGTGTGTCCGGCGTTGTGGCCGCCTTGGAAGCGCACCACGATGTCCGCCCGGCTCGCGAGCCAGTCTACGACCTTGCCCTTGCCCTCGTCGCCCCACTGGGCGCCGATCACGGCGACGTTGGCCATCTAAATCTCCGGATCGAGCGGCACGGCGGCGCCGTCGCGCAACAGGTGGGAGCAGAGCAGCCGCCGCGCTTCCGCCGCAGGCTCTCCGCCGGGCGCGAGCGCGGCCACGGTGGCGAAGCCGCTCTCCCGCAGCCGCGCCGCGCTGTCCCGGTCAGCACCCCACGGCACGTAAGCGCGCGGCAGCGGCGCACGCGGCGCTGCGGCACGCAGCACGGCGTCGGGAAGCAGGGAGAAACCGACCGCCGCCTCACCGCCGCACAGGTAACGCCCGCCGCGCCCAAGCTCTTCGTGCCGGTGGGGTGAGAACACGGTCGTGCACAGCCCGGTGTGATACGGGAAGCTGCGGAACTCCAGCGGATCGAGCGTGAGGCGCAGGCCGGGTGCCTGGGCCTGGACGGCGCGCACGGTCGCGACCAGGCTCTCGCGCAGTGCCGCCGCTTCGCCGGGAAGGCTCTCCGATTGCAGGACCTGCAGCGCGGGCCCGACCGGTCCCGCCGCGTGCAGGAGCCGCGTGAGCTGTGCGGCGATGGTGCCGCCAAGCTCCGTGACCGCCGCGGCGTCCTTGCGGTCGAGCGCGTGCAGGAGCGAGCGGCGGGCGGCTCCCCCGATGCCAGCGTCGTCGAGCAGCGCGGGTGCTAACGGCGGCACGGTGAGGTCGAAGCTGAAGCGGGTCACACCCGCCGCCGCCAGCGCCTCCGCCGCGACCAGGATCACCTCCGCGTCGGCCTGTGGCTCGGCCGCGCCGATCAGCTCGATGCCCGCCTGCGCCACCTGCCGGTCCGGCGCGAGCTGGCCGCCGTGCACGCGCAAGCATTGCCCTGCGTAGCAGAGGCGTAGCGGCCGGGGCGCGTTCGCGAGCCGCGTCGTCGCGATGCGCGCCACCTGCGGCGTCATGTCCGCGCGCAGGCCCATCATGCGCCGCGTGTCCGGGTCCATAAGCCGGAACGTCTGGTCGGCGACGCCCGCGCCCGCGCCCGCGAGCAGCCCGTCCTCGAACTCCATCAGCGGCGGCTTGACACGTTGGTAGCCGTGCCGGGCGAAGACAGCCATGGCGGCCTCGACGGCGGCGGCCTCCGTTTCCGCATCCGGCGGCAGGAGGTCGCGAAGCCCGGCAGGCAGCAGGGCGGGGCTGGCAACGTCGTTCATCGCGGGGCGGCGTATCCGATCCGGGCACCCCGGTCAAAGCCGGGTGCCAAGACGGGCGTTCAATGTGGGAGTGGCACCCGGCGGCTCGCGAGTGGTATCGCAGGGCGATTGCAGGAGGCGAGGATGCGAGGGCTGCCCATCTTGGCTGCGGCTTGCCTGTGCGCCGGCGGCGCAGCATCGGCGAGCGACCTGACCGTTCCTCTCCCACGAAGCATGAGCACCTCGGAACAAGTGGTGCGCTACCAGTGCGACTCGGACCCGTCGAGCATGGGCCTGCCCAAGTCGCCGTTCCCGGTCACCTACCTCGATGCAGGGGAGAACCACCTCGCCGTCATCGAGATCCGTAAGACACGCCTGATCTTCGTGCGTGCCGGCGCGGGGTCCAGCGCGCGCTACGTCAGCGGCTCCTACTCGTGGTGGGACGCGCCGGGCGGCCAGGAGACGTTCCTTGCCGTCGAGCTGCCGCCCGATCTAGGCGGGATGCGGAGCATCTTGTGCCAGCGGGTCGAGCCGCCGTAACATTCGCTCACTTGCAGTGCAGCCGACCGCGGATTAGGGCGCATCCATGCCGCCGTTGCGCTTGCTCACCTATACGACGCTCTATCCCCATGCAGGTGCCCCTAATACGGGCGTCTTCGTCGAGAACCGGCTGCGCCATCTCGTCGCGACCGGGGAGGTGCAGAGCCTTGTGCTCGCGCCCACGCCCATCGTCCCTGGCTTTGCGATGCACAATCCGGAGTGGGCGAAGTGGGCAGGCGCCCACCCGGTGGAGCAGCGATACGGGCTCCGCGTCGAGCACCCAAAATTCATCCTGCTGCCGCGGGGCATGAACGTCGCGCCCTGGCTCCTTTACCTGTCCAGCGCGCGCGCCCTCGCCCGGCTCCTGCGCGCTGGGCACCGTTTCGACCTGATCGACGCGCATTACGCCTACCCCGATGGCGTCGCCGCCGCGTGGCTTGGGCAGCGTTTCCGCCTACCAGTCACGATCACGGCTCGCGGCTCCGACGTGACGGAGATCCCGGCGTTTCGGCTGCCGCGCCGTCTGCTGCGCCGCGCATTCGCCACGGCCGACGCCGTCATTACCGTCAGCGCCGGGCTGCGCGACGCTGTAACCGCTCTCGGTGTGCCGCCGGAGAAAGTGGCGGTGCTGCGCAACGGCGTGGATCTCGGCGGGTTCCGCCCGACGGACCGCGCGGCCGCTCGCGCGGCGCTGGGCCTGGACGGACCGACGCTGCTCTCCGTCGGCCACCTGATCGACCGCAAGGGGCATGACCTCGTCATCGAGGCTCTGGCCGAGCTGCCGGGCTGGCGGCTGCTCGTCGTCGGCAGCGGGCCGGAGCAGGCCGCCTTGGAGGCGCTCGCACGCAGCATCGGAGTTGAGGACCGCGTGCGCCTCGTCGGCCAGGTCCCGCACGCAGAGCTGCCGGGCTATTATACGGCGGCGGACATACTGGTGCTCGCCTCCGAGCGGGAGGGCTGGGCCAACGTGCTGCTGGAGAGCATGGCCTGCGGTACGCCGGTGCTCGCGAGCCCTATCCCGGGCAATCCAGAGGTCGTCCAGGAGCGCGCAGCCGGCCTGATCATGGCAGAGCGCTCGGCGCGCGGAATTGTGATAGCTGCGCAGGACCTCGCGGCCGACCCGCCCGACCGGGCGGCGACCAGAGCGTACGCCGAGCGGTTCAGCTGGGAAGCAACCAGCCAAGGTCAGCTCGACTTGTTCCGGCTGATCCTGGACCGGCGCCGCTCGCGGGACGAGCGTGCACACGTTGCAGGTTCCCCGAATCCCTATCCTAGGATATTATAGCGACCGCGAAAAGGGACCGTGACATGCAAGCTGGCAAGCGCATCATCTTCTTGGAGTTCAACGAGCTTTGCCCCGATCTGCTGTCGGAGTGGATGGCGGCGGGCAAGCTGCCGAACTTCAAGCGGTTCCACGACGCCTCGCGGGCCTACATCGCGCGCGCCGACGTGGACGACCCGGACCTGCTCGAACCCTGGATCCAGTGGTATTCGATGCATACGGGTCTGAGCTACCCGCAGCACGGGGTCTTCCATCTCACGGACGGGCCGCGCGCAGGCTACACCGACATCTGGCATGCCCTCGCGGATGAGGGATTCACGGTCGGCAACTGCGCGGGCATGAACTCGGGGCGAGTTGCGAAACCTGGCTCGTTCTACCTGCCCGACCCCTGGTGCAATACCGAGGCGCCGTATCCGGCCGAGCTCGAAGCCTATCAGCGGGTCGTGCTGTCCCAGGTCCAGGAGAACAGCAACAAGGCCGCCAAGCTAGACGGCACCGCCATGCTGCGCTTCCTGCGATTCGTGGCGACCCACGGTCTCCGCGCCTCCTCGGTGCAGGCGATCATGCGCCAGCTCACGACCGACCTGCGCAGCAAGGGCGAGCGCTGGAAGCGCGCCGCCCTGCTCGACCGGCTGCAGGCCGACGTGTTCCTGCACTACTGGCGCCGCCTGAAACCCGACTTCGCCTCGTTCTTCATCAATTCGACGGCGCACTTCCAGCACGCCTATTTCCATCTCCTCCGCCCCGAGAGCTTCGATTTGCCCGCTGAGCGGTTCAACGATGCCGACCACCAGGACGCGATCCTGTTCGGCTACCAGCAGATGGACCGCCTGCTCGCCGACATGTTCGCGCTGGAGGACCAGGGCGCCATGCTCATCCTCGCGACGGCGCTCAGCCAGCACCCCAACCCGCGGGCGGGGTGGAACTATTACCGGCCCAGCAACATGCAGGGATTGATCGACCGGCTGGGCATCCAGGCCGCGCGGGTCCTGCCCGTGATGGCGCATCAGTATTCGCTGGAGTTCCCCACCGAGGCTGCCACCGATGCGGCGCGCGCCCGGCTCGGCTCGCTCCGCTGGGGCGACCAACCGGTGTTCTCGTTCAACGAACTCGCCGCCGCTCACTCTCTACCTGGGCAGCACGATCCACGACGACGTGCCCGCGGACGCGCAGATCACCCTGCCTGACGGCGGCACGGTCGGGTTCCACGAGACGTTCTACCGCATCCCGCACACGAAGAGCGGCGCCCATCACCCGGACAGCGTGCTCTGGTTCAAGACCGGGCAGCACAGCGTCGAGCGCGAGAAGGTCTCGATCCTCGACGTGTTTCCGACGCTGTTAGACTACTACGGCGCCGACGCGGCGCGCGTGCCGGGACCGCCGCGAACGGGACGGAGTTTGGTGGGCGAGTTGGGTCTGGGTCGGCGTGGCGCGCGGGCAATGGCGATGGCTGCCGAGTAGAGCCGCATGGCACCTACGCGATCCAGAATACTCGGCTACTCTCTTTCGAGACACAAAGCACAGTTGGTGCAAGGCGGAAGCGTGTGAGCGGCAACGGGGTCGATTGGGGCGCTATTTTATCAGGCGGTCGTCGCAATAGCGTCTGACGTTCTGGGGCCCAAACGCGACGCAGGACCGGCTTCAGGCCGATCCGGTGCTCGTCGGTGGCGAATAGCTCGACCGGCCGACCCGGATGCCGGTCGGTCTCTTCGGCGACGGCTGCGGTGAGCTTTTTTTAACTAGGATGGCAAAGTTTGCTGGCACGCTTGTTGTTCCAAGGCGGCCAGGTAGGCATCCGGGTCGCGGCGGAACCGGGTGCGCAGCGTCCGAGCATGGCGCCTCTGGTTGAGACGCCGTCGCAGGTCCGTCCATGCATCCCGGTTGACCCGGCCCAGCTCGCGCGCGGCGGGTGGGTGCAGCCGCGTCGCGGTGGCCGCGATCAGGCGCACCTCGCCGCGCAGCACGGCCGCGGGCGAAGCCGCCTTGCGCCCGCAGGCTCGGCGCTCGTGGTAGCGTTGCGAGCCGAACAGCTGCTCAAGGTCGTTGTTCGTGCGCGGCAGGTCCGGCACGGCATAGCAGTGGAACAATCCAGGTCGGTAGCTGCGCGTGACCTTGCAGAAGTGGCCGATCGCCTCGGACAAGTCACCGGCGAGGGCACGGTGGCGGGTCATGGCGGCCACCAGGCCGTTGAAGCGGCACCTGACGACGCTGGCGTCCTCCTCGTCGCGGTTGTTCAGGATGTGCGCGGCCCGATGGACCCACCCGTAGGCGCGTTCGATGTCCGGCCAGAGTGCTGCCGTGCGCTCCAAGCCGCGGCCGATCAGCTCGTGCAGCCGCGTGAGTTGCGGCGAGGTCTGCCCCCCTTGGCTGCACGGTCCAGGCTCGCGGCCACCTTCTCCAGCCGCCCCTTGAGCTTCAGGCCCGAGGCGGCCAGCGGCGCGCGGCCATCATCGGTGATGGCGCTGCGCACCGCCGCGCAGTAGCCGCGCACCATCTCGGCCTCGGCATCGTCACGACCCTCGACCGCGCGCTCGATCGGGCGCACGCCGCGCACCTGCTTCTTCAGTTCGACCTTCGCGTGGCGGTCGGCCTCGAACACCGGCAGCGCCGCCTCGCGCAGGAAGTGAAACTGGCAGAGCTGGTGCGCCACGCCAGGCAAGGCACGCTCCACGGCGCGGCGGATCGAGGTCTGCCCGTCGCTGACCACGCCCTCGACCGGCACACCGACCGCGTCCGCCACCTCGCGCAGCAGCGGCGCGAGGTCCGCTGCCGTGCCCGACAGCAGGCTGCGCGCGAGCAGAACCTCGCCCGAGAGGCAGTCGCGCATCACCCACAGCACCTCGTGGCCCACGTCCGGCTGCATGCCGTCGAGTGCCAGGACAACCCGACCCTGGCTGGCCAGCACGCCGCGCAGCCGCGCGCTGTCGGTCAGCGACACCGCCAGCAGCTCGTCGTAGCGGTCCAGCAGATTGGTCACGCTGCGCTCGGCGATCGCCACCCCGCGCTCGCGCAAGATGGCGTGGATCTCCGGCACGCTGCGATGCTCGCGGTGGCGCAGCGTCCCCACCAGCGCGATCACGTCGAGCCCGAACTCGTGCTGCGGCAATGCGATCGCGCCTCGCCCGAGCTGCGCCGCGAGATGGCCGCCAAGGCCGACCACAGCGACGTAGCCGAAATGCGGCGAGATGCGGCCGACCTGCGACGGGCGGTTGATAACTACCACAACGCCGTCATCGGCCATGGCGTGCTGATCGGCGAGCTCGATGCCCGGGTGAGCCGGCTGGAGCAGCGGAGCGAGCCACCCGAGGCTGCTTAGCGGGCTATACGCAACGGACTGTCCGCCGACGTCGCCTGTCCTCCTACCCGGCGCTCACTCCGCGAACACGTCTCGCAACCGTGCTAACGCCGTGTGAAGCGTGGCACGCTCTACGGCGCCGAGCCGGCGTACCAGGCGCTGCTTGTCCAGGGTGCGGAGCTGGTCGAGCAGGATCAGCCCGGTCTTGCCAGCGAAGCGCATCGCGACCCGGAACGGCGCCGGGCGACTGCCGGTCGTCATGGGCGCGACCATCACCGTGCGCAGGTAGTCGTGCATCTCTGGTGGCGAAACGACGATGCAGGGTCGTGTCTTCTGGATCTCGCTGCCTTCCGTCGGATCGAGCGCTGCGAGCCATACCTCGCCGCGCGAGACGGCCGGTGCTGGCCGTGTGGGTTTTACCACCGTAGGTCCGCATCGTCCTCATTGCCGAAGTCAGGCCACACTGGAGCATCGTCGCCAAACTCGGCGACTTGCTGCGCCGCCTCCGCCCAGCCCGCGCGAGGGTGTGCCGGCACTGGCGCCAGGACGAGGCGCCCCGCCTCAATGGCGAGGTCGAGGCTATCGCCGGCCGCGACCCCGAGCTGGAGGAGGAACGGCTTCGGGATGATGACGCCGGACGAATTACCCATACGACGGAGTTGGGCGCGCACAGCCTACTCCTGTGTTAGAACTTTGTTATACCGTAGCCCGCGCGGCGCAGCAACTATGTTTGAACAACGCTCAAAATCCCAATGGCGTCGCCTGGACCACGAGCGGCAGCGTCCGCACCATCGCGAGCACCGGCTCCGGCACCGGCTCGTCCACCGAGACGAGGCAGATCGCGTCTCCGCCCGGCGCCGCGCGGCCCAGGTGGAACGTCGCGATGTTGATCCCCGCCCCTGCCAGCGTCGCCCCGAAGCGGCCGATGAAGCCCGGCTTGTCTTGGTTCGTGACGTAGAGCATGTGCCGGGCGAAGTCCGCCTCGACCGGGATGCCCTTGATCTCCACGAGCCGCGGCCGGCTGCCCGCGAATAAGGTTCCTGCGACCGAGCGGGTCTGCTTGTCGGTCGTGACCGTCACGCGCACGAAGGTCTGATACTCGACAGCACGGTCGTGCGAGGTCTCCGACACCGCGATGCCGTGCTCGCGCGCGAGCACGGGCGCGTTGACCATGTTGACGCCCGCCATCGCCGGCCCGAGGACGCCCGCAAGTGCTGCGGCCGTGAGCGGCTTGTGGTTCAGCCCGGCGGCCAGCCCCTCATACTCGATGGCGATGGTGCCGAGCGTGCCCTCGCCCGCCACGACCATCTGCCCCGCGAAGGCCCCGAGCTGGCGGCAGAGCTCCATGTAGGGCCGCAGCCGCGGCGCGTCCTCGGCCGACACCGACGGCACGTTGATCGCGTTCGTCACCGCGCCCGTGAGCAGGAAGTCGCTCATCTGCTCGGCGACCTGCAGCGCCACGTTCTCCTGCGCCTCGGCGGTCGCAGCACCCAAGTGCGGCGTGCAGACCACGTTGTCGAGGCCAAACAGGGGGCTGTCCGTGGCCGGCTCCGTCTCGAACACGTCGAGCGCGGCGCCGGCGACGTGCCCGGATCGCAGCGCCTCCGCGAGCGCCGCCTCGTCCACGAGACCGCCGCGCGCGCAGTTGATGATGCGCACGCCAGGCTTGCACCGGGCGATGGCGTCGGCGGACAGAACGTTGCGGGTCGCATCCGTCAGCGGCACGTGCAGCGTGATCACGTCGGCGCGGGCGAGCAGGTCCTGCATGTCAACCTTCTCGACGCCTAGCTCCAGAGAGCGCGCCTCGCCGAGATAGGGATCGTAGGCGATTACCTTCATGTGCAGGCCCTGCGCCCGATCTGCAACGATGCTGCCGATGTTGCCGCAGCCGATCAGGCCCAGCGTCTTGCCGGTCAGCTCCGTGCCGAGAAAGCGGTTCTTCTCCCACTTTCCCGCCTTGGTGCTGGACGTCGCCTCGGGGATTTGCCTGGCCAGGGCGAACATCAAGGCGATCGCGTGCTCGGCGGTCGTAATCGAGTTGCCGTGCGGCGTGTTCATCACGACGACGCCGCGCGCGGTGGCCGTCTTCACGTCAACGTTGTCCACGCCGATGCCGGCCCGGCCGACCACCTTGAGGTTCGACGCGACCTCCAGAAGCTCGCGCGTCACCTTCGTGGCCGAGCGGACCGCTAGACCGTCGTAAGGCGCTATGATCTCGCGCAGCTCGGCGGGCTTCAGCCCGGCCTTCACGTCCACCTCGATGCCGCGGGAGCGGAAGATCTCGACGGCAGCGGGCGACAGCTTGTCGCTGATGAGGACGCGCGGCATCACGCGGCCTCCTTCACGAACTCGGCTCGCACTTGCACGTAGGCCCAGTCGAGCCAGGGCAGCAGCGCCTCGACGTCGCTCGTCTCGACGGTTGCTCCGCCCCAGATGCGCAGGCCCGGCGGCGCGTCGCGGTAGGCGCCGATGTCGTAGGCGACGCCCTCCTTCTCCAGCAGCGACGCCATCCGCTTCGCGGCCTTCGCCTGGTCGTCGTCGCCTAGTTCCTGGAACCAGGTTGCCACGATCCGCAGGCAGATGCTCGTGCAGGAGCGAGTCTCCGGCAGCTCGGCGAGGAACTCGACCCAGGCGGACCGGTCCACCCAACGCGCTACGGCCGCGAGGTTCGCCTCGCTGCGCCTGACCACCCCGTCCAGCCCGCCGACGCCCTCGGCCCAGCGCAGGCCATCGAGCGCGTCCTCGACGCACAACATGCTGGGCGTGTTGATGGTCTCGCCGCGGAAGACGCCCTCGGCGAGCCTGCCGCCGCTCGTCAGGCGGAACACCTTGGGTAGCGGCCAGGCCGGCTTATAGGTGAGCAGCCGCTCCACGGCGCGCGGCGAAAGGGCCAGCATCCCGTGTGCGCCCTCGCCGCCGAGGACCTTCTGCCAGGACCAGGTGGCGACATCGAGCTTGTCCCAGGGCAGGCGCATGGCGAAGGCGGCGCTGGTCGCGTCGCAGATCGCGAGGCCCGCGCGGTCGGCGGCGAGCCAGTCGGCGTCGGGCACGCGCACGCCGGACGTCGTGCCGTTCCAAGTGAACACCACGTCGCGCGCCGGGTCCACGGCGGCGAGGTCGGGGAGCTGCCCGTAGGGTGCCGAGAGCACGCGCGCGTCAGCCAGCTTGAGCTGCTTCACCACGTCGGTCGCCCAGCCCTCGCCGAAGCTCTCGAAGGCGAGCACATCCACCCCGCGCGCCCCGAGCAGCGACCACAGCGCCATCTCGATCGCGCCCGTATCGCTGCCCGGCACGATGCCGAGGCGCCAGTTAGCGGGCAGGCCGAGGATCGCGCGCGAGCGCTCGATCACCTCCGCGAGGCGCGCCTTCGGGCCGCTCGCGCGGTGGCTGCGGCCGAGCGGCGCGCCGTCGAGGGCGGCGAGCGACCAACCGGGTCGCTTGGCGCACGGGCCGGACGAGAAATTGGGGTTGGCCGGGCGCAATTCCGGCTTAGCGGCAACTGCCATGCAGGCTCTCCCTTACAGAAGAGAAGCGCCCCGGTGGGGGGGCGTGACCCGCTGGCGGCGTTACGCTTGCTGCGGCGCGAGGTCAAGCCCAACAGCATGGTTGAGCGGGCCCTGCCCGCTTCCAAAGCCCGGCGCCTCCGCGATCGCCGCCTGCACGTAAGCGCGGGCGCGCACGACTGCGTCCGGCAGCGTATTCCCTGTGCGAGACCGGCCGCGACGGCGCTCGCGAGCGTGCAGCCCGTGCCATGGGTATGGCGTGTCTCGATCCGCGGCCGCTCCAGGAGCGTGATGCTGTCCACCGTCGCCAGGATGTCCATGACCGTCGGGACCGGGCAGGTGCCCGCCTTTCAGCAGCACGGCCGGCACGCCGAGCGTGAGCAATGCGTCCGCCGCATGGCGCATCTCATCGACGGTCGTGATCGCGAGACCGGTGAGCGCCTCGGCCTCGGGCAGGTTCGGCATCAGCAGGCTCGCGAGCGGAAGCAGGCTGCGCTTGAGCGCCGAGACCGCATCCGCCTCGAGCAGCCGCGCGCCGCCCTTCGCGACCATGACCGGGTCCACGACGAGCGGCACGCCGGGTGCGCGCTCGGCGAGCACCGCCGCGACAGTCTCCACGGTCTCGGCGCTCCCGAGCATCCCGGTCTTGATCGCGTCCGCGCCCAGATCGGCGAGCGCGGTCTCGGCTTGCAGCCGCACGAACTCAGGCGGAACGGGAAGGATCCCGTGGACGCCCAGCGTGTCCTGCGCCGTCAACGCCGTGATCGCGGTGGCGGCATAGGCGCCGAGCGCCGTGATCGTCTTGATGTCGGCCTGGATGCCGGCGCCGCCTCCAGAGTCCGATCCGGCGATGACGAGGACGCGTCCCCTCACGCAGCCTTCCCGGCCGCGTTCTCCTCGATGAGCCCGCAGAGCTGCTCCACGAGGCGCCGGACCAGCGCTTCGTCCTCGCCCTCGGCCATGACGCGGATCACCGGCTCCGTCCCGCTCTCACGGAGCAGGAGCCGCCCGCCGCGGCCGAGCGCCGTCTCCGCCTCGGCGGTAGCGGCGCGGATATGGGGCAGGGTGAGCGGTGAGGTGCCCTCGAACCGCACGCTGCAGAGCACTTGCGGCAGCGGCGTGAACAGGCTGCACGTCTCGCTCGCCGGCCGGCCCTGCTCGACGACGGCCGCGAGCACCTGCAAGGCAGCCACCAGCCCGTCTCCCGTCGTAGCGTAGTCGGACAGGATCATGTGCCCGCTCTGCTCGCCGCCGACGTTCATGTCCTCCGCGCGCATCTGCTCGGCTACGTATCGGTCTCCCACTCGGGTGCGGAGCAGACGCAGCCCTGCTTCCGTCAGGAAACGCTCGAGGCCAAGGTTGCTCATCACGGTCGCGACCACGCCGTTGCCGCGTAGCCGCCCGGCGCCCGCCCACGTGCGGGCGATCAGTGCCAGGATCTGGTCGCCATCCACGAGCTCGCCGCGCTCGTTGCAGAGCAGCACCCGGTCCGCATCCCCGTCGAGCGCGAGGCCGAGATCCGCGCCGTGCTCGACGACCGTGGCGCAGAGGCGCTTCGGCTCCGTGCTGCCGCAGTCCTGGTTGATGTTGAAGCCGTCCGGCGCCGTGCCGATCGGGATCACGGTCGCCCCGAGTTCCCAGAGCACGGTGGGCGCCACGCGGTAAGCTGCGCCATGCGCGCAGTCCACGACGATGCGCAGGCCGTCCAAGGTCATGCCACGGGGGAACGTAGCCTTTGCGGCCTCGATGTAGCGCCCGGCCGCATCGTCCATGCGCTTGGCCCGGCCAAGCGCACCGGACGCGGCGAGGCGCCCGGACAGATCGGAGGCCATCAGCGCCTCGATCTCCGCCTCGTCCTCGTCCGAGAGCTTGAAGCCGTCCGGCCCGAACAGCTTGATGCCGTTGTCCTCGAAGCGGTTGTGGCTCGCCGAGATCATCACCCCGAGATCGGCGCGTAGGCTCCGAGTCAGCATCGCCACCGCGGGCGTCGGCAAGGGTCCGGCGAGCGTCACGTCCATGCCAGCGCCGATGAAGCCCGCGACCAGCGCCGGCTCCAGCATATAGCCGGACAGCCGCGTGTCCTTGCCGATGACGACGCGATGCCGATGATTGCCGCGTACGAAGCGCAGGCCCGCGGCCTGGCCGACGCGGAGTGCCGTTTCCGCAGTCATGGGCGGTACGTTC
Source organism: uncultured Alphaproteobacteria bacterium (assembly GCA_963839135.1). Classification (GTDB taxonomy): domain Bacteria; phylum Pseudomonadota; class Alphaproteobacteria; order Acetobacterales; family Acetobacteraceae; genus CAWKEH01. Next base: position 15,972 of record CAWIUA010000031.1, read on the forward strand.
GCCATGCCCCGGATGCCATCCGTCCCGAACAAACGTCTCATTTTGGACATGATCACCCCGTGGTGAAGCCGAGAATGTTTAGCTTATGCACCTAATCCCTGCCAAACCCTCAATGCTTGGACAGTGCCGGAAACGTCGTGGACGCGAATGATGGCAGCACCACGGCCGAGCGCGTGGATCGCCCCGGCGATCGAACCGGCGTCGCGCGCTGCCGGCGCTAGCTCGCCCCCGAGCGCACCGACGAACCGTTTTCGCGATAAGCCGACGAGGATGGGCCGGCCCAGGCTAGCGAGCAGCGGCAAGCGGTCCAGCAGCTCCGCGCTCTGCCGGGCGGTCTTGGCGAAGCCGATGCCGGGATCGAGCGCGATCTGTTCAGGCGCGATTCCGGCGGCTTCGGCCGCCCGTTGCCGCTGTGACAGCTCGTCCGCCACCTCCATGGCTACGTCTTGAAAGCGGGCGTGGGAGTCCATAGTCGCTGGCGTGCCGCGCATGTGCATCAGGATCACCGGGCACCCGCGCCGCGCGCACAAGGCGGCGGCCGCCGGGTCGTGCGATAGGCCGCTCACGTCGTTGATGATGCGCGCACCCGCGTCGAGCGCCGCCGCCATGGTCGAGGCGTTGCGCGTGTCCGCGGAGACGACGACGCCCTCGGCCGCGAGCGCCGCGACGACTGGCAGCACCCGCGCCTGCTCCTCGCCCAGCGGCACGTCGGCGGCGCCAGGGCGCGTGCTCTCGCCGCCGACGTCCACGATCGCGGCACCGTTGGCTGCCATCGAGAGCCCGGCCTCGACCGCGCGAGACGGCTCGAAGTGCTTGCCGCCGTCGCTGAAGCTGTCCGGCGTCGCGTTCAGGATACCCATTACGAGTGGTCCCGCGGTCAAGCCAGCCCAGGGTGGGAGAGGCGCTGACAACCAGGCGACAGCGTCGGCCCACTCCGCCGGCACCGAGGCAACCGCGACAGGAACCGCCGAGCCGCGGGGATCGCGCACCAGCAGGAATGCACTCGGCCCTCCCGCGAGTGGCCGGGCGAGGCCCGCCCCGACGGCCCGGCGCGCGTCGGCACCGTGCAGGATACCTAGCGGCTCCAGCACGGTGCCGGCTCGTGTCCGTCTCAGCGTGGCTTCAGCCTGGCTGCGGGGCCGCGCCCATGCTGCCGGGCGATGGCGCGGTCGCGCGGCCGCCGCTCGGCACCGACGCCCGGCGCTCAGGCGCCGGCTCGTCCACCACCTTGCGGATCACCGGCTCGCCGCGCAGCACCTGCTTGATCTCCTCGCCGGTGAGCGTCTCATACTCGAGAAGGCCGCGCGCCAGCCGGTGCAGCTCCTCGACGTTGTCGGTGAGGATGCGTCTCGCCTTGGCATACGCCTCGTCGATGATCCGCTTGACCTCGGACTCGATCTCGCGCGCTGTGCTCTCCGAGACGTTCTTGCTCTGGGTCACGCTGTGGCCCAGGAACACTTCCTGGCTGTTATCGCCGTAGGCGATGAGGCCGAGCTTCTCGCTCATGCCCCACTCGGTGACCATGCGCCGGGCGATCTCGGTTGCCTGCTTGATGTCGCTCGACGCGCCGCTGCTCACCTTGTCCTCGCCGAAGACGATCTCCTCGGCGACGCGCCCGCCCAGCGCCATTACGAGCTTCGCGAGCAGCCACGCCTTGCTGTGCGAGAGACGGTCGGTCTCCGGCAGGCTGATCACCAGGCCCAGCGCGCGGCCGCGCGGGATGATGGTCGCCTTATGGACCGGATCGTGCTCCGGCTCGTGCAGCGCGGTGAGCGCGTGGCCGGATTCGTGGTAGGCCGTCATGCGTTTCTCGGCCTCGGTCATCACGAGGGAGCGGCGCTCGGCGCCCATCATCACCTTGTCCTTGGCGTTCTCGAACTCGGCCATGGCGACGACGCGCTTGCCTATCCTCGCCGCGAGCAGCGCCGCCTCGTTGACCAGGTTGGCGAGGTCCGCGCCGGAGAAGCCCGGCGTGCCCCGCGCAATGGTCTTCGGGTCCACGTCGGAGGCGAGCGGCACCTTGCGCATGTGCACGCGCAGGATCTTGTCGCGCCCGTTCACGTCCGGGTTCGGCACGACGACCTGACGGTCAAAGCGCCCGGGACGGAGCAGCGCGGGATCGAGCACGTCCGGCCGGTTGGTGGCCGCGATCAGGATCACGCCCTCGTTGCTCTCGAACCCGTCCATCTCGACGAGCATCTGGTTCAGCGTCTGCTCACGCTCGTCGTTGCCGCCGCCAAGGCCCGCGCCGCGGTGCCGACCGACCGCGTCAATCTCGTCAATGAAGATGATGCAGGGCGCGTTCTTCTTGCCCTGCTCGAACATGTCGCGCACGCGGCTTGCGCCCACGCCCACGAACATCTCGACGAAGTCCGAGCCCGAGATGGTGAAGAACGGCACGTTCGCCTCGCCCGCAATGGCACGGGCGAGCAAGGTCTTGCCGGTGCCGGGCGGTCCCACGAGGAGCACGCCCTTGGGGATCTTGCCGCCGAGGCGCTGGAACTTCTGCGGGTCCTTGAGGAACTCGACGATCTCCTGCAGCTCGCTCTTGGCCTCGTCAATGCCGGCCACGTCCTCGAAGGTCACGCGGCCCTGCTTCTCGGTCAACATGCGCGCGCGGGACTTGCCGAAGCCCATGGCCCGGCCGCCGCCCGACTGCATCTGCCGCATGAAGAAGACCCAGACGCCTATCAGGAGCAGCATCGGGAACCAGCTCAAGACGTAGTGCATGAGCGGGTTCACGTCCGTCTCCTGCGGCTTCGCGTCAACGCGCACGCCCTTGTCCGTCAGCCGCTGCACGAGCTGCGGGTCCTCGGGCATGTAGGTCTGGAACTGCTGGCCGTTCTTGAGACGCCCGCTCAAGGTGCGGCCTTGGATCGTGACGTCACCCACGCGGCCCTGGTTCACGTCGCTGACGAAATCTGAGTAGGCGACGGAGGTCGCCGCGTGCTGCACGCCGCCCGGCTGGAACCAGCTGAACAGGACGACAAGCAGCAGCGCGATGATTACCCAGAGCGCCAGGTTGCGGCCGAAATTGCTCATCCTGCCCTGTCCTCATGCCGGCCGTGCGCCGGCTCACTGCTGCTGGCCCTTAACATAGGGAGGGGTGCGCACCTCTGCATCCCCGTCCCTCGCTCACGCACTGTCACATCCGCACGGCCTACGCCGCGACGCGGGGTCACGCAGCACACGCTGCGATGAAAGGCTCGCCCGCAGCTGGATGGCCCGGACAGAAGGCAATCGGCACACGCTCGCATCGGTCAAGCGAAGGATACACGAGATGCGGCACCGCGAACAATGCGTGATCGCGGCGTATCGCCGGAAGTCCACGGAGAACGACGGCCGGCAGCGGCGAGCGGTCGCGCAGGCGGGCCGCGTCGTCGCCCAGCGCTCCTAGCCGCGCGCCGGGCGGCGGCGCCGCATTTGGGAGGAGGCGGAACCGCCCGTCCCAGACCGCGCCCGGCACGGCTTCGACCACCTCGGCTATCGCTGCCGGCTCGCGCGCGATGAGCCAGCCGCCCCGCCATCGCCGGAGCAGGACGCCGTGCAGCGATGCTGGCCGGCCCGCCGCAATCGCGCGGGCGGCCGCGGCGGGCGACGGCGGATAGACCTGGCCAGACAGGGTCCAGGCCAGCGCGGACAGCACTGTCGTATCCATGGCGCCGTCGTCCACGGTGGCGTAGCCCTCGGGATGGAATGCCGCCCTCCGCCCGAGTGCTTGCGCGAGCTCCGCCTCAGCCGCGGCGCGGGCACGCCCGTGCGCCCACGCTGCTGCAGCGTCGAGCGGCGGGCCGGCGCGGAGCCGGGCGCGCCGCGTCGCCGGGTCCTGGTTGCTGGGATCCTCGACCCAGCCGACGCCGCGGCCCACCAGCGTCGCCCGCAGTCGTGCCGGGGGTATGTGGAGCAGCGGACGCAGCAGCCGCGCCGTCCCGAGCACGGTCGCGGCCGCCATGCCGGCGAGGCCCGCCGGCCCGCTGCCCGCCTCGGCGCGCATCGCGAGCGTCTCCGCCTGGTCCGCGAGATGGTGGCCGAGCAGGAGGTCGGCTAGCCCGGCCTCGGCGCAGCCCCGCAGAAGCGCTTCGTAGCGGGCGGCGCGCGCGCGGGTGTGCAGCGCGGGGCCGCGCCGCAGCCCGGACACGGTCAGCACCCGCGCCGGCACTCCTAGGCTTGCCAGCCGCTCCATGGTCAGCGCGGCTTCCGCCCCAGAACTCCGGGCGCAGCCCGTGGTCCACAACGAGCGCCTCCGCCTGGCCCCACCCGGCCGCCAGCAGCGCGAGCGCCATGGAGTCCGCGCCGCCCGAGACCGCGACCGCGACGCGGCGGGCGGGCGCGAATGGTCCAAGCGGGCGCATGAGCGCCTCGAACTCCGCCGCGCCGACCGGCTCGGCGCTGGCTAGGCGGTCCGGACCGCTAGCGGCACCCTGAGCGGCCACGGAGGCTGGACGCGGCCTCGCCGACGTCGCGCCGGGGCGACGGATACGCCGCGCGCAACTGATCGAGCGCGCCGCACGTGGCTGGCTTCTCGCCGATGGCGCTGAGCGAGTTGGCGAGGCCGAGCAAAGCGTCCTGTCCACGCGAGCCGCCTTTGAGGCGTTGGTAAGCATCGCCGTAGGCGACGGCCGCGCCCTGGTAATCCCGCTTGCCCGTGAGCGCCTGGCCCAGCAGAAGCTGCGCGTCGCCTGAACGCGGGCCCGTGCGCCCGGCGCCGAGCACCTCGTGCGCCGCCGCCTCCGCGGTCCCGTAATCGCGCCGGGCGAGCGCCGCGTTACCCTCCTGCATCGCGAGCTCGGACGTGCGCCGCGGCCGGGCCGGCGGGGGCGCGGCGGCCCGCGGCGGCGATGCATACGGCGCATCAGGACCGGGCGCGCCCGGAGCGGCCGGGCCGCCGCCATTCTGCAGGCGGAACTGCAAGTCTCCGAGCTGCTTGCTGAAATCCTCTTGCTGGCGCTGCAGCTGGTTCCGCTCGTCCTCGACCTGGCCGCGCAGACGCCGGACCTCATCCTCCAGGTTCGACACCCGATCAAGGAGCTGGGGCAGCAAGTCGGTCCCGGCCCCAGTGGGCAGCGGCTGCCCGTAGCCGCGTCGGGCGGGACCTTGCGCTTGCAGGGTCTGCAGGTCACGCCGCAGCTCGAGAAGCTGGTTCTGCAGCGCGATCGCTTCACGGCTCTCTAGCTCGCCGCCAGTCCGCCCCGACCCACCCTCAGGAGCGAGAGGCTGGGGAGGAGCAAGGGGCTGTGGCGCGGGTGGCTGCGGTGCCAGTTGGTATGGCTGCTGATAAGGCTGCTGGTAAGGCTGTTGATACGGCTGCTGATAGACCGGCGCCTGCGGGTATTGGTTCAGCGGGTAGGGCTGGCCCTCGTCCTGGGCGAGCGCAGGCGCGGCGGGCGCGAGCGTCATGCCGCCCACGAGGAGGATTGCTGCCCGCCGCACGCTGCTCGCCACCCGCCTAGCGCACCGAGGTGATCGCGTTGCGGTTCTGCGCCCAGGCCTGCTCGTCGTCACCTTGCGCAACCGGGCGATCCTTCCCGTAACTGATCGTCGTGATCCGCGGCGACCCTACGCCGCGGGCCACCAGGTAGTCCCGCGCGGCGTTGGCGCGGCGCTGGCCGAGTGCCAGGTTATACTCCTCGGTGCCGCGGTCGTCGGTGTTGCCTGCAATCTGGACGGCCACCTGCGGATACTGCTGCAGCCAATGCGACTGCCGGTCCAGCGTGCCGCGCGCGTCGTCGCTCAGCCGAGATTCGTCGAACGCGAAGAACACGCGGTCACCCACGTTGGCGACCAGGTCTGCCTCGGTGCCCGGCACGGGGCCGCTGGTCGCCGCGGTAGCGCCCGACCCTGTCGCGGCGCCGGTCGTCGTGGCCGGTTGCTGATTGGCACAGGCCGCGACGAGCGTTACGGCGGCGAGAGCGCCGAGCAGCTTCACATTCATGTCTTCGGGTTCCAGGATCTGCGGTTGAAGGGGTCAGTGAGAGAAGGCAACGAGCCGGCAAGCAAGTTGTTCCGGCCAGTTGCGCGATAGATCGGCCAAGCGCCCCGGTCAAGTGTTACTACGAAAGCAGCGGCGACCAACACGGATCCGACGCGTTCGTCGGCGTGGTCACGGGGCGCTCGTTGAACCCGGTCGTGTCTATGCTGACCAGACGCGACGAGAATCCGCCGCCTGCCGGCCCCGATGGCGTCTGCCGGTAGAACATCAGTACCCGGCCGTTCGGCGCGAAGGTCGGCCCTTCGACGAGAAAGCTCTCGGACAGGATGCGCTCGCCGCTGCCGTCCGGATGCATGACGCCAATCGCGAAGGTGCCGCCGGAAATGCGGGTGAACGCGATGAGATCGCCCCTCGGTGACCACACCGGCTCGGCGTAGCGGCCCCGCCCGAAGCTGACCCGCCGCGCGCCGCCGCCGCCCGCGCCCATGACGTAGAGCTGCTGGTCGCCGCCGCGGTCGGAGTTGAACACGATCTGGGAGCCGTCCGGGCTGTAGCAGGGGCTCGTGTCTATGGCGCCGGTATCGGTGAGCTGCCGCGCGCCGCCCCCGCTGGCGCCGACGACCACGATGTTCGACGCGCCGCCCTGCGAGATTGACATGATGATGCTGTTGCCGTCCGGGCTGAACCGCGGCGCGAAGGTCATGGTCTGGAAGTCGCCGACCAGCCGCTGCGCTCCCGTTCCCAGCGCCATCGTATAAACGCGCGGCATGTTGCCGCGATAGCTCATGAACACGATCTCGTCCCGTGTCGGGTGGAAGCGGGGCGTGGTTGCGTTCCAGGTGCCGTCAGTCAGGAAGCGGTTGTTGTAGCTGTCCTGGTCCATGATCGCGAGCCGCTTGACCAGGCGCACGCGCGGCCCAGTCTCGGCGACATAGACGATGCGCGTGTCGAAATAGCCCTTCTCGCCGAGCAGCCGCTCATAGATCACGTCCGAGATGATGTGCGCGATGCGCCGCCAGTTCGCCTCGGTCGTTGTATAGGCAGTGCCCTGGATCTGTTGGCCCGGCAGCACGTCCCAGAGCCGGAACTCGACCCGCACCGAGCCGCCGCCGCCTTGCACGCTTCCCGTGACCAGCGCCAGCGCGCCCGTCGCCTTCCAATTGTCGAAGTTCGGCGTGCCGTTCGCGTCCGCGGGGCTGATCTGCGCCGCCGCCGGGATCGGTCGGAACAAGCCCGAGCTGACCAGGTCGTTGGTGATCACGCCGGCCATCTCCTGCCCGATCGGGCTGCCGCCGAAGGTCGGGATCGCGATCGGGATCGGCGCCGAGCGCGCGCGGTCCACCGTGATTTCCGGCTGCTGGTTGCCCTGCCCGACCTGCGCCCAAGCGGAAGACGACAGGGCCGCGAGCGGCAGGACGGCGGCCACGCCCCCAAGCAGGGCGCGGCGGCTGAGAACGGCGGGCGGGATCGGCATGGCGGTGTCTCCCCTCACGGGCGGCCCATCATGGGCGGAAGGTGATCTCGAAGGTGTGGACTGCCCCAAGCATCGGGGGCGGCAGAGGCAGCGGCGAGCACTGCGGGGATCTTGCAGCACGCATCGCCTGCTCCGCGAAGTAGCGCGCGCGACCGCTCGCCGTTCCGGAGACGTCCTGCGGCGAGACGCGAGCGTCGCGGATCACGCCTCCCCCGTCCGTCGTCACCGTCAGGCGCACCGCCTGCGGCAGGTCACTGCGGTCGCCCGGCTCCAGCGCCCAGCACTCGCGCAGCTTGTCGCCGATCCGCTGCCGATCGGACACCGAGAGCCGGGCGTTGTCCACCCCGCTCGGCGCGCCGCCGCCCCGCGCCCCGCCTCGCGGCGGGTTCGGGTGCGCCTGCGGAGCCTCCCGCCGTGACTCAAGCGCACGTAGCTTCTCCAACGTCGCGAGCAGCGCGCGGCTGTCGGCCGCCGCGTTCTTCGTCTCGTTCGGCTGGCTCGTCGCACTTGGCGGAGCCGGAGGCGGCGGCTTGGGCGGGGGCGGAGGCGCCGGGCGCGGCGGCAGCGGCGGCGTCGGCAGCGGGGGCGCGGGCCGTGGCGGCGCGGGCGGCGGTGGCGCGGGCGCGGGCGCAGGGGTCAGCGGCGGCGCCGGTAGCGGCGGCGCGGGCTTCGGCGGCTCCGGCGCAGGCGGCGGCGGCGGCGGTGGCGGAGGTGGCGGCGGCGGCGGTGGAGGTGGTGCCGGCGGCTCGGGTGTGGGCGGCTGCTCGGCCGGCGGCTCGGGCGTGGGCTCCGGGGCGGCTTTGGGAGCCGGCGTCGCGGCCGGCGCCGGGGCGCGCTGGGCTGGCTCCGGGGCCTCTGCGAACTCCATGGTCACTGCCACTTCGTCCGGCGGCGCCGGCGGTGGCGTCTCGGGCGGCAGGACGGCGATGACGAGGAACACGACGGCGAGGTGGACCGCGAACGACGCGACGGCCCCGCGACGCAACGATGGACTCATTGATGAGAGCCGGCGCCTACCCCCTCGAACCCGGCCCAGAGCTCCGCGCCCCGTCGGTGGAGGCCGGAGCAGGGGACGCCGACGTCGGCGCGGCAGGCGTCGTGGGCTGCGCCTGGCTCGTCGCCGCGGGCCCCTCCGCGAGCAGCGCGACCTTGGTGAAGCCGCCCTGCGTGATCGTCGCCATCACCTGCATGATCCGCCCGTACGCGATGTTGCGATCCCCGCGCACGAAGATGCGGCGGTCCGGCTGGTTCTCGGCAATGGCCTGCAGCTTCGTGACCAGCTCGGGGAGCTGCACTTCGGTGTCTTGCAGGTAGATGTGCCCTTCGCCGTTGATCGAGACCGCGATCGGCTTCGCGTCCTGCCCGAGCGGCGCAGCACTCGCCTTAGGGAGGTCAACCTTCACGCCCGACGTCATGAGGGGCGCTGCGACCATGAAGATGATCAGCAGAACCAGCATCACGTCCACGAGCGGCGTCACATTGATCTCGGAGAGCGGCCGGTAGCGCCCCCGGCTCTTGCCGTTTCCGACCTGCACGGCCATGGCTAAGCCCGCTCCTCGCTCTGGCGCGACAGGATCGCGCCGAACTCCGTCCCGAACCCTTCCAGCCTGGCTGCAAGGCGGGACAGGTCCGTGCTGATCTTGTTGTAGGCAAGCACCGCCGGGATCGCCGCGACCAGGCCGATCGCGGTGGCGAACAGGGCCTCGGCGATGCCGGGCGCCACCACGGCGAGGCTCGTGTTGTTCGACTGCGCGATGCCGGCGAAGCTGTGCATGATACCCCAGACGGTGCCGAACAGACCGATAAAGGGGGCCGTCGCGCCGACGCTGGCGAGGAACACCATCCAGCGTTCCTGCCGCTCCATCTCGCGCTGCACCGTCACCGTCATCGCCCGGTCCACGCGCTCGCGCACGCTGCCGCGAGTCATGTCCGCCCCGGCGACGCGCGCGCTGCGGCGCCACTCGCCCATGGCGGCGCCGAACACGGCGGCCATCGGATTGGCGGGCTTGGCACCCTCCTGCTCGTACAGCTCGTCGAGGCTACCGCCGGACCAGAACTTGTCCTCGAACTGGTCGGCCGTCCGGTTCGCCCGGCGCAGGCTTGCCCATTTCTCGAAAATGATCGCCCACACCCACACGCTCGCCGCGAGCAGGAGCAGGATCACCAGTTTCACCACCCAGTCGGCATGCAGAAACAAGCCCAGCACGGACAGGTCCACGCCGGGCACGGCCGGCAGGTTGGCAGCGTTCACAGCCTGGTCCAAGGCAAACCCCCTAAAACCCCTCACCTTCGAGCGCCGTCCGCCAGCGCGCCGGTATGCGCGCCGGCCGTCCATCGGCGAGGCGCACGCAGGCGAGCCCGATGCGGAGCCGGGCGATCTCCCGATCCTCCATGCGGAACCCCTGGTGCACCTCGACGGAGGCGCCCCTCAACTTCCACGCTCCGGTCGCCACCTCTAAGAGATCGTCCAGCCGCGCGGGGCGCAGATAATCCATTTCCGCGCGGCGCACCATGAAGATCAGTCCATGCTGCGACGCAAGCTCCGAGTGTGGCGCGCCGAACACCCGTAGCGCCTCCGTGCGCGCCCGTTCGGCGTAGGCGAAGTAGCGCGCGTGATAGACGATCCCGGCGGCATCGGTGTCCTCGTAGTAGATCCGGATCGTGTGGAGGTGCGGCGTCACCAGGGCGTCTGTAGCTGCTCCAGGGCGCGGAGGGAACAGGAGGAAGCCGCTCGTTTGCGATGGTCAGCACCACCGGGCTGGTCTCGAGCTCCACTCCGGCACCCCTCAACGTTATGGCCGATAATGTCATAATCCTGGTGACAGCAACCCATCCTAAGGCTATGGCATTACGTGCTGTATCAGAACGACTGGTGAGGTGACGAAAGCCCGGAAGGCGATGGA
>CAWIUA010000032.1:0-202899 GCA_963839135.1 uncultured Alphaproteobacteria bacterium
CACGTCCTCGAAGGTCACGCGGCCCTGCTTCTCGGTCAGCATCCGCGCGCGCGACTTGCCGAAGCCCATCGCCCGGCCGCCGCCCGACTGCATTTGCCGCATGAAGAACACCCAAACGCCGATCAGGAGCAGCATGGGGAACCAGCTCAGCACGTAGTGCATGAGCGGGTTCACGTCCGTGTCCTGCGGCTTTGCGTCAACGCGCACGCCCTTATCCGTCAGCCGCTGAACGAGCTGCGGGTCCTCGGGCATGTAGGTCTGAAACTGCTGGCCGTTCTTGAGACGTCCGCTCAAGGTGCGGCCTTGGATCTCACGTCACCCACGCGGCCCTGGTTCACGTCGCTGACGAAATCGGAGTAGGCGACGGAGGTCGCCGCGTGCTGCACGCCGCCCGGCTGGAACCAGCTGAACAGGACAACGAGCAGCAGCGCGATGATGACCCAGAGTGCCAGGTTGCGGCCGAAATTGCTCATCCTGCCCTGTCCTCGTGCCGGCCACTCGCCGGCTCACTGCTGCTAGGCCTTAACATAGGGAGGGGCACGCAGATCTGCATCCCCGTCCCTCGCTCACGCAATCTGACATCCACGCAGCCTACGCCGCGACAAAAGGCGCGCCCGCAGCTGGATGGCCCGGACAGAAGGCAATCGGCACACGCTCGCATTGGTCAAGCGAAGGATACACGAGATGCGGCACCGCGAACAATGCGTGATCGTGGCGTATCGCCGGAAGTCCACGGAGAACGACGGCCGGCAGCGGCGAGCGGTCGCGCAGGCGGGCTGCGTCGTCGCCCAGCGCTCCTAGCCGCGCGCCCGGCGGCGGCGCCGCATTTGGGAGGAGACGGAACCGCCCGTCCCAGACCGCACCCGGCACGGCTTCGACCGCCTCGGCTATCGCTGCTGGCTCGCGCGCGATGAGCCAGCCGCCCCGCCATCGCCGGAGCAGGACGCCGTGCAGCGATGCTGGCCGGCCCGCCGCAATCGCGCGGGCGGCCGCGGCGGGCGATGGCGGATAGACCTGGCCAGACAGGGTCCAGGCCAGCGCGGACAGCACTGTCGTATCCATGGCGCCATCGTCCACGGTGGCGTAGCCCTCGGGATGGAATGCCGCCCTCCGCCCGAGTGCTTGCGCGAGCGCCGCCTCAGCCGCGGCGCGGGCGCGCCCATGCGCCCACGCTGGTGCAGCGTCGAGCGGCGGGCCGGCGCGGAGCCGGGCGCGCCGCGTCGCCGGGTCCTGGTTGCTGGGATCCTCGACCCAGCCGACGCCGCGGCCCACCAGCGTCGCCCGCAGCCGTGCCGGGGGTATGCGGAGCAGCGGACGCAGCAGCCGCGCCGTCCCGAGCACAGATACGGCCGCCATGCCGGCGAGGCCCGCCGGCCCGCTGCCCGCCTCGGCGCGCATCGCGAGCGTCTCCGCCTGGTCCGCGAGATGGTGGCCGAGCAGGAGGTCGGCTAGCCCGGCCTCGGCGCAGCCCCGCAGAAGCGCTTCGTAGCGGGCGGCGCGCGCGCGGGTGTGCAGCGCGGGGCCGCGCCGCAGCCCGGACACGGTCAGCACCCGCGCCGACACTCCTAGGCTTGCCAGCCGCTCCATGGTCAGCGCGGCTTCCGCCCCAGACTCCGGGCGCAGCCCGTGGTCCACAACGAGCGCCTCCGCCTGGCCCCACCCGGCCGCCAGCAGCGCGAGCGCCACGGAGTCCGCGCCGCCCGAGACCGCGACCGCGACGCGGCGGGCGGGCGCGAACGGTCCAAGCGGGCGCATGAGCGCCTCGAACTCCGCCGCGCCGACCGGCTCGGCGCTGGCTAGGCGGTCCGGACCGCTAGCGGCACCCTGAGCGGCCACGGAGGCTGGACGCGGCCTCGCCGACATCGCGCCGGGGCGACGGATACGCCGCGCGCAACTGATCGAGCGCGCCGCACGTGGCTGGCTTCTCGCCGATGGCGCTGAGCGAGTTGGCGAGGCCGAGCAAGGCGTCCTGTCCACGCGAGCCGCCTTTGAGGCGTTGGTAAGCATCGCCGTAGGCTACGGCCGCGCCCTGGTAATCCCGCTTGCCCGCGAGCGCCTGGGCCATCAGAAGCTGCGCATCACCTGCGCGCGGCCCCGTGCGCCCGAAGCCGAGCACCTCGTGCGCCGCCGACTCCGCCGTCCCGTAATCGCGCCGGGCGAGGGCCGCGTTGCCCTCTTGCATCGCGAGCTCGGCCGTGCGCCGCGGCCGGGCTGGCGGGGGCGCGGCGGCCCGCGGCGGCGGCGATGCATACGACGCATCAGGACCGGGCGCGCCCGGAGCGGCAGCGCCGCTACCGTTCTGCAGACGGAACTGCAAGTCCCCGAGCTGCTTGCTGAAATCCTCTTGCTGGCGCTGCAGCTGGTTCCGCTCATCCTCGACCTGGCCGCGCAGGCGCCGGACCTCGTCCTCCAGGTTCGAGACGCGATCAAGGAGCTGCGGCAGCAAGTCGGTCCCGGCCCCAGCGGGTAGCGGCTGCCCATAGCCGCGTCGGGCGGGACCTTGCGCTTGCAGGGTCTGCAGGTCACGCCGCAGCTCGAGAAGCTGGTTCTGCAGCGCGATCGCCTCACGGCTCTCTAGCTCGCCGCCGGTCCGCCCCGGCGCGACCTGGGGAGCGAGAGGCTGGGGCGGAGCAAGCGGCTGTGGCGCTGGCGGCTGCGGCGCCAACTGGTATGGCTGTTGATACGGCTGCTGGTAGGGTTGCTGGTAAGGCTGTTGATACGGCTGCTGATAGGCCGGCGCCTGCGGGTATTGGTTGAGCGGGTAGGGCTGGCCCTCGTCTTGGGCGAGCGCAGGCGCGGCGGGCGCGAGGGTCATGCCGCCCACGAGGAGGATCGCTGCCCGCCGCACGCTGCTCGCCACCCGCCTAGCGCACCGAGGTGATCGCGTTGCGGTTCTGCGCCCATGCCTGCTCGTCGTCACCTTGCGCAACCGGGCGATCTTTCCCGTAGCTGATCGTCGTGATCCGCGGCGACCCTACGCCGCGGGCCACCAGGTAGTCCCGCGCGGCGTTGGCGCGGCGCTGGCCGAGTGCCAAGTTATACTCCTCGGTGCCGCGGTCGTCGGTGTTGCCGGCAATCTGGACATTCACCTGCTGATACTGCTGCAGCCAATGCGACTGCCGGTCCAGCGTGCCGCGCGCGTCGTCGCTCAGCCGGGATTCGTCGAACGCGAAGAACACGCGGTCGCCCACGTTGGCGACCAGGTCCGCCTCAGTGCCCGGCACGGGGCCGCTGGTCGCCGCGGTAGCGCCCGACCCTGTCGCAGCGCCGGTCGTCGTGGCCGGTTGCTGATTGGCACAGGCCGCGACGAGTGTTACGGCGGCGAGAGCGCCGAGCAGCTTCACATTCATGTCTTCGGGTTCCAGGATCTGCGGTTGAAGGGGTCAGAGAGAGAAGGCAACGAGCCGGCAAGCAAGTTGTTCCGGCCAGTTGCGCGATAGATCGGCCAAGCGCCCCGGTCAAGTGTTACTACGAAAGCAGCGGCGACCAACACGGATCCGACGCGTTCGTGGGCGTGGTCACGGGGCGCTCGTTGAACCCGGTCGTGTCTATGCTGACCAGGCGCGACGAGAATCCGCCGCCTGCCGGCCCCGATGGCGTCTGCCGGTAGAACATCAGTACCCGGCCGTTCGGCGCGAAGGTCGGCCCTTCGACGAGAAAGCTCTCGGACAGGATGCGCTCGCCGCTGCCGTCCGGATGCATGACGCCAATCGCGAAGGTGCTGCCGGAAATCCGGGTGAACGCGATGAGATCGCCCCTCGGTGACCACACCGGCTCGGCGTAGCGGCCCCGCCCGAAGCTGATCCGCCGCGCGCCGCCGCCGCCCGCGCCCATGACGTAGAGCTGCTGGTCGCCGCCGCGGTCGGAGTTGAACACGATCTGGGAGCCATCCGGACTGTAGCAGGGACTCGTGTCTATGGCGCCGGTGTCGGTGAGCTGCCGCGCGCCGCCCCCGTTGGCGCCGACGACCACGATGTTCGACGCGCCGCCCTGCGAGATTGACATGATGATGCTGTTGCCGTCCGGGCTGAACCGCGGCGCGAAGGTCATGGTCTGGAAGTCGCCGATGAGCCGCTGCGCTCCCGTTCCCAGCGCCATCGTATAAACTCGCGGCATGTTGCCGCGATAGCTCATGAACACGATCTCGTCCCGTGTCGGGTGGAAGCGGGGCGTGGTTGCGTTCCAGGTGCCGTCGGTCAGGAAGCGGTTGTTGTAGCTGTCCTGGTCCATGATCGCGAGCCGCTTGACCAGGCGCACGCGCGGCCCAGTCTCGGCGACATAGACGATGCGCGTGTCGAAATAGCCCTTCTCGCCGAGCAGCCGCTCATAGATCACGTCCGAGATGATGTGCGCGATGCGCCGCCAGTTCGCCTCGGTCGTTGTATAGGCAGTGCCCTGGATCTGCTGGCCCGGCAGCACGTCCCAGAGCCGGAACTCGACCCGCACCGAGCCGCCGCCGCCTTGCACGCTTCCCGTGACCAGCGCCAGCGCGCCCGTCGCCTTCCAATTGTCGAAGTTCGGCGTGCCGCTCGCGTCCGCGGGGCTGATCTGCGCCGCTGCCGGGATCGGTCGGAACAAGCCCGAGCTGACCAGGTCGTTGGTGATCACGCCGGCCATCTCCTGCCCGATCGGGCTGCCGCCGAAGGTCGGGATCGCGATCGGGATCGGTGCCGAGCGCGCGCGGTCCACCGTGATCTCCGGCTGCTGGTTGCCCTGCCCGACCTGCGCCCAAGCGGAAGATGACAGGGCCGCGAGCGGCAGGACGGCGGTCACGCCCCCAAGCAGGGCGCGACGGCTGAGAGCGGCGGGCGGGATCGGCATGGCGGTGTCTCCCCTCACGGGCGGCCCATCATGGGCGGAAGGTGATCTCGAAGGTGTGGACTGCCCCAAGCATCGGGGGCGGCAGAGGCAGCGGTGAGCACTGCGGGGATCTTGCAGCACGCATCGCCTGCTCCGCGAAGTAGCGCGCGCGGCCGGTTCCCGTTCCGGAGACGTCCTGCGGCGAGACGCGAGCGTCGCGGATCACGCCTCCCCCATCCGTCGTCACCGTCAGGCGAACCGCCTGCGGCAGATCGCTGCGGTCGCCTGGCTCCAGCGCCCAGCACTCGCGCAGCTTGTCACCGATCCGCTGCCGATCGGACACCGAGAGCCGGGCGTTGTCCACCCCGCTCGGCGCACCGCCGCCCGGCGCCCCGCCTCGCGGCGGATTCGGGTGCGCCTGCGGCGCCTCCCGCCGCGCCTCAAGGGCACGCAGCTTCTCCAACGTCGCGAGCAGCGCGTGGCTATCGGCGGCGGCGTTCTTCGTCTCGTTCGGCTGGCTCGTCGCACTCGGCGGCGCCGGCGGCGGCGGCTTGGGCGGAGGCGGCGGCGCCGGGCGCGGCGGCAGCGGCGGCGTCGGCAGCGGCGGCGTGGGCCGGGGCGGCGCAGGCGGCGGCGGCGCGGGTGCGGGCGCAGGGGTCAGCGGCGGTGTTGGCAGCGGCGGTGCGGCCTTCGGCGGCTCCGGCGCAGGCGGCGGCGGAGGTGGTGGGGGAGGTGGCGGCGGCGGAGGCGGCGGTGGTGCCGGCGGCTCGGGCGTAGGCGGCTGCTCGGCTGGCGGCTCGGGCGTGGGTTCCGGGGCGGCTTTGGGTGCCGGCGTCGGGGCCGGCGCCGGGGCGCGCTGGACCGGTTCGGGGGCCTCTGCGAACTCCATCGTCACCGCCACCTCGTCCGGCGGCGCCGGCGGCGGCGTCTCAGGAGGCAGGACGGCGATCACGAGGAATATGACAACGAGGTGGACTGCGAGGGACGCGACGGCCCCACGGCGCAACGATAAACTCATCGATGAGAGCCGGCGCCTACCCTTTCGAACCCGGCCCAGAACTCCGCGCCCCATTGGTGGAGGCGGGTGCGGCAGATGCCGGCGTCGGAGCGGCAGGCGCCGCGGGTTGGGCCTGGCTCGCCGCCGCGGGCCCTTCGGCGAGCAGCGCGACCTTGGTGAAGCCACCCTGCGTGATCGTCGCCATTACCTGCATGATCCGCCCATACGCGATGTTCCGATCCCCGCGCACGAAGATGCGGCGGTCCGGCTGGTTCTCGGCAATGGCCTGCAGCTTCGTGACCAGCTCGGGGAGCTGCACCTCGGTGTCTTGCAGGTAGATGTGCCCTTCGCCGTTGATCGAGACCGCGATCGGCTTCGCGTCCTGCCCGAGCGGCGCGGCACTCGCCTTCGGTAGGTCAACCTTCACGCCCGACGTCATCAGTGGTGCTGCCACCATGAAGATGATGAGCAGAACCAGCATCACGTCCACAAGCGGTGTCACGTTGATCTCGGCGAGCGGCCGGTAGCGTCCCCGGCCCTTGCCGCTTCCGATCTGCACGGCCATGGCTACGCCCGTTCCTCGCTCTGGCGCGACAGGATCGCGCCGAACTCCGTCCCGAACCCTTCCAGCCTGGCTGCAAGGCGGGACAGGTCCGTGCTGATCTTGTTGTAAGCGAGCACGGCCGGGATCGCGGCGACAAGGCCGATCGCGGTGGCGAACAGCGCCTCGGCGATGCCGGGCGCCACCACGGCGAGGCTCGTGTTGTTCGACTGCGCGATGCCGGCGAAGCTGTGCATGATACCCCAGACGGTGCCGAACAGGCCGATAAAGGGGGCCGTCGCGCCGACGCTGGCGAGGAACACCATCCAGCGTTCCTGCCGCTCCATCTCGCGCTGCACCGTCACCGTCATCGCCCGGTCCACGCGCTCGCGCACGCTGCCGCGGGTCATGTCGGCGCCTGCAACGCGAGCGCTGCGGCGCCACTCGCCCATGGCGGCGCCGAACACGGCGGCCATCGGGTTCGCGGGCTTGGCACCCTCCTGCTCATACAGCTCGTCGAGGCTGCCGCCGGACCAGAACTTGTCCTCGAACTGGTCGGCCATCCGGTTCGCCCGGCGCAGGCTTGCCCATTTCTCAAAGATGATCGCCCAAACCCACACGCTCGCCGCGAGCAGGAGCAGTATCACCAGTTTCACCACCCAGTCGGCGTGCAGGAACAAGCCCAGCACGGACAGGTCCACGCCGGGCACGGCCGGCAGGTTGGCAGCGTTCACAGCCTGGTCCAAAGCAAACCCCCTAAAACCCCACACCTTCGAGCGCCGCCCGCCAGCGCGCCGGTATGCGCGCCGGCCGCCCATCGGCGAGGCGCACGCAGGCCAGCCCGATGCGGAGCCGGGCGATCTCCCGGTCCTCCACGCGGAACCCCTGGCGCACCTCGACGGAGGCGCCCTTCAACTCCCACGGGCCGGTCGCCACCTCTAAGAGGTCGTCCAGCCGCGCGGGGCGCAGATAATCCATTTCCGCGCGGCGCACCATGAAGATCAGTCCATGATGCGACGCAAGGTCCGAGTGTGGCGCGCCGAGCACCCGCAGCGCCTCGGTGCGCGCCCGCTCCGCATAGGCGAGGTAGCGCGCGTGATAGACGATCCCGGCGGCGTCGGTGTCCTCGTAGTAGATCCGGATCGCGTGGAGGTGCGGCGTCACCGGGGCGTCTGTAGTTGCTCCAGCGCGCGAGGGGAACAGGAGGAAGACGCAGGACACACGGCGCCCGAGGGACCAGCCCGAGAGCGCCAGTGTCGGAGGTCACGAGTCAGGGGGCGGCTCGTCGCCCGCTTCGCCCAGCAGGCGGGCGAGCAGCGCGAGCAGTCCTCTCAGATCGCCCTCGACGACACCCCACACCAATTGATCGTCCACTGTCGCGTAGGCGTGGATTAACACGTTGCGGAATGCCACGATACGGGGCAGGTCGGGGATGCTGGCAGCGAGGCCGGGGTCCGCCCGCCGCAAGCCGGAAAAGGCTTCACCGATAATCTCGAACTGGCGCTCAACCGCGGAGCGCAGCATCTCGTCGGACAGGTAGTCGTCGTAGCTCCGCCCCATGGTGAAGCGCGCGATGCGCTCGGCCGCGCGGCGGGCGTCCCACAGATATTTGGCCGCACGGTCGTCCGCAGTCATGCCGGCGGGAATAGCCGCTGCCGCTGCGCCTCTACCTGGCGGCGCAGGTAGGGATTCTCCAGGGCAGGCTCGGTGATAAGGTCCACCTCGCGGCCAAACAGCTCGGCTAACCCCTCGCGCAGACCGAAGTAGGCGTCCGCGTAGGCGCTGCCCGATAGGCTCTCGAACGCAACCACGAAATCGAGATCGCTGCGTGTGGAATCGAAGCGCGCATCCGTCGCCGAGCCGAACAGGTCGAGGCGGCGGACGCGGAAGCGCCGGCACAGGCCGAGAAGAGCGTCCGGTGCCGCGGCGCCAAGGGCAGTTGGGATCGGGTCCATGACTTCGATCGTAGCACGACGGGAGCGGTTTGGACGCCCTTAATGACCCGCTTTCGGGTATGAGGTCAGAAACACATTTCTTCCGGATACGTCGCTAGTCATAAGACCTGATCTTACGATGGTCGCACGCCGGTCGGTATAGGCCAGCACCATGCCCGAACCCTGGCCGAATTCGGCATCTACGCCGCCAGCCCGGCCCTTACCGCCGCCAGTGCCTCCTCCGCCCGCGCCCCGTCCGGCCCGCCGGCCTGCGCCAGATCCGGCCGCCCGCCGCCGCCCTTGCCGCCGACCGCGGCGCTCGCGCGGCGCACCAGGTCCACCGCGTTGAGCCGACCTGCGAGGTCCTGCGACACGCCGACGACGATGCTGGCCTTGCCCTCCGCGGTGCTCACCAGCGCCACCACGCCGGAGCCGACCTGCTTGCCGATGGCCTCGGCCAATCCCTTCAGCTCGCGCGCCGGCACGTCGCCCAGGTTGCGGGCGGCCAATCGCACCCCACCCACGTCCTCGATCTCAGCCGCGGCGCCGTCCCCGCCCGTCGCCAGCTTGCGCTGCAGCTCCGTCACCTGCCGATCCAGGCGGCGCCGCTCCTCGACGAGGGCCGCGACGCGCTCGGGCACCTCCGCCGGGCTCACGCGCAGCAGCGCCGCCACCTCGGCGAGCCGCCGCTCGGACTCCGCGCCGGCCGCGAGCGCCGCCTCGCCCGTGACCGCCTCGATGCGGCGAACCCCCGCGCTCACCGCGCCCTCGCCCACGATGCGGAACGTGCCGATGTCGCCCGTGCGCCGCACGTGCGTGCCGCCGCACAGCTCGATGCTGTAGGCGGGCTTGTTCCCCTCGCCCTCGCCCATGCTGACGACGCGCACCTCGTCCCCGTATTTCTCGCCGAACAGGGCCATGGCGCCCTCGGCCACGGCGGCGTCCGGGCGTCATCAGCCGGGTCGTCACAGGCGAGTTCTCGCGGACGCGCGCGTTCACTTCAGCCTCCACGGCGGCCAGATCCTCGCGGCCGATGGGCGTCGGCTGGCTCACGTCGAAGCGCAGGCGGTCGGGCGCGTTCAGGCTCCCCTTCTGCGTCACGTGCGGGCCGAGGCGGCGGCGCAGCGCCTCGTGCAGCAGGTGCGTCGCGCTGTGGTGGGCGCGGATAGTGGTGCGCCGCGCGTGATCCACCTCGGCGAGCACCGCCTCGCCCACTCGCGCCGTGCCGCTCTCGACGCGGCCGAGATGGACGAACACGTCGCCCACCCGCTTCTGCGTGTCGCGCACCTCGATGCGCAGGCCGTCCGGGCCGGTGATCATGCCCGTGTCGCCGACCTGGCCGCCGCTCTCGGCGTAGAACGGCGTCTGGTTGAGGACGAGCGCCACCTCGGTGCCGGGCGGGGCGCTCTCGGCCGGCTTGCCGCCGACGACGAGCGCCGTGATCTCGGCCGCGGCCTGCTCGGCGTCGTAGCCCAGGAACTCCGTCGCCCCCACGCGGTCGCGCACGTCGAACCAAACGGCCTCGGTCGCGGCCTCGCCGCTGCCGGCCCAGGCGGCGCGGGCGCGGGCGCGCTGCTCGGCCATGGCCGCGTCGAACCCGTCCACGTCCACGCCCCTGCCCTGCTCGCGCAGCGCGTCCTGGGTGAGGTCGAGCGGGAAGCCGTAGGTGTCGTACAGACGGAATGCCACGCCGCCCGGCAAAGTGCCGCCCTCGGGCACGCGCGCCGTCTCCTCGGCCAGCAGCCCGAGGCCGCGCTCCAGCATGGCGCCGAACCGCTCCTCCTCCAGCTTCATCGTGCCCTCGATGAGCGGCTGCGCGCGGACCAGCTCGGGACAGGCCGCTCCCATCTCTTGGACGAGCGTGGGCACCAGGCGCCAGAACACGGGCTGCTGCGTCCCCATCATGTGCAGGTGGCGCATCGCCCGGCGCATGATCCGGCGCAGCACGTAGCCGCGCCCGTCCTTGCTCGGCAGCACGCCGTCCGCGATCAGGAACGCCGTGCTGCGAAGATGATCGGCGACGACGCGGTGGCTGACGCGGAACGGGCCGTCCGGCGCCTGGGCCGTTGCCTCGGCGCTGGCGAGGATCAGGGCGCGGAATGTATCGGTGTCATAGACGTCATGCTTGCCTTGCAGGACGGCGGCGAAGCGCTCCAGGCCCATGCCGGTGTCTATGCTCGGTCGCGGCAGGGGCGCGCGCGTGCCGGGCGGTCCCTCCTCGTACTGCATGAAGACGAGGTTCCAGATCTCGACGAAACGGTCGCCGTCCTCGTCGGGGCTGCCGGGCGGGCCGCCTGGAATCTCGGGGCCGTGGTCGTAGAAGATCTCGCTGCACGGGCCGCAGGGGCCGGTGTCGCCCATGCGCCAGTAGTTGTCGCTGCTGGCGATGCGGATCACGCGTTCCTCGGGAAGCCCGGCGATCTTGCGCCAGAGCTGCGCCGCGTCGTCGTCCTCGGCGAAGACGGTGACGAGCAGGCGCTCGGCCGGGATCGCGAAGTCGCGGGTCAGCAGGTCCCAGGCCAGCTCGATGGCGAGCGGCTTGAAGTAGTCGCCGAAGCTGAAATTGCCGAGCATCTCGAAGAAGGTGAGATGCCGGGCGGTGTAGCCGACGTTGTCGAGGTCGTTGTGCTTACCGCCGGCGCGGACGCATTTCTGCGCCGTGGCCGCGCGCACATAGGGGCGGCGCTCCTGCCCGGTGAACACGTTCTTGAACTGCACCATGCCGCTGTTGGTGAACAGCAAGGTCGGGTCGTTCCGCGGCACGAGCGAGGAACTCGGCACGACCTGGTGGCCGTGGCGCGCGAAGTAGTCGAGGAACGTCGAGCGGATTTGATTGCTGCTGACCATGGGGGCGCTGCGTAGCGCAGCCCGCGCCGGCTGTCACCGGCACGGTAGCTACGCCGTTGCAAGGGGTTAGTGGTCGCGCCCGCGGCCGGTCTTGGCCTGCAGCTCGTCGATCTTGAGGCTCGCGTCCGCCTTGGAGAGGTTGGGGTCGAACTCCACGCCCGCCTCCTCACAGAGCGTCTTGAGATAGCTCGCCTGGGCGCCGGTCATGGTCTCACCGCCGGTGCTCCAGTCGTGCGGGTCCTTCACCGCGTTGCTGTGCTCGGCGGGCTGGGTCTTGGGATCGGGGGTATGCTGCTTGGCCATGCTTGCCTCCTGACGCGTAGAATATGGGGTGTGCACGTTCTGTTCCGCAATGCCAGACGCCATATCGTCTGGATCGATCTTACGCCGTTTCCGGCGCCGAGGGCCGCCGCTCGGCGACGCCGAGCGCGCGCTCAAGGGCCTTGCCCACGCCGAGCACCGTCCCTTCGTCGAACAGCTTGCCCCACAGGCAGATGCTGTGCGGGACAGTGAAGCTCGGGCCGGCCGCGCTCTCGCCTCCGGGCTTCTCGCCAAGGTCGAGCCGGCTCCGGGCGAGGGAGAGCCGCGGGCGCGTCGGGGAGTCGCGGAAGCCCGAGCGCAGACACAGGCACGGATGGCCGGTGAAGTTGGTGATCACCAGCATCGGCCCGGCCAGGCTGGGGCCGATGATCGCGTCCACCCCGTGGAACGCCTCATCCATCACCTGCATCACCCGGCGCCGCAGGCGGTCGAGCTGCACATGGTCCACGGCGGAGAGGAAGCGCGCCTTGCGGAACGCGTTGGGCCACGCGCTCGAACTCCTGCCAGGTCAGCTCGTCGTCGCGGTTGCTGAGGGTCAGGTCCTCGAACGAGGCCGCGGCCTCGGCAAAGAGAATGCTCATCAGGGCATCGTAGGGCAGGTCTGGCCGCTCCAAGGGCACGAGGTCCAGGCCGAGGCCGCGCGCAGCGTCCAATGCGGCGCGGTCGAGCGGGTCGGCGCCGTCCGCGGCGAGATCCTGCTCGTAGTAGCCGAGCCGCAGCCCGGCAATGGGACGCGCCGCGTCGTAGCCGAACGGGGCAGGAATCTGGAACGCGTCGGCTGGGTCGGGCTGGTTGAGGGCCGCGAGCACTAGCGCCGTGTCCTCGGCGGCGCGGCAGATCGGGCCGATCTTGTCGAGCGACCAGCACAGCGGCATCGCGCCGCGCCGCGAGACGCGGCCAAAGGTGGGGCGCAGCCCGGTCGTGCCGCAGCGCGTAGAAGGCGAGACGATGGAGCCGAGCGTCTCCGTGCCGATCGCGAAGCCGCACAGCCCCGCTGCAACGGCGGAGGCGGAACCGGCGCTCGATCCGCTCGACCCTTCCTCGACGTTCCACGGGTTGCGGGTGACGCCGCCGTGCCAGATGTCGCCGTAGGCGAGCGCACCCACGGTCGTCTTGCCCAGCATCACCGCGCCCGCCTCGTGCAGGAGACGCGTGACGAAGGCGTCCTCGGCCGGGACCCGGCCCCGATGGGTCTCGGCGCCCCAGCTCGTCTCGACACCAGCGGTGTCGAGGATGTCCTTCATGCCGTACGGGATGCCGTGCAGCGGGCCGAGCCATTCGCCGCGCGCGAGCATCGCGTCGAGCGCCTCCGCCCGGCGCAGCGCCGTCTCCGCTGTGACGGTAGCAAAGCACTCCAGCTGCGGGGCAATGCGCTCGATGCGGCCGAGATAGAGTTGCGTGAGCCGGACCGCGGAGAGCTGGCCACCCCTGATCCAGCCCGCGAGCGCCGTGACCGAGGCGAAGGCGATGGCATCCTCGTTCTCGGGGAGAGGCAGCCTGGGCGGCTCCCAGCGGAACACGCCTTGGTCGGGCATGGCGAAGCCCGGCAGGCGCGGGTCGAAGCGCGTCGCCGGGCCGAGGTTGTCTGGGAGGCGGACCGCGCGCCGGCGCTGGGCCAACTCGATTTGCGCGGCAATGTTGTCGAGCATCAGCTCGCGCTCGGCCGCGGTGTAGGCGACGCCCGCGAGCGTCTCCGCGCCCTCGATGTTCGCCGCCGTGATCCCTGATGGCTCGCCGTTTACCATGAGCAATGCCCCGCGCTGGAAATCGTTCGTCCCAGGCGCTACCCCGCGTCACGCTCCGCGTCCAGGCCCAGCAGAGCCTGCAACTCCGGGATTGAGGCCACCGGCCACTTTGGCTCGCTACCTACACCTAGCGCGCTCACCGCTTGGCAGGTGCACGCCCCGTCTGGTTTAATGTTCCGGTAACGCTCAGCATGGCCCGCTCCGGGCGAGGGAACGATCATGCGCGGCACAGTATCCCACTATGCGACGGCGACCTGCCGTCGGTTCGGCATTGTAATTCTGCCGTGGCTGGCCCTGCTCTGTTCCGTCCCGGCGATCGCCCAGACCCGCGTCGCCACCGTGATCGGCGCTGGCGCCTACACCGCCGTCCCCGCGCTCTCGAACCCGCCTCGCGACGCGCGCGCGGTCGCGGCGGCGCTGCGGCGGCTCGGGTTCGATACCGAGCTGGTGCTCAACCCGGACCGCGCCGCCCTCGAGCGCGCCATACGCAGCCTCGGCGAGCGGGCGCGCTCGGCAGAGGCCGCGCTGTTCTTCTACGCCGGGCACGCGCTGGAGGCGAACGATCACAACTACCTCGTCCCCGTCTCGGCCCGGATTGACAGCGTGCGCGACGTGCCGTTCGAGACGGTGGATCTCGACCTCGTCGCCTCGCAGCTCGACGGGCGGGCGCGCGTCGTCTTGATCTTCCTCGATGCGTGCCGGGACGACCCGTTCCTCCTGCATCTCGGCCCGGAGTCGCGCTCGCTCGCAGGAAGGGGTCTGGCCGCGCCATCCTTGACCGCGACGGGGACGTTCATCGCCTTCGCGACGGCGCCGGGCCATGTGGCGGCGGACGGCGCGGGCGCCGACTTGCCCTTCACCACGGCGCTCCTGCGCCACATCGAGACTCCCAACCTCGAGCTGCACGCCTTGATGGGCCAGGTGCGGCATGACGTGCGCGAGGCGAGCAACGGCACGCAGATTCCCTGGGAATCCGACGCGCTGGAAGGCGAGTTCTTCTTTCGCGGCGGCCCCGGCGGACAGGCACTTGCGCCGCCCCGTACGCTGCCGGCCACGCCGCTGCCGCTGCCCGCGCCAGCCCCGGTCGCCGCCGCCCCGCGACAGTTCGCCGCGGCAGCGCAGCCGCGACCGAGCGCCGAGCGCTGCAGAGTGCCGCCCTTCCGGGGAGTCTCGTCCGGCAGCGGCACGACGGTCACCATGGAGATGGTGGCGGACGGCGGGGACTGCGGCGCCTTCCTCTACGCCAACCCGGTTCTCAGGGTGCCCTACAACCGTCTCTTCCTCACGACGCCGCCGATGAACGGCACCGTGGCGATCCAGGGCAACCGCGCCGCCTACACGCCCCGCCCCGGCTTCACGGGCCGGGACCGGTTCATCATCTCGACCTCGCCGCCCGGCTCGGCGGTGTTCGAGGTCACCGTCCTTCCTGGCGGGTAGCAGGCTGCGCGGCGGCGAGCGGGGCATTTTCACCCGTCGCGAAAGCGCTTATGTGAGCGCCTATGGAAGATGATCCGGATCAGCCTCCGCCGCGGCCGGAGAGCCTGCTGCCCTACGACGACTGGACCGAGGATGCGCTGCGCCAGGTCGTCGTCCGCGCGCTCGCCTTCGCGAGCGCGAACGGGCTGCCGGGCGAGCACCATTTCTACGTCAGCTTCCGCACCGACCGGCCCGGCGTCGTCGTGCCGACCCGCCTGCTCGCGCAATACCCGCACGAGATGACCATCGTGCTGCAGCACCAGTTCTGGGATTTGGCGGTGGACCAAGCCGCCGGGCTGTTCACCGTGGGCCTGTCGTTCGGCGGCGTGCCGACCACACTGCGCATACCTTTCGCGGCACTCGTGGCCTTCGCCGATCCCTACGCCCAGGTTGGGTTCCGCTTCCGCGCCCAGGAAGACGAGCCGGCCAACGACGAGGCAGCGTCGCCGCCGAGTGAGCCGGAGACACCCGCCGCGGAGGACGCTGCCGAGGCGCCGGCGGAGACGCCGCAGGTGGTCAGCCTCGACGCCTTCCGCCGGCGCAAGGACTGATCGCGCGATGAATGCGCCCTTGCCTCCCGGTCAGACGCGAAGCCATGGTCCTTTGGGCTTCCTCTACGCGCCGATGTTCCCGCTTGGCGACGCGGGGACACCTTGGCGCAAGCTCGACATTGCGGGCGTCTCGACGATGGAGTGCGCCGGGCGGACCGTGCTTCGGGTCGCGCCCGAGGCGCTGAGCGAGCTGGCGTTCCAGGCGTTCCGGGACGTGTCGCACCTGCTCCGCCCCGGCCACCTCGCCTCGCTCCGCCGCATCCTCGACGACCCCGAAGCCACCGAGAACGACCGCTTCGTCGCACTCGAGCTGCTCAAGAACGCCTCCATCGCTGCCGGCGGCAAGCTGCCCATGTGCCAGGACACAGGTACGGCGCTCATCTTCGGCAAGAAGGGCCAGCGCGTCTGGGTCGAGGGCAACGAGGAGGAGGCGCTCGCCTACGGCGTGCACCGCACCTATACCGAGACACATCTGCGCTACTCGCAGATGGCGCCGCTCTCGATGTTCGAGGAGGTGAACACCGGCAACAACCTCCCCGTCCAGTTCGACATCATGGCCGCACCGGGCGAGGACCACGCCGACGAGCTGCACCTGATGTTCGTCGCCAAGGGCGGCGGCAGCGCGAACAAGACCTTCCTGTTCCAGGAGACGCGCGCCCTGCTCAGCAGCCCCGAGAAGCTGCTCGACTGGATCGGCGTCAAGATCAAGACGCTCGGCACGTCAGCCTGTCCGCCCTATCATCTCGCTATTGTCATCGGCGGCACGAGCGCGGAGCTGACCCTCAAGACGGTGAAGCTGGCGTCCACGCGCTACCTGGACTCGCTCCCCACGGAGGGCGGTCACGCCGGGCACGCCTTCCGCGACCTGGAGATGGAGCAGCGCGTCCTGGAGCTGACCCGCGGGTTCGGCATCGGCGCGCAGTTCGGCGGCAAGTATTTCTGCCACGACGTGCGCGTAATCCGCCTGCCGCGGCACGGGGCGAGCCTGCCCGTCGGCATCGGCGTCTCGTGCAGCGCGGACCGCCAAGTTCTCGCGAAGGTGACGCCGGAGGGCGTGTTCCTGGAGGCGCTGGAGCGCGACCCGGCGAGCTTCCTACCCGCGACGACGGATGCGGCGTTGGGTGGCGACGTAGTGCGCGTGGACCTGAACCAGCCGATGGACGTGATCCGCGCCCAGCTCTCCCGCTACCCGGTCAAGACGCGCCTCTCGCTCAACGGCACGCTCGTCGTCGCGCGCGACATCGCTCACGCCAAGCTCAAGGAGCGGCTCGATCGCGGCGAGTGCTTGCCCTCCTACATCAAGGATCACCCCGTCTATTACGCCGGTCCCGCGAAGACGCCCGAGGGGATGGCCACGGGCAGCTTCGGCCCGACGACCGCCGGGCGCATGGACAGCTACGTGGCCGAGTTTCAGGCGGCCGGCGGGAGCCTGGTCATGCTCGCCAAGGGCAACCGCTCCAAGGCCGTGCGCGACGCCTGCCAGAGATACGGCGGCTTCTATCTCGGCAGCGTCGGCGGCCCGGCCGCCCGGCTCGCGCAGGACTGCATCAAGAAGGTCGAGGTTCTGGAATACCCGGAGCTTGGCATGGAAGCGGTGTGGCGCATCGAGGTCGAGGACTTCCCCGCCTTCATCGTCATGGACGACAAAGGCAACGACTTCTACGATGGTTTGGAGTAGCAGCCGTGCCACGTTGCCTTTGTTCTCGCGTAGCTTCGCTGGACCTTCGGTCCAGCTACGCGGGCCACGCCTTCTACGACGGGCTGGAATAGTGCGCTTCACGGTTGATCGACTTGACCACTTGGTCCTGACGTGCCGGGACGCGGAGATCTCCGCCGCCTGGTATCAGCGCGTGCTCGGCATGGAGCGCGAGGAGTTCGGCTCGAAGCACCGCACGGCCCTGCGCTTTGGCGGGCAGAAGATCAACATACGCCAGGCGGATGCGGGCGGCGAGTGGGCGACGGCGCCGGGCGCTGCGCCGGGCAGCATGGATTTGTGCTTCAGCACCGCTATCGCGCCGGACGACATCGTGGCGCACCTTCAAAGCTGCGGCGTCGAGATCGTGGACGGCCCGGCACCGAAAGTAGGCGCGCTCGGGCCGATCCTGTCGGTGTATGTCCGCGATCCGGACGGCAACAAGGTTGAGATCGCGAGTTACATGGTGGAGAACATGGGAGTGGCTTGACGTGGCACGTGAGTGTGCTGCATTGGCTAGAAACCACCGTCACGCTGCGCGACGCGAACCAGGCCTTCGCGCGCTAACGTCATCCGCCGGACTTGATCACGTGCATCGGCGGGCCCGTCCCGCGATCCCTGACGGGGAGGCGAGGATCGGCGCCGGTCGTCCACGTGGTTCCGCCGGAGCGCACCGCGACCGCGTGGATGCCTGGATTAAGTCCGGGGCATGACCGGGATCGGCATGAGCGCTGACCGCATTCGCTCGACACCTGCGGCGCTACCGGACAAGCGCGGCGAGATCGCGCGCCAGGTGATCGAGCGGGCCGTTCTCGGGGATTGTTGGCTCACGCTCCAGGCCGTCTCCGAGTTCTATGCGGCCACGACCCGCAAGGGCGTGATGTCCCGGACGGATGCGGCAGCGCAGGCGAGCGATTGGCTGGAGCTGTTTCCCTGTCTCGCAGCCACCCGACGGCCACACGCACTGCGTCGCCGCCGCGAGCAGCGGGCCGCCTCCTACTGGGACGCCCTTCTCGCGACGGCCGCCGAGGGCGGCTGCGCTGCCGTGCTGACGGAGGACATGGCTGACGAATCGATACAGAGGGGTCGCATCTGAATCCCCTCGGCGATACGGCACTCAGCGCGGCCGCGCGGCCTGCTCGGGGCAGAAGCCTGAAGGCATCCGAGGTGCTGACCAGCGACTTCGACTTCCACCTTCCGCCCGACCGCATCGCGCAGCACCCGGCACGTCCGCGCGACGCGGCGCGGCTGCTCGTCGTGGGCGACGCTCTCCAAGACCGCTCCATCCGCGACCTCCCCACCCTCCTCCGTCCCGGCGACCTGCTCGTGGTCAACAACACCCGCGTCATCCCCGCCCAACTCACCGCCCGGCGCGGGTCGGCACGGGTCGGGATCACGCTCGACCAGCCGCAGGCGGACGGCACCTGGCACGCCCTCGCCCGCAACGCCCGGCGCCTCCGCCCCGGCGATCGGCTCGACTTCGACGGCGCGCTCACCGCGGACATCCTCGCGCGCGAGGGAGACAGCGTGACGCTCCGCTTCAGCGACGAGTCGGAAGTGAAGCGCGCCGGGACGCTCGCGCTGCCGCCCTATATCGAGCGCCCGGACGGTCCCACGGCGGAGGACGAGGCGGACTACCAGACCCTGTTCGCCGAGCGCGAGGGTGCCGTCGCCGCGCCCACCGCCGGGCTGCACTTCACGCCGGACTTGCTCGCCGCCCTCGATGCCGCCGGCATCCCGCGCGTCGCCGTGACGCTGCACGTCGGCGCGGGCACGTTCCTCCCCGTTCGCGCCGAACGGGTCGAGGAGCACCGCATCCACGCCGAGCGGGGCGAGATCACGCCCGAGGCCGCCGAGCAGATCAACGCCGCCCGGCGCATCGTCTGCGTCGGCACAACGACCCTGCGCTTGCTGGAAGCCGCCGCGGATGAGCGGGGGCGGGTGCATCCCTTCGCAGGCGAGGCGCGCACGTTCATCGTGCCGGGCGTGCCTGTCCGGACAGCGGGCGCGCTGTTGACCAACTTCCACCTGCCGCGCTCGACCTTGTTCATGCTCGTCTGCGCCTTCGCCGGCACGGAGCGGATGCGCCGCGCTTACGCGCACGCCGTCGCCGCCGGCTATCGCTTCTACTCCTACGGCGACGCCTGCCTTCTGGAGCGCGCCGCGTGACTTTTGCCTGGCACGCAAGAGGCGGCGGACGGCCCAGCCCGCGCCGGACGGCTTCTGACCGCGCACGGCGAGGTCGAGACTCCCGTATTCATGCCCGTCGGCACCGCTGGCACCGTCAAGGGTATGACGAGCGACGCCGTGCGTGGGACGGGTGCGCGGCTGATCCTCGGCAACACCTACCACCTCATGCTCCGGCCCGGCGCGGATCGGGTGGAGCGGCTGGGCGGGCTGCACCGGCTCATGGACTGGCCCGGCCCCATTCTCACTGATTCGGGCGGCTTCCAGGTGATGAGCCTCGCCAAGCTGCGGAAGCTCGACGAAGAGGGCGTTACCTTCCGCTCTCACCTCGACGGCTCGGCCCACCGGCTCACCCCCGAGAGCGCCACCCGCATCCAGCACCAGCTCGACGCCACGATCACCATGGCGCTGGACGAGTGCACCGCCTTCCCCGCGACGCACGACGAGGCCGCGGCGAGCATGAGGCTCTCGATGCGCTGGGCGGCGCGCTCGCGGGCGGCGTTCGTGCCGCGGCGGGGCTATGGGCAGTTCGGCATCGTCCAGGGCGGCGTCTATCCCGACCTGCGCGCCGAGAGCGCGGCGGCGCTGTGCGGCATCGGTTTCGACGGCTACGCGGTCGGCGGCCTCGCCATCGGCGAGGGGCAGGAGACCACCTTGCGCGTCCTGGACGCGACCGTGCCCTACCTTCCCGCGGACCGTCCGCGCTACTTGATGGGCGTCGGCACGCCGAGCGACCTCGTGCAGTGCGTGCTGCGCGGCGTGGACATGTTCGATTGCGTGATGCCGACGCGCGCCGGGCGCACGGCGCGGGCCTTCGTGCCCGAGCGGCACGCTCAACCTGCGCAACGCCGTCCATGCCGACGATCCCGGCCCGGTCGAGCCTGGCTGCCCCTGCCCCGCTTGCACCCGACATTCGCGCGCCTACCTCCACCATCTCTTCAAGGCGGGCGAGATGCTCGGACCGATGCTCCTGACCTGGCACAATCTCACGCACTACCAGCGCCTAATGGCTGGCTTGCGGGTCGCGATCATGGAAGGGAGGGTGCGGGAGCACGCCGCAATCGGTCCTGGCACAACTCGCGCCGCAGGGAGGCAGAAAGACTGATGGATGTATCCGGCCTCACCCAGCTCGGCCGCCTGGTGCCGCAGCCGCAATCGCCCGAGGAGGCGCGGCTGGAGCGCGTGCCCGCTCCCGACGCGGGCGCGGGCTACCTCGTGCGCTTCACCTGCCCCGAGTTCACCTCGCTCTGCCCGGTCACGGGCCAGCCCGACTTCGCGCACCTGGTCCTGGATTACGTGCCCGGCGACTGGATCGTGGAGAGCAAGTCGCTCAAGCTGTATCTCAACAGCTTCCGCAATCACGGCGCCTTCCACGAGGCCTGCACGATGCAAGTCTCGCGCGCGCTCGTGGACCTGCTCGCCCCGCGCTGGCTGCGGATCGGCGCCTACTGGTATCCGCGGGGCGGGATGCCGATAGACGTGTTCTGGCAGACCGGGCCGGTGCCCGACGGCGTCTGGGTGCCGGACCAGGGCGTGGCGCCCTATCGTGGACGCGGATAGCGTCCCCAACGCTATGAACCCGGCTAGCCTCATCCGGGAGCGGGCGCTCGCACTCGGGTTCCACGCGGTCGGGTTCGCGCGCGCCGAGCTAGGGGCGGCGGCGCGGGAGCGGCTCGCGGCATTCCTCGCAGCAGGGCAGCACGGCAGCATGGGCTGGATGGAGCGCCGGGCGGACGAGCGGGCGGACCCGCGCGCGCTGTGGCCCGAGGCGCGGACGGTGATCGCGCTCGGGCTCTCCTACGCGCCGGAGGGCGACCCGCTCGCGGCGCTCGCGCGCCCCGACCGCGGCAATGTCTCCGTCTATGCCCGCGGGCGCGACTACCACGACGTGGTCAAGGGCATGCTGAAGCAGCTCGCGGGCTTCATCGCCGGGCGCTTCGGGCCGGACGTCAAGGTCTTCGTGGACACGGCGCCGGTGATGGAGAAGCCGCTCGCCCAGGCCGCCGGACTCGGCTGGCAAGGCAAGCACACGAACCTGGTCTCGCGCGCGTACGGGTCCTGGCTCCTCCTCGGCGAAGTGCTCACCACGCTGGAGCTTGCGCCCGACCCGGCGCAGACCGACCATTGCGGCACTTGCACGCGCTGCATCAAAGCTTGCCCGACGAGCGCATTTCCGGTGCCCTACCAGCTCGATGCAACGCGCTGCATCAGCTATCTCACCATCGAGCACGACGGCCCCATCCCGCACGCGCTGCGCCCGCTCATGGGCAACCGGATCTACGGCTGCGACGACTGCCTGGCCGCCTGCCCGTGGAACCGCTTCGCGCAGCGCGGCCAGCGCCCATCCCAAGCTGCGGGCGCGGCCCGACCTCCTCGCCCCGGAGCTGGCCGAGCTGGCGGCGCTGGACGACGCCGCGTTCCGTGCCCGCTTCAGCGCGAGCCCGGTCAAGCGCATCGGGCGCGACCGCTTCGTGCGCAACGTGCTCATCGCGATCGGCAACTCCGGCGACCCGGCGCTCCTTCCCTCCGCCCAGCGCCTGCTCGACGATCCCGACCCGGTGGTAGCGGAGGCAGCTTCATGGGCGACTCGACGACTCCAATCGGTCTCGCGAAGCGCAGCGTGACGTTGGCGGGGCACCGGACGAGCGTCGCGCTCGAGCCGGAGTTCTGGTCCGCGCTCGAAGCGCTCGCCGCGGGTCAGGGACTAGCGCTCGCAGCACTCGTGGCCGAGGTGGACGCCGCCCGGCCCTCCGGCCAGCCGCTCGCCTCCGCGCTGCGTCTCGCCGTCTTGAGGCACCGCGCTTAATCTTTTTTTAAGTTTTCCCAGCCGTAATCAGCCTCACGCCGGCAAGGGAACAGCCGGGCAGGAGGAGCCACAATGGAATCGAACCAATCTACCCCGGTCAGCCCCCTCGTCTTGGCGGACCGGCTCATCGCCTTGGCGGAGGACGCGGACCGCGCCGGGCTGCGTAAGGCGGCCGGTCGCCTGCTGCGCCTCGCCGAGCGCGTGTGCGAGGAACGGCCGCGCCGTCACTGCGTCGGTTGAGCGAGCGACCAGCGGACAAAATCGGAGAAGTTGGGCGTGCGGCTTGGGGCCGCGGCCGGACCGTAGAGGGAAACGGCCAGCTCAGGCGCATCAGGCGGCTCGCCCGGGCGCAGCGCGAGGCGGAGGTCGAGCAAGCTAGCATGGAGATCCACGCTGCCGCTTGCCGTCGCAGTGCCCCCCGGGCCGGCGAGCCGGGCCGTCGTGAGCGTCGCGATCCCGTCCTGAAGATGGGCTGCAAGGTCGAGCGTGCTGAACGCTGTCGTCCCGCCCTGCACGGCGGCACGAGCGAGGCTGTCGCGACGTGCGGTATTGGCGGTGGAAAGAGCGGCGCCGGCGCCCGTAAGATCGAAGCCTGTGACGGCCCCGTCGCGCAGCATCGCACCGGCCTCGCCAGAGAGCGTCGAGACGAGGGCCGCCGGGCTGTATCCCTTGGCCGCGAGGTTGACCTGCGCGCTGGCCAGGCCGCTGCGCACGTCGAGAGGCATGCCGAACAGCGGTCCGGAGAGCTGGGCGCCGGACGCGCGGCCCTGGACAGCGAGTTGGGGCAGGTCCGTGGCCGTCTCCAGCACCGCATTGCCCTCGACCACGCCGCCAGACAGGCTGGCGTTCACCGCATCGCACCGGAGAGTCCCGTCTTGGAGCGTCACGCTCGCTCGCAGGTCGGCCAGCATGGGTATCAACCCGAAAAGCACCTGCTTCGCCTGCACTTCCACCGCGGCGTTCCACCCGCGCAGCGTGTCGAGCGGCAGTGGATCGGATGAGCGCGCCGACGGCCGGGGCAACGGCAGCGACTCGGCGTTGATCTTGCCGGTGACCCGAATCGGGCCGTCGCC
The DNA here is from genome assembly GCA_963839135.1 of uncultured Alphaproteobacteria bacterium. Lineage (GTDB taxonomy): Bacteria > Pseudomonadota > Alphaproteobacteria > Acetobacterales > Acetobacteraceae > CAWKEH01. Next base: position 22,972 of record CAWIUA010000032.1, read on the forward strand.
CAAGCGCGCCGCGATGTTGCCGCCGAGGCGCAGCGCGCCCGCCGTCAGGACTGCATCGCGCAACGTCGCTTGGTCGGGCGTAACGGCGGCTTGCGCGACGAGCGAGAGCGAGCCGTCTCCGAGCCAAGCGCCGGCGCCGGGCAGCCCGACCTCGCCGAGCAAGCGCGGCGCACCCGGATGCCGCAGGCTGACAGGGCCGGCCCAGGACCGCGCCGGCATGTTGAGCAGCGGCTGAGCCTCGATCCTGAGGTCACCGAGAACCAGCTCTGCCTGCAAGGCGAGCGCGGCGGGCCGGCCGGACACTTGCGCGTGCAGCTCCGCCGGGCCGTGCAGCAGCCGTTCCACGCCCCAATTCGCAGGCAACAGGCTGCGCAGCGTCCCCGCGTCCTTCGCGACGAGATCGAGCCGCCCGCCGGCGATCTCGCCGCCACGCGCGAGCGAGCCGGCAATATCGAGCTGCGCGCCCTCTCCCTTCGCTACAAGATGCCGGATCTGGATAGCGTGCTGATCGGCGTGAGCCGCCAGGTCAAGCGTGCTGAGCGAGAGGTCGGCCCAGGCCACGGATCGCGCCTGCAAGGTCAGGTCCGCGTCGAGATGGGCGAAACGCCGGGCAAGGTCAGACCATGGATAGTCGGTCGAGATCACGTTCGGCGGTGGCAGCCAGGTGTCCAGCACTAGGCCGTCGAGCGTGAGGTTCGCCGAGAGCAACGGCCGCGGCGCAAGGGTCAGACCGACGGTGCCGCCCTCCAGGCGCGCGCCGTCGAGCGTCCCGCGCAAATCGGAAAGCGAAAGCTGCGCCGGGGCGATTGCCACCGTTCCCGTGAGATTCACGACGCGCAAGGCGCCGGGCGGCAATACGTCCTGGAGGCTGGGCACGCGGGCGGCAGCCCAGCGCAGCGTGGCGCGCAGGTCTGGTGCCGTGAGCCGCCCCGTACCGTGGAAGCCAGGGCCGGGCAGGGCTTGCCCCGATAGCGCCAGCGCGGCATCGCCTGGCAGCAAGGCCGAGAGATCGCGCACCGTGGTTATGCCTGACGCGAGATCGAAGCCGCAGCGCACCTGTCGTAGCGTGCCGCCGGCGAGCGTCGCCGCTTCGGCCGAAAGGTCAATGCCCGTCGGCAACGCGGCATTCGGCGCATGGGAAATCACAGGCAGCCAGCTATCGAGATCGAGCCGGCTCGCCGCAAGCGAGAGATCGAGCCGCGCGCCCTCGCCGACCCGCAGCGCCACCACCCCGCGCGCGGGCGAGCCGCCAAGCTCCACCGCGAGGTCGTCGGCGACGATCAGCCCCTCAGCCGCAGTGAGGGTCCCGCTGGCCTGCCAAGCGACCGCCGGCGCAGGGACGAGCAGCGAGAGGTCGCGTCCCCGCCCCGTGACGCTCCCGGCGAGCGCGCCGTCGGCCGCGAGCGTCCCGGTGAACCGGCCGCCGGTGTCCTGCACCGGCCCCTCGCCGTCGAGCGTTGCGTCGAAGCCCGCGACGCCGTCGCGTCCTGGTTGCGCGAGGCGGCCCGTGAACCGCCAGGCGCGTCCGCCGACCGTCGCCGAGCCTGCACCGGAGAGGGTGCCGGTGTCCGGATCGGTCGCGAATTGGCCATTGATCCCGGTGATCGAGACGTCGCCCACCTCCAGCGTGCCATCCTCGATCTCGGCATGGGCGCTCCGCAGCCACGCGGGACGGCTCTGCAGCGCGCCGGGCGGCGGCGGCCAGGGCAGGCGCAACGTTGGTCCTTGCAGCGTCATGCTGCGCGCGTGCAGGTGCCCGGCGAGCAGCGGCCCGAGCGCCGTCCGCAGGTGCAGCTCGCGCGCCGCGAGCGCCACGCCGTCGCCCGCCGGCTCGATCCGAAGGTTCTCCGCGGTGAGCACTGGCTCGGGTAGCAAGCTGAGCGTGATCGCGCCGCCGATGTGGACGGGCCGGCCGAGCGCCGCCGTGGCTAGGCGCTCGATCTCCGGACGATACTTGTTCCAGTCCAGAGGTACCGGGCACCAGCCACGCGCCCGCAACGACGAGCAGGACAAGGACGGCGAAAAGCAGTAGGACGACGCGGCCGGCCCGCATTCAGGAAGGCGGACCGTAACCGCCGCCGCCGGGCGTGGCGACCGCGAAGAGGTCGCCAGGCCGGAGCTCGGCGCGATCGATGCCGCTGAGCGGTTCGCGGGAGGCGTCTGCGCGTTCGACCCATTGCTCGCCGGCCTTCCCGTCTGCGCCGCCTGCGAGGCCGAACGGCGCGACGGTTCGACGGGAAGAGACAATGACAGCGGTCATCGGCGCGAGAAAGCGCATCCGCCGCAGGGAACCGTCCCCGCCGCACCAGCGCCCGGCGCCGCCTGAGCCGCGGCGGATGGAGAACTCCTCGAGCCGCACGGGATAGCGCAGTTCCAGCACCTCCGGGTCGGTCATGCGCGTGTTGGTCATGTGCGTTTGTATCGCGCTCGCCCCCGAGAAGCCCGGCCCTGCCCCGCCGCCGCCGCAGATCGTCTCGTAATACTGGCGATTCGCATCGCCGAACAGGAAGTTGTTCATGGTTGCCTGGGAACAGGCCACCGCGCCGAGCGCGCCGAACAGGGCGTTGCACACGGCCTGGCTCACCTCGGTGTTGCCCGCGACCACGGCGGCACCCGGCGCGGGCGACAGGAACGTGCCGGGCGGCACGCGAATCTCGATCGGCTTGAGGCAGCCGTCGTTGAGCGGGATATCGGCGCCGACCAGGCAGCGGAAAACGTAGAGCACGGCCGCGCGCGTGACGGCGGGCGGCGCGTTGAAGTTGTCCGCCACGCTGCGGCCCCGTGCCGGCGAAGTCCACGACCGCCTCGCGCCGCGCCCGGTCCACGCGCACGGCGACGCGCAGCGGCGAGCCGTCGTCCATAATATAGTGGAAATCGCCATCGCCGATCCGGTCTATCACCCGGCGCACGCTTTCTTCGGCGTTGTCCATGACGTGGCCCATGTAGGCGCGCACCTGCTCCCAGCCGAACTGCCCGACGACGCGCCCCAGCTCCTGCACGCCTGCCTCGTTGGCCGCGACCTGCGCCTTGATGTCCGCCACGTTCACGTCCGGGCTGCGCGCGGGATACCGCGCCGAGGCGAGCAGGTCGCGGAACTCCTGCTCGCGGAAGCGCCCACCCTCAACGAGCAGGAAATCGTCTATGACCACGCCCTCCTCGTCCAGGCTTTGCGAGCCGGGCGGCGTGCTGCCCGGCGTAAGGCCGCCGATGTCGGCGTGGTGGCCGCGGGAGCCGACGAAGAAGCGGATCTCGCGCCCCCCTCCTTCGACCGTGGCGTCGTCGAAGACGGGCGTGATGACGGTCACGTCCGGCAAGTGCGTGCCGCCGCCGTACGGGTTGTTGAGGGCGACCGCATCGCCGGGCCGCAGGCTGCTCCCGCGCCAGCGCAGCACGTGCTTCACGCTCTCGCCCATGGCGCCGAGATGGACGGGGACGTGCGGCGCGTTGGCGACGAGGTTGCCGTCCGCGTCGAAGATGGCGCAGGAGAAGTCGAGCCGCTCCTTGATGTTGACGCTGAGCGAGGTGTTGCGCAGCACCACGCCCGTCTGCTCGGCGACGTGCATGAATAGGTTGTTGAAGAGTTCCAGCAGGACGGGGTCGGCCCGATCCGTGCCGACGGCGGCAGCGTTGGCGCGCGGCGTGGTCCGGTGGAGCAGAATGGGGCCGCGCTCCGTCACCTCTGCCGTCCAGCCCGGCTCGATCACGATGGTGGCGACGCTCTCGCGCACGAGCGCCGGGCCGGGGATGCGGTCGCCGGCACGCAGATCCGCGCGGTCGAGGACGGGCGCCTCGCACTCCTGGCCGCCCGTCCAGAGTAGCACTTGGTCGAGCGGCTCCGGCCCTGCGCCCTCGCGCGCCGCGAGCGTGGGCTCGGTGACCGGCTCGCCCGGCGCCGTCGCCTCGACCGCGACCGCCTCGGCGACCAGGGGACGCTCGGGCGTGGCGAAGCCGAAGCGCGCGCGGTGGGCAGCGGTGAAGCCCGCGACGAGCTGGTCCATCGGGCCGAGTTCCACGGGAAGCGCGGCCTCGGTGCCCTCGTAACGCAGGTGGACGTGCTGGCGGACGTGGATGCTCTCGCGCTTGGCCCCCTGCGCGACCAGCGCCGCCGCGGCCTCCGCGGCGAGCCGGCCAGCGAGCCGCTCCAGGTCCGGGAGCGCGGCTGGGTCGAGCGGAAGCTCAACCGCTTGCTCGCGGAGCGCGCCTTGGTCCGCCAACCCCATCCCGTAAGCGGAGAGCACTCCCGCATAGGGATGGAGGAACACCGTGCCCATCCCCAGCTCGTCGGCGACGAGGCAGGCGTGCTGCCCGCCCGCGCCGCCGAAGCATTGCAGGGCGAAGCGCGCCGGATCGTGCCCTTTCTGGATCGAGACCTGCTTGATCGCCAGCGTCATGTTGGCGACCGCGATGCGCAGGAATCCTTCCGCGACGGCGCGCGGGTCCTGCTCGGGCTCGCCCGTCGCCGCGGCGACCTCGGCGGCGAGCGCGGCGAAGCGCTCGCGAACGATCCCGGCGTCGAGCCGCTGATCGCCGCCCGGACCAAAGATCGATGGGAATTGCCGCGGCTGGATCTTACCCACCATCACGTTCGCGTCCGTGACCGTGAGCGGGCCGCCGCGGCGGTAGCAGGCCGGGCCAGGGTTCGCACCCGCGCTATCAGGGCCGACGCGGAAGCGGGTGCCGTCGAAGTGCAGCACGGAGCCGCCGCCGGCCGCGACCGTGTTGATCGCCATCATCGGCGCCCGGACGCGCACGCCGGCCACCTCGGTCTCAAACGAGCGCTCGAAGGCACCGTCGTAGAGGGTCACGTCCGTGCTGGTGCCGCCCATGTCGAAGCCGATGATGCGATGAAGCCCGGCGCTCGCCGCCGTGCGCGCGGCGCCCACGATGCCGCCGGCCGGGCCGGAGAGGATCGCGTCCTTTCCCTGGAAGCTGCCCGCCTCGGCGAGGTCGCCGCTGCTCTGCATGCAGTAGAGCCGCACGCCCTTGAGCTCGCCCGCGACCTGCTCGACGTAGCGGCGCAGGATGGGGGAGAGATAAGCATCCACCACCGTCGTGTCCCCGCGCGGCACGAGGCGCAAGAGCGGGCTGACTGCGTGGCTCGCGCTGACCTGGGCGAAGCCTTCCTCGCGCGCGAGGGCGGCGAGCTGCCGCTCCATGGCCGGGTGCTTCCAGGCGTGGATTAGCGCGATGGCGCAGGCCTCGATGCCGGCCGCCCGTGCCTCGCGCAGCGCCGCGCGGGCCTGCGCCTCATCGAGCGGCTCCACCTCCGCCCCGTCCACGCCCACACGGCCCGGCACCTCGGCCACGCGCTCGTAGAGCAGGCTGGGCAGCTTCACGTCGAGGTCGAACAGGCGCGGCCGGGCCTGGTTGCCGATGCGCAGCAGGTCGGCGAAGCCCCGGTTGACGAGGAGCAGCGTAGCGCTCTCCCCGGCGCTCCAGGAGCGCATTGGTCGCGACGGTGGTGCCCATCTTGACCCCTGCCACGGTGCCGGGCGGGATCGGCGAGTCGGGTGCAAGCCCGAGCACCTGCTTGATGCCGGCGATGGCGGCGTCCGTGTAGCGGCCGGGGTTCTCGCTGAGGAGCTTATGCGTGCTGAGCCGGCCCGAGGGATCGCGGGCCACGATGTCCGTGAACGTGCCGCCCCGGTCTATCCAGAACTGCCAGCCCGCCGTGCCCATGCCCTCCGCTCCTGCCTCGCGCGCCCACGTTCCATGGCTTCCGGCAAAGCGTCAACGCGGCGAGGCGGCCCAAGGCTCCCTACTCCGCTTGCGGCGGCAGCAGGAGGCCCGCGGGCCACAGTGCGTTTGGGCCGGGCGGGAGCTTCAGGGCCGATCCCTCGCCGAGATCGCGGCGGAGCATCGTGCCGTAGGTGCCGAGCGCGGCTATCACCTCCTCGCGCCAGTGCTCCCGCAGGCCAAGGGCTGCGGCGGGAAGCGGGAACGGGTCTCCGCGCCAGGCGGACTGGGGCGCGTCCGCGAGGATGACTGCATCCGTTACCCACGCGACGAGCGCCGACCACTGGCCGTCACCGATCCCGGTCGCGGCGAGGATGGGATAGAGCGCTAACGCATGCGGCAGGATGCGACTCACGAGATGGTTGACGCCCTGGTCCAGCCGCATCTGCGCGAGCTGCGTCGCCTCGCCCGCGACCGCCCGGCAACGCTGTACATTATACGCGTCGAGCATCTCATCGCTCTCCTCGAAGCCGAGGCGGGTGAAGTTGACGTGCTGATGCTCGGCCACCGCCTCCAGAGCGCGTTGCGTCCCGCTGCCGACCAGGAAGCATACGGAGGCCCCGGCAAGATCCTCCAGCCGACGGGCGGGGGACGCCTCGGGGACCATCAGCGACAGCGCCTCGATGAACGCGGTCGCGCCCTGCAGAACGCTCGGCGCGAGCTTCTCCTCGGCGATCTCGGCGCCGGACAGGAAGAACAGGTCGTCCGCGCCGCCGCGGACCGCATCGTAGTCGCGCGAAGACCCGTAGAGGCGAAACCCGATCCGACCCTCCGGACCCAGCACGGCGATGGCGACCGCGCGGCAGAGGTCAACGGCGAGGCCGGCAATGCGGCCGTCCACACCTGCCCACGCGAAGCCCGGCCGCTCCGCGGCGCCGCAGCGGACGATTCCCTGCGCTCTCACCCGGTCGAGCACGCCGCCAGCCCGGGCCGGGGCGCCCGGCGCGAGGACGGCCAACACGCCAGCCAGGAGCCATGCGCGCCGCACGGTACGCTAATTGTAGGCTGGCAGCGTCGCGGGCAGGGTGTTGAACCGCTCCGGCACGGCGGTCGCGATACCCTGGCGTTTGTCCTCCGGCGTCACGCCGATCGCGGCGCAGCCTTTGCCGCCGTAGTGCGGCAGCGACGTCACCACGTCATCCGGAACGGCCGCGTAGGATGCGGGCAGCGGCGGCAGCTCGCCCGAGAGCCGGCGCGGCTCGAACGCGGAGAGGAGGTCGCCGGTCTCCGGTCCGTTGAGATCGCGCGGGCCAAGATAATACTGAGTGAACCCACCCGGTCCGCTGAAGCGCGAGTCCTGGCCGGCGAGGAGCGCCTGCGCCTCGTCCGGCAGGCTCGCCAGCGGCGGCAGGTCGAAGATCGCCTCGATCGTCTCGATCACCGCGTTATGGTCGCCCTCGGCGTGCGAGACGGCGTGGGCGCGCGCGTACGGCGAGATCACGATCAGCGGCACGCGAATGCCGCGCGCGAGCGGCAGCCCGTCCGGGCCGTAGGAGAGGATGCGGGGCGGCACGTGGTCGAAGAACCCGTCCGACTCGTCGTACGTGATGATGATAACGCTCTGGCTCCAGATCTCCGGCCGGCTCGCGACAGCGTTCACGACGCGGGCGGCCATCGCCTCGCTGATCTGGCGGTCACTGTAGTTGGGGTGATCGTCGTCCCCTGACTTGGTCTTGTTGATCGCGTCCAGATCGCTCGGCGTGAGGCCGGCGGGATTCGGGAAACGCCGATTCTGGATCGGTGGCTTCATCCCGGCGAGGTTGCCGAAGCCGCCGCGGATGTAGAACACACCGCCATCTGCGGAGAGACTCCCGTGCTCGATGTCGGCGAAGAAGTCGCCTTCCCCGCGCATGTTGGCCTGCAGCGCCGGGTTGTTGACGATGTAGCCGAAATACTGCGGCGCGTCGTGGTGGCTGACGTAGTCGGCGTGCGTGGCGGTGCCCGCCGGGTCGGTCGGCTCGTGATCGTAGCCTTCCTGATACCATCGCCAGCTCACAGGCTTGCCGCCGCGCGAGTCCGGGCGCGTGCCGAGGAAGAGGATATCCTGGCCGATGTCCGGCAGGTCGAGATCGGGCGCGCGGTCCTGGTTCGTCACGGACTCGACGCCCGTGCCCGCGAAAGTGAGCGGCAAGGTCGCGAAGGTCAGGTTCGAGGCGATGGCGGGGAGAATGGAGGTCTCCCGCGGGTTGCCGCTCGGCTCGCGGTTGCGCTGGGTTGTGTCGAGGGCCGAGCCCCAAAACGGCAGCGGGTCGTTCACCAGGGGCGGCCCCTGCGTCGTTCCGCCGGCTGTCTGGGCGCCGTGCTTGACCCACTGCGTCTCGCCCGATTGCCCGGCGATCATTGCGATGGCGTTCGGCGTGGACGGCGTGTCCTCGGTGGCAAAGATGTTGTCGAAGAGAACGAATTGGTTCGCGTACTGCCAGAGGAACGGGAGCGTGTCGCAGTCTATGTAGCTCATCACGAGCCGCGCGAACTGCGTGCCCATGGCAGCACCTGCGGCGCCCCCTCGCGCGGCGTAGCGGCGATACTCGTCCGCCGCGAACCCGTCCATCGCCACGGCACCGTCCGTGACGTCGAGCTTGCGGGCGAGACCCTTGTGGCTGTGGTCCACGCTGTCCACAAAGGTCGCGTTCTGCTCGGGGCCGATGCGGAACGGATGCACCGTCACGGTGTTGCCTTGGACGTCGGTGTAGCCCTGGGTCGAGCCGGGCGCCACGCGCGCGGCCGTGCCGTCCGAGAAGAGGCCGTTCGCACCCGGAAACGTGCCAAATTCGTTGTCGAATGAATGATTTTCGTTGAAGATCACGAAAACGTACTTCACCTTCTTGCGCAGCATCGCGATGAGGCTCTCGCGTGAGGGAATCTGGCTATTTGCGAGGCCGGTGACGTATGGCGCAACCGCGGGGCCAGGGTCGGGCTGCGCCGTGACGAGGGCGGAGGTGGGCGACGGTCCGGTTGACGGCGCGGCTCCCTGGGCCAGCGCCGGGCCAGCACCGAGACTTGCAGCCGTCATCAGCGCCGCGATCCGCCACGCCCATTGCCTCATGCGTTCCGCTCCCGTGCTGTAGCCTGGCTCTCGCGCTGCGCCGTCATAGCGCGGGTCTCGGCGCCATGACAAAGCCCGGCACCGAACCGTCGCTCCGGGGCGTGCGCGGCCGTGCCGACGATGGTAGGCTAACGCGATGAGCTACTGGGGAAAGCTGCTCGGCGGCGTCGCAGGCTTCGCGTTCGGCGGGCCGCCGGGCGCCATGCTAGGTGCGGCGCTCGGCCATGCCATCGACCAGGGCGGGCCGCGGCTGACTGCGTCGCTCGGCGGCAGCACGCCGCTCTCGCCCGTGCGGCTCGCGGCCTTGCTCGGGCGACGCGACCAGGTGTTCGCCATCGGCGTCGTCGTGCTCGCCGCCAAGCTCGCCAAGTGCGACGGGCCGGTGGTGCGCGCGGAGATCGACGCGTTCAAGCGCCAGTTCCGCGTGCCGCCCGAGGCGGCGCGCGACGTGGGACGGCTGTTCGACCAGGCGCGGGACAGCAGCGACGGCTACGATTCCTACGCCGCCCAGCTCGGCGAGAGCTTCTTCGACAACCGCGGCCTGCTGGAGGACGTGCTGGCCGCACTCTTCGTCATCGCCCGCGCCGACAAGCCCCTGACCCGCGGCGAGGACGCGATGCTGCGCCGGATTCACGCCCGATTCGGCCTCGACGCCGCGGCCTGGGAGCGCGCGAGCGGACAGGCGGCGCCGCGCATGGCGCCCGGCCCCGAGGACGCATATGCCGTCCTCGGCGTGAAGCGCGGCGCATCCGACGAGGAGCTGCGCCAGACCTGGCGCCGCCTCATGCGCGAGAACCATCCGGACACCCTTGCCGCCCGCGGCGTGCCGCCGGAGTTCGTCAAGCGCGCTGCCGAGAAGGCGGCGCGGATCAATGCGGCCTGGGATCGCATCAAGCGCGAGAGAGGGCTTTGAGGCGGCGCGAGCGGGCAAGTCCCAACCACGCGGAGCGGTCGCCGGAGACGCCGGTGGACGTGCTCGTCCTTCACTACACAGGGATGCAGAGCGCCGCCGCCGCGCTCGACCGGCTCTGCGACCCGCAAGCCCGCGTGTCGTCGCATTACGTCGTCGAGGAGGACGGCACCGTCTGGCAGCTCGTGGACGAGCAGCGCACGGCGTTCCACGCCGGCATCTCGTCCTGGCGCGGACATGACTCGCTGAACGGGCGCTCCATCGGCGTCGAAATCGTCAACCCGGGGCACGAATGGGGCTATCGGGCCTTTCCGCCCGAGCAGGTGGATGCGGTCGAGGCGCTGTGCCGGGCGGTGCTGGCGCGCCATCCCATCCCGCCGGGCAACGTGGTCGCGCACAGCGATGTCGCGCCCGAGCGAAAGCAGGACCCAGGCGAGCTCTTTCCGTGGGCGCAGCTCGCCGACCGCGGCGTCGGGCTGTGGCCGCTCGGCGTGCCGCACCTGGGCGATGCCGCTTCCGTCACCGATCCGCCGTCGCTGGGTCCCGTGCGGGCGGTATTGGCCGAGATCGGCTACCGGATCGCGCCCGAGGGCGGCCACGACGAGCCGCTCGCGGCGGTGCTGCGCGCGTTCCAGCGGCACTGGCGCCCGGAAATCGTCAACGGCCTCGCCGACCGCGGCACGCGCGCGCGGCTCGCCGGGCTTCGCTGGCTGGTTCGCACGGGCTGAAATGGTTTCTTCACCTTTCTCGCCGATGCTCGGCGGCGATGAGCGAAGCCGTCCTGGATCTCTATCGCGCAGCCGTCACCGAGCAGCCAACAGATGCCGCGGTTCGCGCAGGCTTGGCGCAGGCGCTCCTCGCCGCCGGGCAGAGCCGGGCGGCGCTCACCGTGGCGGACGAGGCGCTGCAGATCAGCCCGCTCCACGCGGATGCCTGGCAGGTGCGCGGACAGGCGCTGGGCTTCCTGGGGCGGCTGCCCGAGGCGGCAGCCGCCTGGAAGCACGCGCTCGCCGCCGACCCGTCTCGTGCCGGGCTTTGCGTCAATCTCGGCATCCTTTGCGCCCAGCTTGATCGGGCAGCAGACGCGGAGCACTGGCTGTGCCGGGCCATCCAGCTCGATCCTTGCCTGAAGGAAGCGCACGCGAGCCTCGGCGCGCTCTACGCCTGCATGGGGCAGCCTGAGCTGGCTGAGCAGAGCTGCCGACATGCGCTGACCCTCGATCCTGGTCTCGTCGCAGCGCACCGCAATCTCGCGGCCCTCGCTGACTCCCGCGGCGACGCTGCTGCGGCGCGGCATCATTGGGAGGCGGCGTTCGCCCGGCAATCCTTCTTCCTGGAGCCTGCCTACGAGTCCGGCTCGGCGCGCACGGTCCTCGTTCCACTCGTCGCGGGCGGCGGAAACGTGCCCATCAGGCATCTTCTGCCCCGCTCGCGCAACGCGCTCGTCAAGTGGTGCATCGAACACGCGCAGCCTGGCGAGAGCGCCCGATTCCCGCGCTGCGACCTAGTGTTCAACGCCATCGGCGATGCCGACGAGGGTGCGGCGGCGGCGCCGCATCTGGCGGCATTCGTCGCCAACTGCGGCCTCCCCGTCCTGAATGCGCCCGACCGCGTCGCAGCGACGCGGCGCGACCGCTTGCCGACCCTGCTCGGAGGCTTGCCGGGAGTCGTCGTGCCCGCAGTCCTCCGCCTCGGAGCCGACGACCGCCCGGCAGATGCCGCGATTCTGGCGGGATTGCGCGCACCCCTGCTGATCCGCCCCGCGGGCACGCATGGCGGCGATGGAGTGTCCCTGATCGCGTGCGATTCCGCCCTCGCCGCCGCGCCAGCAGGGACCGAGCGCTACCTCACCGCGTTCTACGACTACCGCTCGCCGGACGGGCTGTGGCGGAAGTATCGCGCGATCTTCGTCGGGGGCGTGGTGCTTCCCTACCACCTCGCGGCGAGTGAGCACTGGCTCGTCCATTACTGGACCGCCGGCATGGACGCCCATCCCGCCCGGCGCGAGGAGGAGAGGCACTTCCTCCTCGATCCCGCGGCGGCGGTCGGGACGTTTGCCTGGAACGCTGTGGGCGCCATAGGCCGGCGTATCGGCCTCGACTGGTGCGGTATCGACTTCGCGTGTCTCGCGGACGGAAGCGTCCTCGTGTTCGAGGCTAACGCCACCATGAGCGTTCATCCGGAGGACGAGAGCGGACCGTTCGCCTACAAGAACCCGGCCGTCAATGCCATCCTCGGTGCCTTCGAGGGTATGCTGGACCGGGCGGCGAAGACGCCGAGGCTACCTCAAAATCCTTGACGCCGAGCCGGCAACGGGGCACAGCCAACGGGCCAGGCGGCCGGGCAGCCGCTGCACCTTCAGAGCGCCGTTCGGCGTGCCTGAAGGGGTGGAGGAAAGTCCGGGCTCCACGGGAACACGGTGCCGGTTAACGGCCGGCGGGGGCGACCTCAGGGAAAGTGCCACAGAGAACAAACCGCCCGGCCCCCGCGAGCGCTCGACCTTGTCGAGTGTCCATGGGTGCTGAGCAAGGGTGAAACGGTGCGGCAAGAGCGCACCGCGCCCCCGGCAACGGGGGCGGCAGGGTAAACCCCACCGGGAGCAAGGCCGAATAGGGGTGGTCGGCGGCGCGGGTTCGCTCGCGTGACGCAGGGGTGTTCCCGCCCCACCGCCCGGGTTGGCCGCGCGAGGCGCGTCGCAAGACGCGTCCTAGAGGAATGGCTGCCCCGTCCTGACAAGGACGGACAGAACCCGGCTTATAGGCCGCCTGGCAAAACTTCCCACAGACTTATCCACAAGAACATAACAGGAATACTGTGTTGTTGTCGCCATGCGGCTAATCTATCTTTTCTTCACCCTGTAAGACTTTGTTATCATTTAGAGAAGCCCTCGTTGCGGCAAGTATCTGCATCACGTTCCCTTTGACGCCCACGCCCGCCCATGGTATCCCACGTTATCCCAAGGGGCGGGAACTTCCGCAGAGCGGGGCGTAGATACGGCGAGCCTATAAGGCGACGCCGAGCGTCTTTCTTTGTCCCTTCGGGCAGGCGGCCCTATCGAGGGCGGGGACTGGGAAGGGAGGGGTTCGGGCGCGATGGCGGCGTTCATGGGCACGCACCTGAACAGGCTCGACGCCAAAGGCCGCGTCTCCGTGCCCGCACCGTTCCGCACGGCGCTGCGCGCAGGATCGGAGGACGGCGCCGCATCGCTCGTCCTGCGCCCTTCGCACACCCACCCCTGCATCGAGGCATGGCCAACCGCGGTGTTCCAGGAGCTGGAGACGCCGCTCGACCGGCTTGACCTGTTCAGCGAGGCGCATGACGACCTCGCCGCCTCCCTCTACGCCGACGCCTGGCCCGTGGAGGCGGATCGCGAGGGGCGGATCGTGCTGCCCGAGTCGCTCGTGGAGCACGCGGGTCTCATCGATCAGGTCGCCTTCCTCGGGCTGGGGCGCACGTTCCAGATTTGGGAGCCCGCTGCCGCCGAGCGGCGCCGCGCCGAGGCCCGCGAGCGAGCGCGCGAGCACCGCCTGACCTTGCCGGGACGGGGCGCGGCATGACGCACATTCCGGTCATGCTCGGCGAAGTCCTCGACCTACTCGCGCCGCGGGACGGCGAGACCCTGCTCGACGCGACCTTCGGCGGCGGCGGCTACGCCGAGGCAATCCTGCGGACCGCGCCAAGCTGCACGCTCTGGGCGATGGACCGCGACCCGGACGCGATCGCGCGCGGCGCAGCACTCGCCGCCCGGCACCCAGGCCGGCTCCATCTCGTCGAGGGCCGCTTCGGCGACATGCTGGCGCTGCTGAGCGGGCGCGGCGTCACGCGGCTCGACGGCGTTGTGCTCGACATCGGCGTGTCCAGCTTCCAGCTCGACGAGCCGGCACGCGGCTTCTCCTTCCGCCACGACGGGCCGCTCGACATGCGCATGGGACGCGACGGCGAAACCGCGGCCGAGCTGGTCGCGCGCCTCTCCGAGCGCGAGCTGGCGGACGTGCTCTTCCAGCTCGGAGAGGAGCGTCACTCCCGGCGGATTGCCCGCGCCATCGTCGCGGCTCGCACCGAGGCGCCCATCGAGACAACGGGCCGGCTCGCCGAAGTGATCCGCGCCGCAGCGCCTCCCGCCCGCACTAAGGATGGGCGTCCCGGCTTCGACCCGGCGACGCGCAGCTTCCAGGCGCTGCGCATCCGGGTGAACGACGAGCTGGGCGAGATCGAGCGCGCGCTCAGCGCCGCGGCCAGCCTGCTGGCGCCGGGCGGCCGGCTGGTCGTCGTCGCCTTCCACTCATTAGAAGACCGCATCGTCAAGCGTTTCATGCAGGATGCCGCCGGGCGGGCGCCCCGGCCGTCGCGTCATCGGCCGAGCGATGGCGCGGTCCCGGCCGACTTCGCACTGCTCACCCCTCGCGCGCTGCGCCCGACCGACTCGGAAGCCGAGCACAATCCCCGCGCGCGCAGCGCCCGGCTGCGCGCCATCGCCCGTTTGCCTCACCCACTGGATCGTCCTCACCCCAAAACCATGGACGCCGCATGATCCGCCCGCTCACCTTCGTCGCCCTGCTGCTCGCCGGCACGTCGGGCCTCTACCTCTACCAGACGAAGCACCGTGCCGAGGTGCTCGACCAGCAAATCACGCACACGCTGCGGCAAGTCTCCGGGGCGCGGGAGCGCATCGGGCTGCTGCGGGCGGAGTGGGCGCTGCTCAACGAGCCGGACCGGCTGGGCCAACTCGCCGGCCAGCATCTCGATTTGCAGCCACTGCAGCCGTCGCGCTTCGTCGCCGCTTCTGACCTCGCCTCCCGCATTCCGGTGCCCGCGCCGCCGGAGGCGCCGGCCGAGACGCCTGTCGCTGCGGACATCCCCGCTTTACCGCCCGGCGACGTCGTGCAGGTCGCGGATACGAGGCCGGCGCAAGCCGCGGCGGCCGCCCCGGTCGCCACCCCGCCGCGGCCGACGTCGGCGGTGGCGACGACTCACGTGCCCTTGCCGCCGCAGCCTCATCCCGCGCCGTCTCGGGCAGCCGCGCGCCCGCGCGCCGCCTACAGGCTTGCCGCCAGCGCTGCGCCGGAGCCGGTCGCGGCGACGGCTGCACGCCAGCCGGTGTTCGCACCCGTGCTGCGGGCCGCGGCATCGCCCATTACAGCGCCGTCGATCGGCGCCACCCAGGTCGGGCTGGTCACGATGCGCGCGCCCACCCCCGTCGTCACCTCCGCGCTCGGCGGCTACGGCCGCTCCGCGCTCGCGCCGCCGATCCCGGTCGGGAGCCGCTAGGAGCGGTGCGATGACAGGCGCGCCCAACCCGGACTCCGTTCCGCCCCCGCGTGGGCAACCGCGTGCGGAGATGCCGCGCACCGAGACCGTGCGCGTCACGGCGCCGGATCTCGCACATCGGGCGGCGCTGGAGCGAACCCGCTCGCGCCTCGTGCTCGCAGCCGGCGCATTCACGATCCTTTTCGGCGCGGTCGCCGTGAAGCTCGCGGTCGCGACCGTGATCGCCCCGGTGCCGACCAAGCGTGCCGAGGATCCGGGGCTGCCGCCGCCGACGACGCCCCTGCCCGACGAGGCGCCCGCGCTCGCAGGAGTCGAGGCGCCGAAGGTCCGCGCAACGATCACGGACCGCAACGGCGACATCCTCGCCATCTCGCTGCCGACCGCGAGCGTCTATGCCGACCCGCGCGAGATGATGGACGTGGACGACGCTGCAAAGCGGCTCAAGCAGGCACTGCCGGAGATCGACGAGGCCGCGGTCCACGCCCGGCTCGCGAGCGCCAAGCGGTTCGTCTATGTCGCCCGCCAGGTCAGCCCGCGCCAGGAGCTGGCGATCAACGCGCTCGGCATCCCGGGCATCTATTTCCAGCAGACCGAGCGGCGCCAATACCCGCAGGGCCGGGTCGCCGCGCAGGTCCTCGGCGGCGTCGATGTGGACGAGCACGGCATCGCCGGCGTCGAGCGTGCCTTCGAGGATCGCCTGAGCGACGATCCGACGCCGCTGCGGCTCTCGCTCGACGTGCGCGTGCAGGCGGTGCTCCGCGACCAACTGGCCAAGAGCATGGACGAGTTCCATGCCATCGGCGCCTGCGGTATCGTCATGGACGTGCGCACGGGCGAGGTCATCGCGATGGTGAGCCTCCCGGACTACGACGCGAACAAGGCGGGTGAGTCGCCGCCCGAGGAGCGGTTCAACCGCGCGGTCACGGGCATGTATGAGCCCGGCAGCACGTTCAAGCTGCAGACCGCCGCGATGGCGCTCGACGGCGGCATCGTCCATCTCTGGGATTCGTTCGACGCCGCCCACAACATCCACATCGGCCGCTTCACGATCACCGACTTCGAGGGCAAGCACCGCTACCTGGAGCTGCCCGAGGTCCTCGCCTACTCCAGCAACCTGGGCGCCGCGCACATCGCGATGGACGTGGGCGGCGAGCGGCAGCGCGCGTGGCTCAAGGCCATGGGCATGTTCGGCCGCGTCGGCATCGAGCTGCCCGAGCAGGGGCAGCCGGTGGTGCAGCCCGCCGCGCGATGGGGCGAGTCCACCGTGATGACGGTCGGCTTCGGCCACGGCATCGCGGTCTCGCCCCTGCACGTCGTGCGCGGCACGGCAACGATCGCCAACGGCGGCATCCTGGTGCGCCCGACGATCCTCGAAGCGCCGCCGGGCGAGCCGGTCGAGGAAGTCGGCCCGCGGGTGATGCAGCTCTCCACGTCGGACGTGATGCGCAAGCTGATGCGCCTCGTGGTGACGAACGGCTACGGCAAGCCCGCGGACGTGCCGGGCTACTTCGTCGGCGGCAAGACGGGAACGGCGGAGAAGACGGCCGGGCACGGTTACCGCAAGCACGCCAACGTCAGCGCGTTCATCAGCGTGTTCCCGATGAACGCGCCGCGGTATGCGGTCTATTTCATGCTCGACGAACCGAAGGGCAACAAGAGCACGGGCGGCTTCAGCACGGCCGGCGCGGTAAGCGCCCCCGCCGCCGGGCGCGTGATCGCGCGCATCGCTCCCATGCTGGGGCTGATGCCGGAGACGAAGGACGCGGACGCAATCCAGGCCTCGCTCAGCATCCCGCTGAAACCCGCCCGGCCGCCCGGCGCGCCCCGCCCCGCCCCGGCGCCGCCGCCCGTGGCCGTAACGTCGCACCACCAGGCTATCGCGCGGGCGAGCCAGGTTGCGCCTGAGTAGCATGACGCTCTCAGCTCACCTGTCCGCGCCGGCCGCGGACGCCGACATCCGGGGCATCACGGCCGATAGCCGCGCCGTGCAGGCCGGCTGGCTGTTCGCGGCCCTTCCAGGCGCGCGTTCGGACGGGCGCCGCTTCATCGCCGACGCGGTCGCGCGGGGCGCTGCCGCCGTGCTCGCGCCGGACGGCACGGCCTGGCCCGCGGGCGTGCCACAGCGTCCGCTGCTGCTCGACCCGGAGCCGCGCCGGGCGCTGGCCCTGCTCGCCGCCGCGCACGCCGGGCCGCAGCCGGCCATCTGCGTCGCCGTCACGGGCACCAACGGCAAGACGAGCACGGCGGATTTCCTGCGCCAGATCCTCGGCCTCGCCGGGCGGCGCGCGGCGAGCGTGGGCACGCTCGGGATCGTGGCCGAGGGCCGCGCCACGGAAGGCAGCCTCACGACGCCCGATCCGGTCGCGCTCGCCGAGGCGCTGGCGCGGCTCGCCCGCGAGGGCGTCGAGGCGGTGGCGATGGAGGCCAGCTCGCACGGCCTCGATCAGTTCCGGCTCGACGGCGTGCGCCTCGCCGCCGCGGGCTTCAGCAATCTCACGCGCGACCACCTCGATTATCATCGCACGATGGAGGCGTATCGGGCGGCCAAGCTGCGCTTGTTCGACGTGCTGCTGCCCGAGGGAGCGCCGGCCGTCGCGGACGCGATGCTCGACGCGGATACGCTGGACGCCTTGCGCGAGATCGCCGTCCGGCGCCGTCTCGCGCTCCGCACGACGGGCGAGGGCGGGGATCTCTACCGGCTCGTGCGCGCGATCCCCCGGCCTGACGGGCAGGAACTGGAGATTGACGTTGGCGGGGCACGGCGCCTTGTCGCGCTCGCGCTGCCCGGACGGTTCCAGGCCGACAACGCGCTGCTCGCCGCCGGGCTGGCGGAGGCTGTGGGTGTCCAACTCGACGCTTCTGGGCCGCTCGACCTGCTGCCGCGCCTCGCGGGCGTGCGCGGGCGGATGGAGCTGGCCGCGCGCCTGTCGAGCGGCGCGGCCGCCTACGTGGACTACGCGCACACGCCGGACGCGCTCACCCGCCTGATCGTGGCACTTCGTCCGCACACGGAAGGCAAGCTGCACCTCGTCTTCGGCGCGGGCGGCGACCGCGACGCGGGCAAGCGTCCGCTCATGGGCGAAGCCGCGCGCGCCGCCGACGTCGCCTGGGTCACGGACGACAACCCGCGCGGCGAGGACCCGGCGCTGATCCGGCGCGCGATCCTCGCCGCCTGCCCAGGCGCGCATGAGGTCGGCGACCGTGCGTCCTGCATCGCGCAGGCGCTCGACGCGCTCGGCCCGGGCGACGTGCTCGCCGTCGCGGGCAAAGGGACACGAGACGGGCCAGACGGTGGCTGGCGTCACGCTTCCCTTCGACGACGCGGCCGTGATCCGCGGCCTGGTGGGCCGAAGCGTGAGGGCGCTCTGGACCAGTCGCGCGCTTGCCGCTGCGACTGGCGGAACAGCGTTCCGCAATTTTGAGACTCAGTGGCGTTTCCATAGACACCCGCACGCTGCAGCGCGGCGACCTCTTCGTCGCACTGTCGGGTGAGAACCGCGACGGGCATCTGTTCGTCGCTGACGCGCTTCGAACTGGGCGCCGCCGGTGCGCTGGTCAGCCGCACGGACGGGCTGCCGGACGGCGCACCAGTTATCGTCGTGGACGACACGCTGCGAGGCCTGCACGCGTTGGGAGAAGCCGGGCGGGCACGGTTCGCGGGCAGGGTCGTCGCGGTGACGGGCAGCGTCGGCAAGACGACCACGAAGGAGATGCTGCGCGCCGTCCTCGGCGCCTTCGGTCCCGTCCACGCCGCGGAAGCGAGCTACAACAATCACTGGGGCGTGCCGCTGACCCTCGCGCGCCTGCCCGCGGACGCCGCGTTCTGCGTCGCCGAGATCGGCATGAACCAGCCCGGCGAGATCCTGCCGCTCGCCCGGCTCGCCCGGCCGCATGTCGCGGTCATCACGACGATCGGCACGGCCCATATCGGCTACCTTGGCAGCCAGGAGGCGATCGCGGACGAGAAAGCCAGCATTCTACGCGGGCTGGAGCCGGGCGGCGCCGCCGTGCTGCCGGGCGATAGCGCGCTGCTCGGGCAGCTTACCGCCGCGGCGAGCGGACCGGTTTTGCTGTTCGGCGCGGGCGCGCCGAACCGGTTGCTCGACGTCGCGAGCGACGGCCGCGAGACCCGCGCCACCGCGCTGGTGGACGGACGACGAGTTGCGTTCAGCCTCGCCGCACCCGGCCATCACATGGCAACGAACGCCCTCGCCGCGCTCACCGCCGCCGCCGCGCTCGGCCTCGACCCGGGGCGCGCCGCCGCAGCACTCGACGGCTTCGCGCCGGTTGCCGGTCGCGGCGCGCAGCGCACCATCCAGGGGGATATCCTGCTCCTCGACGAAAGCTACAACGCCTCCGGGGACTCGGTGCGCGCCGCGCTCGACGTGCTCCGGATGCAGGCGCCGCGGCGCCGTCTCGCCGTGCTGGGCGACATGCGCGAGCTGGGCGACCGCGGCGAGGGCGAGCACCGCGGCCTCGCGGCCGACGTGGCCGCCGCCGCCGACCTGCTCTACGCCTGCGGTCCGCTCAGCCGGCATCTCTTCGACGCCGTGCCGGAACGGCTGCGCGCCGCCTACGCGGCGGACGCGGCGTCCCTCGCGCTGCTCGTCGCGGCCGAGGTTCGCCCTGGGGACGCGGTGCTGGTCAAGGGATCGCTCGGCAGCCGGATGCGGCTGGTGGTTGAGGCCTTGGGCGCGCGCGCGCCTGGCGCGGCAGGGGAGGCGTAGGCGTGCTCTATGACCTCGCCCGGCCTTTCGCGGGACAGTTCATCCTGTTCAACCTGTTCCGCTATCTCACGTTCCGGTCCGCCGCTGCCTGCCTCACGGCGCTCGTCGTCAGCTTCGTGCTCGGCCCTGTGGTGATCCGGTGGCTCAAGAGCGTGCAGCGCAACGGCCAGCCGATCCGGCTTGACGGGCCGGAGCGGCACCTGATCGAGAAGAAGGGCACGCCCACCATGGGCGGCGTGCTGATCCTGGTGGCGCTGACCGCGAGCACGCTGCTCTGGG
Source organism: uncultured Alphaproteobacteria bacterium (assembly GCA_963839135.1). Classification (GTDB taxonomy): domain Bacteria; phylum Pseudomonadota; class Alphaproteobacteria; order Acetobacterales; family Acetobacteraceae; genus CAWKEH01. The sequence goes on from CAWIUA010000032.1 coordinate 42,938, forward strand.
CGGACCTCGGCAACGGCTACGTGTGGGCCGTGCTGCTGCTCACCTTGGGCTACGGCGCGATCGGCTTTGTGGACGACTACCTGAAGCTCTCGCGCCGGAACACGAAGGGCGTCTCGGCGCGTGGCAAGCTGATCTGCCAGCTCGTTCTGGGCCTCGGCTGCGCCGCCTGGATCAGCTTCCTTACCCGCGGACCGCTCGCGACGGGGCTGACCGTGCCCGTGTTCAAGGAGGTGCTGATCCCGTTCGGCTACGCCTTCCCCATCGTTGGGATGCTCGTGATGCTCGGTGCGAGCAACGCCGTGAACCTCACGGACGGTCTCGACGGGCTCGCCATCGTACCCACGATCATCGCCGCCGTGGTGTTCGCGCTCATTGCCTACCTCGTCGGCAACCGGGTGTTCGCGGACTACCTGCAGATCCACCCAGTGCCGGGCGCGGGGGAGCTCGGCGTGTTCATGGCCTCGCTCGTTGGCGCGGGGATGGGATTCCTCTGGTTCAACGCGCCGCCGGCGGCGGTGTTCATGGGCGACACGGGCAGCCTCGCGCTTGGGGGAGCGCTAGGCGCGGTCGCCGTCGCGGTCAAGCATGAGATCGTGCTGGCCATCGTGGGCGGTCTGTTCGTGATGGAGACGGTCTCCGTCATCGTGCAGGTGTTCTGGTTCAAGCGCACTGGGCGCCGGGTGTTCCTGATGGCGCCGCTGCACCATCATTTCGAGAAGAAGGGCTGGGCCGAGCCGACCATCGTCATCCGCTTCTGGATCATCTCCATGATCCTGGCGCTGGTGGGTCTCGCGACCCTGAAGATCCGATGAGCGGCTTTCCTTCGTCTCTCTTCGCGGGTGCGCGCTTCGCCGTGGTCGGCCTCGGGCGGATGGGCCTTCCCGCGGCGCAGGCGCTCGCCGCCATGGGAGCGGATGTCGTGGCCTGGGACGACAGTGCGGAGGCGCGTGCGCAAGCGGCGCCGCTCTGCGTCGAGGACCCGGCGCCGCAGATCGCCGGCTTTGACGCCCTCGTGCTCTCGCCCGGCATCCCGCACCGCCTGCCCCAGCCGCATCCGGCCGCCGCTGCCGCGGTCGCCGCCGGCGTGCCGGTCTGGACGGACGCTGAACTGCTCTACCAGGCCGTCCGCCGGAAAGGCTCGAAAGCCCGCTTCGCTGGCGTTACCGGCACCAACGGCAAGAGCACGACGACGGCGCTGCTCGCCCACATCCTCGCGGAAGCCGGCATTCCCGCGGCCGCCGGCGGCAACCTCGGCCCGGCCGCGCTCGCGCTGCCCTTGCTGCCGGACGCGGGCGCCTACGCGCTGGAGATGTCCTCCTACATGCTCGAACGGCTGGCCACGCTGCGCTTTGACGCGGCGGCGATGCTGAACCTCAGTCCCGACCACCTCGACCGTCACGGCGACATCGAAGGCTACGCCGCCGCCAAGCGCGCCATCTTCGCGCGCCAGCACATGCCCGACCTCGCCGTCGTCGGTGCCGACGACCCGGACAGCGACGCGCTTGCCGCCTCCCTCCCCGGCCGCGTGCTGCGCGTCTCCGGGCTGCACGAGGCGGATCTCTGGTGCGAGGCGGGAGTCCTGCGCGACGCGAACGGGCCGATCCTCGCCATGGCGGACGCCCCCGCCCTGCCTGGCCCGCACAACGCGCAGAACGCCGCCGCTGCCGCCGCCCTCGCGTTCCATCTCGGCGCCGCGCGCGACGCCGTGGCGCGCGGGATCGCAATCTTCCCCGGCCTGCCCCATCGCCAGCGCCTCGTGGCCGTGCACGACGGCATCGCGTTCGTGGACGACAGCAAGGCGACCAACGCCGACGCAGCGGCACGGGCGCTCTCCTGCTACGACCGCCTGGTCTGGATCGCCGGCGGCATCGCCAAGGCGGGCGGGATCGCTAGCCTTGCGCCCTTTTTCCCGCGGATCGCGCACGCCGTGCTCATCGGGCGCGATGCACCGCTGCTCGCCCGGCAGCTGCAGGACGGCGGCGTGCCCCACCATGTCGCGGGCACGCTCGACGCCGCCGTGCCCGACGCCTTCGCCCTCGCCCGCCGGCTCAGCGTCCCCACCGTGCTGCTCAGCCCGGCCTGCGCGAGCTTCGACCAGTTCAGCGGCTTCGAGGCGCGTGGGCGGCGGTTCGCAGCGCTCGCCGACGCACTCCAGAACGGGAAGGCCGCCTGATGTCATCGCTCTCGCGCGCCGACACGAGCATCCTCGGCCGCTGGTGGTGGACCGTGGACCGCTGGACGCTGCTCGCGGTCGCGACCCTGATCGGCTTCGGCTACATCATGGTGCTCGCTGCTTCGCCCGCGGTCGCCCTACGCATCCACGAGCCGCGAACCTGGTTCATTCTCAAGCAGGTCCTGTTCCTCGGGATTGCAGGCCTCGTCGTAGTCGCCACATCGCTGCTGTCGCCGCGCGGCATCCGCCGGCTCGCCTTGCTCCTCGGCCTCGCAGCGCTTGCGCTGACGGCGGCGACGCTCGTGATGGGCGTCGAGATCAAGGGCGCGCGGCGTTGGATCGCGCTGCCGGGCGTGTCGGTGCAGCCGAGCGAGTTCCTCAAGCCCTGCTTTGCGGTGATCACGGCGTGGCTGCTCGGCGAAGGACGGCGCTACGGGCGGCTCGCTGGCACCGCGGCCGTGCTGGCGATCTACGCCGTGATCGCGCTGCTGCTGAAGTCGCAGCCCGACATGGGGATGCTCGTGGTGGTCACGTCGGTGATGCTCGTCCAGGGCTTCATCGCCGGGCTGAACCTCGTCTTCGTAGGCATGGGCGTGGGGGCGATCGCGGCGGCGGGCGTGAGCGCCTTCTTCGTGTTCCCGCACGTCCACAGCCGCGTCATGCGCTTCCTGGATCCTGCAAGCGGCGACAACTACCAGGTGATCACCGCGCTCCAGGCGTTCGGCCAGGGCGGGCTGCTCGGGCGCGGACCCGGCGAGGGTCACATCAAGGACATCCTGCCCGACGCGCACGCCGATTTCGTGTTCGCGGTCATGGGTGAGGAGTTCGGCTTGATCGTCTGCTTGCTCGTCCTCGCCGTGTTCGCCCTCGTCGTGCTGCGCGGGCTGCTGAAGCTGGTCGCCGAGCGGGATCTGTTCGTGGTGCTCGCCGCCAGCGGGCTGCTCGCGAGCTTCGGCCTGCAGGCGTTCGTCAACATGGCGTCCTCGCTGCGCCTGATCCCGACGAAAGGGATGACGCTGCCGTTCGTCTCCTACGGCGGCTCGTCCGTGGTCGCGATCGCGCTCGGGATCGGAATGCTGCTCGCGCTCACGCGAACCCGCACACGGGCGGAACGGGGCTGGGAGGCGGCGCCATGAGAGGCCCGGCAGCAGCACCGATCGTTCTCGCCGCGGGCGGGACGGCCGGGCACCTGTTCCCCGCCGAGGCGCTCGCGGGCGAGCTGATCCGGCGCGGGCGGCGGGTCGCCGTAATGACCGACGCGCGCTCGGCCGCGCAGGCGCGGCGCTCCTTCGAGGGGCGCGAGCTGTTCGTGCTGCGCGGCGCAGGACTCGCGGGGCGCGGCGCGCTGCGGGCAGCAGCAGGCGCGATCGCTATCGGCGCAGGTATTGCTCAGGCACGCGCGCTGCTCGGATCGCTGGGCGCCTCGGCCGTCGTCGGGTTCGGGGGTTACCCGGCCGTGGCGCCGATGCTCGCGGCGCGCCTGCTCCGGCGGCGCCCGGCGCTCATCCTGCACGAGCAGAACGCCGTGCTGGGCCGAGCGAACCGGCTGCTCGCGCGCTTCACCGACCGGCTCGCCCTCAGTTTCGAGGAGACCCAGGCGGTGCCGGGCGGGATCACGGCGCAGGTCACGGGCAACCCGGTGCGCCCGGCGATCCAGGCCATCGCGGGCCGTCCGTACGTGCCGCCGACGGAGGCCACGATACGCCTGCTGGTGCTTGGCGGTTCGCTTGGCGCGCGGGTGCTGAGCGACTTGCTGCCGCCTGCCATCGCGGGCCTGCCTTTGGAGATCGGCTTGCGCCTCTCCATCGTGCAGCAATGTCGCGAGGAGGACCTGGATCGAGTGCAGGCCGCCTACATGGCGCTCGGCATCGAGGCCGAGCTGTCCACCTTCTTCCCCGACGTGGCCGAGCGGCTCGCGCGGGCGCACCTCGTCGTGGCGCGCGCGGGGGCGAGCACGGTGGCGGAGCTGGCCTGCGCCGGTCGCCCTGCCCTGCTCGTGCCCCTGCCCGGCGCCATCGACGACCACCAGCGCTGGAACGCCCGCGCCCTCGGCGCGGAGATGGCGGACCAGGTCGGGCTGACGGCGGAGGCGCTCGGCGTGCAGCTTGCGACGCTGCTCGCCGCGCCCGAGCGGCTCGCAGCGCTCGCTCAGGAAGCGGCCCGGCGCGCGCGCCCGGATGCCGCTTCGCTCCTCGCCGACCTCGTCGAGGACAGCATCACCCAGGAGGCCCATTCATGAGGGCGCTGCCGCTCACTATCGGCACCATCCACTTCGTCGGGATTGGCGGCATCGGCATGTCCGGCATCGCCGAGGTGCTGCACACGCTCGGCTACGCCGTCCAGGGCAGCGACATCGCTGACGGCGCGAACGTGCGCCGGCTGCGCGAGGTCGGCATCCCCGTGGCCGTCGGGCACGACCCGGCGAACGTCGCCAACGCCCAGGTCGTCGTGGTCAGCACCGCCGTCCGCGCCGACAACCCGGAGGTCGCCGCGGCCCGCGCCCGGCTGATCCCGGTGGTGCGCCGGGCGGAGATGCTGGCCGAGCTGATGCGGCTGCGCTGGAGCGTCGCCGTCGGCGGCACGCACGGGAAGACGACGACGACAAGCCTGATCGCGGCCGTGCTGGAGACCGCCGGCCTCGATCCCACCGTCATCAACGGCGGCATCGTCAACGCCTACGGCAGCAACACGCGGCTCGGCGCGGGCGAGTGGATGGTGGTCGAGGCGGACGAGAGCGACGGCAGCTTCCTGCGCCTGCCGGCCACCATCGCCGTCGTAACCAATGTCGATCCGGAGCACCTGGACCACTGGGGCACGCCCGAGGCGATGCAGGCCGGCTACGACCAGTTCGTCTCCAACATCCCGTTCTACGGCTTCGCCGTGCTCTGCCTCGATCATCCCGGCGTGCAGCAGATGATCCCGCGCCTGTCCGACCGCCGCATCATCACCTACGGCTTCTCGCCGCAGGCGGACGTGCGCGCCGAGAAGGTCCTCACCGACAAGCTGGGGGCGACGTTCCACGTGCAGATCGCGGACCGGCTGCGCGGCCGGGTGAAGCCGCTCGGCCCGTTCCGCCTGCCCATGCTGGGCGCGCACAACGTCCAGAACGCGCTCGCCGCCATCGCCGTCGGCAACGAGATGGACGTGGATGACACCACGCTGCGCAGCGCGCTTGCCGCCTTCCGCGGCGTCAAGCGGCGCTTCACCAAAACGGGCGAGACCGGCGGCATCACCGTCATCGACGATTACGGGCATCATCCGGTCGAGATCGCGGCGGTGCTCAAGGCGGCGCGGCAGGCGGGCGCGCGCGACGTGCTCGCGATCGTGCAGCCGCACCGTTACTCGCGGCTGGAGTCGCTCTTCCCCGAGTTCTGCGCCTGCATGAACGATGCCGGCACGGTCATTGTTGCGGACGTGTATGCCGCGGGCGAGGCACCCGTCCCCGGCGTGGACCGCGACGCGCTCGTGGACGGGCTGCGCGCCCGCGGCCACCGCAGCGTCGTGCCGCTCAGCGCACCCGAGCACCTCGCCGAGATGGTCCACGCCATCGCCCGGCCCGGCGACTACGTGGTCTGCCTCGGCGCCGGCAACATCACGCAGTGGGCGCAGGCGCTGCCCGAGCAGCTCGCGGAGCTGCAGGCGCAATCGCAGCGGAGGGCGTCATGACCATGTCTGCGCCCTTGGTGCTCCCCCCGCTCCGCGGCCGGGTCGCCCATGATGCACCGCTTACGGCCCAGACTTGGTTCCGCGTCGGCGGCCCGGCGGAGGCCTTGGTCCGGCCGGCGGACGCGGAGGACCTCGCGCAGTTCCTCGGCGCGCTGGCGCCCGAGATGCCCGTAACGAGTGTCGGCGCCGCGAGCAACCTCATCATCCGGGACGGCGGCATCCCCGGCGTGGTCCTCCGTCTCACCGGGCGGGGCTTCGGCATGGTTCAAGTCGAGCGGGACGGCGTAATCGCCGGTGCCGCGGCGCTCGACACGACGGTTGCCGAGCACGCGGCGGCGGCCGGGCTCACCGGGCTGGAGTTCCTGTCCGGCATCCCTGGCACCGTCGGCGGCGCCGTCGCCATGAACGCGGGCGCCTACGGGGGCGATATCGCGGCTTGCCTCGACTGGGCGGAGCTGGTCACGCGCGGCGGCGAGCTGGTGCGCGTGCCAGCGGCGGCGCTCGCCCTCGCCTACCGCACCGCGCGCCTGCCGCCCGGCGCCGTCGTGGCCCGCGCCCGGTTCCGCGCCAGCTCCGGTGATCCGGCCTCCGTCGCCGCGCGTATGGCGGAGATCCGGGCGAGCCGCGAGGCGACCCAGCCCGTCCGCGCCCGCACCGGAGGCAGCACGTTCCGCAACCCTGAAGGGAGCCGCGCCTGGGAGCTGATCGCTGCCGCGGGCGGGCGCGGCCTGCGCGTCGGCGGTGCGCAGTGCAGCGAGAAGCATTGCAACTTCCTGCTCAATCTTGGGACAGCAACGGCCGCTGACCTGGAGAGTTTAGGCGAAGAATTGCGCCGCCGCGTGCGTGCCATGTGCGGCGTGCAGCTTGAATGGGAGATCAAGCGGCTTGGCATTCCGACCGCCCAAGGGCGCGATGCGAGGGCTGCGGCATGACCCGCGTCGCGGTTCTCTACGGCGGCATCTCGGCTGAGCGCGAAGTCAGCCTCTCCTCGGGCCGGCAATGCATCGCCGCACTCTGCCAGGGCGGCTTCGAGGTGAATCCCATCTTGGTCGGCCCCGACCTCGGCGCCGTGATCCGGGCGCTCGAGGATCCCCGTCCAGACGTGGTGTTCAACGCGCTGCACGGCCGCTTCGGCGAGGACGGCGCGATCCAGGGCGTCCTCGACTGGATAGGGCTGCCCTACACCCACTCCGGCGTTCGTGCCTCGGCGCTCGCCATGGACAAGGAGGCCGCCAAGGCCGTGTTCGCGGCGGCGGGCCTTCCGGTGGCGCGGAGCCGGGTCGTCTCGCCGGAGGAGCTCGAGGCGGGCGATCCCCTGCCGCTGCCCTACGTCGTGAAGCCCGTCAACGAGGGATCGAGCGTGGGCGTGGAGATCATGCTGCCGGGCGCGAACCGCCGCGCCGAGGTGGCCCGCACGTGGCGCCACGGGCGCGCGATGGTCGAGGAATACGTGCCAGGCCGCGAGCTGACCGTGGGCGTGATGGGCGACCGGGCGCTGGCCGTGACCGAGATCGCGCCGCAAGCGGGCGCGTTCTACGACTACGAGGCGAAATACGCGGAGGGCGGCTCGCGCCACGCCGTTCCCGCGCCGGTGCATCCGACGGCCTACGCGCAAGCCATGGCAGTGGCGCTCGCCGCCCACCAGGCGCTGGGCTGCCGCGGCGCCTCACGCGCCGACCTGCGCTACGACGATACCGCGGGCGAGCCAGGCCGGCTCGTGCTGCTGGAGGTGAACACCCAGCCCGGCCTCACGCCCACCTCGCTGCTGCCGGAGCAGGCGGCACACCTGGGCATCTCGTTCCCCGCGCTGTGCGCATGGATGGTGGAGAACGCATCGTGCCGCGCGTGACCCGCCCCGCCCAGGGCAAGCGGCCGACGCGGCTCGGCTTGCTGCTGCGCCGGGCTGTGCGGATGCGGCGCTCGCTCGCTGTGGCGGGGTGCCTCCTGCTCCTGCTCGTCGCTGGGGCGGCATTCATGCGTGCCGCGCCTTCGCTATCCCCCTTGGGAAGCCGGAGCGTCGTGAGCTGGCGGGAGCGGCTCGGCGAGCATCTCGGGCTGAAGGTGGAGCGCGTCGTCGTCGAGGGGCGGGTGATGACGCCGGAGCCGGTGCTGCGCGCCGCCATCGGAGTCCATGCGGGCGACCCGCTGCTCGGTTTCTCGCTGGAGGCGATCCGGAGCCGCGTTGAGGGCCTGACCTGGGTGCAGAGCGCCGCGGTCGAGCGGCGCCTGCCCGGCGCCCTCGTCGTTAACCTGGTCGAGCGGCGTCCGTTCGCCGTTTGGCAGAACGGGGGCAAGTTCGTGCTGATCGATCGCGCCGGCCAGGTCGTCGCTCCCGAGGACCCGGCGAAGGACGCGGCGGCGTTCCGCGTGCTGCCCCTCGTCGTCGGGCCTGGAGCCCCCGAGCACGCGGCGGACCTGCTCGATGCGCTGGCGGCTCAGCCTGTGCTCCGCGCCCACGTCGCCGCGGCCGTGCGCGTCGGCGAGCGGCGCTGGAACCTGCGGCTCAACACCGGTGCGGACGTGCTCCTGCCGGAAGGGCACGAGGCAGCGGCCATCGCGCGGCTCGTGGAGTTCCAGCAGGCGCAGAACCTGCTCGACCGTCCGGTGCAGGTCCTCGACATGCGCCTGCCCGATCGGCTCGTCGTGCGGCCCCAGGCGATCCCGCCGCAGGAAGGTGCAAGCCCGGCCGGTCTGCCGCCGGGAACGATGCAGGCCGCGCCGGCTGCGGCCGCCGCGCGGCGGCCGACGTAGGGAGGTGGGCCGGTGAACAGCCTTTCGAGCCACGGCTTGCCGCCCGATCCGCCGGAAGCGCCGCTCCCGCGGCAGCGCGCGGGCCGCACCGGGCCATTCGGCGTGCTTGACGTGGGCAGCACCAAGATCACCTGCCTGATCGGGCGCGTCGAGGGCGACGGCACGCTGCGCGTGCTCGGCTTCGGCTGGCAGCAGGCGCGAGGCATCAAGGGCGGCGGCATCACCGACCTTGACGAGGCCGAGCAGGCCATCCGCCGCGCCGTCGCCGACGCGGAAGTGATGGCGGACCATCGGCTGCGCAGCGTCACCGCGAACCTCACCTGCGGCCGGCCGGAAAGCCGCCTGTTCAACGTGCAATGGCCGATCGGCGGACGCCCGATCACGGAAGCCGATATCCGGCGCATCATGCAGGAGGGCCGGGCGCGTGCCGCCATGGACGGGCGCGAATGCATCCACGCCCTGCCGCTCGGGTTTATGGTGGACGGCACGAGCGGTGTGCAGGACCCGCGCGGGCTGCACTGCGAGCAGCTCACGGCGCAGCTCCACCTGCTCGATGCCGCGAGCACCGCGTTGCGCAACCTGGGGCTGACGGTCGGCCGCTGCGAGCTGGATGTGGCGGAGATGGTGAGCTCCCCGTTCGCCGCCGGGATCGCCACGCTGGTCGAGGACGAGCGGCAGCTCGGCGTCACCGTGGTCGATATGGGCGGCGGCACGACGGGGATGGCGGTGTTCAGCGAGGGCCACCTGCTGCACACGGCGCAGGTTCCTCTCGGCGGCAGCCACGTCACGAACGACATCGCGCGCCTGCTGAGCACGCCCGTTGCCGATGCGGAGCGGCTGAAGACCCTCTACGGCAACGTCGAGGGCAGTCCCGACGACGAGCGCGAGATGCTGCCCGCCCCTGTCGTCGGCGAGGCGGAGCACCGCATCGCCAAGGTGCCGCGCTCGCGCGTCGTCAGCATCATCCGGCCACGGCTGGAAGAAACCTTTGAGCTGGTGCGCGACCGCCTGCAGAGCGCGGGCCTCGCGCGGGAGGCCGGCAACCGCGTGGTGCTCACCGGCGGCGCTTCGCAGCTCGCCGGCATCCGCGAGATGGCGAGCAGCATCCTAGGACGTGAGGTCCGGCTCGGACGCCCGCGCGCGCTGCGCGGCCTGCCCGCGCTGGCGAGCGGCCCGGGCTTCGCAACGGCCGCCGGGCTGCTCGCCTGGGCCAGCGGCGAGGGACGCCCGCTCGCCGACGTGGACATGAGCGATGAGCGTCCCAGGAGCCTGCTGCGCCGCTTCGCCACGTTTCTGCGGGACCGGATGTGATGCCGGCTCCCCAACTCCTTTTCCGTCTTGCAATCACGGTTCCGTGAAGGGAAACTGCAGCTATGACACTGAATCTCACCATTCCCCAGACGACCCATACCGATTTCCGTCCCCGCATCACCGTGATCGGGGTCGGCGGCGGCGGCACCAACGCCGTGGACAACATGATCGCGCTCAACCTGCAGGGCGTCGATTTCGTGGTGGCCAACACGGACGCGCAGCAGCTCATGCACAGCCGGGCTGACCGTCGCGTTCAGCTCGGGCCGCACCTGACGCAGGGCCTCGGCGCAGGTGCGAAGCCGGAGATCGGGCGCGCGGCGGCGGAGGAGGCCGCGAGCGAGCTCGAACGCTATCTCGACGGCACGCACATGATCTTCATCACTGCCGGGATGGGCGGCGGCACCGGCACGGGCGCGGCACCCGTCATCGCGAAGCTGGCGCGCGAGAAGAACATCCTCACCGTGGGCGTCGTGACCAAGCCCTTCACCTTCGAGGGCATGCGCCGGTCGCGCGCCGCCGACCAAGGCATCGCCGAGCTCCAGCAATACGTGGACACGCTCATCGTCATCCCGAACCAGAACCTGTTCCGCCTCGCCACCGAGCGGACCGGCTGGAAGGAAGCGTTCAAGATGGCCGACCACGTCCTCTACATGGGCGTGCGCGGCGTCACCGACCTGATGGTGGCCCCCGGCCTCGTGAACCTCGACTTCGCCGACATCCGCACGGTGATGCTGGAGATGGGCAAGGCGATGATGGGCACCGGCGAGGCGGAGGGCGAGAACCGCGCCATCCGCGCCGCCGAGGCCGCGATCAGCAACCCGCTGCTGGAAGACACGAACATGAGCGGCGCGCGCGGGCTGCTCATCAACATCACCGGCGGCGACGACATGACCCTCTACGAGGTGGACCAGGCCGCGAACCGCATCCGGGAGGAGGTCGCCGAGGACGCGAACATCATCTTCGGCTCGGCCGTGGATGAGTCGCTGAACGGGCGGGTCCGCGTCTCCGTGGTCGCGACCGGCATCGACCTTGCGTTGCAGATGGAAGCGGCACGGCCGCGCCTTGTCGCGGTCGGCGCCGCGAACGGCGAGGCGGCGGAGCTCATGACCCATGCCGCGATGCCGGCCGCCGCATCGGGCATGGTCGAGACCGCGACGCATCCTATGCCCAACCAACCGCCCTTCATGCAGCCGACGGTGATGCATCCTGGCCCCGTGCCGCTGCCGCGTCCGATGGCCCCGCCGCGCTTCACGCCGTCGGTGCCCGGCCAGCGCCCGGCGACCCCAGGCGTGCCGTCGCGCAACAGCGCGCTCTTCACCGAACCGCCGCGCGTCGTCGAGTCGGCTGCCCAGGCAGAGACTGTGGCCCCTGGGCCGGCGCGCAGCAGCCTGTTCAGCATCGTCACCGGGAGCCTCCGCCGCCGCCAGCCAGCGGACGCGCAAGAACCGCAGCGCGCCGAACCCATCTTCCATGACCATGCGGTCGCGACGCCAGCGCCGCCCGGCACCGACGAGAACTACGACGTGCCAGCCTTCCTGCGGCGTCAGTCTTCGTAGAGCAGATCGCGGGACGCTTGGGACAAGCGTCCCGCGTGAGGATGCTCGTCAAGTGCAAGAGCTGCAGTGCGCCGCCTCTCGACATGAGCGCGGCGCACTGTCGGCGCATATAGGACAAAATGCTTTAAATTCAGACCTATGGGCCGTAACAGCAAGAAACATTGATTGAGTTGGCGACCCAGGGGCAGAAGCCTAGCTTCCATTCGCTAGCCTGCCCTTGGGCGCCGTCCCCGGCGCCGTCTCCAGAGGATCGCTGATGGACGGCCTACCTTATTTTCCCGCCGCGGTCGAAGTTCAACGGACGCTCAAGGCAGCGATCAGCTGCGTCGGCACCGGCGTTCACACGGGACGGTCAGTCAACGTCATCCTTCGCCCGGCGGAGCCGGGCACGGGCATCGTGCTGCACCGCACCGATCTCGGCATCGAGATACCCGCCCGCCACGATCATGTCGTGGATACGCGCCTCTGCACCGCGCTCGGGCTGCCAGGTCGGCCGGAGGCGCGGGTCGGCACGGTCGAGCACCTGCTGGCGGCGTTGGCGGGCTGCCGCGTCACCGACTGCATCGTTGATCTGAACGGGCCGGAAGTGCCGATCCTGGACGGTTCGGCAGCACCGTGGGTGTTCCTGCTGGACTGCGCGGGATTCGTCGATCTGGGTCGGGCGGCCATGCTCGAGGTGCTGCGCCCGATCCGCGTCACCGAGGGCGACGCCTTCGCCGAGTTGCGCCCCACGGCGAGGCGCGGCCTGACGCTCGCTATGTCCATCGCCTTCAACGCAGCCGCGATCGGGCGCCAGGCGCTTACCCTCGACCTCGACGAGGCCGCATTCCGTCGCGAGCTTGCTCCCGCGCGGACGTTCGGGCTCGCGCAGGAGGTTGCGTCGCTGCGGAGCGCCGGGCTCGCGCGCGGCGGCAGCCTGCGCAACGCCGTCGTCGTGGATGGGGCGCGAGTCCTCAATCCGGGCGGGCTGCGGATGCCGGATGAGTTCGTGCGGCACAAGTTGCTGGACGCGGTCGGCGACCTGGCGCTTGCCGGCGCGCCGCTCGCCGGGCGCTTCGTGGGCCATCGCTCCGGCCACGCGCTGAACAATCGGCTGCTGCAAGCACTCTTCGCCTCGCCAGCCAACTGGCGGCTCACCGGAGGCGAAGAGGTCGGCAAGAGCTGGAGCGCCGCTCCCGAGGCGGCGGCTGCCTGATCCCGCTTCGCCTGGCCTCGAGGCATGCTATAAGCGCCACGCCATGCCCTACACCGCCCTGCTCCGCCGCTTCCTGCCCGGCTGCACAGCGCTCCTGCTGCTGACTGGCTGCGCCTCGATCGGCTCCCTCATGCCGTGGAACGGCAATTCCGCATCGCTCACGAAGAAGCCGGACTTGGCCGCGAAGAGTCCGGAGGAACTCTACAGTCACGGCGTGGACGCGCTGAACGCGAGGCGATTCGCGACCGCCGTCACGCAGTTCGACGCAATCGAGCAGAATTTCCCCTACTCCTCATGGGCGCCGAAGGCGCAGCTCATGCACGGCTATGCGGAATACTTGCAGAATCACTACACCGAAGCTATCGGTTCCCTCGACCGTTACGTACAGCTCCATCCGTCGAGTGCGGACACGGCCTACGCCTATTATCTGCGAGCGTTATGCTACTACGAGCAGATCGAGGACGTGCAGCGCGACCAGAAGGGAACCGAGCAGGCCATGGCGGCGCTGCAGGACGTGGTCAACCGCTTCCCGGAGACGCCTTACGCGCGCGACGCCCGCCTCAAGATAGACCTTTGCCGCGACCATCTCGCGGGCAAGGAGATGGTGATCGGCCGCTGGTACGAGGGCCAGCACCTCTACGGCGCCGCGATCAACCGCTACCAGCGCGTAGTGCAGCTCTACCAGACGACCAATCACACGCCTGAAGCCTTGCAGCGTATGGTGGAGGTCTATCTCAAGCTTGGGATGATCGGCCAAGCGAAGAACGCGGCCGCGGTGCTCGGCTACAACTACCCAGGCAGCCGCTGGTATCAGGACGCTTACGCGGAGCTTGCGGAGAGTGGGGCGGTGCCGCGCGCGCGGAACGGCCGAGCGCCGGACGAGCCAGGGGTCCTGTCGCGCGTATTCAGCAGCGTCTTCTAGTCGTCTCCTGCGCGTGCTGACCGCGCTCCATATTCGCGACGTGGTCTTGATCGAGCAACTCGACCTCGGCTTCGGGCCGGGACTGACGGTGCTCACGGGCGAGACGGGCGCTGGCAAGAGCATCCTGCTCGACAGCCTCGGCTTGGCGCTCGGCGGCCGGACCGTATCCGGCTTGGTGCGCGAGGGATCGGAGCAGGCGAGCGTCACCGCGCTCTTCGCGCCGCCACCCGGCCATCCGGCGCTCGCCGTGCTGGAGGAGAGCGGCATTGCGTCGGAGGACGAGCTGGTGCTGCGCCGGGTTGTGACGCGCGACGGGCGGAGCCGGGCGACGGTGAACGACCAGCCTGCCGGCGTCGCGCTGCTGCGCCGGCTCGGCGCCCTGCTCGTCGAGGTGCAGGGCCAGGGCGAGCAGGTCGGCCTCGCCGATCCCTCGACGCACACCGGGCTGCTCGACCGGTTCGGTGTCCCGGCCGCCACCCGCGCTTCCGTGGTGCGGACGTGGCAGGACTGGCGCGAGGCCGTCGCCGCCGTGGACGCGGCACGGGCCAACATCGCCGAGGCCCGGCGCGAGGAGGATTGGCTGCGCTTCGCCACGGACGAACTCACCACCTTGGCGCCGCACGAGGGCGAAGAGGACGCGCTGGCCGCTGAGCGGCAGTGGCTGCAGCAGGGCGAGCGCCGGGTCGAGGCAATCTCGGCCGCGCTCGCCGAGATCGCGCCGCGGGACCGGCGCAGCGCTGGCCCGGCGTCGGCGCTGCGAAGCGCGTCGCGGGCCTTGCAGAAGCTGGCCCCGCCCCCGAGCGGCGAGACCGACCCGGCCGTACCTGCGCTCACCGCCCTGGAACGGGCCGAGGAAGCGCTGGCGGAAGCCGAGACCCTGCTCACTCGGCTCGCTCACGACGCGGAGAGCGACCCGCGCCGGCTGGAGCAGGCTGAGGAGCGACTCTTCGCCTTGCGTGCCGCCGCCCGTAAGCATGGCGTGCCCGTCGCCGGGCTGCCGGCCTTGCTTGCGGATTTGCGTGGACGCCTTGCGGCGCTGGACAGCGGCTCGGCCCACGTCGAGGCACTGGAAACCAAGGCCGCCGCCCGGCGCGCCGACTACGTGGACGCCGCTGCCGCCCTCTCCCGCGCCCGAGCGGGCGCCGCGGGACGGCTGCAGCGCGCGGTCGGCACCGAGCTGCCGCCGCTTCGGCTCGACAAAGCGCGCTTCGTCGTCGAGCTGCAGCGGCTGGACGAGCCGCGCTGGAACGCGGCCGGCCAGGAGACGGCTCGCTTCCTGATCGCGACCAACCCCGGTCAGACGCCGGGACCGCTCGATCGTGTCGCCTCGGGCGGCGAGCTGTCGCGGCTCATGCTCGCGCTCAAGGTCGTGCTCGCCCAAGCCAGTCCCGTGCCGACGTTGATCTTCGACGAGGTGGACAGCGGCGTCGGCGGCGCCACCGCCGCGTCCGTGGGCGAGCGGCTGGCGCGGGTCGCGGAGGACGTGCAGGTGCTGGTCGTGACCCACAGCCCGCAGGTCGCCGCACGCGGCACAGCGCACCTGCGCGTCGCCAAGGAAGCCTTGCGCGGCCGGGCGGAGACGCGCGTGGTGCCGCTCGATCCCACCGCCCGGCGCGAGGAGATCGCGCGGATGCTCGCCGGCGAGACCGTGACCGAAGCCGCGCGTGCCGCGGCGGACAGCTTGCTGGGCAACGCCGCTTGACCCCTGCTGAGGAGTTGGCCGAGGAGGAAGCTGCCGCAGAGCTGGCCCGGCTCGCGGAGGCCATCGCGCGCGCGGACCGGCTCTACCACGAGCAGGACGCGCCCGAGATCACCGACGCCGAGTATGACGCGCTGCGCCGGCGCAACGCCGAGATCGAGGCGCGCTTCCCCGAGCTCGTCCGCGCCGACAGCCCGAGCCGGCGCGTCGGCGCCGCTCCGGCGGGCGGCTTCGCGAAGGTGCGCCATCGCGTGCCGATGCTCTCCCTCGACAACGCCTTCGACGCGGATGATTTCTCCGCCTTCCTCGACCGGGCCCGGCGCTTCCTCGGCCTCTCGCCCGATGCGACCGCTGCCGCTCGTCGCCGAGCCGAAAATAGATGGGCTCTCGGTCGCGCTTCTCTACGAGCACGGGCGGCTCGTCCAGGGCGCCACGCGGGGCGACGGCACGGAGGGCGAGGACGTCACCGCGAACCTGCGCACGGTCGCTGCCGTGCCGAAGCGCCTCGACGGCGGGGCGCCCGCGCGGCTGCCAAAGTCGTTGGAAGTGCGCGGCGAGGTGTTCATGCTCAAGGCGGACTTCCTGCGCCTCAACGAGGTGCAGGCGGAGGCGGACGCCAAGGTGTTCGCCAATCCCCGCAACGCCGCCGCCGGGTCCTTGCGGCAGCTCGATCCCAAGATAACGGCGGCACGGCCGCTCTCCTTTTTCGCCTACGCCATGGGCGAGGCGAGCGAGACCGTGGCGGAGACGCACTGGGACTTCCTGGAACGGCTGCGCGGCTGGGGTTTCGCGGTGAACCCGCTCTCGCGCCGGGTCGAGGGCGCAGACGAGGCCGGGGCCTTCCAGCGCGAGGTGGGCCTCGCGCGGGCGGGGCTGGGCTACGACATCGACGGCGTCGTCTATAAGGTGGACAGCCTCGCCTTGCAGCGGCGGCTCGGCTTCGTCGGGCGTGCGCCGCGCTGGGCCATTGCGTGGAAGTTCCCGGCCGAGCAGGCGACGACGACCCTGGAGGACATCCTGATCCAGGTCGGACGCACGGGCGCGCTCACCCCCGTCGCCAAGCTCGCTCCGGTGGGCGTCGGCGGCGTGCTGGTCACGCGGGCGACCTTGCACAACGAGGACGAGATCGCGCGCAAGGACGTGCGCATCGGCGACACGGTCGTCGTGCAGCGGGCAGGCGACGTGATCCCGCAGGTCGTGCAGGTCCTGCCCGAGCTGCGGCCGGACGATGCCCTCCCCTATGTCTTCCCCGACCACTGCCCGGTCTGCGGCAGCCTCGCGGTGCGGCCGGCGGGCGAGGTGGTGCGGCGCTGCACCGGCGGCCTCATCTGCGCGGCGCAGGCCGTGGAACGGCTGCGCCATCTCGTCTCCCGTGCGGCCTTCGATATCGAAGGGCTGGGCGAGAAGACCATCGAGGAGTTCTACGATCTCGGCTGGCTGCGCGCGCCGGGCGACGTGTTCCGCCTCGCCGCGCACCGGGACGAGATCCTCGGCCGCGAGGGCTGGAAAGAGAAGAGCACCGAGAACCTGCTCCGCGCCATTGAGGCGCGGCGGACGGTGCCGCTCGACCGCTTCATCTACGCCCTCGGCATCCGCCGCATCGGCGAGACCAACGCGCGCCTGCTTGCCCGGCATTACGAGAGCTTCGAGACGTGGCGCGGGGCGATGCTGGACGCGACGACCGTCGGCTCGGAGGCGCGCTCGGCGCTGGGGAGCATCGTCGGCATCGGCCCGGCGATCGCCGACGAGCTGGCCGCGTTCTTCAGCGAGCCGCGCAACGTCGCGACGCTGGACGACCTCGCCGGGGAACTCACCATCGAGCGCGCCGCCGGCCCGGTGGCGGGAGGCACGCTCGTGGGCAAGGTGATCGTGTTCACGGGCGCGCTGGAGACGATGACGCGCCCGGAGGCCAAGGCGCGGGCGGAAGCGCTGGGCGCGCGGGTGACAGACAGCGTCAGCAAGAAGACCGACCTCGTCGTGCTCGGCGCGGACGCGGGGAGCAAGGCGAAGAAGGCGGCGGAGCTGGGGGTGGCGACGGTGAGCGAGGGGGAATGGCGGGAGATGGCGGGGCTGTAGGAGGCCTGGAGCCGTCACCCGTCGGCGTGCAGAACGCGGCCCCGCGTCTCCGGCAGGGCGTAGGCCGCGAGGAAGAACACGGCGTAGGCCGCGACCGAGAACACGGCCATGGCGTTCGCGAGCGACATCACGGCGGCGAGATAGCCCACGAGCGCCGGGAACAGCGCGCCGACGCCGCGCCCGAAATTGTAGCAGAAACCCTGGCCCGACCCGCGCAGCCGCGTGGGATAGAGTTCCGTCAGGAACGCTCCCATCCCGCTGAAGTAGCCCGAGGCGAAGAAGCCGAGCGGGAAGCCCAGGACCCACAGCGCGCCGTTGGAGAGCGGCACCTGCGTGTAGGCGAGGATCACGGCGATGGCGCCGAGCGAGAACACGAGGAACAGCGGCCGTCGCCCGATCCGGTCCGCGAGCCACGCGCCGACCAGGTATCCCGCGAACGACCCTATGATCAGCGCGGCGAGGTAGCCGGTCGAGCCGACGATGCTGAGCTTGCGCTCCGTCGTGAGAAACCGGGGCAGCCAGCTCGTGATCGCGTAGTAGCCGCCCTGGCAGCCCATGGTGGCGAGGGAGGCGAGAACGGTGGTGCGGAGGATGCCGGGCGCGAAGATCTCCCAGAGCGCCGGGCGGTCCCCGGCCGCTGCCTGCCGTGCCCGCGTGCGCAGCGCGACCTCCGGCTCGGCGACGCTGCGGCGCAGGACGAACACGAGCAGCGCCGGAAGACCGCCGACGACGAACATGCCGCGCCACGCCTGCTCGGGCGGGAGCAGGGCGAACAGCACCGCCTGCGCGAGCACGGCGAGGCCCCATCCGACCGCCCATCCCGCCTGAACGCTGCCGACCGCCCGGCCGCGGAACTCGGGGCGGATCGTCTCGCCCATGAGCACGGCGCCCGCCGCCCACTCGCCGCCGAAACCGAAGCCGAGCACCGTGCGCGCCACCAGGAGCTGCGCGAAGTTCTGGGTGACCGCGCAGACGACGCTGAACACGGCGAACCAGAGGATGGTGATCTGCAGGGTGCGAACGCGGCCAATGCGATCCGCGAGATAGCCCGCGAGCCAGCCGCCCACCGCGGAGGCCAGCAGCGTCGCCGTGACGGCGAGACCGGCAGGGCCAGCAGCCACGTGCCACAGCCGGATGATCGTGCCGACGACGAGCGGGTAGATCATGAAGTCCATGCCGTCGAGCGCCCACCCGCCCGCGCAGGCCCAGAAGGTGCGGCGCTCGGGGGCGGTCATGTCGCGGTAGAACGCGCCGAGACTCGCGTCCTGCGCCGCGCCGGGCTGGCTCGTCGCGCTCATACTTCGGGATGGTATGCTGCCGCGAGCCAGGCCAGCAAGCGCGGGGGCGCTGAAGAGGAGCGCCTGAACCACCGTCGATGGTTCAGGCGCAGCACGGCGCGACGTGAGGTCGCGCTTTCACGCAGCTTTGCTGCTTGCCAGAGCGTGCACGTCGGCGGTGGTCAGGGCGTTGCCGCCGATCCCCCATTCGCCGCTTTCCACCTCCTCGACCATGCACCAAGTGACACTGCGCATGTTCTCGCCCTCGATCGAGACCATCGCGTCGGTCAGCTTGCTGATGATCTGGCGCTTCTGTTCCTTGCTGAACACGTCCTTGATGACGCGAACCTGAATGAGCGGCATTGGATTTCTCCCTTCGTGCCCTCTAGGGGTTGCTGGTCGCGTGCCGCAGCGAGATTGAGCGGCCGGCCGGTCTCTGCTTGACAGGCACGCCATCATGTCGAACGCCCACCAGCACGGTAATGGACAGTTTCAACGTCAGTTGGTGTAACTGTATTGGCCCAGCGACCGGGCCAATCCGACGCGAAGCGGGGACCAGCATGCTCTCCCTAACCGTCAGTCAGAAGAGCGGCCAGCCACTCGCCGACCAGATCGTGGCTGGCATCAAGCGGCAAATCGACGATCGGCACCTGCGGCCAGGCGCCAAGCTGCCGTCGATCCGCAACTTTGCCGAACGCTACAAAGTCAGCCGCTTCACGGTGGTCGAGGCTTACGACCGCCTGGTCGCGATGGGTTATCTGCAGTCACGCCGAGGCGCCGGCTTCTACGCTGCGCCCGCGTCCGCGGAGGCGACGCGTCCCGCCCCGTCGGATAGCCACAAGCGCAACGAGGAACTGGTCTGGCTCACCCGCCGCCTGCTGGAGGCGGACGAAAACGCCCTGCTTGCAGGCGGCCCGTGGCTGCCGAATTCTTGGCTCGACGAAGCCGGCATCCGCCAGAGCCTCAACGTGCTCGCGCGCAAGAACGGCACCTATCTGGTCGAATACGGGCACCCGTTCGGCTATCTGCCGCTGCGCGAGCATCTCGCGCTGATGCTGGCCGGCCTCGGCATCACCGCTCATCCAGACCAGATCCTGCTGACGCAGGGCACCAGCCAGGCGCTTGAGCTCGTCATCCGCTAC
This sequence comes from uncultured Alphaproteobacteria bacterium, assembly GCA_963839135.1. GTDB lineage: Bacteria > Pseudomonadota > Alphaproteobacteria > Acetobacterales > Acetobacteraceae > CAWKEH01. Next base: position 62,706 of record CAWIUA010000032.1, read on the forward strand.
TTGCTCAAGCCCGGCGACGCGGCGCTCGTGGACGATCCTGGCTACTATAACATGTTCGGCAATTTGCGCCTGCAGGGAGTCGAGATGCTGGCGGTGCCGCGCAATCGCGACGGACCGGACGTCGCCATTCTCGAACAGCTGGCCGCAGCGCACCGGCCAAAGGTCTATTTCACCCAGTCGGTCATGCAGAACCCGACCGGAACTGACATGAGCCCGCATGTGGCGTTCAAGGTGTTGCAGGCCGCCGAGCGCCACAACTTCATCGTCGTGGAAGATGATATCTTCTGCGATCTGCAGGTGAAGACGACGCCTCGGCTCGCGACGCTCGACCAGCTCAACCGCGTGATGTATGCGCGGAGCTTCTCGAAGACGCTGTCAGGCAGCCTCCGCGTGGGCTTCGTCGCCTGCACGCAGGGCATCGCCAACGAGCTCGCCGACATCAAGATGCTGACCAGCATCACGACCTCGCAGTTCACCGAGCGGCTCATCTATCTGATGCTGGTGGATGGCCATTACCGCAAATACCTGTCTCGCTTGCACGAGCGGCTCGGTGAGGCGCGCCTCAATGTCGTGCGCGCCTTCGAACGCATCGGACTGGAAGTGTTCGTGGAGCCTGCGGACGGCATGTTCGTCTGGGCGCGATTCCCGCATATTGACGACTCGCTGGCGCTGGCGGAAGCGTCGCAGCGCGCCGGCATCATGCTCGCGCCTGGCACGGTCTTCCGTCCACATCTCGAGCGCTCGCCGTGGCTGCGGTTCAACGTCACCGTCTGCGAGAACACGCGCGTGCAGGGCTGGCTGCAACGGCTGGCGTCGTAATAGTCGCCCAAGCACCATGAGTTTCGAAGCCGACTTTCAGTCGTCGAGACGTGCCTCGTCCGCCGCGTCTCCCGCCTCTCGCTTCCCGAACGCCTCCAGCCCGTAGCGGGCGATCTTGGCGTGGAGGAGCTGGCGGTGGATCCCGAGCTGCCGCGCCGCCTCCGCGCGGTTGCCGCCGGAGACGCGGAGCGCGCGCCGGATCATTGCCTCCTCGACCCGTGCCAAAGCCGTCGGCAGGTCGCCTGCAAGCCAGTCTTGCTCATCCGGCGCTGCCACATCAGCCGTTGCGTCTCTGGGCCTTGCAGGAAGCCGAGGTCGGAGGCGGCCACGACGGGGCGGCGCACCATCGCCGCGACCCGGTCCATGGCGTTGCGCAGCTCGCGCACGTTACCGGGCCAGGGATGGGCGAGCAGGCGGGCCGCGGCATCGGCCGAGAGCTGCTTCGGCGGCGTCCCCTTGGGTGCGGCGAGCGCCAGGAAATGCTCGGCGAGCGGCACGATGTCGGCCAGGCGCTCGCGGAGCGGCGGCAGGCTGCACCGGCACGACGCCGATGCGGTAGTAGAGGTCCTCGCGGAATCGCCCTTCCCGCGCGGCCTTCAGGAGATCGCGGTGGGTCGCGGCGATCACGCGCACATCCACCGTCACGGCGCGGCCGCCCACCGGTGTCACGACGCGCTCCTGCAGGACGCGCAGCAGCTTGGCTTGCAGCGCCGGGTCCATGTCGCCGACCTCGTCGAGGAACAAGGTGCCCCGGTCCGCCTCCCGGAACGAGCCGGTCCGGTCGGCCACGGCCCCGGTAAAGGCGCCGCGCACGTGGCCGAAGAGCTGGCTCTCCAGCAGTTCGGCCGGGATCGCGGCGCAGTTGATCGCGATGAACGGCCGGGCGGCGCGGCGGCCGTGGCGATGGATGGCGCGGGCGACCACCTCCTTGCCGGTGCCGGTCTCGCCGGTGATGAGCACGGTCGCGTCGCTGTCGGCGAGCAGGCCGATCTGCTTCTGCACCTCGCGCATCGCGGCGCTGGAGCCGACCAGGTCCGCCTCGGCGTCCTCTGCTGGCGCGTGGGCTGCGCGGCCGGTGCGGGGGGCAGCAGACGCTCGATGAGTGCGGCGAGGTCGGCGCGGCCGATCGGCTTGGCGAGGTGGTCCACGGCGCCGAGACGCATGGCCTCGATGGTGTTCGCGGCGGTCGGAACCGCGGTCAGCACCGCGACGGGCGGCGAGTCAGGGCTGGCGCGGATGCGGCGCAGCACCTCCATACCGTCCAGCCCCGGCATCCGCAGGTCGAGCAGCACAGCATCCGCCCGGCGCCGCTGCAGCCAGGCGAGCGCCGCCTCGCCGTCCGCCACCTCCGCCGGCGTGAAGCCGAGGTCGCCGAGCGCCTCGGCAAGGCTGTCCCGCAGCGCCGCGTCATCGTCCACGATCAGGATGGTCGGCATGGCGGCTCCTGGCCCTGTCGCGCGTTTCGACCTCGGAGAAGGCCGGCCCATTGCGGACCGGCCCCCGCTCCTACCGCTTGCGCACGATGATCTTGACTCCTAGGTTGCGCCGGCAGGGCTATTCCTGCCGGCGTTTTGTTTGTAGGGCATGGTGCCGGCCTGGCGAAGCACCCCGCAAGCTTGGCATGCAAGGGCATGGCGAGCAGGCGGCGGCTGTCGAGGTTGCGTCAGTCGGCTAGATCGGCATCGGCTCTCGTCGCGCGAGAACCGGGGGTCAGTCGCTGGGCGCCACCGGCCGAGCGCCGCGCAAGGCCCGCATCGCCGCGCGCAGAGGCTGGGTCAGGCGCCAGGACGTGGACCGCCGCACCTCGTCCAGCGCGGCCTCGGCCGCTACGGCACGGGCCTCCATCCTGTGCACCAGGTCCAGGCGCTCGCTCGCCAGCGCCTCGCCGCTCAGGGCACGCGCTTCCATGCTCTGGGCGAGGTAGAGGCGCTCCTCAGCCAAGCTCTCGGCGGTGCGGGCGCGCTGCTCCATCGCCTGGACGAGCAGGAAGCGCTCATGCGCCAGACAGCGCTGCTCGGCCAGCTCGGGGACGTCGCCGGGGTTGCGGGCGGGCTTGTCCGTCACGGCAACCGAGGCTGCGGCGACCCGAGAGCAGGTCAATGGGACGGAAGCGGGAACCGGGCGCCGTCTGTCTCGCCACCTGCCGCACCTGACGCCAGCTCTCGGCCACGATGCTCGGCTCGTCGCACGGCACCATGCGCAGGTGGAACTCGCAATCGCCCGGGGCCGTATCCTCGAACTTGGCGCAGGCCAGGCGCAGCAGGCCGTGCTCTGCCAGCGCCACGAAGATGTCTGCGAGCGAGTAGGGGGTGACGGCCCAGCAATGGGCGTCATGGTAGGCGCCGGCGATCGCGTCACGCGCGATGCGGACGGTGTAGTCCCAGTCGAATTGCGGAACCGGGAGGCCGGCGCCCATGTTCCCGTCCCAGAGCTTGGCCGTCTCCGCGGCCGGGGCCGCGTTTAGCTGGCTGTCCAGGATGGCTTGGGGTGTCGGACGCCGGGCGCCGGCCAGGTGCGCGGCCAGTACGTCGGACAGGCGCGCGTCCTCGCGCAGGCAATCGAAGGTGAAGCGCCGGTCGGGCACTGCGAGACGGAGCTGACCGGTTGGCTTCAGCACGTCGTGGATCTCGCCCAGCCAGCCGACCAGGTCCGGCACGTGCTCCACGACGTGGCTAGCGACCACGTAATCAACGTGCGCCGGGGTGTCCGGGTGGGCCGTCGAGCGGGCCTGCAGGACCTCGCGCAGGGTGCTGTCGCCCCAGACCGCGTCCACGTCAACGAGCGCGTCCAGGTTCACGCCCGAAACACCCGCATATTTCTGCCGCAGCGTCAGCGTGTCGGCATGGTCCACGTAGAGCACGGCGCCGCCGCCGGGCGGAACCAGCGGCTTGTCGAGCGCCCCGATCTCGATCCCGGTCAGCCGTGCCACGTCCAGCCCGGCCAGGATTCGCTCGCTGCGGTCCATGCGGCGCGACCTCAGCGCAAGGAACTGTTGAAAACGGCGTAGGTGGAGCCGTCCTGCTCGGCGCGGTCCGGCATGTCCGGACGGTGGGTGACGCCGGAGTAGTGCGTGATGAGCGAGCGGCGCTCCATCAGCGGCACGTTGGGCGTGCGGCCGCGGTGCATCAGGCGGCCATGCCAGATCAGGACGTCGCCGCGCTTGCCCAGGAACTGCTTGATCGGCGTGGCGCGCCGGGCGGCCTCGGCCTCCACGGCCGGGAGGACGTAGCGCTCGGTGATGCGCGGCCAATGGATGTGGCTGTCCGGCTCGGCCCTGTCCTCGTCCGTCATGTAGGCGCGGACCTTGGCGCCGCGCAGCAAGGGCCAGCGATGGCTGCCGGGGAAATACTCAAACGGCCCGCTATCCGGGTGGATGGTGTCGAGCGCCATCCAGACCGCGGCATACCAGCCGTTCACGCCGGGCGGGTTCAGGTAGTCGTCCTGGTGCCAAGCGCGCTCGCTGGAGATCCAGCCGGTGAGTGCCAGGTGCAGCATCATCTCCTCGCCGACCAGGTCCCGCATGAGCTGGGTCAGGGGGCGGTAGAGCGCGAGTGCCCGGAGTTCCGGCACGTGCTCGTAGGGGGTCGGGCTGACCCAGCCGACGATGTTCTCCCGCTCGCGCCGGGCGATGTACGCGTCGATGAGGTCGTCTGGCAGGAAGCGCTCCAAGGTCACCACGCCGTCCCGCCGCCATTGCGCCTGCTCGGGCGTCAGCCGCGAGGCATCCACGCTGAGCTGGTCCAGCCACGGGAGCGTGTCCGGGTCAGGATGCTCGCTGAGGTCGGAGAAGGCCGGCGCGGCGGCCAAGGCGGTGAGCACTGGTGATTCTCTCAGCATCTAGTGGCCGCGCGAATCTAAACATGCCTCGACCGCTTGGGAAGCGGCAGAGGAATGCGATCAGCACGGACAGGCAGGTTCTCGCGGCAGGTCAAGCGCGAATACGGCGCCCTCGCCGGGCCTCTCGCCGCCCGCACGCAGCAGCGACAGGCGCCCGCCGTGCGCGTCCGCCAGCTCACGCGCGATGGCGAGGCCGAGGCCCGTGCCGTCGGGACGCCCGGTCACGAACGGCTCGAACAGATTGGCGCGCAACTCGGGAGCAACGCCCGACCCGGAGTCGGTGACGGCAATACGCAACTCGGTATCTGTGCTCTCCGCGCTGACCTCCACGCGGCCGCCCTCCGGCGCGTGCCGGATCGCGTTCAGCAGCAGGTTGTCCAGGATTCGCCCGACGATCTCCGGGTCGAGCCGGACGTGCTCCTCCCCGCCCTCGGCCGTGAGCGCGATGCCGCGCCGGGCCGCCGCGTCGCGATGCTGCTCGATGCAGGCGGCGAGGAACGCGGCGATGTCCACGGGAACGAGCTGCGCCGTCCGGCGCTGCGTCATCGCGAGCAACTCGGTGACGAGGGTGTTGAGACGCGCGATCTGCGCGAGCACCTCGGTCAGCGCCCGGCGGAGCCGTGAATCGTCTTCGGCGGCGAGCGCGTTCTCGGCGCGGAGTTGCATGGAAGCGAGCGGGTTGCGGATCTCGTGCGCCATACCGGCGGCGACACGCCCGAGGGCGGCAAGGCGCTCGGCCGCCGCGACGCGAACGGCCAGCTCGTCCGAGCGCTGCCGGGCCTGGGCGAGACGGCGCCCGGACTCGTTCAGCGCCGCAACGATGCGGTCCAGCTCGCGCTCGCCTGTGGGAAGCAGGACCGGGATGACGCCGGGGTCGTGCTGCGCCAAGACCGTCTCGATCCGTCCCACGTGCCGCGACCAGACCGTGACCAGCCAGGTCAGCCAGCCCGAGCTGGCCAGCACGAGCGCGAGCAGCATGCCCAGGCCCAGGCGCAGCCGGGCATAGCCGGGCGCCGCCCGCACCCGCGTCATCGCCCAGGCTGTAAGATCAGGGATGGGACCGCCAAGCGGGCAAGCTTGCAGCAGCAGCGTCTCGGAAGGGGATCCCCAGCGCCGCGCCGTGGTCTGCTCCTCGCGGGCGGCCTGCTCATTCGCGGCGCGGATTCGATCCTGCTCCGCGGCCGGGACATCGAGCTTGGGGCCGCCGCCCTCGTATGTCGGGTAAGCGTAGGCAAGCGACCCGGCCTCCGCTTGCCAGACTCCCCCCTCCACGCCCTCTTGGTGAGCGAGCGCCAAGGTGACAACGGCTGTCAGGTCGCGCCGCAGCCCGGCGCCCTCCTTGTCAGACGGGGAGAGCGGCGGGACGGGGCCGTGCCAGCCCGTGGCGTAGAAGGCATACCGGTCCCGGATGAGGTCGCAGGCGCGTGCGACGACCGCTTCGGCTTGCCCGGTCTTCGCCGAGGTGGACTGCTGGTAGAGCTGAACCAGCAGGACGCCGACGGCGACGCAGGCCAGGAGAGACAGCAGCCAAAGCACGAGCAGGCGGGAGCGGAGCGAGCGCACGAGCCGAGCTTACCTTGTTCCCAGGCGCGGCGATGCTCGTGCGGCGCCTCGCGCTCACTGCTGAGGAGACGCGGCAGGGGGCGGGGGTGCCGGCGGCGGAGCAAAGGCGGCCGGTCCCACACCCGGGCCGCCAGGCGGCGGAGGCGGCGGGCCATGCCGGCCATGGCCAGGCCCACCCGGCGGCGGCGGCGCCGCGATCTGCGCCACCTTCGCGCGGTTCGGCCCGATCGCCTGCGCGCCGATGACCTTGCCGAGCGGGCTCGCCATACCGTAGCCGCTGGCATAGATCGTCTGGCCTGGGGCGAGCTGCGCGGCCAGGCGCTGCGCCTCCGGCGGCGGCAGGTGAATCTGGGTGCCGTCGTCGAGCAGGACGCCGTTCACCTCGCCTCGCGGACCGTAGAGCTGCGCCTTGATGCGTCCCTGCGCTTCCAGCGACTGACCCGCCGTCCAAGGCCCGCGCGGGCCGCCGCCCGGGCCGGTATCGGTCACGCTCTGGCTGGTGGCGTCGTTGGTGACCTGCACCGCCTGGACCATCGGGATCGCGCGCGCCTTGAGGCCGCGCACCGTCACCGAATCGCCCGGCTTGACGGCGAAGACGAGTTGCGCGCCGAGGTGGGGCGGCAGGTGCACCTCGGTGCCATCTGCCAGGATGAGTCCGTCAACGTCACCGCGCGGCGTCAGGCTATACTCGGTCACCTGACCCTTGATTGCCGGCAGCTGCTGCGGGTCGTAGGTCGTCGCATCCATCTGAGCGACGGCGGCGCCCCCGGCCGCGGCGACTAGGGTGGCGGCGAGCAGGAGTGTGCGTAGCCTCGGCATGATGTCCTCCATCGAACGGACCAAGCGGCCCGTATCGCGCTAACGGCAAGGAGCGTGCCAAGCTCAAAGCGCCGCCGCTGCTGGGGTCAGGCGTGCGCGGCGTGCGCTGACGCGTCTGCCCAACGGACGAGCGCGTCCGGTTTGCGGACACGGCGGCGCGGAGCACGGCGCTAGGCAGGCGGCGGGAAACCCGGGTTGCGCGGACGATAGGTTGCGTCATCGCGGTAGCGGTCGTAGACGCTCCCGTTCACGGTCTGCAGAAGATCTGGCCCAATCCGCACCGGACGGTAGTAGGGCGGGTGGGTGGCGGCATAGAGACCGCCCAGGAACTCTCCGTATGAGTCGTCGATCGGGGCCGCAGTCGCGGTCGCGTCGGGCGCGGGAATCTGGCCGGCGTCCAGCACGAGCCCGGCGGCGATCGCCTGCTCCTGCATCCAGCGCAGGGTGACGTCGGAGAGTCGGCGGTCCGTGTAGCCGCCGCCCACATCGGCGTGGGCGCCGACGAACCAGCTCTGCACGACCGTCTGCTGCGCCGGGTTGGGGACGGCGGTCCAGAGCGTCGCCATGTAGTCGATGCGATGCTCGTCCAGTGCGACCGCGTGCACGGCGGTGCAAACGTTGGCGCCGAGGGCGGTATCGTGGAACGCATACACGGCGCTGTTCAGCTGGGCGAGCGCCGGGAGCGGGATCCCTAGCGCGCCGACCGTGTCCCACACGCCGAGGAATTGGATCCTCGGCGTCGGCACGCGGATGGCGGTCTGCTGGAATCGCTGCAGCTCGGCAGGGTCGGTGGCGCGATCGCGGTAGAGCGCGTAGGCCTCGCCTATCATCGCCGGGTCTGCCGTCTTGAGCAGGCCTACCCGGTCGATCATGCCGGCCAGGCTGCGCGCGGTGTAGGCGCCGCGGCTGAAGCCGACAAGGTACGCGCTGATGTCGTCCGTGCTGTCCGCGGGCCAGTGCTCGACCAGCCACGCGTAGCCGTCCCGGATCTTCTGGTCGAGGCCGAAGCCGAACGCGCCGCCCAGGATGTGGTCGAACCAGGAGCCCGTCACGCCAACTCCATCATCGTAGAACCGGGTCTGGACGGCGCCGTCGTCGCACAGTCCCTCCACCACGGACGCATCGAACCGGCAGACGTTGCTCTGCACAGCCGTCGCGGGATCGGGGCCGGCGGCGGGTTGGTCCCAGGTGCCGTCGAAGCTGAGTATCAGCCGCCGCTGCATGGTGCCCCCTCCCTCGCCGGCCCGGATCGAGGACATGATAGCCACGCCACGCACTGACAGGCCACCCAGCCGCGCGGCGGGAACCCACTGCCGTTCCGTCTGTTTCTGCTCATGACATCCGCAGGAGGGAAAGCATGTCCGGCACCGCGCAGTCCGAGCAGGTCGAGAAGCTCTGGTCGCTCATCAAGGGCGTGGGCTTCGCGATGCTGGTCACAGAGGACGGCGAGCACCTGCGCGGCCGGCCCATGGTCGCGAACCAGACCCAGTTCAACGGCACGCTCTGGTTCTTCACCCGCGCCAGCTCGCACAAGGTGAGCGAGGTCGAGCACGACGCCCGCGTCTGCGTGACCTACGCCGAGCCTAGCAAGCAGGACTACGTGTCCCTGAGCGGCCGCGCCAAGCTCGTGCGCGACAAGGCTGCGATCAAGGCGCACTGGAGCGAAGGCGTGCGCACCTGGTTCCCAAAGGGACAGGACGACCCAGACATCGCGCTCCTCGAGGTCCGCGTCGAGGCAGCGGAATACTGGGATGCCCCGAGCAGCACGATGGTGCACGCCTACGGCTACCTGAAGGCCGTTGCCACCGGCAAGCCGCCGCAGCCGGGCGAGAACGAGAAAGTCAAGCTGAGCTGACGCCTCGCGCTATCGCCGGCAGGACTCCGTAGTTCAGTCGGTGAACGTGCAACTGGGCAAGGCGCGCAAGCCTCCCAAGATAGACGCCCCCCGCGCACCGAGGGCCGCTCCTGCGGGATCACTCCACGGGCGGCGGTTCGTTTTCGCCCGGCTGCTCCGGCGGTTTGACACCCGCCGCGGCGGCGACCTCCGCCGCGAAGTCGCCCGCCTGCTTCTCGATACCCTCACCGAGCGCGAACCTGGCGAAGCCCTTGAGCTTGGCCCCTGCCTTCTCCACGACCGCGCGCACGCGGGTATCGCCGTCGTGCACCCAGACCTGCTCCAGCAGGACCACCTCCTCGTAATACTTGCGGATGCGGCCTTCGACCATCTGTGCGATGACCTTCTCCGGCTTGCCCGAGGCGCGCGCCTGCTCGGTGAGCACCGCCTGTTCGCGCTCCAGCGCCGCCGGGTCCACGCCATCCAGGTCGAGCGCCTCGGGGCGAGTGTGGGCGACGTGCATGCCCACCTGCCGGCCGAGGATCTCTAGGGCGCCGTCCTCGCTCGGCCCCTCGACGGCGACGAGCACGCCGATCTTGCCCAGACCCGGCCGCAGCGCCTGATGGACGTAGTTGGCGACCACGCCGCGGTCCACGTGCAGCACGGCGGTCCGGCGTATGGTGATGTTCTCGCCGATGGTAGCGACGAGCTGCGTCAGCTCGTCGCCGACGTTGCGCCCGGTGCCGGGGTAAGGCGCCGCGCGGAGCGCATCCACGTCCTCGCCCACATCGAGCGCGATGCGCACGGCCTGCTCGACGAAGGCCTGGAACTGCTCGTTGCGGGCCACGAAGTCGGTCTCGGCGTTGATCTCGATCATGGCCGCGCGGCCGGGCTTGCTCGCCACGCCGATCAGACCCTCGGCAGCGATCCTGCCGCTCTTCTTGGCCGCGGCTGAGAGGCCCTTCTTGCGCAGCCAATCCACGGCACCCTCGAGGTCGCCGCCCGTCTCGGTCAGTGCCCGCTTGCAGTCCATCATGCCAGCGCCGGTCTTCTCGCGCAGATCCTTGACGAGCGCCGCGGTGATGTCAGCCATATCCAATCCTCCTTACGCGGCCGGCTGCTCGGCCGGGGCCTCGGCGGCCGGGAACGACTCCGGCGGCAGGTCGGCGGCCTCGCCCAGGTCGCGCCCGCTCGCCACCATCTCGGCGCTGATGCCGTCCAGCACCGCGCTCGCCACCAAGTCGCAGTACAGCGTGATGGCGCGGATCGCGTCGTCGTTGCCGGGGATGGGGTAGGTCACGCCCTTCGGGTCCGAGTTGCTGTCGAGGACGGCGACGACGGGGATGCCGAGCTTGTTCGCCTCCTCGACCGCCAGCTTCTCCTTGTTCGTGTCGATAATGAACAGAATGTCGGGCAGGCCGCCCATGTCCTTGATGCCGCCGAGCGCGCGCTCCAGCTTCTCCTGGTCGCGAGTGATGTCGAGGACCTCCTTCTTAGTGAAGCCCTGAGTGTCGCCGGCGACCATGTCCTCGATCTGGCGCAGGCGCTTGATGCTGCCGGTGATCGTCTTCCAGTTGGTAAGCATGCCGCCGAGCCAGCGGTGGTTCACGTAATACTGGCCGCAGCGCCGTGCAGCGTCGGCAACGTGCTCGGCGGCGGCGCGCTTGGTGCCGACGAACAGCACGCGCCCTCCGGCCGCGGTCACGTCGCGGACGGCGCGCAGCGCGCGGTCCAGCATGGGCACGGTCTGCTGCAGGTCGATGATGTGCACTTGGTTGCGCACGCCGAAGAGATACGGCGCCATGCGCGGGTTCCAGCGGCGGGTGTGGTGACCGAAATGCACGCCGGCTTCGAGGAGCTGGCGCAGGGTGAAGTCTGGCATCGCCATGAGACGGGTCCTTCTCGCGTCCGGTTGAGCCTCCGCGGGGCCTGGCCTAGCGGCACCGGACCGGGATGAACCCGGAAGGCGCCCCGCGTGTGGATTACCTGGGGCTGATCCCAGGCGCGCGAGATATGGCGCAGCGGGAAGCGGCGCGCAAGGCAGGGCTCAGGGACGCGGCGACCGCTAGCTTTCCACCCTGAAGGCATCTGCCACGCGCCTCACCCGCCCCGCCGCATCTACCAGCAGCACGTCGAACCGCACCCCGGCCCTGCCCCACCCTGGGTTCTCCGCCAGCGCCGCCTCCCCTGCTGCCAGCAGCCGCGCGCGCTGGCGCGGGCCGAGCGCCGCCGCGGCGCCTCCCAGCGTCGGGCGGCGCTTCACCTCCACGAAGGCGAGCAAGCCCTCGCGCTCGGCCACCAGGTCCAGCTCGCCTGCCTGCGTGCGCAGCCGCCGGGCGAGGACTTGCCAACCCTCCCGCTCCAGAGCCGCGGCGGCGAGCGCTTCGGCGTCGAGGCCGCGTGCGTGCCGGGTCAGGACCGGTCCCGCCAGCCGCTACGGCAGGGTGCGCCGGCGCGCGAGGCGGCTCAGCGCCGGCGCTCGCCTGGCGCTGGCCGCGGCCGGCGCGGCGGGATGGGACACCCCTGCGAACTCGGCCGCCAGCGTGTAGCCGATGCCGAGCAGCACCGGGCCGAGGAAGATGCCGAGCAAGCCGAAGGCGAGCGCCCCCCCGAGCACGCCAAGGATGGTCAGCAGGAACGGCAGCTGCGCGCCGCGGGCGATGAAGTACGGGCGGATCACGTTGTCTGAGCCCGAGATGAACACCAGACCGTAGGCGCCGAGGAAAATCGCCCAGCCCATGTGCCCTTCCGCTAGGAGCCACAGCGCTGCCGGCACCCACACCACGGGCGCCCCGATCGGCAGCACGGAGATCAGCCCGGCGAGCAGACCGAGCAGCACCGCCCGCGGCACGCCCGAGATCCAGAGGCCGAACGCCGTGAGCAGTCCTTGCACCAGGGCCGTTCCGAGGAGTCCATAGACAGTGCCGCGCACGGTCATGGTCGTGAGCAGGATCAGGCGGTCAGCGTGCTCGCCGACGATGCGGCGCATGGCGCCCCGCAAGAAGCGTGCGAGCGCGTCGCCGGAGACCCAGAAGAAGTAGGCGATCACGAGCGCGAGCACGACCTGGAGCAGCCCGCCGGCGAGGCCGAGCAGCAAGCTCAGTCCCTGCTCCGCGATGATGCCGAACCAAGGCTTGAAGAAGCTCACGGCGCTGCCGAGGTCGGCGGCCCAGATATTCCAGTAATCGGAGAGCGTCGGCCCGACGATCGGCAGCGCGAACAGCCAGTGCGGCGAGGAGGGCAGCCCGCCCTCCAGCAGGGCCGTGATCGAGGCGCGCAGGCGCTCCACGTCGTCCGCCCCACGCGGCACCGCGACGGCAATCGGCAACACCAGCAGCACCGCCGTGAGCAGCACCATGACACCCGCCGCACCCGTGCGGCCCAGGCGCAGCCGGGCGCGCAGCCAGTGGCAGACCGGCCATGTCGTGGACACGAGGATCGCCGCCCAAAGCATCGCTGAGAGGAATGGCTGCAGAACGAGCGCGCAGCCTACGGCAAGCCCGGCGAGCAGCACACCCAGAAGCAACCGCTCCGTGGTCATTGTCCGAATATAGTCCTAGAAACCGGTCTCATAGGCCGTCGCTTGAGTCTCATATCGCGCGCGCGGCGTTGCCACGCAACTGCTCGGCTGACACGCGCGATAGATTTCAGGTACGCCCCCTTCGTCTCGTCACCTGGTTCTCCATCTATCTATCGGTCCTACGTTCTATCTATCGGTCCTATGTTGAGGCTCGCCGTGCCGCGTTTCGCCGCCAATCTCTCCATGATGTTCAACGAGGTGCCGTTCCTCGACCGCTTCGGCGCGGCGCGCCAGGCGGGGTTCGAGGCGGTCGAGTTCCTGTTCCCGTACGAGCATCCGGCACGCGAGGTGCGCAAGCGCCTCGACGATGCAGGGCTCGCTCTCGCACTGTTCAATATGCCGCCAGGGGATTGGGCCGCCGGTGAGCGCGGCCTCGCCGGCGTGCCGGGCCGCCAGGCGGAGTTCCGCGAAGGCGTCGCGCGAGCCCTTGATTACGCGCATGCGCTGAGCTGCCCGCTGCTGCACTGCATGGCCGGGATCGTGCCGCCCGATGCAAAGCCCGGCATCGCGACTAACCTCTATGTCGCCAACCTTGCATGGGCTGCAGAGCGGGCGTCTGGCGCCGGCGTGCGGCTCGTGATCGAACCCATCAACCATCGCGACATGCCCGGCTACCTGCTGCACACCACGGCGCAGGGTGCCGCGGTGGTTGACGCGCTCAACGACGCCTTCGGAGCGGAGTGCGTCGGCCTGCAGCTTGACCTCTATCACTGCCAAGTCAGCGAAGGCGACCTGACCCGGCACCTGCAGGCGCTCCTGCCCATCACCGCTCACGTCCAGATCGCCGACGTGCCGGGCCGCCACGAGCCTGGCACAGGCGAGATTGCCTGGGGTTGGATCTTCGGCCAGCTTGACGCGCTCGGATACAAGGGCTGGGTAGGCTGCGAGTATCGTCCCGCCAAAGAAACCGTTGCGGGCCTGGTTTGGCGAGAGCAATATGCCACATAAAGTCCTAATCGTGAAAGACCTGGTGAACGGAAAGAGAACAAAGAACTTGTCTCAGTCACGTCTTTTTCACGACCGCTGTCGCTACAAATGTATGAAGATATAGATACGTCCCGTGGAGACGGAGGCGTTTTGATGCAGGGGGAGCGAATGCGGTTCGCGGATATCGGTCAGCAGCTTCGGGCCTACAGGCTCGAATCCGGGCTGCGGGCAGAGGAGATTGCGTCTCGGTTAGGTGTGTCTCGTGCCGCGCTGTATCGGTACGAAAAGGGAGATGTCATCAAGCTCGACACCGTCAAGCGGCTGTCCGAGCTGCTGAAGATCTCGCCGCTGTCGCTGATGGGCATCGGCGTAGAGTATTATGGACGGCCGAGCGCCTTTTTCGAGCGGCTGCGCCAGATCGAGGAAACCGCCGACCAGGAATTGTTCGCGTACACGCCTGTCTGCTATCTCACCACCTCCGACGCGTACGACGCCGCGCTAGCCGGCGCCTTGCAGGATGCGGCGGCGGCGGGGGGCGTGGATCGCGGCCAGGCCAGCGCGGCGGCGGAGCAGCTCCTGGGCGTGCTGACAGCGCGCAAGCAACTCTACATGCAGCGGCGGCCCGCCATCATCGCGATCCTCTCGCTGCCAGCGATCCGCGGCTTCCTGGAACTTGGCGTCGGGGGCCAGCTCCCAATCTCGGAACGGACGCGCCGGCGCTGCCGTGACGCTGCGGTGCAGGAGATCTCCCGCGTAGCAGACCTAATGGACGCGCAGCCCATGGGGCTCCAGTTTGGGCTGGTGCCGCATGGCGGACAGGGCAGCTTCGCGCTGCTGCGCTCGCGCGACCGAGCCACGCTCACCATCAATCCCTTCACGCCTGATACGCCGCCAGTCGGGCAGAACGGGGTCGCCATCATCACGGGTGCCGACGAGGCTATCGCCGCGCACCAGCGCGTGGCCGAGCCGCTCTGGCGCGAGGCGGTCAAGGGACCTGCGGCGGCGGCGCAGGTGCGAGCACTTCTGCCGAGCACTGAGTAGGACCCCTAGGGTGATCGGGTAAGCAGACACCAGGGGTAGGCGGCCACGGGGCGGGGCGTTAGGCTCACAGCATGAGCCTGCCCCCGCACCCTGACCTCGAGATCGTATCCGACAACTCCGTCTGGAACGGTCGCTTCCCACTCCATCTCATTCGCTTCCGCAACCGTCGCTTCGACGGCGAGTGGTCCAAAACACGCACTTGGGAGCTGTGGCACCGTGGCCGTGCCGCCGCCGTCCTGCCCTATGACCCGGTGCAAGACACCTTGGTGCTAACCGAGCAGTTTCGTCTTCCCGCCTTCGCCGCGGGCCTCGAACCGGTCATGCTCGAAGTGCCCGCCGGTCTCTGCGACGGTGGCGAGGACCCGGCCGCGACCGCCCGGCGCGAGGCCGAGGAAGAAGCCAAGCTGCAGGTCACCGCGATGGAGCGGATCGGCGATTTCGTGCTGAGCGCAGGCGCGATGGACGAGCGGTGTACTCTCTTCGCCGGGCGCGTGGAGGCGCCTGCCGCCGGGCCGGACGGGCTGATCGGCGTGGCCGGCCTCGCGAGCGAGAACGAGGACATCCGGGTGCGGCGAATGCCCGCTCCTGACGCCATCGCGCGGGCATTGGCGGGCGAGTATCCGAACGCGATCACCAGTCTCGCCCTCCTCTGGCTCGCGTCCCGGCGCGACTGGCTGCGCGAGCGCTGGGGTGCGGCATGACCGAGCGGCTCTACCTCGCCGATCCGGCGCTCGCCGAGGCCGAGGCGCAAATCGTCTCGGCTGAGCCTGGCGGCATCGTGCTCGACCGCAGTCCGTTCTACCCGCGCGCGGGCGGTCAGCCCGGCGACCAAGGCTGGCTGCGCTGGTCGGGCGGCGAGACTCAAGTCACCGATACGGCCAAGGGCGACGGTGACGCGGTGCTGCACGTGCCTGCGCCGGGTGCTAGGCTCGCCGCGCCGGGCACGCCTGTGCGCGCGGTCCTGGACTGGCCGCGGCGGCATCGGCTGATGCGGATGCACACGGCGCTGCACCTGCTCTGCGCGGCACTGCCTGGCGCCGGTGTCACGGGTGGGCAGATCGGGCCGGACCGCTCGCGCCTCGACCTCGACCTGCCGCAAGCGCCAGACCGCACCGCACTCGAGGAAGCGCTCCACGCCTTGGTCGCCGCCGCACACCCGGTCGGCACGGAGTGGGTGGACGAAGCCGTGCTGGACGAGAACCCGGCGCTGGTGCGCACGCTCTCTGTCAAGCCGCCGCGCGGCGCCGGGCGGCTGCGGCTCGTGCGGATCGGCGCGGGGACGACTCCCGTGGATCTGCAGCCCTGCGGCGGCACGCACGTCGCGAACACCGCCGAGGTGGGCGCACTCCGCGTCGCCAAGGTGGAAAGCAAAGGCCGGCAGAACCGGCGCGTCGTCCTCGAACTGGTGGAGTAGCGCCATGGATATCCTGGTGAGCACGGAATGGCTCGCGGCCGAGCTAGGCAAGCCGGACCTCGTGGTGCTCGACGCGACGAGCTTCCTTCCCGGCCAGGACAAGGACGCCGACGCCGAGTTCCAGCGCGCGCACGTGCTGGGCGCGCGGCGCTTCGACATCGAGCTGATCGCTGACCCGGACAGCGACCTGCCCCACACGGTCCCCTCTCCCGCCCGCTTCGCGAAGCTCGTCGGCGCGCTGGGCGTCTCGAATGCGAGCCGGGTCGTGCTCTACGACCAGAACGGGACGATGTGGGCGACGCGCGCGTGGTGGATGCTCGGCCTCTACGGGCATGACGCGGCGGCGGTGCTCGACGGCGGTCTGCGGAAGTGGGAGCGGGAGGGTCGTCCCGTCGAGACCGGCCCGGCGAAGCCTGCCGCGCCCGCGACATTCATCCCCGCTTGGCGCGCGACGCGCGTGCGGGGCATCGGCGATATGCTGTCGGCTGCGAACAGTCCGGACCTGATCCTCGACGCGCGCTCCGCCGGGCGCTTCACGGGCGCCTCGCCCGAGATCCGGCCGGGTCTCGCGTCCGGCCACATCCCTGGCAGCCGCAACCTGCCATCCTCGACACTGCTCGGGCCGGACGGCACGCTGCTCTCGCCCGAGGGGCTGCGTGAGAAGCTTGCCGCCGTCGGCGCGGACGGGAGCCGCCCGGTGGTCACCACCTGTGGCAGTGGCGTTTCCGCGACCCTGATCGCCTTTGCAATGGCTCGCGCCGGGCTGCCCGAGCCAGCCGTGTATGACGGCTCGTGGACCGAGTGGGGCGGCCGGCCCGACACGCCCAAGGAGACCGGCTGATGCGGGATGACGACGGCCGTGCTCGCCCCGAGCGATTCGCGACGCGGCTCACGCATTCGGGCCGGGCTGGCAGTCGCGTCCCGGGCTTCGTCAACCCGCCGGTCCACCGCGGCAGCACGGTGCTCTACGCGAGCATGGCCGAGCGCAAGGCAGCGTTCGGCACGCGCCGCTTCGAGCAGCATCTCGTCTATGGGACCCACGGCAGCCCGACGCATTTCGCCCTGGAGGACGTGATAGCCGAGATCGAGGGCGGCACGCGTTGCCAGCTCGTCTCCTCCGGCCTGAGCGCGATCACGACCCCGCTCCTCGCCTATCTCGGCGCGGGCGACCACTGCCTGATGCCGGACAGCACCTACGGCCCGGCGCGCACCTTCTGCGACGGGATGCTGAAGCGCCTCGGCGTCGAGACGAGCTACTACGACCCGGAGGTGGACGGCGCCGGCCTTGCCGCGCTGATGCGGCCCAACACGCGCGTCGTCTATCTGGAGAGTCCCGGCAGCCACACCTTCGAGGTGCAGGACGTGCCCGCGCTCGCCCGCGCCGCGCACGCGGGGGGTGCGAAGGTGCTCATGGACAACACCTGGGGCATCCATTTCTTCCAGCCGTTCCGGCACGGCGTGGACGTGAGCATCCAGGCGCTCACCAAGTATGTCGTCGGGCACTCTGACGTGCTGCTCGGCGGCGTGACAACCAACGCGGACGAGGACTGGAAGCGGGTGCGCGACGCGGCCTTGGCGCTCGGGCAATACGCCAGCCCGGACGATTGCTGGCTCGCGCTGCGGGGCGCGCGCACGATGGCGGTGCGGCTGCGCCATCAGATGGAGGCGGGGCTTGAGGTCGCGCGCTGGTTCGAGGGCCGGCCCGAGGTGCGGCGCGTGCTGCACCCGGCGCTGCCGGGCGCGCCGGGCCATGCCTTATGGAAGCGCGACTTCACCGGGGCGTGCAGCCTGTTCGGCGTGGAGTTCCAGCGGCACTTCACGCGCGAGGCGACGCACGCGATGGTGGACAGCCTGCACCTGTTCGGCATCGGCGCGTCCTGGGGCGGCTACGAGAGCCTGGTGCTGCCGACGACCGGCTTCATCACACGCACGGCCGTGGCGGGCCGGTTCGAGGGTCCGGTGTGCCGCTTCCACATCGGGCTGGAGGACACGCGCGACCTGATCGCGGATCTCGAGGGCGGGTTGGAGGTGCTGCGGACTCACGCCATGTAGCGGAGGATTTCCCGACCTCAACACAGCGTGATCCGAAGCGGTCAGCTCGTCAGCGGATGCAGAACTGCGTCTCGTCGCCGATGCCGTAACCGGACTGCCGGGTCTGGAAGCACGGGATCGGCGCCGCTGCAGGCGGCGGGCGTGCCGGGCGGCACCGCCGACACCGGCATCGTCACGACACCCGCCTCGACGTAGCCCACGGCCCTGCCGAACTCGACCCGGCACCAGCCGTCGCGGCACTCCCCCACGTCGAGCACGGTGCGGCTCTCGACCTCGTCGATCACCGCGTATTGCGACCCAGGACCGGCCCGCAGATACGTGGTCCACGTGGTCTGCCCCGGCTCTGCGCGTGCAGGCTGGCGCGAGACTTCCCGCAAGCAGGGCGAGCGACGCCGCGAGCGCAGATGCGCGCGCCCGGCCCGGCCCAGGCTCGCCGCCTCAGTATATGCTCGAACACTCACGAACAGTTTCCTTTGCCTGACACTCGATAGTGTCAATTAATACTGACACTCGGAGCGCAGCGCCATACAACGGCTGCGCGATCACGCGGCAGGCGAGGAGCGCAGCCCATGGCGATGCTGTCATACGAGGCGAAGTATCGTGTGCGCGGCGGCACGCTGATCGGCGGCGATTTGTTCGATTGGTGGATCGGTCCGTTCTACGTCGGATTCTTTGGCGTCACCACGATCATTTTCAGCCTTTTCGGCACCCTACTGATCGTCTGGGGTGCTGCGATCGGGCCGACCTGGGCGATATTCAAGATCAGCATAGACCCGCCGCCGATCAAATACGGGCTGGGCTTCGCGCCGATGCGCGAGGGCGGGATCTGGCAGCTCGTCACGGTCTGCGCGCTCGGCGCCTTCTGCTCGTGGGCGCTGCGCCAGGTCGAGATCGCCCGCAAGCTCGGCATCGGCCTGCACGTGCCCGCGGCCTTCGGCGCCGCGATCTTCGCTTACGCGACCCTGGTCGTAATCCGCCCGCTGCTGCTCGGCGCCTGGGGATACGGCTTCCCCTACGGCATCATCAGCCACCTCGATTGGGTCTCGAACGTCGGCTACCAAAATCTGCATTTCCACTACAACCCGGCGCACATGCTGGCGGTGACGTTCTTCTTCACCACCACCTTCGCGCTCGCCTTGCACGGCGGCGAGATCCTGGCGGCTGCCAATCCGGGAAAGGGCCAGCCGCTGAAATATGGCGAGCACGAGAGCGTCTATTTCCGCGACACGATCGCCTACTCGATCGGCGAGCTGGGCATCCATCGCCTGGGCTACTTTCTCGCCATCAATGCAGGCATCTGGAGCGCCTTCTGCATGATCATCGCCGGTCCGTTCTGGACCCGCGGCTGGCCCTACTGGTGGAGCTGGTATCTCAACATCCCGATCTGGAGCGCGAGCGGGTTCGGTCACTTCTGAGGGAACGCACCGCCATGGCCCGCTTCCATACCCTTTACACCGCGATCGAGCTGGAGGGACCGCTCGATCCGGGCGTGCCGCTGCAGGACAGCTTGTTCCGCCGCCTCCTCCAGCCGTTCCATTCGCGCTGGCTCGGACGCATTGGCGAGACCCAGGTCGGGCCGACCTATCTCGGCATCGAGGGCATGATCTCGATCATTTGCGGCTTCGTCGCCATCGAGATCATCGGGCTGAACATGTGGGCGTCGGTGAACTGGAATCCGATCCGCTTCATCAAGATGCTGCCCTTCCTCTCGCTCGATCCGCCTGCCGCGAAGTATGGCCTCGAAATCTTCCCGCCCCTGCGCGAGGGCGGCTGGTGGCTTATGGCCGGCTTCTTCCTCACCACCTCCATCCTGCTCTGGTGGGTGCGGATGTATCGCCGGGCGCGCGCGATCGGCATGGGAACGCACATCCCATGGGCGTTCGCGTCGGCGATCTGGCTCTATCTCGTGCTGGGCTTCATCCGCCCGATCCTGATGGGAAGCTGGTCCGAAGCGGTCCCGTTCGGGATCATCGCGCACCTCAACTGGACGGCAACGTTCTCGGTCCGATACGGGAACCTCTACTACGACCCGTTCCACATGCTCTCGATCGTGTTCCTCTACGGCTCGACGCTGCTGTTCGCGATGCACGCGGGCACCATCCTCGCGGTGGCCAGGTTCGGCGGCGAGCGCGAGACGCGCGAGATCGCCGACCGCGGCACCGCGATGGAGCGGGCGGCAATCTTCTGGCGCTGGACGATGGGCTTCAACGCCAATTTCGAGTCGATCCATCGCTGGATCTACTGGTTCGCGATCCTATGCACGTTTACGGGCGGCATCGGCATCCTGATCACCGGCACCCTGGTGGATAACTGGTATCTCTGGGGCGTATAAGCACGGCATCGCGCCCCCATACGCCCAGGTTCCCGGCCTGCCGCCGGCGCCGCCGCCCGGCAGCGGCAAGCTGCCCTCGATCGGAGCGCCGTGACGTGCGCTCGCTCACCTTCACCCTCACGCTCGGGGCGATAGCAGCGGCGGGATTCGTCGTCTTCGTGCCTGAATGGACCACGCCGCCCAGCAATGGGGTCCAGATCGGCCCGCCGCCAACCTCCATGGTGCAGTTCAACCGCGGCCAGATGCAGGAGCCGGTCAGCCAGGAGGCACCCAAGCCGCTGCCGCCTGCCGAGGCGGGCGGCCCGTCCGCGACCAGCACGTATAAGAACGTGCAGGTTCTGACCGACGTCAGCGCCGCCGAGTTCATGCGCCTTCAGCACGCGATCACCGATTGGGTGTCGCCCAAGCAGGGCTGCGGCTTCTGCCACGTCGGCGACGACTACGCCTCGGACGCGAAGCCCACGAAAGCGGTGGCGCGCGTGATGCTGCAGATGGTGCGCCACGTGAACGCAGACTGGAGCAAGCACGTCAGCCCCGCGGGCGTCACCTGCTACACATGCCATCGCGGCCAGCCGGTCCCGGCCGAGACGTGGTTTCCGAGCAGGCCCCGGCCGGACCGCCCGTTCGTCGCCAAGCAGGACGATTGGCGGGAATCCGCCGACACGGTCCGCAAGTTCTTCCCCGATGCCGGGTGGGAGGAATACTTCGTCGAGGACACGCCGATCTCGGTGCAGTCCACGACCGCGCTGCCTAGCAATACGGTCTCCACCCAGATCGTCGCCAAGCGCGTCTATGAGATGATGATGCAGATGTCTGACGGCATTGGCGTCAACTGCGGCTATTGCCACAATTCACGCGTCTTCCAGAGCTGGGAGCAGAGCACGCCGTATCGCTGGAGCGGCTACGACGGGATCCGCCTGACGCGCGACCTGAACCGCAACTACCTGCTGCACGTGTCGTCGCTCGTCCCGGAGACGCGCCAGCTCGTGAGCGAGACCCAGATCCCCGTCCTGCCGGCGCGTGAGACCGGCGTGCAGGGCGGGAACGGCTTGGTCGTGTGCGCGACATGCCACTACGCGCGACCGAAGCCGCTGGGAGGTGCCGCGATGCTGCGCGACTACCCAGGCCTGAGCGCGGCCGCCACGCCGCCAACCCACTGACGCGGAGAGGAGGAACTCATGCACCTCTGCACCCCCCTGGCGCCTTCACCGGGAACTTGGACGCGACGGAGCTGATCCTCGCGCTGTTCGTCCTCTTCTTCATCGGCCTCGTTTACTATCTCCGCCGCGAGGACAAGCGCGAGGGCTACCCGCTCGCGGACATAACGCCCCAGGGCATCCCGATCGAGGGCTTCCCCCCTGTCCCGCCGCCGAAGGTCTATCGCCTGCTCGACGGCGGCACGACCGAGATGCCGCACCGCGAGGCGCCGTCCGCCATCGGCGCGACGCCGCTGCTGCGCTTCCCAGGGGCGCCGCTGGTGCCGCTCGGTGATCCGCTGCTGGCCGCGGTGGGCCCCGGCGCCTATCCGCTGCGGAAGAACGAGCCGATGATATCGCAGGGGCAACCGCAGGTGCAGCCGCTGCGCGTGGCGACGGGCTGGTCGGTGCCGGAGGGCGAGACCGACCCGCGCGGCATGCCGGTGTTCGACGCGCGGCACACCTTGGTCGGGACGGTGCGCGAGCTGTGGGTGGACCGATCGGTGAGGATCCTGCGCTACCTGGAGGTGGAGCTTGCCGCGCCGCAGGCGGCAGGCCGGCGCGTGCTGCTGCCGATCTACTACGCCGGCATCAATGAGCGGCGCCGCAGCGTTCGGGTCGGCGCGCTGCTCGCCCACCAGTTCGCCAACGTTCCCGCGCTTGCCCGCCCTGACCAGATCACGGCGCGGGAAGAGGACCGGGTGAACGCCTACTACGCTGGCGGGCTGCTCTACAGCCGTGGGCGCGAGGGCGGGCTGTTCCTGCCCCGGCGCGAGGCCGCGGAGACACGGCCGTGAGCGCGCCTGCGCCGCGGCGGCCCGCGCCCGTACGCCTCGCGCCCGGCGAGCACCTGCTCTGGCAAGGCGGACCGAGCTGGCAGGCCATCGCCGCGCGCGTGTTCCACGTTCGCCTAATCGTCGCCTACTTCGCGGTGCTGATCCTGGCGGACATGATCGCCGCCCGGCTGCACCACATGGGACGCGCCGCAGCACTTCGCGTTGGCGTGCCGGGCCTCCTGACCGGGGCGGCGACGATGCTGATCCTGGCGGTTGTGGCATTCGCCATGGGACGGACGACGCGCTACACGGTCACCACGCGGCGCGTCGTCATGCAGTTCGGGGTGGGGCTGCCGGCGACGCTGGTGCTGCCGCTGCACCGCATCGCGGCGGCCTCAGTGCGGGTGCGCGCCGACCACGCGGGCGACATCTCGCTTCGCCTGTTCCCTGGCGACCGGATCGGCTTTGCGAAGCTGTGGCCGCACGTTCGCCCGTGGCACCTCTCCGCACCCGAGCCGATGCTGCGCGACGTGCCGCAGGCGGCGACCGTGGCGGCGCCGCTCTGCCGTGCGCTCGCCGCTGCCGCGGAGGTCGCCCGGCGGGCGCAAGCAGCGGAGACGCTCCCGCTCGCCTCGTGACGCGCCGGGCCGAACGGCGGCAGCGCGGGTCGCCGCACCGCTCCCCCGGCGCGCAAACTGTCACAGGATTGATTCCATACCCTCATCATCCTGCAATCTGCGTTCGTTACACGGCGAGGCGTCATCGCTCGCGTGCCGCCTTCATGACCGCCGTTCTCGCCCACGAGTTGCCGTGCCGCATCCGTTTCCGAGTGGAATGCCTGAAGCACGATAGAAGGCGCGCGGAACGGCTTCGCGACCGCATCGCGGCATTGCCCGGCGTCGTTGCGGCCGATGCCAGCCCATTGACCGGCAGCTTGATCGTCAATCACGACGGGCAAGTCGCGACCCGCAAGCAAATCACGGCGGCGCTCGAGGTCTGCGGGCATTCGGTCCGGGCCGAGGCAGGCACCCTCGCACCAGCGGCGACCCGCACCGGGGATGCGCAACCAAGGGTGCATCCGCTGTTCCGGATCCTTGCCGAAACCTTGCTGGAGCGGTTGCTGCAGACCGCTTTGGCCGCCGTGATCTGAGCCCGCGCCGCCGGGCCGCTCTCGAAATCGTGAAGCCGCAGACCCGGGTTCGCATTGGGGCGGTGCGCCGGTGCTCCCTATCATCATTCGGCAACACGGGGGCGGCATGGCGCTGGTCGAGGATATCCTGAAGGGCAACCTGCTCACCGTCGCGGCGATTGGCGCGACGGCGATCGTGCTGCCGAAGCTTCTCCCGAACTTGTCGCCGCCGCTACGCTCGGCGATCAAAAGTGGCGTGTCTCTCTTCCTGGAATCCGAGTCGGAAGCCGAGGGCGGCATCATCGCCCGGCTGGCGAACCAAGCCTTGGAATCCGTGCTCGCGAGCCTTTCCGGCCCTGGCTCCGCGGACGAGCGGCACCAGGCGGCCGAAGCCGCGGTGGAGGACTTCAAGCGCACGGCGCACGCCCGCGCCCGCCGCTATGGGCGCGATGAGCATGGCCGCCGTGCTCGCTACAAGCGGCACATCGCAGCGTTTCATCGCGACCTCGATCGCGCCCGCGCGCATCACAAGGGCGCGAAAGCCGAGGCGCTCTCGCATCTCGCCGCCTCGCTCGCCGATGCGCAGCCCCATCCAGGGTGAGGAGAACGGAATTGGCCCTATTCGACGATATCGCGAAGAGCGCCGCGACGCCGACCGGTCTCGCGGTCGGGATCGGAGCGGCGCTGCTGGCCCCTGTGCTGGCGCCGGCGGCGTCCCAAATCCTCCGCCCGGCGGCCAAGGCCGTGATGCGCACCGGGATCATGCTCTACCGCAGCACGTTCGAGCCGGTCACCGCGGCCGTCAGCAGCCTGGTCACCGAGGCGCAGCTTGAGCTGGCCGCGGCGTCCGCCGGGTCTGCCCAGCCTGCCGCGACCGCCTCGGAGCCGGCCGCTCCCGAGGCGCCGCGGCCGCACAAGCGCCGCGGCGATCACCACTAGAACGCGCGCCAGGCCTCGGCGCGTATCCCAAGCATAGGAGACAACGGGGATGGCTCTCTTCGAAGACATGTTCAAGGGCGGCAACATCATCACCGGCCTCGCGGTCGGGATCGGGACGGCCGTGCTCATCCCGGCGGTCGCGCCCGCGCTGGGCAGCGCACTCCGTCCGGCGGCCAAGGCCGCGATCAAGGGTGGAATCCTCGCCTATGACCGCGGACGCCAGGCGATGGCGCAGCTCGGCGAGTTCGCCAGCGACATGGTCGCAGAGGCGCGGGCGGACGCGCACCACGCCGAGGCCGTCGCGGCAGAGCCGGCCGTAGGCGAAGCGTCTCCAGTCTGAGATTCGCGCCAGCCCCGAAGCTTGACCGGGGATACGCCGGCCATCCAGGGCTGTTCAACGCTCTCGAAGGATGATGAGGGTGAGCAAGGTGTCGATGCCTGCGAGTGCGGCGCGGTAGCGGTCCTGGCTGAGCGTGTCGGTCCGGTTGGCCTTGAGGATGTTGAACGCGAAGCTGCGCAGACGGGCGAACACGCCGGGGTTGGTGCGGATGCGCGAGCGGTCTTCGCCCAGGGTCACGTCGCGGGTGTAGTGGGAGGTGGTCTCGACCTTCCAGTGCGCGCGGATAGCGTCTGCGGCGCGGGCGGCGGTGAGCGGCGTGTTCGCGACGTAGAAGGCGGTCTCGGCGGAGTGGCGCAGCAGCCCGGTCTTGGCGCTGCGGGTGAAAACCTCGCGCTCGACCCGGATGATGGCGGCAACATAGGGATGCCAGTCGGTGCCGGCCAGCTTGTGGGCGGGATCGAACACCGCGACGGTGCGGCGTTCGTCGCGGTTGCGGCCCTTGTCGTGGCTGTGGACGGACCCGAGCGACGCTGTGGTCGCGGCGATCTCCTGGATCTGCTGGTGCAGGGTCGGCTGGTTGGCCTTGACTTGGACGATCAGGGCGATATTGGCCGCGCCGGCGACCTCGAAATGTTTGTTTGGCAGTGCAGGGCATCGAGCGTGACGATGACGCCTTCGGCAACGCCGAGATCGGCGAGCAGCGCCTGCGCCGCCGGGATTTCGTTGGACTTCTCGGCGATGTCGACATGAGCGAGCACGAGAGCAGTGTCGGTAGCGAAGGCACTCAGCACCCCTGCTGCGGCACGGTCATGGAAGTTATCGAAGCTGCCGCGCAGGGTCTTGCCATCGAGCGCGATGCTGCCGTTGCCGAGTGTCGCGCGTGCTGCCTGCAGCAGCGCGGCATGGCGTCGGAAGGACGCTTCCACCGCGGCTGGATCGAGTCCCTGGAGGATATAGCGGATAGCGGTGTGCGCGGGGGCTCGGCGCCAGCTCAGACCGAACACCGTGTTCAGCCTACGGCGATGGACGTCGATGAAGGTGACGATGCCGCGATACGAGTTGCAGCCGCTGACGATGGCAAGGATGGAGAACAGCAGCACGTGGGGCAGCTTGTAGAGCTTGCCTTCCGCCCGGCGCGGATCAGGGACCTCCGCCAACATGTCCAGCAACGGCGAAAACGCAGCCACGGCAACCTCCGACCCGGTTGCCGCCCCAGGAGTCAGACATTCGCCGGTTCGGGAATCCCATTTCCCGTCAGCCGCTTCGCTTCAACCCGCCCCTGTTGCAGATCAAACTCACTCCTGCCGATCCAGCAGCGTTGAACAGCCCTGGCCGGCCATCCCTGTCCGTGACTCCTTGAGGTCGGCGTGTCTCCTCTCAATGCCCTGACCAAGCAGCGCGACGCGCCGCACCGCGAGGCCGCAAACCTCGTTGCCGCGATCCACGCCAGCGTGCCGGGCCGGGTCCGCTGGCATGTGCGCGGGCTGCGCGGCGATCGCGCGCTGAAAACCGTGCTGGAGGGCGGCGCCATCGCGCTGCCCGGCGTTCATGCCGCGAGCGCCAGCACGGAGACGGGCAATCTCCTTACCCTCTTCGATCCAGCCGTTCCGACCGAGCAGATCCGGGACCGGATCGCGGCACTCGTGCGCGGCGACGCCGCCCCGCCGCCTAGCGCTGGGGTGCCGGACTGGCACGCGCGGCCTGCCGACGCCGTGATGGCCGCGCTCGGCGCGTCGGAGACGGCAGGCCTGACCGCCGCGGCGGCGCGCGAACGCCTAGCCGCGCACGGCGCCAACGCGATGCCGCCGCCGCCGTCCCGCTCGGGTCTCGGCATCTTCCTCGGCCAGTTCCAGACCTTGCCGGCAGGCTTGCTCGTCGCGGCTGGCGCATTCTCGTTCCTCACGGGCGGCATGGTCGAGGCGGCGGCCATCCTCGCGGTCGTGGGCTTCAACGGCGTGCTCGGCACCGCGGTCGAGAGCCGGTCGGAGCGCACGATACGCAGCCTCGGCACGGGCCAGATCGAGCCGGCCCATGTCATGCGCGACGGCGTGCCGACCGCGGTCGCGCCGCACACGGTCGTGCCGGGCGATCTCATCGAACTGCTGCCCGGCACGGTCGTGCCGGCCGACGCCCGCGTGCTCTCGGCGCGGGACTTGCGGGTTGGCGAGGCTATGCTGACGGGCGAGAGCCTGCCCGTCGCCAAGCAGGCAGAACCGGTCGGCCGTGCGGCGCCGCTCGCAGACCGCGCCAGCATGGTCTTCCGCGGTACCGCGGTTACGGGCGGCAGCGGCACCGCGGTCGTGGTGGCGACCGGCGCACACACCGAAATGGGCCGCATTCAGCGCCTCGTCGGCGACGCGGGTGCGCCGCCGACGCCGATGCAGCGCCAGCTCGACCAGCTCGGGCGGCAGCTCGTCTGGGCGTCGCTCGCGGCTTGCGCCGCCGTCATGGGCGTGGGCGCGCTCCGCGGCATCGCTTTGTTGCAGGTGCTGCGCTCCGGCATCTCGCTTGCCGTTGCCGCGATCCCCGAGGGCCTGCCCATGGTCGCGACCACGAGCCTCGCGCTCGGCATCGAGGACATGCGCAAGCGCGGCGTTCTCGTGCGTCGCCTGGACGCGGTGGAGTCGCTGGCGAGCGTGGGCGTCGTGTGCTTCGACAAGACGGGCACGCTGACCCTGAATCAGATGCGCGTCACCGACGTGAGGAGCAGCGGCCAGCGGTTCCGCGCCGGGCCAGACAGCGCGCTGCTCGACGCCGACGGCCGGCCTGTGCGGCTCGGGGCGGACGTATCGGGCGCAGACCGGGGCGCGGACGATCCGCTCGCCGCGCTGCTGCGCGTGGGCACGCTGTGCAGCGATGCCGGCCTGGAGGAGCGAGACGGCAGGATCGTGCCCACCGGCTCGGCGACTGAGGGCGCGCTGGTGCGCCTGGCGGTGGACGCGGGCCTCGACGTGGCGGCGCTGCGCGAGAGGCATCCGCGCCTGGCCGTGCGCCACCGCACGGAGGGCTACCGCTTCATGGCCACCGTGCATCGCGCGGGCGGCGAGGGTGACGACGCGTTGGTCGCGGTCAAGGGCAGCCCCGACGAGGTGCTGAACCTTTGTGCGTGGGAGCTATGGCGCGGCGGGCGGCGGCCGCTCACGGCGCAGCGGCGCGCGGCGATCCTGCGGGCGAACGGCGCGATGGCGGCGGACGCGCTGCGCGTGCTCGGCTTCGCGTGCGGCGAGACGCCGGAACCGGTGGCGCCGAACGGCGACGATGCCGTGCCGGTCGCCGGGCTGACATGGATCGGCCTCGCCGGCATGGCAGACCCGGTGCGTCCCGGTATGGCCGCGCTCATGCGGACGCTGCAGGTCGCGGGCCTGCGCACGGTGATGATGACCGGCGACCAGGTTGCCACGGCCCGCGCCGTCGCCGGGCAGCTCGGCCTGGCAGGCGATGACGCCGTCGAGGTGTTCGACGCGGCCGGGATCGAGCGCCTCGCGAAGGGAGACCTCGCAGCGGCGGCACGGCGCGCCCACGTCTTCGCGCGCGTCAGCCCGGTGCAGAAGCTGCTCATCGTGCGTGCCCTGCAAGCAGCCGGCGAGCGCGTCGCCATGACCGGGGACGGCATCAACGACAGCCCCGCGCTCAAAGCCGCCGATGTCGGCTTTGCCATGGGAGGTACTGCGAGCAGCGAGGCCGCGCGCGAGGTGGCGGACGTGGTCCTGCAGACGGACGACCTCGCGACGCTTGCCGTCGCAGTCGAGCGCGGGCGGACGACCGACGTCAACGTGCGCAAGAGCATCCGCTACATGCTGGCCACGAACCTGAGCGAGATCGTGGTGGTGCTGGGCGCGACGCTGGCCGGGTTCGGCGAGCCGCTGACGGCGATGCAGCTCCTGTGGATTAACCTGGTCGGCGACATCCTCCCCGGCCTCGGCCTCGCCTTCGAGCCGCCCGAGCCCGGCGTGATGCAGCGCCCGCCGAACGCCGCGGACCGCGCGATCATCGAGCGCCGCGAGCTGGGGCGGCTCGGCGTCCAGGGCGGCACGATCGCGGCGGGCAGCCTCGCCGCCCTGGGCTGGGGCGCGCTGCGCCACGGCGCCGGACCGGAGGCGCGCACGATGGCGTTCGGCAGCCTGGTAACCGCGCAGCTCCTGCACGCGCTCACGGCGCGCTCCGACGAGCGCGGGCCGGGCACGCTGCCGCCGAACCGCCCGCTCACGGGGTTGCTGCTCGCTTCGGTCGGGTTGCAGGCGGTGGGGCTGCTGGTGCCGGGCGTCCGCGGCGTGCTGGGCGTGGTGCCGCTCGTGCCGCTAGACCTCGCCGTGACCGCGGCGGCAGGCGTGCTGCCCTACGCCGCGAACGAGGCGCTCAAGGCGGCGCGGGCTGGCGACGCCGGGTGAGGCAGAGGCCGAACAGCCCGGCGCCGAGCAGGGCGAGCGAGGCGGGTTCGGGCACCGCCGCCACGGGCGTCGCGAGGAAGCCGTGGTTGGTGAGCTTGAGGATATCAACGTAGGAACCCACGATCTGACCGGCGTCGTTGATGCCCTGAGCAGAGGTATAGAATGACCCGCTGCTCGGATCGTTGATGGCGGTGAAATTGCCCGCGGCGTCGCGCAGGAAGCCGTGGGTGCCGGAGCTGTCGCGGTAAGATCCTACGATCTCGCCGGCGTCGTTGATGCCCAAGGCCTCGGTGCTGCTTGCCGTTGCGCTCGGGTCGTCGATCGCCGTGAACGTGCCCGCGGCGTCGCGCAGGAAAGCCTCGGCGCGAGCGGGGCCGTTGCCGCGCGTGCTGCCTACGAGATAGTAGCCCACGATCTCGCCGGCGGCGTTGATGCCCTGGGCGAACGTGCCTCGCGTCGCGTTCGGGTCGTTGATCGCGGTGAAGTCGCCCGCGGCGTCGCGTAGGAACCCCTGCGGGAGGCCGGAGCTGTCGTAGTAGTAGCCCACGATATTCCCGGCGCCGTTGATGCCCTGGGCGAGTGTGGCGGACGGCGCGGCTGGCGCGGCGAAGCTGGTAAAGACGCCCGTAGGGCTGCGCAGGAACCCCAGGTAGCCGGCGGCAGAGCTGGTGTTGTGGGCGTAGAAGCCCACGATCTGCCCGGCGTCGTTGATGCTGGAGGCGTAGGTGGCGCTCGGCTCGTTCGGATCGGCGATGGCGGTGAGGCCCGTGGCGTCGCGTAGGAACCCTTGAGTGGCCCGGAGATTGGCAGTGGTGTAGGTGCCGACGACTTGCCCGGCATCATTGATGCCGGAGGCTGAGGTGTTGTTCAGCACGCCAGGTCCGTCGATGGTGGTGAATGTGTAGCTCGGCGCGGCGCGGGCGATCCCCGGCGCGAACGCGGCGAGAGCAGACACCGCCGTGACGGCTAAAAAGGCGTGTCGCATGGGATGACCTCTGGACTAACCGGCAGTGAGGCTAGCTCGATTTTTTTTACATCGGCAAGCCATTCCCGCTTCCTCTTGCCCTGCCCTGAGAAGGCCGCGCACCATGCGCGGGATGCCGCCGCTGCCCGCGCTTCGCGGGCGCGCTGCGGGCTTTGCAACGGAGTGCCGGACCATGCCTGACACCGCCCCGCTCCCCCTCGCCGTGGTGGAGCACAGCATCCCGGGCCGGATGCGGCTGCGCGTGCGGGCGCGGCGCGGCGATGCCGGGTTCTTCGAGCGGGCGGCGGGCCTCGGCCGCGTGCCGGGCGTCCATGGCGTGCGCGCGAATGCGCAGACTGGAAGCATCCTGATCGAGCACGCCGGTGACGAGGCCGCCGTGCTCGCCGCCGCGCGGGAGCAGGGCTTGTTCAGGGACGCCCCGCCCGACCAAGCATTCGGCAACTCAAGCCGCCCCCGAACCCTCTGGCTGGCGTCGAGACGCCCGCCAGGCTCAACGCCGCCGCCCTAGGCTTCACCGGCGCCGGGCTGCTGCAGGTCGTGCGCGGCCAGGCGATCGGCAGCGGGAGCGAGAACCTGTTCAACGCCCACAGCGCCTACACCACGACGGGGCAGCCCTGGCTCGCCGCCCTCCTCGCCGCGTTCGGCGTGATCCAAATTGCTAGGGGCGAGGTGCTGGGGTCGGCCACCTCGCTGTTCCTCTACGCGCTCAGCTTCCAGCGAAGGGCGCAGGATCGGGCGGTGGGAGACACGATCTAGTGCTGCACGAGGAACTCAGCCGCGACGAGGCGGTGACCGTAGTTGCGATGTCCGCTCGCCGCCTGTTTCCCATCGTCTCGGAGCAGCAGGCGCGCGAGCTGGCCGCGCTGGTGCTGCGCGACCTGGAGGCGCACGGAGTCCGTCTCGTCCGCGACCGGGCGTAGTCCCCGTGTTGCGCGCGCCTGTTGCCGCGCCTATGTCGCGCGCCATGCCCCATGACGAGCCTATCCGCGTCGAGACCTGCACGGGTGCGGCGCTGCTGCCGCTGCTGCCTGCGCTCGCGCGCCTGCGCATCGCCGTGTTCCGCGAATGGCCCTACCTCTACGAGGGCAGCGAGGGCTACGAGGCGGAATACATGCGCACCTATGCCGACAGCTCACGCGCCGCCGTCGTCGTCGCCTTTGCGGGCGAGGAGCCAGTGGGCGCCTCAACTTGCCTCCCGCTGGAGGACGAGAGCGACAACGTGAAGGCGCCGTTCGTGGCCCACGGCATCGACCCGGCGCGCGTCTTCTACTTCGGCGAGAGCGTGCTCCTGCCCGGCCTCCGCGGGCCAGGGACTCGGCGTGCGCTTCTTCGAGGGGCGCGAGGCCCACGCCCGCGCCGTCTCGGACGCCGACTTTGCCTGCTTCTGCGCCGTCGAACGCGCGCCCGACGATCCGCGCCATCCGCCGCGCTACGTGCCGCTCGACGGGTTCTGGCGCAACCGTGGCTACAAGCTGCTGCCGGGATTTGCCTGCACGATGCGCTGGCGCGAGGTCGGACAGGCCGACGAGATCGAGCACCGGCTCAATTTCTGGGGCCGCGCTCTGCGCGAGGCATCGCTGCCGTGAGGACGCTGCGTCTCGCGGTGAGCGCCTGGCAGGTCGGCCGAGTGGACGGCGTCGCCGGCTTTGCACGCCGGCTCGACGCGGCCGTGGCCGGGGCGAGGGCGGAGGGCGCGGAGCTGCTCATGCTACCCGAGTATGCCGCCATGGAGGCCGCGGTGCAGCCAGCGCCAGGTATTGCCGCGGAACTCGCGACCGCCTGCGATCAAGCCGACGCCCTCCTCGCCGCTATGCGCGAATGCGCCGTCCGCCACGGCGTCTGGCTCGCGCCCGGCAGCCTGCCCATGCGGCGCGACAGCGGCGAGATCCACAACCGCGCGCCCCTGATCGCGCCGGACGGGCGCGTCGCGTTTCAGGGCAAGCGCCTGATGACGCGCTTCGAGGCGGAGCAGTGGGGCGTCGTGGGCGGCGACGCGCCGGGCGTGTTCGAGACGCCCTGGGGCCGGATCGGCCTCGCCATCTGCTTCGACGCGGAGTTCCCCACGCTCGTCCGCGCCCAGGTCGAGGCGGGCGCGTGGCTCGTGCTCGTGCCCGGCCTGCACGGACACGGCGCACGGGGCCGAGCGCGTGCGCCTCTCCGCGCGGGCGCGGGCGATGGAGAACCAGTGCTTCACGGCCGTGGCGCCCACGGTTGGCGAGGCGCCCTGGCTCGGGACGCTCGACGTGAACACCGGCCGCGCCGGCATCTACGGCCCCGTGGACCGCGGCTTCGCCGAGGACGGCGTCGTTGCCGAAGGGGTCTACGGGGCGCCGGGCTGGCTCTACGCCGACCTCGACCCGGCCGCCTCGCCCGCGTGCGCGAGGACGGCGCCGTGCGCAACGAGCGGAGCTGGCCGAAGGCGGTGCCCCCTGCGCGGCTCCTAGAGTTCGCATGACACTCATCTACCTCGTCGCCGGCGAGGCGAGCGGGGACGTTCTCGGCGGCAGGCTGATCGCAGCACTCCGGCGCCAGCGGCCCGGCCTGGAATTCGCCGGCGTCGGCGGCCCGCGCATGGCGGAGCAGGGGCTTTCGAGCTTGTTCCCGCTCGCCGATCTCGCCGTAATGGGGCTGGCCGAGGTGCTGCCGCGCCTGCGCCACCTGCGCCGCCGTCTCGCCGAGGTCGGCGCCGACCTCGCCCGGCGGCAGCCCGCGCTCGTCGTCACCATAGACAGCCCGGGCTTCACCCTGCGCGTGCTGCGCCAGGCGGCGGCACTCGGCCTGCGGCGCGTCCACTACGTCGCACCGCAAGTCTGGGCCTGGCGCGAGGCGCGCGTGCGGCATTTCCCTGGGCTGTGGGACCGGCTGCTCTGCCTGCTGCCGTTCGAGCCGGCGTGGTTCGCCGCGCGCGGGCTGGAGGCGCGGTTCGTCGGGCATCCCGTGCTGGAGAGCGGCGCGGACCGGGGTGATGCCGGGCGCTTCCGCGCGGCGCACGGGATCGCGGCGGAGGCGCCCGTGGTGGTGCTGATGCCGGGCAGCCGGCGCTCGGAGGCGCCGAAGCTGCTGCCCGTGTTCGGCGATGCCGTAGCGCGGCTCGCGCGCACAGCACCCGGCGTGGTCCCGGTGCTGCCTGTCTCGCCCGTGGTCGCGCGGGCGGTGCGCCGGGCGGCGGCGGGATGGTCGGTGCAGCCGGTCGTCACCGAGACCGTGGACGCCAAGCACGACGCCTACGCGGCGGCCGGCGCTGCCCTGACGAAGTCCGGCACGAGCACGCTGGAGCTGGCGCTAGCGGGGGTGCCGATGGCCGTGACCTACCGGGTGAACCCGCTGACGGCGATGGCGGCGCGGCGGCTGATCCGGGTGCCCTACGTCGCGATGGTGAACCTGCTCGCCGGGCGCGCGCTGGTACCGGAACTGCTGCAGGAGCAGTGCACCGGGCCGCGCCTCGCGGACACCGTCGCGGCGCTTCTCGGCGACCCGGCGCTCGCCGGAGCGCAGCGGGCGGGCTTCGGGGAAGCGCTTGCGAAGCTCCGGCCGCCGGCAGGGCTGCCCTCAGAAGCTGCCGCCCGCGAGGTGCTCGACGTTCTGGATCAGCCCTGACGCGACCGCGCGGGCGCGCGACGCCGCCATGCTCCCGGTGACGGCGAGCGCCGCGGCCAGCGCCCGGCGCCCGGCCGCCGCGTCCACGCCCACGGGCGCACCGTCGAGGCACGAGGCGGCGAAGGCGGCATGCTCGGCCGCGAGCGCGTCCTCGTCGCGCCAGGCGGTCTCCTCGCGCCGGTAGCCGCCCGTGCCGGGCAGGGGCAGGCCGCGCTCGCGCCCGATCATCACCAGCTTGCGCGCGACGAAGTCCGCGGAGAGGTAGCCCTCCTCGGAGAACAGCCGCATCCGCCGCTCGGTCTTGAGCGCGATGCGGCTCGCTGTGATGGTTGCGACGCAGCCGTTGACGAAGCGCACGCGGGCGTTGGCCACGTCCTCGTGCGGCGAGGACACGGCGGCGCCTACAGCGTCAACGCTCTCGATGTCGCTGTCCACGAGGGAGAGCACCAGGTCGAGATCGTGGATCATCAGGTCGAGAATCACGGACACGTCCGTGCCGCGCGGCTTGTAGGGGGCGACGCGGGTGGCTTCGAGGTAGAGCGGCCGGGCGATGCGGGCCGAGATGGCGCGGTGCTCGGCGGAGTAGCGCAGGAGGTGGCCCACTTGCAGGACGCGGCCCCGCTCGCGCGCGCGGCGGGCGAGCTCATCGGCCTGGTCGAGGGTGGCGGCGATCGGCTTCTCGATGAGCACGTGCTTGCCCGCGTCCAGCGCCTGGGACTGCGAGCGCGAAATGCGCCTCGGCGGGCGCGGCGACGATCACGGCGTCGCTCGCGGCGAGCAGCGCTTCGTAGCCGAGCGCGGGCGCGCCGGCCTCCTTGCCCACGGCGGCGGCGCGCGCCGGGTCGAGGTCGGCGATGCCGACGAGCCGCGTGCGCGGCCCCGATGCCGCCTTGAGCGCGTGGAACCGCCCGAAATGCCCGGCGCCCACGACGCCGACGCGCAACCGCTCTGCCATGGCGGCGGCGCTTAGCAGAGGCGAGACTAACCGGCCAGCGTGACCAGCTCCGAGTAGGGGCGAAGCTGGGCGTCGGCCGTGATCAGCCGCGCCGGCTCGCTCATCGCCTGCGCGACGAGGAGGCGGTCGAAGGGATCGCGGTGGAGCAGCGGCAGGTCGGCGACGAGGGCTGCGGCCTTCGACTGGATGAGCAGCTCGGTGAAGCCGGTCTCCGAAGCTTGCTCCACGACCGCTTCAGGTCGCCTTGGGAAGTCCACGCGGCCAAGCCGCGCCTTGATCGCGATCTCCCAGATGCTCGCGGCACTGAACAACACAGCCGTGCTCGGCTCCTCGAGGAGCGCCCGTGTCCCCGGATCAAGCTTCTCCAAATCGTAGAGCGCCCAGATGAGAATGTGCGTGTCGAGCAGGACGCGCATCACTCTCCCTCGAACTCGCGCAGGATCTCCTCCGGCAGCGGCGCGTCGAAGTCGTCGGATACGCGCAGTTGGCCGGCGAATCGGCCGAGCACGCGCTTCTGCCGCGGACGGTCCATGGGAACAAGCCTCGCGACCGGCTTGCCCGCCTTCGCGATCACGATCTCCTCCCCGGCGGCAGCCTGGTCCACCAGGCGCGAGAGATGGGTCTTGGCGGCGTGAAGGTTGACAACGGTCATGGCACGGCTCCTCTCCCATGGACTAAGGTTAGTCCATCTTAGCACGGGCCGCCACGCCGATCACGCCTGCTTGCGCTCGATCAGCCCCTGCCTGATCTTGCGTCCCCGCATGATCCGGTCCTCGATGTAGCTCGCGTCGCCCCACCGCACGGCGCGCGCCATCGCCTGTGCGTCCTCCATGAACCGCGCCAGCATCTCCAGCAGCGCCTCGCGGTTGTTGAGGAACACGTCCCGCCACATCGTCGGGTCCGAGGCCGCGATGCGGGTAAAGTCGCGGAACCCGGAGGCCGCGAAGTCCAGCACCTCGTCGTGCGTCTCGTCCTGCAGGTCGTCCGCCGTGCCGCAAATCGTGAAGGCGATCAGGTGCGGCAGGTGGCTCACGATGGCGAGCACCCGGTCGTGGTGCATCGGCTCCATGCGCGCGACCTGGCTGCCCATGCGCCGCCACAGGGTCTCGACGCTCGCGACGGCGGCCTCGTCGGTGCCGGGCGGCGGGGTAAGCAGGCACCAGCGGCCCTCGAACAAGGTCGCGAACCCCGCATCCGGACCGGAATACTCCGTGCCCGCGAGCGGGTGCGCCGGGACGAAGTGGACGCCCGCCGGCACCAACGGGCCCACGTCGCGGATCACGCTGCCCTTCGTGCTGCCCACGTCGGTCAGCACGCTGTCCCGCGCGAGGTGGGGCGCGATGGCCTCCGCGATCCCGGCATAGGCTCCCACGGGGGCGCAGAGCATCACGCAATCCGCCCCGCCACCGCCTCGGGCAGCGTATCCGCGACCCGGTCCACGATCCCAAGCTCGCGCACCCGGTCGCGCGTCGCGGCGCGGTGCGCGTACCCGACCACCTCGGCGGCGAGGCCGCCCCGCTCCTGCGCCGCGCGCGCCACGGAGCTGCCGATCAAGCCCACCCCGATCAACGCGAGCCGGCGGAAGACCGGCTCAGCCATGCGCTGCCTCGAGCGCGCTCATGTGCTCGGCCAGCGTCTCGGCGACGAGCCGGCACTCCTCCTCCAATCCCACCGTGATCCGCAGGCAGTGCGGCAGCCCGTAGCCTCCGACCCGGCGCACGATCACCCCTCGCGCCCGCAGCGCCCGGTCCGCGGCCGCCGCCGCCTGCGCCGCGCCGAAATCGGCCAGCACGAAGTTTCCCTCGCTCGGCCAGACCCGTATGCCTGCTGCCGTGAGTGCCTCCGTGAGCCACGCCCGCCACCGCGCATTGTGTGCCCGCGACCGCTCCAGCCATCCCGGCTCCTGCAGCGCCGCCACCCCGGCCGCCTGCGCCGGCACGGACACGTTGAACGGCGCCCGCACCCGGTTCAGCACGTCCACGACCGCGGGCGGCGCAAAAGCCCATCCCAGCCGCGCCCCGCCCAGGCCCCAGATCTTGCTGAAGGTCCGGGTCATCACCGTGTGGTCCCCCGCATCCACGAGCGCCGCGCCCCCCTCGTAGTCCGGCCGCTCCACGTATTCCGCGTAGGCCGCGTCCAGCACGAGCAGCACGTTCGGCGGCAGCCCCGCCCGCAGCCGCTCCACCTCGGCCCGCGGCAGCATGGTTCCCGTCGGGTTGTTGGGGTTGGCGAGGAACACCAGGCGCGTCGCCCCAGACACCTGGGCGAGCAGCGCGTCCACGTCCGCGGTGAGCTGCCGCTCCGGCGCCTTGCGCACCCGGCACCCGGCATACTGCCCGGCAATCTCGTAGATGCTGAACCCGTGCTCGCTCATCACGAGTTCCGTCCCCGGACCGCCATAGGCGAGGCAGAGCTGGTAAATCAGGTCGTCCGACCCGGCGCCGCAGACGATGCGCGCTGGGTCGAGCCCGAACCGCACCCCGATGGCCCGGCGCAGCTCCGTGCTTCCCCCATCCGGGTAGCGGTGCAAATCCCCAGCCGCTGCCTCGTAGGCAGCCCTCGCGCCGGGCGGAACGCCGAACGCACCCTCGTTGCTGGACAGCTTGACGACCCGGTTCGCGCCTTCCGTCTTGCTCTCGCCCGGCACATAGGGCGCGATGCCCAGGATCTCGGGGCGGGGATGCGGCCTCATGGCGCATCCCCGATCGGCACCGCATACGCGCCGACCACGACGGGCCGCGGCTGCAGCGCTGCGAGCCGCGGGTCGTCCTCGGTCACGAAGCCCTCGACCTCCACGAGCGCCCGCGCCACGCCTGGATCGTGCCGCAGGATTACCATCCCAGCCTCCAGCCCGGCACCCGCCAGCGCCCGCCCGAGCGAGGCGCGGCTGCTATCCTGCGGCAGGTCGAGCGCGAGAAGCGTCCGGTCCTGACCGCTCGGGTCGGGCTGAGCGGCGGAGACGACGAGCGCCTGACCGCGCGGCGCTCCGTCCGGCCGCGGCGCCCAGAACGGGAGCCGCGCGACGACGTGGACCCGGCGCCGACCCTGGTCCGGCTGCAGCAGCCCGGTCCACCACGCCTGAGCCAGCGGCTCCCATTCGGTCGGCACAGGCAGCACCGCGGCCGCCACCGTTCCGGCCGCGACCTCGGCCAGCGCCTGCGCCGGCGCCCACTGCCGGCGCAGCGCCACGAGCGCGCCGAACTGCTCGCGCGCGAGCGCCACCCCGTCGTCGTCGCAGGCGGCCAGAACGAGCGGGCGCTGCAACTCGGTCATCGCCGCAATCAGCTCGCGCCAGATGCGGACGATGCCCTGACGCGGCAGCGCGCCGCGGTGCCGGGCAAGCAGCCGGCGCAGGATCGCCGCCTCCCGCCCCGGCCGCAGCGGCGTCCCTTCCTTGACGCGCAGCGCCGCGATCCGCCCAACCACGTCCGCCCGGCGCATAAGCGTGTCGTGCAGCGCGTCGTCGAGCGCATCCAGCTCCGCCCGCAGCGTCGCGAGAGGCTGCGCCGCGTCGCCGGGGACGGGTTCGGCGGGCACGGTCTCGACGAGGCTAGACATCGGCGGGCGGTCTTCCTGGAAATCGGAGCCCAAGGGATAGCGGATAGGCAAGGGCGTGCAAACCCGAGCGAGGCGCTACCGAGCCACGCGCCGAGGGTGAAGCTCGACCGGCGCGCGGTCCGGCCTGTTCTCCGTCTCGTGGCGAACCGGCGCCGGCACGACCTCGCGCGGCGTCAGCAGCCGGCCCAGGAGCCGCGCCGTCACGCGCGAGAGATCGTCCATGACGGTGTAGAACGACGGCACGAACACCAGCGACAGCACGGTGGACGCGATCAGCCCGCCGATCACGCCGGTCGCCATGGGGGCACGAAACTCGCCGCCGTCGCCCAGGCCCAGCGCGCTCGGCACCATTCCCGCGACCATGGCGATGGTCGTCATCACGATGGGCCGTGCCCGCTTGCGCCCGGCGGTCGTGATCGCCTCCCATCTGGCGACACCGCGGGCGCGTTCCTCGATGGCGACGTCCACCAGCATGATCGCGTTCTTCGTCACGATGCCCATCAGCATCAGGATGCCGATGGCGACCGGCAGGCTGATCGGCTGGCGCGTGACCAGCAGCGCCAGGATGACGCCGCCGAGGGACAGGGGCAGCGAGAACAGGATGGTGAAGGGCTGGAACACGCTGCCGAACAGGAGCACCAGCAGCCCCAGCACCAGCACCAGCCCCGCCGCCATCGCGCCGGCGAAGGAGGTGAAGACCTCGCCCATGATCTCCGCGTCGCCGCCGTTCTGCAGCCGCACGCCTGCGGGCAGCGCTCGTGCCGCGGGAAGCGCGTGGATCTCTTGCAGGGCCTGCCCCAGCGCCAGCCCGCCCGCGAGATCCGCCCCGATCACCACCCGGCGCACGCGGTCGTATCGCTCGATGGAGGACGGCCCCTCGCCCAAGCTCACGTCCGCCACCGCCGAGAGCGGCACGGCGATCCCACCCATGCCCGGCACCGGCAGAGCGCGCAGGCGTTCGCCAGGTCCGTGCGCACCGCAGCGTCCGCCTCCACGCGGATCGGGATGAGCCGGTCGCCGGCGCGGAACTTGGCGAGGTTCGGCCCAACGTCGCCCAAGGTTGCGATCCGCGCCGCCTCCGAGATCGCCTCCGTCGAGACCCCGAGCCGCGCCGCCTCGTCGCCGCGCGGGACGACGTGGATCTCCGGCCGCTCCATGCCCGCGCTCGCGGCGACGTTCGCGAAGCCCGGCAGCCGCCGCATCGCGCCTTCCAGCCCGGCCACGCCCCGGTCCAGCGCCGCCGGGTCGTCGCCCATGACGGTGACGGACAGCTCCCGCTCGCCGCGCTCGTTCACATACCAGCCGCGCACGTCCGGGATCGCGGCCAGGCGGCGCGACAGCTCCTCCTCGATCTGCTTCTGGCTCCGCGCGCGCTGCGTCTTGCGCACCAGGTTGACCACCATGGACGCGCGCCGGATCTCCGGATCGGCGCCCGTCGGCGTCGTGCCGCCCACAGTGAACACTGACGCTACCTCCGGCAGCGCGCGGAAGGCGCGCGCGACCTCGTCGGTCTTGGCGGCGGTGTCCTCCAGCGTCGAGCCGGGCGGCAGCTCCAGCGACATCACCGCGCGCGAGTTGTCCTGCGGCGGGATGAACCCGGTGGGCAGCAGCGTGGTGGACCAGATGGACAAGCCGAACAGCAGCAGCCCGGCGAGCACCGTCACCGCCCGGTAGCGCAGCGTCGCCGCGAGCAGGCGCAGGTAGGCCCGCATCATCCAGCCTTCCCGCGCCTCGTGGCGCTGGAGCGGGACGCAGGACGTAGGCCGCCATGACCGGGGTGAGCAGCCGCGCGACCAGCAGCGACGCCAGCACGGCGGCGGCCATCGTCAGCCCGAACTGCTTGAAATACTGCCCGGCGATGCCGCCCATGAAGCTCACGGGGGCGAACACCGCGACGATGGTGAGGCTGATGGCAACGACCGCCAGCCCGATCTCGTCCGCCGCCTCGATGGCGGCGCTGTAGGGACGCGCGCCTGCGCGGATGTAGCGGACAATGTTCTCGATCTCCACGATCGCGTCGTCCACCAGGATGCCCGTGACCAGCGTGATGGCGAGCAAACTGACGAAGTTGAACGAGAACCCCATCAGCCACATCGCGCCGAACGCCGGGATGATGGAGAG
This sequence comes from uncultured Alphaproteobacteria bacterium, assembly GCA_963839135.1. Taxonomy (GTDB): domain Bacteria; phylum Pseudomonadota; class Alphaproteobacteria; order Acetobacterales; family Acetobacteraceae; genus CAWKEH01. The sequence goes on from CAWIUA010000032.1 coordinate 102,908, forward strand.
CGGCAGGGCGATGGCCGAGACCAAGCGTCGCCCGCCAGTCGCGCAGGAACAGCAGCACGACGAGGGTGGCGAGCGCCGCGCCCTCGGCGAGCGACTGCATCGCCGACTCGAAGCCGCCGAGCGTCGAGCGCACGCTGTCGTCTATGAGCGCGTAGGAGACATCCGGGTGCGCCGCGGACAGCGCCTTCAGGCGCTCCGCCACGAGCCGCGCTACCGTCACGTCCGAGGCGCCCTTGGACCGGAAAACGGCGAACGCGACCACTGGGCGGTCGCCGTCAAGCCGGGCGAAACCGCGCGGCTCCTCGGCCGCGTCCGTGACCGTGCCCAGGTCGGACAGCCGCACCTCCCGCCCGCCAGGGAGCACGATACGCGTCGCCGCCAGCGCCGCAACGCTCGACGCGCTGGCGAGCGTGCGGATGGTCTGCTCCTGCCCGGCGACGTCGCCGCGCCCGCCAGCCAGGTCAACGCTGGTCGCCCGCACCTGGCTGTTCACGTCGCCCGCGGTGATGCCGAGCGCTGCGAGCCGGTCGGGATCGAGCGTGACCCGTATTTCCCGCGTAATCCCGCCGATGCGATCCACCCGACCCACGCCGGGGATCCCTTGCAGCGCGCGCGTCACCGTGTCGTCCACGAACCAGGAGAGCTGCTCCAGCGTCATGCCGGGCGCGGAAGCGGCGTAGGTCTGGATGCTCTGGCCGACCACGTCGATGCGCTCGATGATCGGCTCGTCGATGGTGCGGGGCAGCTCGTCGCGCACCTTCGCGACCGCGTCGCGCACGTCGTTCAGGGCGCGGTCGGAGTTCACCTCCAGGTGGAACTCCACCGCCGTCTGCGAGCTGCCGTCGGTGACGCTGGACTGGATGTGCTTCACACCGGCGACGCCCGCGATCGCGTCCTCGATGCGTTTCGTGACCTGCGTCTCAAGCTCGGCGGGCGCTGCCCCGGACTCGGTGATCGTCACGGCGACGATGGGGATGTCGATGTTCGGCGCGATCGTGATCGGCAGCGCCCGGAACCCCACGACGCCGAGCAGCAGCAGCACGGCGAACAGCACCAGGGCCGGGATGGGGTGGCGGACGGACGCGCCGGAGATCCTGAATGCCACGCTCGCCTCAGCGCCCGGCGGCGGCGACCTGCGCGGGCACGGGCACGACCCGGTCGCCGCCGCGCACGAAGCTGCCGGAGACGGCGACGACCGTCTCGCCCGCCCGCAACCCTTCCACCACCTCCGCCCGCGCCTCGTCGCGCAGCCCGAGCCGCACGGGCCGGGTCTCGACGACCCCGTCCGCCACCACCTGCACGCGCGGCCCGTCCGGTCCGAACAACACGGCAGAGAGCGGGACGAGCACGCCCTCGTGCCGCGCCGTCTCCACCGCCGCGCGCGCGAAACCGCCGATGGGCAGACCCGTGCCGTCGCTGTCGAGCGCGACCCGCACGCGGCCGAGCCGCGTCGTGCGGCTCACCTCCGGGGCGACGAGGCGCACCCGGCCCGCGAGGTCGGCATCGTGCCCGGCGACGTGCAGCATGGCGGGCTGACCGGGACGCAGCCGGGCCAGCTCGGCTTCCGGCACGTCGCCTTCCAGCTCGACGGCGTCGTCCTCGATGAGGCGGAACAGCGGCTCGCCCGCGCTGCCCACGACGGCGCCCAGCCGTGCCGTGCGCCGGCTGATCCGGCCCGCGACCGGGGCGCGGATCTCGGTGCGCGCGACGCGGACCAGGAGTTCCTGCCGCTGCGCCTGGGCAAGCATCAGGTCGGCTTGGGCGAGGTGCTGCGCGGCCTCAGCCGACGCCACTCGCGCCGCCGCGGTGCGGGAAGCCGCCTCGCGCTGGTCGAAGGTCTCGCGCGAGGTCGTGCCGCTGCCGACGAGATCGCGCGCGCGGGCGAGCGCCGCGTCGGCCTCGGCGCGGTTTGCCCCGGCCTCGGCGAGCCCGCTCTGGGCCTGCGCGGCGGCCGCCTGGGCGTGCGCGATCTGCGCCGTGTTCTGGGCGAGCGAGGCATCGAGCACGTCGCGCGACAGGCGGGCGAGCACCTGACCCGCCTTCACGACATCGCCTTCCTCGGCCAGGATCTCCGTCACGGCTAGTCCGTCGAGCTGCGGGCTGACCATGACCTCCTCGCGCGGGACCAGCGTGCCCGTGACCACCACCGTCTCGGTGATCGCGCCGCGCACTGCCGGCACCACGGTGACGGTCGGCGGCCTTGTCTCGGCCGCAGGCGGCTCGGCGGCCACCGCGGCGCCCACGGCTCCACCCAGGAGCGGCAGGAGGACGAGCGCGCGGCGGATCAGAGCCATGCTGCACCAGTGATTACCACGCGACCGTCTCGCCCCGGTAGTCGATGTAGGCGAGGCCCGGCTTGTCCCGCCGCGCTGCGATCACGTCCGCGATGCCGCGCGTGCTGGTCTCCACGTCGAGCGGCGCGGACGGGCCGCCCATGTCGGTCCGAACCCAGCCGGGCGCCATGGCGAGCAGCGCGTGCGAGTCGCCCCGCCGGGCGGCGAAGCTGCGCATGAGCGTGTTTAGCGATGCCTTGCTGGCGCGATAGACCTCGAAGCCGCCGTCGGTGTTGCCGGCGACGCTGCCGAGCCCGGACGACATCACCGCGATAGCGCCGCCGGGCCGGACCAGATCGGCGAAGGCTTCCACCACGCGCATCGGGCTGAGCGCGTTGGTGACCATCAGGTGCGTGAAATCCTCGGTCGAGATCTGGCCGATTGTCTCTGCGGGATCGTTCGTGACGCCCGCGTTGACGAAGAGCAAGTCGAGCTGCCGTCTGTCGAGGCGCTGGCGCAGCGCCTCGACTTGGTCGGGCACGTTGATGTCCACGGTCTCGATCTCCAGCGCGTCACCCGCCTCCGCCTTGAGGTCGTGGAGCGGCGTGCGCCGGGCGGCGTCGCGCACGGTGGCAATGACGCGCCAGCCCCGGCGGAGGTGCTCACGCGCGAGGCCCAGGCCGAGTCCGCGCGAGGCACCGACGATGAGGGCGAGGCCGGACGCTGGGGATAGGTTGTCGCTCATGCTTGCCTCCTGAGACGATGCATGTGGGGTGCTTGCGGGAAATGTCCCACGCTGCCGCAATCAGGAGGTCTGCGCTACTCCTCCGGGTGCTCGCTGCGCTGGCGCTTGAGCGACGCCCGTCGCGCCTTCGCCTCGAGCCGCCGCTGGCGCTCGCCGAACGAGGGCCGGGTCGGCCGCCGCGGCGGTGCACGCACCGCGGCTCGGCGTATCAGGTCCAGGAGGCGGGCGAGCGCGTCCTCCCTGTTGCGCTGCTGCGAGCGATGGCGCTGCGCGGTGATCACGAGCACGCCGTCCTGGGTCAGCCGGCTGCCCGCGAGCGCCTGGAGCCGCGCCTTGACCGCGTCCGGCAGCGACGGCGAGCGCCGCACGTCGAAGCGGAGCTGCACCGCGGTCGCGACCTTGTTGGTGTTCTGCCCGCCCGGCCCGGAGGCGTGAATGAAGCTCTCCTGGATCTCACTCTGGTCGAGCGACAGTCCTTCGGAGACGTCTATCCGCATCGCAAGAAGCCTCAGGGCTAAGCTCAGTGAGTCAAGCCCGGATCGTGGCGCTGCACGCAACGCCCGCCTAGCGTCGCTCCGGACAGCAGCAGTCACGGACTCAACTGCGATCCGACTTTGAAGGGCCGTATCGAAATCAATCCGCTCAGCCTTCACCATGGCACTTTTCTCAACAGCCACATATGTAGCCAGATAGTACCAAGCAACGAAGCATTGATCCTCCGATTTGAGCAGTTAGGGTGAACCATGCGCTCTGTTCCGAGCCGTTTCCGCCTGCCGCCAACTGGCCGTGCTGATCCAGCGGTTGAGCGCACGCGTAGCCGCCGCCGGGTCGCAGCTATGATCCTGCTCGCATCGCTTGCGGCCGCAAAACCTGCCGCAGCGCTTCCGGCAGCGCCCGCTGACACCGCCTTCCAGAAGGTCCTGGTCGTCGGCACCAAGGAAGCACCCCCGTTCGCGATCAAGAACGCGGACGGCTCGTGGACCGGGATCGGCATTGAGCTCTGGCGCCGCATTGCCAGCGACCTGCACCTGCAGTACCGCTTCGAGGAGGCCACCCTTCAGGAATTGATCGACGGCACGGCCGCCGGACGCCTCGACGCCGCCGTCGCCGCGCTGACGGTTACCGCCGGGCGGGAGCGCGTGGTGGACTTCACCCAGCCTTTCTACGCCACCGGCCTCGGCATCGCCGTGCCGACCAATGGCACGTTCGCCTGGTGGCAGTTGCTGCGGAGCTTCCTCTCGATCGGCTTCCTTGGCAGCGCTGCTCGCCCTGATCGGCATCACGCTCGCCATAGGCTCACTCGTCTGGTTCGCCGAGCGTCACCGCACCGAACATTTCGGAGGCTCAGTCAGGACGGGGCTGATTTCCGGCGTATGGTGGTCCGCCCTGACCTTGACGCAGGCCAACCCAGACAAAGCGCCGCAGACCGCGGTCGGGCGGTTCGTGGCGGTTGCCTGGATGGCGACCTCGGTCGTCGTCATCTCGATCTTCACCGCCGGGATCACCGCCCAGCTCACCGCAAAACAATTGCAGGGCTCGGTGCACGAGGTGAACGATCTGCGTTCCGTGCGCGTCGGCGCCGTGAGCGGGACGGCCGCACTCGGCTATCTCACGCACGCGCGGATCAACTACCGCGTCTTCGCGACGCCGCAGGATGGTCTGAAAGCGCTCAAGGCGGGCACGCTGGATGCGTTCGTCTATGATCGGCCGCTGCTTGCATGGCTGGCCAGGGAGAGCTTTGGCAGCTCCGTACAGGTGCTAGACGTCACGTTCGACCGGCAAAGCTACGCGATCGCTCTGCCGATGGAGAGTGCCCTGCGGATACCGCTGAACGAGGCGATCATCGAGGCGACGCGCGCCGAGTGGTGGCAAGATCTAATCAGAAAATATACCGGCAAGGAGTAACGTCCCCGTCCGGATGCCGCATCACAGTTCGATGTCGCTGATTCAGCCGGCTTCTTGCGGCAAATCTCCCTGTTCCCGCGACGTCGGCGGCAGCATCAGCCGAAGATGCCGCCAGCCCTGCTGGCCCGGCATTCGCCCGCGGCTCGAGCGCAGCATCGGATCTTCCTGGATCAGATACGAAGCAACCCCGTCGTCCAGGGTGTTCTGCGCCTCCACGGGCGCCGCGGTGGCGCCTCAGTGGTTGCTGCTCTCGCCTACCCTGTCCCCGAACGCGCGCAAAAATTCACCCTTCGGCGTCCAACGAGGAAACGGAGCCGTTTCCGCCGCGCTCCATCCGCGGTGCCGCCTCGGCATCGCCCGAAGACACCGTCGTCCCGCCCGAACTGAACGCCGGCATCTCGCCCGATGGAGCGGCTGGTGCAGGCGCCATGGGCGCCTGACACGTAAGCCTTTGCCGGCGCCGGGCCGGGCGCAATGTCCGGCGCGTATTCCACGGCTCGAACAGGCCTGTCTCCTGGCCGAGGGTCCTTCAGGAACCCTGCAGTATAAGGCACGCGCACGACGAGCAATGCGAGGATCGCCAACAGAAAGATCAGGCCGAACGGGAACCCAGTACCGATGGTCAGCAGCATATTGATCGCGCCGGCGATCAGGAGAATGGCGGCAACCAGCCAGATCGCCTGGAACTCCGTCAGCGCGTCGTATCGCCGGTTGAGATCGACCAGCCAGCCCGCGTTCGCGATCTCGAACCTCGGGGCGCTTGGCTTATCGGACGGCACCGCACCCTCGGCTGCGATCCAACCGAGGGCGTAGGGAACACGGATCGCGGCGACGCCTATGAGCGCCAGCAGCACGAGAAGACCGAAGGGAAATCGTATTCCAAGGGTCAGCACCATATTCAGGAAGCCGACCGCAATAAGTGGCCAAAGAACGACCTGGAACCGCCAGTTTTCCGGCAATCCGTCGTACCATGTATTCCAACGATAGAGGCTTTCGGCGGCTGTCATCTTTAGACTCCTCCCGCGGCCCATATTGCCGACACTTGGCTCGACTACGCATAAATCGCGTTGATGGCGCAGCTATATTGGGTAACTACTGTGTAACGCTGGATCCTCGTCGCTGCGATGTCGCGCGCAGGCGTGGTCAGACTAGGACCTGCAAGCGCTTGATGTCCACATCTCTATTTGACTGAATTCATGGCCGCGGCCAGGCAAGTTCCACTTACAGAGGACGTGCGGTGGCGCCGAATGCCGTCAGGTCACCCTAGGTCATGCAGCAAGTCAGGCTGCCCCGGCTGCATCGGTGGCGGCATGAGGCCGAGATGCCGCCAGCCCGGCTCGCCTAGCATCCTCCCGCGGCTCGTGCGCAGGACCAGGCCTTCCTGGATCAGGTATGGCTCAACGACGTCCTCCAACGTGTCCCGCGCTTCCGCGAGCGCCGCGGCCAAGGTCTCCACGCCGACGGGGCCGCCCGCGTGGTGCTCGGCCATGCGGCGGAGATAGCGCCGGTCCATGGCGTCCAGGCCCAGCCGGTCCACTTCGAGCCGTTGCAGCGCGGCGTCCGCGACCTCGCGTGTCACCCGGTCGTGGCCCTCCACGGTAGCGAAGTCGCGTACTCGGCGCAGCAGGCGCCCGGCGATGCGTGGCGTGCCCCGCGAGCGCCGGGCAATCTCGGCGGCGCCGTCCTTGGTTAGGTCGAACCGCAGCTTCTGCGCGCCTCGGCTCACGATCAGCTCCAGCTCCTCGGGCGTGTAGAACACGAGGCGCAGCGGGATGCCGAAGCGGTCGCGCAAGGGTGTCGCGAGCAACCCGGCGCGCGTCGTGGCGCCCACGAGCGTGAACGGCGACAAGTCGATCCGCACGCTCCGCGCCGCCGGCCCCTCGCCGATGATGAGGTCGAGCTGGAAATCCTCCATCGCCGGGTAGAGCACCTCCTCGATGGCGGGCTGCAGCCGGTGTATCTCGTCTATGAACAAGACGTCGCGCGGCTGGAGGTTGGTCAGGATCGCGGCGAGGTCCCCCGCCCGCTGGATCACCGGCCCGCTCGTCGCGCGGAAGCCGACGCCGAGTTCCCGCGCCACGATCTGCGCGAGCGTGGTCTTGCCCAGGCCTGGCGGACCGTGCAGCAGCACGTGGTCCATCGCCTCGCCGCGGCCGCGCGCGGCCTGGATGAAGATGCGCAGGTTCTCCCGGCTCGCCTTCTGCCCGATGAAGTCGTCGAGCGTCTGCGGGCGCAGGCTCGCCTCCGCCGCGTCCTCGTCAGCGCGCGCAGGCGAGACGGCCCGCTCCTCCCCGTCGTCCTTTCTCGGCTTCTTCACCGGCTCGCCAGTTCCTTCAGGCTCTCGCGCAGCACGGCGTCGAGGCTAGCTCCCTCGCCCAGCCGCCCGGCAACGCGCGCCACGACCGGCGCCGCCTCGACTCCGCCGGTAGCCCAGATTGCCGAGCGCGGACAAGGCGTCCGCCTCCGTCCCGCCGACGGGTGCTGCCGGCAGGCTGACACCCCCTGCCCCGACCGGCATCGCGCCGACCCGCTCGCGAAGCTCGGCCAGCACGCGCGCCGCGAGCTTGGCGCCCACGCCCGACGCGCGCGTGAGGCTCGCCCGGTCGCCCGCCGCGATGGCCGCCACGAGGTCGCCCGGCGACAGCGCCGAGAGCAGGTTCAGCGCCACCCTCGCGCCCACGCCCTGCACCGTCAGGAGCAAGCGGAACCACTCCCGCTCCGCCGAATCCGCGAAGCCGTAGAGCGTGATCGCATCCTCCCGAACCTGCGTCTCCACGAGCACGCGCGCGACCGCCGGCGGTGCCGGAAGCTGGCTCAGCGTACGCGTGCTGGCCTGCACGAGGTAGCCAACGCCGCCCACATCGACCACGCAGCGGTCCGCCTCGATCTGCTCTACCCGGCCCGTGAGCTGCGCGATCACGCCATCACCGTCCCGCCGAGCGTCCGCAGCCGGCTCGCCCGATGGTGCGCATGGCAGATCGCCACGGCTAAGGCATCGGCCGCGTCCGCTCGGCGCAGCGCTGCACCCGGCAGCAGGCGGCGCACCATGACCACGACCTGCTGTTTCTGCGCCGCCCCCGTGCCCACGACCGCCTGCTTCACCGCCATAGCCCCATACTCGCTCACGGGGATGCCCGCGAGGGCCGGTGCTAGGAGCGCCACGCCGCGCGCGTAGCCCAGCTTCAGGGTCGCCGTCCCGTTGCGGTTGACATAGGTTTCCTCGACCGCGGCCTCGTCCGGCGCATACTCGGCGAAGATCGCGACCAGCCCGGCGTGCAGCAGCTTGAGCCGCTCCGGGACGCTCGCCTCGCCCGCCGTCGCGATCACGCCGTCCGCGACGTGGCGCAGCCGGTTGCCGTGAACCTCGATGATGCCCCAGCCCGTGAAGCGCAGCCCGGGATCAATGCCGAGCAGCCGCGTCATCAGGCCGACAGGCGCGCGAGCACCGCCTCCGGGAGGTCGAAATTGGCATAGACGTTCTGCACGTCGTCGCTGTCCTCCAGCGCGTCCACGAGCTTGAGCACGCCCTGGGCGCGCTCTTCGTCGAGCGCAACAGTGGTGGTTGGCCGCCAGTCGAGCCTTGCCTCGGCGGGCGGGCCGAAGCGGGCCTCCAGCGCGTCGCGCACAGCCGAAGAAGTCGTCGGGCGAGGTGAGCACCTCATGCCCGTCCGAGTCGCTCTGCACGTCGTCCGCACCGGCCTCGATCGCCGCCTCCAGCATGGCGTCCGCGCTGGCGGCGGACGCCGGGTAGCGTATCACGCCGAGGCGGTTGAACAGGAAGGCGACCGAGTTGCTCTCCCCGAGCGCGCCCCCGTGCTTGCTGAAGGCGGCCCGCACCTCACCGGCCGTGCGGTTGCGATTGTCGGTGAGCGCCTCGACGATGACAGCGACGCCGGCGGGACCGTAGCCCTCGTAGCGCACCTCGGCGTAGTCCTCGCCTCCGGTAGCACCGACCGCCTTCTTGATCGCGCGCTCGACCGTGTCCTTGGGCATGTTCGCTTCGCGTGCCGCGGCGACGGCAGCGCGCAGGCGCGGGTTGCTCGCGGGCTCGGGCAAGCCTTGGCGTGCCGAGACGGTAATCTCGCGGATGATCTTGGCGAATTGCCGCCCGCGGCGCGCGTCCTGCGCGCCCTTGCGATGCATGATGTTCTTGAACTGCGAATGCCCGGCCATGGCTGCCTCCTTCCGCCGGGCGTTCTACCAGCGCGGGACGGGGAGGCAAGACAGCCGCGCCCTCGCGCCCCCACCGGGGGCGCTCGGACGCGTCGGATGCTTACTGCTGGGAGGAGTTATTGCTTGAGCTGGACTGACCGGAGTTCTGGCCTGAGCCAGACTGGCTAGGAGTTGCCATCGCGGTGACGGCCGTGATGGAGTTGGGATTGATCACCATCATGACGGGACGGCCTTCCTTGTCCTTCGCCCGCACGAGGAAGGACTCGGGCATGACCTGCACGTTGGTGAAGCCAGCCTGCTGCAGGTCCTGCTTCACTTGCTGGCGGACGTGCATGGTGTTCTGGCTCTGCTGGCTACCCTGCTGTCCCGACTGCACCGTCGAGTTGCCGGAAGATTGCGACTGCGTGGACTGGGCAGCCGCCGGCAGGGCAAGGGCCAGAGTCAATCCAGTCGCCATGAAAATCTTGGACCACATCGGAACTCTCCATTGCATTACTAGGGCGCATCGGCGCTCCGGCCGGCACCACCTTCTTAAAGACTGAGAGGAGTGCCAGTTCTTCTCTAAGTCAACACGAATCCCTGAAAGGCGCCAGCCTCGCGCCACGTTGATGATCGGCGTCGGAAGGCACGATCTTCGCCTTCGGTTAGGCGGCCAGCGCCGGCCGGCTTCACCCCTCGCCGCCGTCCCCAAAGTCGGCCGCGCGGAGCAGCCCCTCCGTGAACAGCCCGGCGCTGCCCAGGTAATCATTCGGGTCGAACACCCTGTCTAGCGCCACGCCATCCAGCAAGCGCCCCACCTCCGCGTCACTGCCAGCCACCTCGCGGAGGTGGCGTCCGGTCGCGGCAGCCTCCCCGACCAGGCGCTCGGTCAACTCATGCGCCTCACCCCGTCCGACTCGGGGCGCCAGTGCGAGCGCGAGCGGCTCCGCCATTACCAGGCCGCGCAGCCGCTCCAGGTTAGCGCGCATGGCGGCCGGGTCCACGCGCAACCCATCCAGCGCCTCCGCCATGGCCGAGAGCGCGGCGGAGAGCGCCAGCACGAGCTCGGCATGAGCGGCGGCCTCGGCCTGCCATGGGCCGGCCGCGCGTTCGTGCTCACCCGGCAGGCCGCCCACGATGGAGGCAAGCAGGCCCGGCACGCGCTGGCACGCAGCCAAGGCGACGATCGAGGCGGTAGGGTTGCGCTTGTGCGGCATGGTGCTCGACCCGCCCCGGCCCTGGCCGCCGGGCTCCTGCACCTCGGCGACCTCCGCCTGCATGAGCAGGGAGATATCCCGCGCGATCTTGCCTACCGAGCCAGCCAGCACGGCGACGGCGCAGGCGAGCATCGCCAGTCGGTCGCGGTGGGCGTGCCAGGGCGCCTCCGGAATCGGCAGATCGAGCGTCGCGCCCAGAGCGCGGGCAACCTCCGGTCCCTTATCCCTCAGCGCCGACAGCGTTCCGACCGCGCCGCCGAACTGCAGCAGCAGCGCCTCGTCTGCCGCCTGCTGAAGCCGCGCCGCGCCGCGCGCGACGGCCCCGAGCCAACCGGCGGCCTTCAGCCCGAAGGTGATCGGCGGCCCTGGCTGCAGCAGCGTTCGGCCCAGCATGGGCGTGTCCCGGTGCTCGCGCGCGAGGCGGCGCAGCGGCGACGCCACGGTCTCCGCCTGGCCGAGCAGCAGCGGCACCGCGCGGCGAAGCTGCAGGACGAGAGCGGTGTCCAAGACATCCTGGCTGGTCGCGCCGAAATGGACCCAGCCCGCGGCGGCTTTGTCGCGCTGCGCCACTTCCTCGCCCAGCCGCTTCACGAGCGGGATCGCGAGCGTGCCTGCGCGTAAAGCGCCAGCAGCGAGTGCGTCCAGGTCGTAGAACTCAGCCCGGCAAGCCGCGGCAATCGGCGCTGCGGCATCTGCCGGGATCACGCCGCAACCCGCCTCCGCGCGCGCCAGGGCCGCCTCGAAGTCGAGCGCCGCCTGAACCGTTGCCTCGTCGGAGAACACGGCGCGCACCGCCGCGTCCGCAGCCAGCGACGGAGGCAGGCCCAGCAGCCTCACGCCTGTCCGGTCCTTAGGCGAACGCGGTGACGGGTGCCAGCCCGAGCAGCTCGCGCGCCTGCTGGGGCGTGGCGACGGGGCGGCCATGCTCGGCGCAGAGCGCGGCGGCGGTCTCGACCAGCTCGGCGTTGCTGGCGGCCAGGCGGTCGCGGCCCATGCGGATGTTATCCTCAAGTCCCGTGCGCACGCCGACGCCGCCGCGGGCCAGCACCCAGCGGATCACCTCGGCCTGGTAGCGGCCGATGCCGGCCGCCGTCCAGGTCGCGTGCGGCAGCACGCGCCGCAGCTCGCCGAGCAGCAGCTCGAGCAGGTGCTCCTCGGCCGGTAGCGCGTTCTTCACCCCCATAACGAACTGCACGTGCGGGCGCTCGTCCATGAGGCCGTGGTCCACGAGGCGCCGCGCGCCGTGGATGTGGGAGAGGTCGAATGCCTCGATCTCCGGCCGCACGCTGTTCGCCTGCATCTTGGACGCCAGATCGTTCACCAGGGCCGGGGCGTTCTCATAGATGATGGAGGGGAAGTTGACCGAGCCCGTGGACAGCGAGGCCATATCGGGCCGCAGATAGAGCGCGCTGCCGCGCTGGCTCGGATCGCGCCCCCGGCCGCCCGTGGAGAATTGCACGATCATGCCGGGGCAGTGCTTGCGGATGCCCTCCTGCAAGCGGGCGAACTTGTCCGGGTCCGAGCTGGGCGTCTCGTCGTCGTTCCGGACGTGGAGGTGGGCGAGGGTGGCCCCTGCCTCGTAGGCAGCGTGCGTGCTCTCGACCTGCTCCGGGACGGTGATGGGCACCGCCGGGTTGTCCCGCTTGCGCGGCACCGAACCCGTTATGGCGACGGTGATGATGCACGGCTCGGCCATGGCTAGATCTCCAGGAAGACGGTTTCGTCCTGCCCGCCCTCTGGGCCCTGCAGGCGGATATCGAGCTGCCAGGTCCCAGGGTGCGGGCTGCGCGCGATCAGCGTCCCGCGCCGCGCCTCGGGGATGGCGAGCAGCACCGGGTCCTGCGCGTTCAACGGCTCGCCTGCGAAGTAGAGGCGGGTTGTGAGATGCCGCAGCAGGCCGCGCGCGAAAATCGTGAGCGCCAGGTGTGGCGCCTGCAGCGCATTAGTCTCGCCGCCCATCGGCACCGGGCCGGGCTTGAGCGTCGTGAGGGTGAAGCGCCCCTCCTGGTCGGTCCGGCAGCGGCCCCACCCGGGGAAGGCGTCTGAAGCGGGCGGATCTGCCTGCCAGATCTCCACGGCGGCGTCGGTCACGGCGTAGTCGTCGCCGTCCACGACGTGCCCGGTCACGCGGATGATCTCGCCTTCCGGGCCGAGGCGCGTGAGGTCGGCCCACTCCTGATGCTCGATCAAGTGCCAGTAGGGGCCGATGGTCTGGCTCGCCGTTGCGACTGGCATCAGTGGGATGCCTCTCGGTCCTCGAACGGCGTCTGCCCGCGCCCGCGCAGCACGACGTCGAACTGGTAGCCGAGCGCCCACTCGGGTCGGGTGATCGCGATGTCGAATTGGCTCACCAGCCGCTCGCGCGCGCCCTCCTCGGGGATGCTGAGGAAGATGGGGTCGAGAGCGAGCAGCGGGTCGCCGGGGAAATACATCTGTGTCACCAGGCGGGTGGCGAACCCTGGGCCGAACAGGCTGTAGTGGATGTGGTTGGGGCGCCAGGCGTTCGGGTGGTTGCGCCAGGGATAGGCGCCGGGCTTGATCGTGGTGAACTCATACCAACCCTCGCCATCCGTGAACACGCGGCCCTCGCCGTGGAAGTTGGGGTCGAGCGGCGCGTCGTGCTGGTCGCCGGGGTGCTGGTAGCGCCCGGCGGCGTTGGCCTGCCAGATCTCGATCATGGTGTTGGGCACCGCGCGCCCGTCCTCGTCGAGCACGCGCCCGCGCACGACGATGCGCTCGCCCAAGGCCGCGCGCCCGTCCACGACGGTGAGGTCGGTGATAGGCGCGAAGTGCTGGGGCGCGAAAGCCGGGCCGCCTAGCTCGGTCGCGGTGTGCGGCACGCGCACCAGCGGTTGCTTGGGATGACGCTTGTGCGTGCTCCGGTAGGCCGGTGCGTCGTAAGGCGGCTGCGTGTCGGGTGCGAGGGGACGGAAGGAAAGCGCGTCGGTCATGGTGCTGTCTCCATTCGGCTCTTGCACCCGCCCGTAAACTACGCCCGGAGGTCGTAGCAGCAGCCAGTGGCGCTGGGAAAGACGGCGATGGTTGCCTATATGTCTGTCATGTCATCGAGCTCCCGCCTGACCGCCGAGGACGTGCAGCGCGTCGAAGAGACAGTGCGCAGGCACCCACTGCCGCCATTCGTGACAGGCTTCGACGTCGAATATGGGGATGACCATGACGGCGACCCGGCTCTATGGGTCCTGTTCAAGCTGAAGGAGGGAGGCGTTCCAATCACGCCCCGGCTCGAAGACATTCAGCCGGAGATCGATGAGATGAACCAACTAGTCTCGGTAGTGCGCTCGGACCTTGTTGATGTTGTTCCAGATCGCATCGTGTATGCGAGATTTATTCCCGATCAACCACATAGGCGGACTACCATCTGACGTGGTAACGGGTGACAGCTTCCTCGATCATGCCTGGGTTTTGCTGGCCATAAATTTGGACGGCAAAGGCGTGGCGCGAGCCTTCATGGAAATCGAGGTCCGCAGGGCTATCTCGGCGGCATACTACGGCCTGTTCCACTCTCTCGCCGAGGACGGTGCCGTTCAAGCCGTGTCCTCGGAACACCCATTCTTACGCGCCCGCGTGCAGCGAGCATTCGATCACGGTCAGATGAAGAGGGTTTGCATCGCCGTTCGCGATTGGAAGCCAGCTTCGTCGCAATCTGCATGGCCGAGCCTTTTCGATGATGAGCCCCATCCGCATTTGCGATTTGTAGCCGCTTCGTTCGTCGAGTTGCAGGAGGCGCGGCATCTTGCCGACTATGACTGCTCCAGGGAGATCCCATGGACTGAGGGTGCCAGGTTCGTGGGAATGGCTAGTACTGCTCGGAGACAGTGGCGGGAACTTCGGGAAAATCGGGATGCTGCTGTCTTCATGACTGCATTGTTGCTGGACACCCGACTCAACCGTCATGGCTAAACCCTCCCACCGCTACGTCTGTCAGAACTGCGGCGCCGTTTACCCCAAGTGGTCCGGCCGCTGCGATTCCTGCGGCGAGTGGAACACGCTCGTCGAGGAGAGCGTCGAAGCCCGGCCCGGCCCCGTCGCCAAGGCAGCGCCCGGCAAGCGCGTCGCGTTCGTCGGCCTGCAAGGCGAGACGGCGCCCCCGCCGCGCGCGGCGACCGGCATCGCGGAGCTGGACCGGGTGCTCGGCGGCGGACTCGTGCCGGCCTCCGCCGTGCTCGTCGGCGGCGATCCGGGGATCGGCAAGAGTACCCTGATGCTCCAGGCCGCGGCGACCCTCGCGCGGGCGGAGAAGCGCGTGCTCTACGTCTCGGGCGAGGAGAGCGTCGAGCAGGTGCGGCTGCGCGCCCGGCGTCTCGGCCTCGCGGACGCGCCGCTGGAACTGGCCTCGGCCATCAACGTGCGCGACATCGCTGCGACCCTGGAAGCCGCGCGCGACGTGGCGCTGGTCGTGATCGACTCTATCCAGACCATGTGGCTCGAAGGGATCGAGAGCGCGCCCGGCACCGTCTCCCAGGTGCGCGCGGCGGCGTTCGAGCTGATCCGGCTCGCGAAGTCCCGCGGCTTCGCGCTCGTGCTCGTCGGCCACGTCACCAAGGAAGGCACCATCGCCGGGCCGCGCGTGCTGGAGCACATGGTGGACGCCGTGCTCTACTTCGAGGGCGACCGCGGGCACCAGTTCCGCATCCTGCGCGCGGTCAAGAACCGCTTTGGGGCGACCGACGAGATCGGCGTGTTCGAGATGACGGACCGAGGGCTGGCCGAGGTTGCGAACCCCTCTGCCCTGTTCCTCGCCGAGCGGCGCGGCAACGTGGCGGGATCGGCGGTGTTCGCCGGGCTGGAGGGCACGCGGCCGGTCCTCCTGGAGGTGCAGGCCCTGCTGGCACCTGCGGCTGGGACGCCGCGCCGGGCGGTGGTGGGGTGGGAGACGGGGCGGCTCGCGATGCTTCTGGCGGTGCTGGAGGCGCGCGCCGGGCTGCGGCTCTCGGCCTTGGACGTCTATCTCAACGTCGCGGGTGGGCTGCGCGTGGGAGAGCCGGCGGCGGATCTGGCCGTAGCGGCGGCGCTGGCCTCAGCCGCGGCCGACCAGCCGACCAGCGCGGGCACGGTCTATTTCGGTGAAGTCGGCTTATCGGGTGAGGTGCGGCAGGTCGCGCAGGCCGATGCCCGGCTCAAGGAGGCGCACAAGCTGGGCTTCGATCGCGCCTGCCTGCCTCGGCGCCTGGCCCGCGGCGGCGCGCGGGCTGCGGCACCGGCCGGGCTGAAGCTCGACGAGGTCGGGCATGTCGCCGACCTCGTGGCCGCGTTCGCTGCAGAGAGCGTGCGCGCGGCCTAACGAGATCGCGCCGACATCACCTGTAAGGACCGCAGCGGTCGAAGTCGTGATGCTCGCGGCACCACTCGTGCCGCTCAGCCTCGCGATGACGCTCCCAGGCCGCACGGTCGCCGTCCCGGTGCGAATTAAACGTGTCATTCCACAGGCGCTGAACATCCCAATTCAGACGCTGCGTCTCGCTCTCGGCGCAGGCCGGCACGCCCGAAGCCACCATGCAGCAGATCGCGAGTAAGCCACCAACAGAAACAGCCCGCTTCATTGACGCCTCCGAAGATGTGGATCAGTGAACGCTGACAAAGATCACCGGTTCCGCCATTCATCCTGCGCCGGGAGCACGGCCCGGTTTGCGACTCGGGCCCGGCACGGCTAGGAACGATGCATGAATTGGGTGGATGCGGCGGTCCTCGCGATATTGGCGCTGTCCGCGCTCGCGGGCCTGGTGCGCGGGCTGGTGCGCGAGGTGCTCGGCGTGGGCGCTTGGGTGGTGGCGCTGCTCGCCGCCTGGGTTTTCTTCCCCGCGGTCGCCCCCTTCATGCGCCATCGTATCGCGAATGCCAACATCGCCGACGTCGCCGCCTTCCTGGCCGTGTTCGTGCCGGTGCTGATCGTGCTCTGGATCGTGGCGCGGAGCGTGAGCGGCATCGTGCAGCGGTCAGCGGCCGGCGGCCTTGACCGCACGTTGGGTCTGGTATTCGGCCTCGCGCGGGGTGCGCTGCTCGTCGTGGTTGCCTATATCCTCGCCGGGCTCGTCGTGCCGGTCGAGCAGTGGCCGTCGCCGGTGCTGAGGGCGCGGCTGCTGCCCGTTGCTTGGCAGGGAGCCGCCTGGGCGGCGACGCAGATGCCGCCACGCTTCCGGCCCATGGTCAGTCCGCCTCCGGATCCTGGGACGCCGAGGACCGCGGACTTGCTGCATGCCAATCCGGTCGGCCGGGCGCTCGTCGCCCGACCGGGCCGGCCCTAGGGAGATAGGGATGCGCTCAGAGACGGGCCCTGAAACCTACGACGATTTGCTGGACGGGGACACGCTGCATGAGGAATGCGGTGTCTTCGGGGTCTGGGGTGTTACCGACGCCGCCGCGGTGACCGCACTCGGGCTGCACGCACTGCAGCACCGCGGGCAGGAGGCGACGGGCATCGTCAGCTACGACGGCGCCCGGTTCCACTCGCAGCGCGGCCTGGGCCTCGTCGGCGACAATTTCGGCGATGCACGGGTAATCGCCTCGCTGCCGGGCCAGGCCGCCGTGGGGCACAACCGATATGCCACGACGGGCGACACGATCCTGCGCAACGTGCAGCCGCTCTACGCGGATTTCGAGTTCGGCGGCTTCGCGGTGGCGCACAACGGCAACCTCACCAACGCGCATGCGCTGCGCCGGGCGCTGGTGCGGCGGGGCTGTTTGTTCCAGTCCACGACCGACTCCGAGGTGTTCGTGCACCTCATCGCGATCTCGCTCTACAGCACCGTGGCCGACCGGCTCATCGACGCGCTGAAACAGGTGGTCGGCGCCTACTCGCTCGTGGCGCTCTCCAACGAGGCGCTGCTGGGCGTGCGCGACCCGCTCGGCGTTCGGCCGCTGATCCTGGGGCGGATCGGCAAGGAGGGCACGGGCGGCTGGGTGCTCGCGAGCGAGACCTGCGCGCTCGACATCGTCGGCGCCGAGTTCGTGCGCGACGTGGAGCCGGGCGAGATCGTCGTCATCAACGCACAAGGCGTGCACAGCATCAGGCCGTTCGGCCCCTGCAAGCCGCGCTTCTGCGTGTTCGAGTATATCTACTTCGCCCGGCCCGACTCCGTCATGGAAGGCACGGCGGTCTATGACGCGCGCAAGCGCATCGGGCAGGAGCTGGCGCGGGAGAGCGCGGTTGTGGCGGACGTAGTAGTGCCCGTGCCCGATAGCGGCGTGCCGTCCGCCATGGGCTTCAGCCTGGAGAGCGGCATCCCGTTCGAGCTGGGGATCGTGCGCAACCACTACGTCGGCCGCACCTTCATTGAGCCGACTGACAGCATCCGCAACCTGGGCGTGAAGCTCAAGCACTCGGCCAACCGCGCGGTGCTTGCGGGAAAGCGCGTCGTGCTCGTGGACGACAGCATCGTGCGCGGCACGACGAGCCGCAAGATCGTGGAGATGGTGCGCGCTGCCGGCGCAGCCGAGGTCCACATGCGCATCTCATCGCCGCCGACGACGCACTCCTGCTTCTACGGCATAGACACGCCCGAGCGCGGCAAGCTGCTCGCCGCCCGGCACGATGTGGACGAGATGGCCCGGCTCATCGGCGCCGACAGCCTGGCCTTCGTCTCGATAGACGGGCTCTACCGCGCCCTCGGCCGCCCCGAGGGGCGTCTCGGCGCGGACGGCAAGCCGGGGCGCTACTGCGATGCCTGCTTCACCGGGGAATATCCGATTCCGCTCCCGGATATGATGGACAACGCCGACCGCCAGCTCAGCCTGCTCACGGAATCCCGGTGACGGGGGCGCGTTGACCCGCAGCCTCTCAGACCGGGTCGCGCTGGTCACAGGCGCGAGCCGCGGCTTCGGCGGCGCCTGCGCAGTTGAGCTAGCCCGGCGCGGCACCCGCGTCGTGCTCCTTGCCCGCACCGAAGGTGCGCTCGAGGAGGTGGACGACCAAGTGCGAGCCGTGGGCGGCGAGGCGACCTTGCTGCCACTCGAGCTGGCGAACGGGGACGCGCTCGACAGCGTCGGTCCCTCGCTCTACGCCCGGTTCGGCCGCCTCGACATCCTCGTCCACGCCGCCGCGGCACTCGGCCGGCTGACCCCTGCCCCGCACATCCAGCCGAACGACTGGGACACGTCGCTGACAGCCAATCTCACGGCGGCGTGGCGCCTCATGCGCACGTGCGGCCCGGTGCTGGAGGCGAGCGACGCCGGGCGCGCGGTGTTCGTGACCTGCGAGCGGGCGGCGGTGCCGCACGCTTACTGGGGCGCCTTCGGGGCGACGCGCGCCGGCATGGAGCACCTTGTCCTGGCCTGGGCGGCAGAGGCGGAGGGCACGAAGCTGCGCGTCAACTTGTTCGAGGCGCCGCCGATGCGGACTCGGCTCCGCGCGCTGGCCTATCCTGGGGAGGACCCGTCCTGCCTACCCCTCCCGGAGCAGTTCGCTCCCCTTCTCGCCGATCTGTGCGAGCCGGGCGAGATCCGGCACGGCCAGCGTATCCGTGCCGCCGTGCCGGATGCCGGGTAGGACCTACTCCGCGGGCGTTGGGACGCGTTCCAGCTGGCTGTCATGGGAGAGGACCAGGACGACCACCACGGCGATCAGCGCCAAGGCCGCCATCAACAGGAACCCGGCATCGTAGCTGCCCGTTAGATCCTTCAGCTTGCCGGTCGCGGCTGGCCCGAAGTAGCCGGACAGGTTGCCGAGCGCGTTGATGATCGCGATGCCGCCAGCTGCGGCGGGACCTGATAGGAACGCGGTCGGCAGCGTCCAGAACACGGGAAGAAACCCGTATACGCCCATCGCGCCGATGGACAGCAGCAGGACCTTCACCGCTGGGTTGGCGAAGAACGTGGAGCCGCCGATCCCGATGGCAGCGACGGCAATTGCGATTGCAGTGTGCATCTTGCGCTCGCCCGTGCGGTCGGAGCTTATGCCCCACAGCACCATCGTGACGGCGCCCACGGCGAAGGGCAGCGCCGTCAGCCAGCCGGTCTGCACGTTGGTCAGGCCGAAATTCTTGAAGAGTTGCGGGATGAAGAAGCTGACGCCGTAGTTGCAGGCGACCCCGCCGAAATACACGTAGGCGAGCGCCAGCACCTTGGGATTGAGTAGTGCCTGCCCGACCGTGAAGTGTGCCGCGGCCTCGCGCTGGCGCTGCTCCAGGTCGAGCCGGTTCGTGAGCCAGGCGCGCTCATCCGCTTGCAGCCAGGTGGCGTCCGCTGGCCGATCCGTCAGGTAGAAGAAGACAACGAAGGACAGCAGCAGCGCGGGCACGGCCTCAAGGACGAACAGCCACTGCCACCCCCGCAGGCCCAGTACCCCGTCGAGACCGAGCAAGTAGCCGGAGACCGGGCCGCCGATCACGCCGGACATCGGGATCGCCGCCATGAAGTAGCCGACGATCCGGCCTCGGTAGGCGGCCGGGAACCACAGCGTCAGAAAGAAGATGATGCCGGGGAAGAACCCGGCCTCCGCGAGGCCGAGCAGGAAGCGCACCGCGATCAGGCTTCTCACGCCGCCCACGAGCGCCATGGCTCCGGACAGGATGCCCCAGGTCAGCATGATGCGCGCGATCCACTTGCGCGCGCCGAACCGCTCCAGGAACAGGTTCGAAGGCACCTCAAAGAGGAAGTAGGCAAGGAAGAAGATGCCCGCAGCCTGGCCGTAGATGGTCTCGGAGATCCCGAGATCCTTGTCCATCGTGATCTTCGCGAAGCCGATGTTGACCCGGTCCAGGTAGGCGACGAAGTAGCAGACGATCAGGAACGGCACGAGCCGCCAGGCGACGCGCCGCATCGTGCGGGTCTCGACCGCACTGGCCGAGGCGGCTCCGAACGCAGTGGTGGACATAAGCTTCCTCCCGAGACGCTTTTCGGGAAGAGGGCCGGAACACGCGGCGGAACGCAAGAGGGGTCCGCCGCGGGAACCTATCTCAGCCCGCTGCAGAGGAACTCAGCCAGGCGCGAAAGCGCAGTGCTCCTCGATAAGAGGGGCAGCCGCTTCATCGCCCGGCATGGTGGACAGATGGCGGTAGAAGTCCCACGGTTTCTCGCTTTCGGCAGGTGTCTTGACCTGGAAGAGATAGGCCGGCACGAGCATACGGCCGTCCTTGCGGATCGTCCCGCGGCCGAAGGCGTCGTCGTCATAGGGCATCGCCTTCATCGCGTTCACCGTTGCCACGCCGCCCTGCTTGGCCTGATCGATTCCCATGCTGGCGACCGTCTTGAGATAGTGCAGCGTGCTGGCATAGCCCCCAGCCTGAGTCATGTTCGGGTAGTTGCCCGGCGTCTTGGGGAGCACCCGCGTGGTGAAGGCGCGCGTCCGGTCGTTCATGTCCCAGTAGAAGCTCTCCGTCAGCAGCAAGCCCTGCGCGATCTCCAGTCCAAGGCCGCTCACGACCGTGAGGCTCGCGAACAAGGCGGCTATGATGTGGTCGGGCCGGCCGAGGCCGAACTCCCTGGCCTGCTTGATGCAGTTGACGGCATCGTCGCCGGTGTTGGCGAGGGCGATGACCTTGGCGCCGCTCGCCTTTGCCTGGAGGAGGTAGTGCGAGAAGTCCGTCGTGTCCGGGAACGGATAGGCGACGGACCCGATCACTCGTCCGCCTGCCTCGGTCACGAACCGTGCCGTGTCACGCTGCAACGAGTGGCCGAACGCGTAATCGACCGTGATGAAGAACCAGCTATCACCACCCGCCCGCACCGTCGCCCTGCCGGTGGATTTCGCGAGCATGGTGCTGTCGTAGGTCCATTTGATTGTGTTCGGGCTGCACTGTGCCGCTGTGAGGTTTGGCGTCGTCACTGCCTGGGTTGAGGTAGACCTTGTTCTTGTCGCGCACCACGGTGTTGACGGCGAGCGCGATGGCCGAGTTCGAGGCGTCGACGACCATATCAACGCCGTCCCGGTCCAGCCATTCGCGGACTATGCTGACCCCGACATCCGGCTTCCCCTGAGGATCGGCGACCAGGACCTCGACGTTGATGCCCGGCGCAGCGGCACTGGCCTCTTCGACCGCCTGGTGAATGCAGGCCATGAAGGTTGGGCCGGTCTCGTCCCGGTAAGGTCCCGTCATGTTGGTGAGGACGCCGATCCGCACGGTCGGCGCACGGGCGAGAACGCGGCGACCCACGGGCAGCGCCGAGAGAGCGAGGCCACGAGCAACATCGCGACGTGTGATACGAATTCCGGCCGATCAGTTCGGTTGGACCGGCTTGGGCCACCAGTGGAAGCTGGTGTGCGGGCGTATGATGTCGGCATCGAGACGGCGGCAGCGCTCGGCGACGATGGCGTCGAGGTCATCGAGAGTGGCGAAGTGCTTGTTGGCGACCGGCTCGTCGACGAGCGGCCATAGTCGCTCGGCAGGCTGAAGCTCCGGGCTATACGGCGGCAGGAACGCGAGCGTGATCCCCTCCGGCACGACCAAGCCCTTGGGGCCGTGCCAGCCCGCATTGTCCAGCACGAGCACGACGTGCCGCTCGCGCGCCGCCCCGACATCACGGGCGAAGGCGGCGATCAGCTTTTCGAACAAGGGCTTGCTCAGCCCCGTGGACAGGAACCAGACTGCCTCGCCGCTGGTCGGCTGCACGAAGGCGGTCACGTGCAGCCATTTGTAGCGGTGGTGGCCCAGTGCTGTGGGCCGCTCGCCGATCGGCGCCCAGACGCGACGGCGGATCGGCTTCAGCCCGAGGCGGTGCTCGTCCTCGGCCCAGACCTCGACTGGGACGCCGGGCTGCGCGGCCCTAGCCTGCGCAACCGCTGCGTCGAGCCCCCTTTGAACGCAGCCCGTTGCTCGGGTGTGACCGAGCGTGGATGCCGCGGGCGCGGGGCCTGGATCGACCAGCGCACCCGCTTCAGCGCCTCCCAGCCGCGCTGCGGGTGCACGGTCGCCAAACCGAGTTGGGCCGCCATCCAGGCTGCAACCTTGGCACCGGTCCAGCGCCCACCATCCTCGGGCAGCGCGCGCAGCCGCTCGGACAAGGCCGCCAGCACAGCCTCGGTCAGCACGCTCGCGGCACGCCCGTTGCGCCGTCGCTGGTCACCCAGGGCGCCGGGGCCGTGCGCGTTGTAGCGCGCGGCTAGCTCCTCCACCCAGCGCGGCGCGAACGCCAGCACGCTGGCGACCTCCAGCACCGCCCGTCCCTGCGCCAGCAACCAGATCGCCTGCAGATGGCGCGCCTCGGTCGCGTCCCGCGCCGCCCGATACCGCTCCTCCAGCTCCGCCACGGACAGGTGCTCGACGATCCGCCACGCCATGGTCCCGCTCCCCCCAAGCCAGGACCCCAGCCTACCCCCGTCTGGCCGCACCGATCACCCGGAGTTCGTATGATCCGCATGGCGCGCCCTCCGTTAGGAGCTATCGCACCGCTAGGCATCCGCACTTCCGATTGCAGCTACCCGAGATTCCGCAGATGCCCGAGTTCGTTGCGCCTAAGCTGAGCCGTTCAGGTCAGCATTGCAAAAAGCAATTTGCGAGCTGACTGGGACATCTCTCCCCATGTATCAGGGCGGAGGTATCGATGGCTGGAGCATATTCGCGGGACCTGCGCAGTCGCGTGCTGGTGGCGGTTGAGGCAGGCGAGAGCGTCGAGGCGGCTGCGCGTCGGTTCGCGGTGGGGCGTTCGAGTGCGTATCGCTGGGTAGCGACCGCACGTGATGAGGGACGGCGTGCGGCCAAGCCGATGCACGGTGGTCCGACCCCCGTCATCCGCGGCGCGGCCGAGGCGAGCATGTTGGATCTGGCGGGCAGTCCGCATCACCTGAGCTTGGCCGAGATCGCGGCGCGCCTCGCCGAGACGCATGGCGTGCGGGTGCACCTGACCACGGTGCATCGGGCGCTGCGGCGAGCGGGCTGGACCTGAAAGAGGTTGAGCCTGCGGGCGGCCGAGCAGGACCGCGAAGATGTGGCCCAGGCACGTGAGCGTTGGTGGACCGACCCGGACGGTGTGGGCGGCATCAGCCCGGAGCGGCTGGTGTTCCTTGACGAGTGCGGGGCGCTGACCACCATGGCGCGCCTGCATGGCCGCAGCTCACGCGGCAGCCGTGCGTGTGCCTCAGCGCCGTTCGGGCACTGGACACGGGTCACCGTGCTGGGCGCGCTCGGGGCCGAGGGCATCGTGGGCGCGATGAGCGTGGAAGCTGCGACCAGTGCGGCCGTGTTCCATGCCTACCTGGACGAGGTGCTGCTGCCCGAGCTGCGCCGCACGCAACCCGACGCCGTGCTCGTGATGGACAACCTGCCCGCCCACAAGGCCCAGCGCGTCAGGGCGCTGCTCGACCGCTCAGGCTTCGCTTACCGCTACTTGCCCGCCTACTCGCCGGACCTCAACCCGATCGAGCCTGGTTGGGCCAAGGTGAAGACCGAACTGCGCCGCGTCGCCGCCCGCACCGCGGACGCGCTGCACGAAGCGTGCGGCCCGGCGCTGGCTGCCATCACCCCGCAGGACGCCGTAGGGTTCTTCCGCCACTGCGGCTACAGTCGTCTCAGCTAGCCTGCAAAATGCTCTAGGGTCTGTTGAGGTTCAGGATTTTCCTTCAGAAGCGGGTGTGGTTCAAGCTACTGAAAGGAGTTTGCCATGGATCGCTTTTGCCTGACGGACGCCCAACGGGCGAAGATGCAGCCGCACTGCCTGGGCAAGCCGGGCGACCCCGGCCGCACGGGCGGGGACAACCGTTTGTTTCTGGAAGCGGTGCTGTGGATCGCCCGCACCGGCAGTCGGTGGCGGGACCTGCCGCCGATGTTCGGGAAGTGGAACACGGTGTTCAAGCGGTTCCGCGACTGGGTGCGGGCCGACGTGTTGCAGCGCATCTTCGAGGCTGTCGCGGACGCGCCGGACATGGAATACGCTATGATCGACGGCACGATCGTCAGGGTCCACCGCCACGGCCAAGGCGCAAAAGGGGGACTGAAAGCCAGGCCATCGGCAAGTCCAAGGGCGGCCTGACGACCAAGATCATGGCGCTCACCGATGCTTTGGGCAATCTGGTCCGCTTCGGCCTGTTGGCGGGCCAGCGCTACGACACCGTCGGCGTCGCGCCGCTCATCAAGGACATCGAGTTCGGGGGATTGATCGCGGACAAGGCGTTCGACGCGAATTGGATCGTCGCTGAGTTGGACGAGCGCGGTGCCAAGGTCGTCATCTCTCAGCGCCCGCGACGCCTCGCACCACGCGCCATCGACCTCGATCTCTACAAATGGCGCCACCTCATCGAGAACTTCTTCTGCAAGCTGAAGGAGTTCAAGCGCATCGCCCTGCGCAGCGACAAAACCGACCAGAGCTTCGCAGCCATGATCTACCTCAGCTCCGCAGTCATCAGCTCAAGATGAACCTCAACAAACCCAAAAATCGTACATCGCACCGGGCCAGAACCCGCGGTCTCGGTTGCAGAAGACCGCTACCCACTCAGACGGACGCGCGCCCAGGCAGCTGCGGGTCACGCCGCCCGTCCCAGCGCGTGGGCGAGCTGTGCCTTGGTCATACGTGAGCGCCCGGCAACGCCGCGCTTCCGGGCCTCTTCCATCAGCTCCGCTTTCGTCTCGCCGGAACGCCGCGCCGCGGCGGCCTTCGCCGCGATGGCACGAGGCTGGGCGCTGTGCTGCTGGCCCCTGCGCGTGTCGGCGCGCTTCTTGGCCGTGGTGCGCCTGTATTCCTCGTCCGTCAGGCTCTCGCGTGCCGTCTTGGGCAGATAACGCTCGCCCGTATCCACGCTTTTCCGGCCGGACTTCGTGCCCCACTCCTCGCGCTCCCACTGGACGAGGTGGTTGTCGGCAGTCTTGCGGCCCTCGTAACCGCCGCCCTCCTTCTTGTATTCGGAGACGGCAAGCTGTGCCTTCCGGGCCGACCACTGGCCGGGATTGCCGCCCTTCGCGCTTTTCGTGACCTCCTTCTTGACCTTCTCCCAGAGCTGCGGATCAGTTTTCCTGGCTGTCGTGGTCATTGCACCCTCCGAGTCCGTGGCCAACGTGCTGCCATGGGCGAGGTTGCTCTTGACCTGAGACCGGAGCTGAGCCTATCGAGCGCGTGGTGCAGGATGCGAGTCCGTTGCGGCTCGTTTTTCTGCGCTCTCCTGGTTCCGGCCAGGGGCCCGACGAAAATTGCAAGGAACCACATGGAACCGCGATCCAGCAGCCAGCCCACGGAGGGCCACAGTAGGCGCGCAGCGCCTGCCGTGGATGCGTCCCTGGGCTGGACCCGTGCTCGGGCAGCGCATGTGCTCACCGAAGGCCTCGCGCCCTAGCGCCCGGCCGTAGGCGGCCAGGCCTCCCGAGCTTAGGCGAAACGCTTAGGCAAGAGGAGGCAGGAGATGGCCGTCCTACCTGATTTCCACCTGCTGCGGACGTCTCTGACGTCCGACGATCTGTTTGCTCAGCTCCGTGGTGTGCCCAATCCCGCGCGGCCGCGCCTCGTCATGCGCTGGGCGCGTGGTCCAGATGGCCGCCTCGCGGCAGGCTGGGCGACCGAGGAAGCGGGCGCGATCTCCATCGCTCCCGAATAGCCCGCCCCAGCCGCACGCACGAGACACCCGTCCGCCCGGCAATGCGCCTGGCGGGCAGGAGCCGCTCTTCGACCTGAGACTCCCGCGACGAGGCGCCCATGTCCGATCACGCTCTCCGCCATCCCGCCGCGGTGCTCGATCCCGCCCATCTGGGCGACATCAAGGGCGCGCTCGGCACCATACGCCAGGGCGACCTCGGTGCCCGCCGCGGCTGGTGGGCACGGCTGCGCACGCTGCTCGCCATCCTCGGCCCCGGCCTGATCGTCATGGTCGGCGACAACGATGCCGGCGCCTTCGGCACCTACACCCAGGCCGGCCAGAACTACGGCACGGCCCTGCTCTGGACGCTGCTTCTGCTCGTGCCCGTGCTCTACGTGAACCAAGAGATGGTGCTCCGCCTCGGCGCCGTGACTGGGGTAGGGCACGCGCGCCTCATCCTGGAGCGGTTCGGCAAGTTCTGGGGCGCCTTCAGCGTCATCGACCTGTTCCTGCTCAACACCCTGACCATCATCACCGAGTTCATCGGCATCAACCTGGCGCTCGGCTACCTCGGCGTGCCGAAGGCGTGGGGCATCCTCGTCGCCGCTGGGATCGTGATTGCCGCGGCCAGCACCGGCAGCTTCCGCCGCTTCGAGCGGTTCTCGCTCGCGCTGTGCTTCTTGAGCCTGCTGCTCGTGCCCGTGTTCCTGATGGCACACCCGCCGCTCGGCGAGGTGGTCCAGGGCCTCGTCGTCCCGCGCTTCCCGGCCGGCGCCAAGCTGTCCGACGTGATGCTGCTCGTCATCGCGATCGTCGGCACGACGATTGCACCCTGGCAGCTCTTCTTCCAGCAGAGCTACGTCATCGACAAGCGGATCACGCCGCGGTTCATCGCCTACGAGAAGGCGGACCTCTGGCTCGGCATCGTCGTCGTGCTGGTCGGCGCGATCGCCATGATGGCCTTCGCTGCGAGCGCCTTCCAGGGCACGCCGGGCTTCGGCCAGTTCACCGACGCGGGCGGAGTCGCGGTGGGGCTGGAGCGGCACGCGGGCCGTGCCGCCGGCGTGATGTTCGCGATCGCCCTGCTTGACGCGAGCATCATCGGCGCATCGGCCGTCTCGCTCAGCACGGCCTACGCGCTCGGCGACGTGCTCGCGCTGCGCCACTCGCTGCACCGCAGGCCCGCGGATGCCTGGGGCTTCTACCTGGTCTATGGCGGTGTCGTGATCCTCGCGGCGGTGCTCGTGCTGGGATCCAGCGACGCCGTGCTCGGCCTGCTGACCAACGCCGTGCAGACGCTCGCGGGTGTGCTGCTGCCGTCGGCCACGGTGTTCCTGCTGCTGCTGTGCAACGACCGCGCCGTGCTCGGTCCGTGGGTGAACGGCAAGTGGCTCAACATGTTCACGGGCGCGGTGATTTGGGTGCTGGTCATGCTGTCCCTCGTGCTGACGGCCGCTACCGTGTTCCCCGACCTGAGCGGCGAGACGATACTGGGCTTGCTCGGGGCGGGCACGGCGGCCGGCCTAGCAGGTGCCGCGATCGTCGCGCTGCGCCGCCGCGGGCGCGGCAGCAGCAGGGGCGCGAGCATGGCCCAGGCTGGCGCCGGCTACGCCCGGGGGATGCGCGCGACCTGGCGCATGCCGCCGCTCACGGATCTGCCGCGGCCCCAGCTCACCATGGCCAAGCGTGCCTGGATGGCGGTGTTGCGCGCATATCTGGTCGCCGCCGTCGCCTTGGTGGCGTGGAAGGTCGCACAGGTCGCGCTTGGAGGGTAGAAGAGGCGGGAATGCTCGCAGGCGTCACGAGGCTCCCTATGACCATCTCCCGCACCCTGGCCGGTGCCGTCCTGCTCGCCCTGCCGGTGCTGGCGACTGCTTGCCAGCTTTCCGGCCAAGGCGGCGCCGGGTCCTCGTCCGGTGCACCATCTTCGGACAGTGGCCAGATCGCCGCTCCCGTGGTGCGCCAATCCACGCCGGGCGGCGCGAGCCAGGCGCCGTGACGGCGAGCGGCGCCGCCGTGTTCGGGCTGCGGACGAACGTCACGGTCTGAACGCGGGTCGCCCTCGTCCATGTCGGACAACGCTCCCGCGATCCTTGACCACCTTGAGATCGTGCCGCTCCTGCGCACGGGGCTGGCGCTCGCCACGGCGTTCGTGCTCGGCACATTGATTGGGTTCGAGCGGCAGTGGCGGCAGCGGACGGCGGGCCTCCGCACCAATGTGCTGGTCGCGGTCGGCGCCGCCGCCTTCGCCGACCTTGGCCTGCGCTTGCGCGGGGTGGAAGGCGGCACGCAGATCATCGCCTACGTCGTCAGCGGCATCGGCTTCCTCGGCGCGGGCGTGATCCTCAAGGACGGCACCAACATCCGTGGCCTGAACACGGCCGCGACCCTTTGGTGCTCGGCCGCAGTCGGCGCGTTCTCCGGCAGCTTGCTGCTCGTCGAGGCCGTGCTGCTGACGCTCGCGGTCCTGGGCGCGAACACCCTGCTGCGCCCGCTCGTGAACTGGGTCAACCGCCGCCCCATCGTCGCCGACGTGACCGAGGCGCAATACCAGGTCCACGTCGTCTGCCGGCCCGAGGCAGTGTCGGCCGTGCGCGACCTGCTCGACGCCGAGCTGGACCGGGCCAGCTATCCCGTGCGCGAGGTCGAAACCCTCTCCGACACCGACGAGCAGGTAGAACTCGCAGCCGTGCTGGTGCCGACCACGGCCGACGCCACGGAGCTGGACGCGGTCGTGGCGGCGCTGGAGCGCTCGCCGCTGGTCAGGTCGGCGACCTGGACCGTGGGCACGACGGCGTGAGCGCCCGGCATCTACGGTTGTGACCGTCCTACCCCTCCACATAGGGGTTCTTCGTCCCCCGCAGCTGCAGCCGGATCGGCACGCCCGGCATCCCGAACGCCTCCCGCAGCCCATTGACCAGGTAGCGCTGATAAGCCTCCGGCAGCTTCTCAGCGCGCGTGCCGAACGCGACGAAGGTGGGTGGCCGCGCCTTGGCCTGGGTCATGTAGCGCAGCTTGAGGCGCCGCCCGTCCACGAGCGGCGGCGGGTGCCGGGCGAGCATGGCCTCGAACCAGCGATTCAGTTCCCCAGTCGGCACGCGCAGGTTCCAGATCCGATACGCCTCGCGCACGGCCGGGAGCAGACGCTCGACGCCCGCCCCGGTCAGCGCCGAAAGGGCAACGACAGGGACGCCCTTCATCTGGGCTAGGCTCGTTTCCAGCCGGTCCGTGATCGCGCGCCGCGCCGCTGCGCGGTTCGCCACCGTGTCCCACTTCGTGAGCACGAGCACGCAGGCGCGACCCTCCCGCTCGGCCAGGCGCGCAATCTGCAGGTCCTGGTCGTGCATTCCGAGCTCCGCGTCCACGCAGAGCGCCACCACCTCTGCCCGCTTGAGCGCCTCGATGCTGGCGCTCACTGACATGCGCTCGAGCGCCGCGTCGACGCGGGCCTTGCGGCGCACCCCGGCCGTGTCCACCAGCTCGATTTCGCCCTCGGCATCGTGCAGGCGCACCGAAACGGCGTCGCGCGTGAGGCCCGGCTCGGGGCCGGTGATCATCCGCTCCTCGCCGAGCAAGCGGTTGAGCAGCGTGCTCTTGCCCGCGTTCGGACGGCCGACGATGGCGAGGCGCAGCGGCGCGCGCGGCGTCGCCTCGCCCGAAGCCTCGGGAAGGCCCTCGGCGATGTCGGCCATCAGCCCGGCCAGGCCTTCCCCGTGCTCGGCCGAGACCGCCACGGGATCGCCCAGCCCTAGCGCGTATGCGTCGAGCGCGTTGGCCGCCCCGCCCCGCCCCTCGGCCTTGTTCGCGACGAGCAGGACCGGGCGGCCCTGGCGACGCAGCCAGTCCGCGAAGTGCTCGTCCGCGGGCAGGATCCCCGCCCGGGCATCCACCACGAAGACGATCAGGTCCGCTCCCGAGACGGCCGCCTCGGACGAGGCGCGCATGCGCCCGGCGAGGCTCTCGGGCGCCGATTCCTCCAGCCCGGCGGTGTCCACGAGCCGCACCCGTCGGCCGCGCAGCACCGCCTCGGCTTCCTTGCGGTCGCGCGTGACGCCGGGTGTATCCGAGACGAGGGCGTAGCGCCCGCCGGCGAGGCGGTTGAACAAAGTGCTCTTGCCCACGTTCGGGCGCCCGGCGATGACGACGACCGGCAGCGGCCCCGCATCGCCGCTCGGCACATCATCGCCAGCGCCGCTCACCGGAATGCCCGGATAGTGCCCTCGTTGTCGAGCACCAGGAGAAAGCCGCCCGCCACGGTGGGGCGGAGCGAGACCGCCGCGGGAAGGCGCCGGCTGCCGATCAGCTTGCCGCTGCCAGCCCGAAAGCCGGCAATTTGACGGTCGCTGCTCGCGACGATGAGCTGATACCCGGCGAGCACAGGGCCGACCCAGCGCACGGGGCCGCTCTGCTCCTTGGGTTTGCGATACCGCTCGAGCTCGTCCACCCAGATCGGGTGGCCGTCGCGAGCATCGAGCGCGGCGAGCACCTGGTCCTGCGTGAGGACGAATAGCGAGTCGCCGGCGAGCCACGGTGTCTGCGAGCCGCCGATGTCGCGTTCCCAGAGGCGCCGGCCGGAGCGCAGATCGTCGCAGACGAACAGGCCCCCAGCTGCGATTGCGAACACGCGTCCGTTCGCGATCACCGGGGAGGCGTTGACGGCGGACAGATCCACGAGGCTGGTCTGGGCACGGGCGCCCGCGAGGCTGTCGCTCCAGGCGAGCGCGCCGTCGTCCGCGCGAAGGGCGATGAGGTCACCCGAGCCGAAGCCAGCGACGACGAAGCCCTCTGCCACCGCCGGACTGGCTTCGCCGAGCAGCGTCGTCTGCACCGTCGCCGCTTGATAGGTCCAGCCTGGCTTCCCGGAGTCAGCCGAGAAGGACAGGAGCTTGTCCTCCAGCGTCGTGACGTAGAGGCGCCCATCCGCGACCGTCGGCGCGGAGCGGGCTGGGGCGCCCAGCGGCTGGCGCCAGAGCACCTTGCCTGTCGCCGCGTCCAACGCGAGCAGCTCCGCGCGGCCCGTCGCCGCCCAAACCCTTGTGCTTGAGGCGGACACACCGCCGCCCACATTCGTGCTGCGGTTCTTCTTGGGCCGGGTCACTGTGCGCCAGAGCCCGTGGCCACTGGCGAGGTCGAAAGCACTTACCACGCCGTCGGCATCCATCGCGACGACGCGGCCGCCAGCGACGACGGGCGACGAGGTGATGCGCTGGCGATACTCGGTGCCCTCGCCGACACTGGCGGTCCAGGTCGGGGCGAGCTTGCCGATCTCCGGATGGCCCGGCACGTGCGCGGCGTTGCCGCCGGGCTGCGGCCAGTCCGCGACCGCGGTGGGCGGCGGCACGGCAGCGGTGCCGCCCTTGCCTGGCGCGATCTCAAGGCCACGGCGGACCGGACTCACCGGCTCGCGCTTGCCGGCGATGGGCGTCTTGATCGGGCTGAAAATGTCGTCGATCACACTGCACCCAGCGGTCCCGAGCGGCAGCAGCAAAGCCGCCCGGCGTGTGAGCACCCTCATCGGGTCACGGGTGCCGTGACCGGTGCCGTTGCTGCGGCCTGGGGCGCCGCCTCCCCCAGTTGGGCGAGCAAGCCGTTGGCGCGGGTGCGCACGCCGTCCGGCGCGAGCGGATCGGCGGCGAGGCCCCGGAGCAAATCGCGCGCCTGCTGGTCCCGCCCCTGGCGAATATCGAGCCAGGCAAGCTGCTCCTGGGCCAGCGCCTGCCACGGCCCGCTTCCGTCCGCGAGCGGCCGCAGCCGCGCCTCGACCGCGGCAGGATCGCCTCCCTCGACCTGGTGCTGTGCCCAGAGCAGGGTCGCGAGGCTTCGTAGAAGGGAATCGGCGCGCGGGTCCGACGCCACGGCATCCCAGGTTCGAAGCGCCGCCATTGGGTCGCTGCCGGCCTGGGCGGCGGCGAGACGAAGGCGGGCGAGCGTGCGGTAGCTCTCCGGTGCATGGGTTGCCAGTCGCTCGAACGCGGCTTCCGCCTCCTTGCGCGAAGCTGTCTCGGCGTTGCCGGGTGCCGGGCTGGACGCCTCACGCGACGCCGTAAGAAAAGCGCCCGCCGCGATCTCGGCCTGGTGCCGCTGGTGACCGCGCCACCATTGCCAGCCACCCGCGCCGGCCACGGCCACGATGGCCAGGACGACCAAGAGCCAGCCGTAGCGCGCGAACAGCTTTTGGGCGCGCTCGGCCCGCAGATCCTCACCGATCTCGTCGAAGATATCCGCCACGGCCCGGCCTCGCTCTGATCACCCCGTTGGGGTTGACGCGGTGTATAGCGAGGCCGATTGCGCGGGGCAAACCACCGCAACAGGATGGCCCGCAATTGAGACGCAGCCGAGAGGGACGCCGATCCCGCTAAGGGTCGATCGAGGCTCGATCCTGCGCGCGCTCTTGGGCATCGAGGCGGAGGTTGGCGCGAAATCCCTCCTAAACGGCGTTGAGCACCTGGTTTTCGAGAGTCACAACCTCGATCCTCGTCTCACGCACCTCGCCCAGCACGGAGCGCTCTACGCCGTCGAGCTTGGCTTCCAGGCGTGCCTCGATCTTTACCAGGAGGTCTTCGACGCGGGCGGCCGCGACCTCCAGGCGGGCGTATCGGTCGTTAGCACGGGTGATCGCCTCGGTGAGGCGCCCGAGGTGGCGCAGCATCTCGCCAAGCGTGGGCTGGCGCAAATCGATGATCTCGGGGTCCGAAGCGTCGCCCATGGCCTCAGTATAAGCTCAGCGGCCCGCGAGCAGAGGCGGCAGCGCTCTCCGCGCCCCGGATGCCGCCCCTCGCGCCAGCATCGACCACGTCCGCCGCGGCAACAGGTTGTTCATGCCTCTCAGGCATTCTCCTTCCATGCGCCTGCCCTTCCTCCTCCCGCTCGCCCTAATTCCCTGGCTCGGCGGCTGCGCGGACTGGAGGGAGCCGACGGGCGCCTTCTTCGCCGCGAATGCCGCGAGCGTCGTGGTGTTCCAGCGCAGCATCCCGGACATCCTGTTCTCCTTCATCACGGGCAAGGATTGCTCGATCGTCCATCTCGATCAGGGCAAGACTTACTGCTCGGTGCCGGAAGAGGCCCGGCGCCAGCCGTTCTGCACACGCAGCCTCGGCGTCGTGGACTGCTGGGCGGACCCGGAGCGCCTCCCAGGCCGCTACCGGGACGTCGCCGACGCGCCGGCGCCCTTGCCCTTGCAGGAGCAGTGGCGACGCGCACCCTGGCCCAAGCAGGTGAACGTGGGACTGTGATGCCGCGTTGGGAGCGGCATGGACATCCAGCCTATCGACGCCCGCCTCGGCTACTGCTGCCTCTACAGATCGCCGGTGCCTAATCCGGACGAGGCGCGGAGGCTCAACCTCACGGGCACGACGATCGCGGCGCTCAGCCGCATGGACCGGACGGACGCCTTCGAGAAGGTATTGGCGCTCGTCGCGCGCAACGTCGCGGCGCTGGAGGCGCACATGTGCCGGGTGGCGACGGCAGCGCCGCTGGAGCGAATGCTGCGGATCGGCAGCGACGTGCTGCCTGCCTACACGCATCCGGTCGCGCGCTGGATGTATGCCGAGCCGATCATGCGCGAGTTGGTCGAGCAAGGGTTGAGACGTGTAGGTGAGGTCGCGCGCGCGGGCGGCGTTCGCCTCTCGATGCACCCCGGCCCGTTCTGCGTGCTCGCGAGTCCTAATCCGCAAGCGGCCGAGAACGGGCTCGCCGAGTTCGAGTATCACGCTGACCTGATGCGGTGGCTCGGCTTCGCGGGCGGCTGGCATCCGCTCGGCGCGCACGTTAACATCCATGTCGGCAGCTCCGCCACGGGTGTCGAGGGCTTCCGCGCGGGGCTCGCGCGCCTCTCCGCGGACGCGCGTGGGCTGGTCACGGTGGAGAACGATGAGATGCTGTTCGGCCTCGATGCGCTGTTGCCGCTCGCGGACAGCGTACCGCTCGTGCTCGACCTACATCACCACTGGATCCACACTCGGGGCGAATACCTCCAACCCAGCGACCCACGCATCGCGCGGATCGCGGCGAGCTGGCGCGGCGTGCGGCTTGTGAGCCACATCTCGGTCTCGCGCGAGGAGGTGCTGCTGGAGCACCCGGCGGACCGGCTACCCGACTACGCCTCCCTCGCCGCTGCAGGCGTCACGATAAGGGAGCTCCGGGCGCACTCCGACATGATGTGGAACCTCGCCGTGAACGACTGGGTGGCAGCCCATCTCGCCTGGACGGATATCGAGGTCGAGGCGAAGCTGAAGAATCTCGCCAGCCACCAACTCGCCGAGCACGTCCGCGGCCAACAGGGCCGCGCAGCGGGTCAGCCCGACACGATGGCCCAGGCCGGATAAGCTAACGGCTGGCCCGTGTTGCGGTCATGTCCGACGAAAGGCATTCCCCGCAGCGGCGGCGTGTTTAGCCGGCGTCGCAGCGCGGCGTAGGCCTCCGCGGCGCGGGGCACGCCCGCCGCGGCCTGCGCACCAAGGGCTGCAAGGGCGAACGTCACCATGCTCGTCGTGTCGCCGGGGAAGCCTGCCTCCCCCTGCATAATGCCGCGCGCCCCGAGCCCGGCGCCGTCGAGAGGCACTCCCCCGCCTGCATCCTCGAACAGGCCGTCGGGCCGAGGCGGCGCCTTCGGGAAGTTGGCCCGCATCATCGCTGCGATGCTCGGATAGGCGCCTGCCGGGTCGCCCTTGCCGTTCGTGGTCGTCCAGTTCAGGTGGTAGGCGTTTGCATAATAGCTTGACCCGCCCTGGGCTTCGTCCCAGTAGCCCACCGTGGCGTGCGAGACCGCTTTGAGCAGCGTGCCCCATCCCTCGCGGTCACCGCGCCACATTTCAGCTGCGAGGCAGATCGCCAGGAAGTGATAGAAGAATACGGAGACGTAGGAGACGTCGTCGGACGTGGCCCACAGGCAGCCGAGGCGTGCCATACGCGGGTCCACCAAGGGCGGCCACGCGGCGGCGAACCCGGCATTGTCGTCCATGGCGTCGCGGATCAGCGCACGCAAGGGATCGGAGTTGGGCATGAGCGCGTCGGTTAGGCCGACGGCGCGCAATCCCCAACCCATGCCGCGGACCTGCTGGACGTAAGGAGCGATCACGACGTTCTGGTAGGTCCTGTTGCCAATCTTGGGATCCCGATTGCTGCCCGGCCACTGGCTGGACAGCAATCGCCATGGCCTCGGCAAGCCCTAGCTCGGCATAAGCGGCGTGACCGGTCCGCAAGAGCGGCATTACCCAGGGCGCGGGCAGGTGCGAGCCGTCCATGAGCGGTCGGTAGCGGCCTTCATACATGTTGAGGCTGGCACCCAGACCTTGCCAGGCTGGGTTGCCGTTCTCCCCGTTCCAGTCGCCTAGGGCGAAGCCAGGATTTGCGATGAGGCTGGGATAGCGGCGCTCGGTGCGGGCGACGAGCCGCCCCGTGCGCTCGTCTTCCCAGGTCCCTGGAAAGTCGAGGAAGCTGAGCGCCATGCTCTTGCAAGCGGCCTCACGGACGGGGTCGAGCGGACAGAGCAGAAGGTGCGCTTGGCTTTGGGACAGATAGCCGATGCGCTCGTCGCCCGGCGCATCGCCCCCACTGTCGTCGTAGAGGCTCGGGGTGTTGGGTTCGTAAGGCGCGGAGCTGCCCTGGTCCGGCTGGATATCCAGCTTCAAGTCGTAGGGCGGCAGGATCCGTGCGCCCCGGGTGAGGTAAGCGGCATCGTGCGCGACAAGGATTGCAGGCCGTGCTGCGGCATTACCCGTCCCGATCCAGACCGGATCGCTGCCCGGCGTGGCCAGGACGACGTTCGAGCCAGGGAATGTGCCGATCACAGGGACGATCGCGGCGCGCCCGGCGCCTCCCCGGTCGAAGGAGAGGATGACCGTGACGTCCCATACGACCGTGCCGTCCTTGGCCCCGGAGACGTTGCTCGTGATCGGGACCGCGCCCGTCGTGCCGCCCTTGCTCGTATAACGAAGACTGCCGTCCGGGAACGTGCGCAGGGCATTGGGTTCGACGGCCGCATGCGGCTTCCAGGGAGTGAAGCTGCGGTCTCCAGGTGAGTTGGCCGTGTATTTACGGTAGATCGAGAGACCCGGCCCGTGACCATCTGGGCTCGGATGCGTCAGCCAGTATGCCTTATTCCGAGAGATGCTCGACGGAGCGCCCGGCCCGGATACCATGACCGCCATTGCCCAGGACTCGAAGGCAAAGCCCGCAGCCGGAGTCAGACAGGAATGGGCCGAATCGAACGCGCCCGCCGGCACGCTAACAGCGCGCCGGTCGTTCGCTCCGCCCCAGGCGTGGAGGCGCGCGGTGCCGTTCCAGAGTTCGGCGATGCCAGCGTAAGCCTGCTGCGGCCCGGTGTTGCCGACCGTGCCTGCGGGATGCGGGCCGTAGGCATTACTCTGGCGCAAGGAGGGCAGCACTTCGTAGGGGCCATCCGCACCCCAAGCCCGCACGTAAAGCACGGCCTTCACCCAGCGGTGCGAGGCACCATCGCTGTCCCGCTTGAGCATACGCCAGGCCCGCCACTCGGTGCAGATCGGACCCGATCGCACCACCTCCCAGCCGCCGAGCGGATCTCGCCCCCAGCCCTTGGCCTTGTCCCAGCCGGGCATCGTTGCCAGCACCTCGTTGACCGACACCGTGAACGTGTCCGCACCGTAGTCGCAGGCGAACACCTTGAGCTTGAAATCCGTGGCCTGAGCGAGCTGCGCGGGGGTGATGCCGCCGCGGCCCGGCGAGCCCGGCTCGGCCGCTAGCTGATAGAGGGCTGTTTGGCGCGCCGCGAAGCCCTGGGGCGCGATAAAGGAGAGGGCAGCAAAGCGCAGCGAGCCGTCAGGCCAGTAATTCTCCTGATCCTGCTGCACAGGGATGCGCCCACTGCCAGGGCCGGTGAGCAAGACGCGCGATCCTGTCGGTACTTCTCCCCGCGCGAACGCTTGGCCGAAGGTGATCTGAGGACGCTCGGCGCGGGAACGCGCCTGGACTCGGAACGCGACGGGTCCCCGTTCCGCCGCAGCCGCCAGCGCCGGGAGCGAAGGCCAGCCGGAGGCGGTTACGGCGGCGATGCCGGCGAGAAGGGTCCTGCGCTGCATCCAGGTGTAACTCCACGTGATGGTCGGTCGCACCCTGCCGCAGCCGGACACGGCTTGGAAGCCCGGCGCCTCGATCGCGACCTCGTCAGCGCCGCACGGCCCAGAGCATCAACGCCCAAACGGGCAGAACCCAGAGCACGCCCGCGACGCACCAATAGAGCGCCTGCACGGCCCAATTCTGGAGCGGCAAGAGATCGGGCAGGGTGACGGCGACAACGACGTAGGCCAGGACGAACACGACCCCCACCGCGGCAGCGACCGGTGTGCGCGATGCAGGCCACTTGGAAAGTGCCATCGCCACGGGACTACCCCACCCCGCCTTGCCGGTCCAGGCTCAGCGCGATACAGCGCTGCTCATGGACCTCAAGGATCATATCCGCGCCATTCCGGACTTTCCCAAGCCCGGCATCCTGTTCCGTGACATCTCGACGTTGCTGCGGGATGCTGAGGCTTGGCATTTCGCGATGGAGCAGCTCGCCGAAGTGACCCGCTCGCACCGCCCGACGCTGCTGGCAGGAATCGAATCGCGGGGCTTCCTCGTCGCGGCGCCGCTTGCGCTCAGGCTCGGCTGCGGCTTCGTGATGCTGCGCAAGCGCGGCAAGTTGCCGGGTGCCGTCGTCGCACTCGATTATGCGCTCGAATACGGCTCGGACCGCATTGAGATCCAGGCCGACGCCGTACGGCTAGGTGATCGAGTCGTTGTCGTAGACGACCTGCTGGCGACGGGGGGCACGCTCGCAGCCGGCATCGCGCTGCTGCGCGGCGTCGGTGCCGAGGTTCCAGCCGCTGCTGCCCTGATCGAATTGTGCCCGTTGCGCGGTCGCGACCGCCTCGACGTGCCATTCACCGCCCTCGTCGCGTACGACGACTGAAGCCGGCTCTCTACTGGGAATTTGACACAGGAAGACAGGAACCGTCACATCACTGGCGGGCCACCCGGAAGAGGCGGCCGACGTGCAGGGGATTCTCGCATGACCGATCCTTTGCCGCATCCGCCGAATCACTCGGCCCCGCTGCGGAGCCGGCGCGAACTCATGCTCGCGGGCATGGCGCTAACGGCCGGTCGAACGGCTCACGTGGCCGTTCCCGACGCGGCGACGCTTCTCATCGCCGGACCGGCGCAGGGCGCGACTGCGGTGTGGGCAAACCTGATTCTGCCAGCGCTCGTGCATGCGCTTCCGCCGGGCACTCGGCTCGGGCGAGAGAGCGTCGGCGGCGCCGACGGCGTCACGGCCGCGAACCAGTTCGAGGCGCTTACCGCCTCTGACGGCGAGGCCGTCCTGCTCCTGCCCGGTGCGGCGGCCCTCGCTTGGCTGGTCGGCGATCCACGGGCACGATTCAACGCAGCGCAGTGGGTAACGGCGCTGGCGGGCACGACGCCGGCCATCCTCGCGAGCCGGCTACCGCTCGCGCGGATCGCGACAGGGCAGGTTGTGCGAGTGGCGGGCAATCCGGGCGGGCCAGCGCTCCCTGCCCTGCTCGCGCTCGAACTGATCGGCGCTCTCCCCCAAGCTGTCCCTGACCGGGCTGACTACGCGAACGCCGATGCCGTGCTCCTGCACGGGAGGGACATAGGGCGCCGACTGGACGAGGCGGTCCAGGCCGGGTTCGCGCCCATTCTCGCCTTCCGCGAGCGCAATGCCGACGGACAACCTAGCCGCGACCCGGACTTTCCCGAGCTTCCAACCTCGGGGGAGAAGCTCCTAACGCGGACGCGGCAGCCGCTCTTCGCGGCGCTTGAAGCCGCGATCGCCGCTACGCGGCTCGATACGGCCCTGGTGCTGCCGGCGCTCACGTCCGCAAGCATGGTTGCGCTCTGGCGTCGTGCATGCGCGCAAGCGGTCACGCTTCCGGCGACGCAAGCAGCAGCGGCACGGCTCGGCATTCATACCGAGGCGGAAGCCGCGGCCGTCGCCAGCACGGCCCCGCTCGCAGCCGTGGCCGCCGCTGTTCTGCTCGACCTCCGCCAGTGGCTGGCGCAGCGATTCGGCTGGCATCCGAGCTAATCGATTACGCCACCCGGTCACCTTCCAGGCACCAGGTTCGCCAGGCGTGGCGGAGCGCCGCACCGAGGCTGCGACCAAACCTGGGCGCGTCGCAGAGTGGACTCGCCGCAACTTGGCGGCGGAGGCCGGCCCGCAGCAGCGCGAGGCCGTCGAGGTCCGAGGCCTGTCGTGCCGCGAGGGCGACATACTCGGCCGGCGAGGTCGCCGCCCACCCGGACAGGCCAGCATTCTCCTGGTAGCTCAGC
Source organism: uncultured Alphaproteobacteria bacterium (assembly GCA_963839135.1). Taxonomy (GTDB): domain Bacteria; phylum Pseudomonadota; class Alphaproteobacteria; order Acetobacterales; family Acetobacteraceae; genus CAWKEH01. The sequence continues at coordinate 141,959 of CAWIUA010000032.1, forward strand.
GTATGCCGACTGGCAAAGCTACGGCCCGGTAACGTAATGGTCGGCACGCCCATCCAGAGGGCCTCGCAAGTCGAGAGACCACCCGAGTAGGGGAAGGGATCGAGCGCAATGTCGATGTCGGCGTACGATGCTAGGTGGTCACGGTGAGCGGATGCGCCGCGCAACGCGATCCGATTGGCGTCGAGGCCGGCGGCGGTGAGTCGTGCCCTCACGTGCGGAAGGAGAGTAGGGTCGTCGAGCTGGGGCGCCTTGAGCACGAGACGTGAACCGGGAACCGCGGCGAGGATCGCCGCCCATGCCGCGAAGACCTCGGGCGTGACCTTGGCGAGGTTGTTGAAGCAGCCGAAAGTGACACCGTCGGCGGAGAGAGCGGGCAAGGGTGCCACATCCGGTGCATGGGAGGGTGGCTCGTAGCAGACGTAGCCGTCCGGAAGGAGCAGGAGCCGCTCGTTGTAGAGATCGGTACAGTCCGATGGCGTTTCCCACCGGTCGGTCAGGAACCAGTCCATCTCCGGCAAACCGCTGCTACCAACCTGCGATCCGACCCACTTCACCTGCACGGGTGCGGCGCGGTGGGCGAGCACTCCGAGGCGCCCGGCTTCCCCGTGGCCGCCAAGGTCAACGACGATATCGAGGCGCTGCTCGCGGCACAGGGCCGCCACGGCAGCGTCGCTGCCGCCGCGCGTGTCGTGCCAGGCACACGCGCGAGCGGCGAACCGGCGGGCGAACAAGTTGCCGGGCGAGAACGGCCCCAAGCAGACAAGCTCGAAGGTAGTCCGGTCGAGCGCCTCCCATCCGGCAAGGGTCAGCCATCCGACAGGATGGGTGCGCAACGCGTTGGAGAGCAGGCCGACCCGCAACGGCCGCTCAGGCTCAACGGCATTGGCGAAGGGACGCCGCTCACCACGCGGGTAGAGTCGCGCGCAGGCGCGGACGGCCCTGGTGTGCTCTTCGGCGCTGGCCAGGTAAGGCAGCACGCCAGAGAGGGTGCGCCGGGGTTGGATCGCATCCGGGGCCACCTCCGCCGCGCGCAGGGCCACGGCAATGGCCTCTTCTTGCCGGCCCTGACCCACGAGTGCGGTGGCCAAGTTGCTGAGCATCAGTGCTTCTTCGCCGCGCTCGGAAACGAGACCGCGGAGGAGGACCTCGGCCTCGGGGAAGCGGAGGCGACGGATCAGCACGGCGGCCAGATCGACGCGAGCTTGCTGGCAGGGCGGATCGAGCGCCAAGGCATGGCGCAACGCGGTCTCTGCCTCGTCGGCCCGGGTAATTGGGGCAAATCCCGGGCGATGAGGCCACACTGGCGGCTTGTCTGACGAGGTCGGGCAAGGACGGAACGGAAGCGGCGCCGGGTACGGCAGGCGGTGCCGAGGTAGACGTAGAACGAACGCGGAGCTGGCGGCTGGTCTTCATCAGGCCGAGCAGGACGTCGCGTGCCGTGCGCCCGGCCGTGCTCATGGTGCCGCCGGAGATCTTGCGCTTGATCACGCAGGTGCGCAGGTCGTTCTCCGAGCAGTTCGTTGCGGCGGGATGTCGGGCTGCTGGAGCACGCGCAGCAGCTCGTCTTTGCGCCGGTGCAGGCGGGCCAGCAGCCGGTCGAGAACGATGTAGCCGGTGCGGCGGCGGAAGATGCGGTCGAAGCGGGCGCGCAAGGCAGCGGCCCGGCGTGGGCAGGGATCGCGCTTCCAGGCCTTAAGGTCGGCATAGAGCCACCAGATGAGTTCTCGCGTCACCTCGACCGCTCGCCGCTGCTCAGCGGTGGCCGGCACCAGCTTGTGCACGAGCCGTTCGGCGTGCAGCCAGCAGAGTGCGTGGCTGCCGACGCGGAACTGGACGGCGTCGTCGGAGACGATCACCGTCGCGTCCAGCAGGCCATGATGGTGGATGGCACCCCAGAGCGCCCCTTCGGTGGCAATCAGCACCGGGTTCGGCGTGACCTCGAGCTGGTCGATGCCGAGGGCCGCGAGATGCGGCCGCCAGCCGCCGTGCTGGCGAAGAGCTTGGTCCGATGCGTTGCTAGCCTCTCGATCACCGATCCAGCCAGGCTGCGCCCGCGCATGTACTCCAGCGCCGCCGCGTTGACGACGTAGTCGTCGTAGCCGGCCCGCAGCAGCGACAGGAACGTCTTGCGAGATTCGCGTGCGGGTCCGGAAGAAGGTGAAGCGATCGTCGTCGAGCTGGGTGGTGACGCCGTCCTTGCGCGCGTGCGGGCCGAAGTGTAGTGCAGCGTGATCAGCGCGCGCTGGCCAGCCCTGCCCGCAGCACCTCCTGGTCCTCGGCGACGAGGTGGTCCAGGGGGGCTGAGAGCAAGCGCTCGATCTGCCGCTTGGAGATCGCCACCCCAATCCCCTACAGCAATGCCGTAAGCCGCTCGGTGGTCACCTGCGCCTGAGCGTGCAGGGCCAGGACGAAGCGGCGCAGCTCCGGCCCGAACCCGAGCACGGTCCGCGCCGGCAGCGAGGCGACCACGGTCTCGCCCGACGGTGTCAACCAGCGCTCGCGGCGGTAGCGGATCACCTCGGCCGACAGGTGCAGCTCGCGCACCAGGTAGTCCTCGTAGCCCTTGAACCGTGAGCCCGCCGGCACCGTGGCCTTGAGCACGCGCTCGGCAGTCACCGCATCTCGGTCGCGCTTGGCACAGCGGCGGCGCGTGAGCGCTTCCTGCTCTTGCCAACTACGTCAGGCTCGGTCGGCTTCTCCATGCCGGACGGCCGTAATGGCGGGCGCGGTGGCAAGCCTTTCAGCCGGGCGACCTCGTCGCGCAGTGCCTGGTTGTCGGCACTGAGCGCCGTGATCGTCGCCTGCTGCGCTTCGGCCCTGACCCGCAAGGCTTCGACTCCGCTACGAGCGCTCCGACAAGGTCGCGCAGCTAGGCGAGCGAGAAGGCCTCGAACACTGTGGCGTTCGGATACGGCATGCAGAGCGTAAATAACGCCGTCGCTCTCAGCGCAACTTTCTCTGCCCGGCAATCTGCCCTGGTTACCGAGTGCGGTGGCCAAGTTGCTGAGCATCAGTGCTTCTTCGCCGCGCTCGGAAAGGAGACCGCGGAGGAGGACCTCGGCCTCGGGGAAGCGGAGGCGACGGATCAGCACGGCGGCCAGATCAACGCGAGCTTGCTGGCAGGGCGGATCGAGCGCCAAGGCGTGGCGCAACGCGGTCTCTGCCTCGTCGGCCCGATCTAACCGGGTCAGGGAAAAGCCGAGGGCCGCTGCGCATCCCGCGTCAGCCGGCGCGATCGCGGCTGCAGCTTCCAGCGCATCCGCGCTTTCATCCAATCGGCCCATCGCTTCGAGCAAGTGCGCCCGTGCGCGAAGTGGCAACGGATCGAGGGGAGAAGTCTCGGAAACCGCTTCGAGACGAACGAGCTCGCTCTCGGCTGTGCCAGCCGCGAGCGCCGCATCGGCGCGCTGCAGGGCGATGTCGAAGTCGGTCGGGAGCGGCGCGGCCGGCGTTCGCGAGCGCGGCTTCCGCCTGGGCAGCATCGCCGAGCGCAAGGCGGGCGACGCCGATGGCGTGCCATGCCTCAAAACCTGGGTCAGGCTGATCGCACGCCCGGAGAAGGAACGGCAGAGCTTCCTCCGGCCGGCCGTGAGCGACCAAGCCGGCACCGAGCGCGACGAGAGCCTCCCGCCGTGCCGGGTTGAGATCCAGCACACGGCGATACGCCTGTTCCGCCGCGGGCCAATCGCCGAACCTGCGCAGGCTCTCGGCGACGCGCAGCGGCGGTTCGTCCCAATCCGGGCAGGCTTCCTCGAGCTCGCCCATGCGTCGCCGCGCGGCCTCTACGTCGCCGGATTTCTCTTCCGCGAGGGCGAGATTGAGCTGTGTCGCCAGCCGACGGTCGCCTGCTGCGACGGCCGCACGAAGCGTCGCCCGCGCCTCCGAGGGCAAGCCATGCTCAAGCAGCCTGGCCCCCCGGATCGCGGCCTCGGACGCGAGCTCCACGAGTGTCATGCTGCACGCTCCAGGACAGCCACGAAGCCGTGGACCGGCGCTGGACCATCCCGGCGCAGCGTATTCTCGTCGAGCGAGATGATCTCCAGCCCAGCGTCGCGCGCAGCAGCGGTGACGTGCATCTCGCTATGAGCGTACCGCCCCATGCGGCCGAGACATACTGCTTCCTCACCAGGAGCGAGGCCCTCGACGGTGAAGACGAAGCGGCCACCGGGCGCCAGGCGCGGCTCGACTACGCGCAGCAGCGGCGTGAGCGGGCCGAAGTAGCACAGCACGTCACCCGCGAGAATGAGCGGGAATCGGCGCGTCTCGCAAAGCCGAACCGCAGGTTAGCTGGGACGGCTGTAGCAATGACGGGAAGAACCCGGCCGGCGTCCTGCGGCGTGACGTGGTGCCCAGCGCCGGGCCGACTGCTCGTGCAGCGCCGGGGCGGTCCGAGCCGCGACACGGGAGCGCAGTCGCTCTTCACCTTCGCCCAGGCGGGCCAAGTCGGGGTGGTGCGGCGAGTGGAAGGGGGACAGGTATCGGTAGGGACCTGAGCGCTCGACGCTCAGTGCCACGATCATGTCGGCGCCGTGAGCGGCAGATTGTCCATGAAACACGGCATCCGGCTTGCTGCGGCGCAGTTCGGGCAAGGAGCCGCCTGGTCGAGGTAGGCGTGGAACACCGCCGCAGCTGGTCGCGGCTTCCACAGCTCATGCGAGCCACCATGCCGCTCTCGCTCGCGCTCGCACGTTGGCTCTTGGCTGTGCTGCGCGCGCGTCGGGCGCCTCGCGCGGCTGCGCGGCTGCTGGTGCTCTCGCTCCTCGTTCTGGAGGGCGGCGGAACGCGCCCAGCACGGTTACCCGGCGTCCAGCCCGAATGGCACTGATGTCGTAAGCCACGCGTGCCGCGCGGCTGGCGTCGAGTGTTGAGGGCATACCGCCGCCGCGCACTGGCTGCTCAGGTCGCAAGCTGCGCAGCAGTTCCGCCGATGCGCGTCCACGCAGGTGCGCGCCATGATCACCGCCGCCCTCATCGCGGCGACTCAAGACACCGGTGATGGACACCGCCTGCCGCGCGGCGATCCCGCGTCACACGGCGTCCCGCCAGCTCGTTGTTCGCACGCCGACTCGCGAGACACCGCGCGATATCCGGAGCGGCTCTGTCTGCCGCATCCGGCGCTGGGAGCGCGCTCCAAGCGGCGCTGCTCGCCGCCACCGACGCCGATTGTCCGTCCAGGTGACCTGCCGCGCGGTGCTGCCGGCGACGATATCGGTGCGCGTCGGCCCTGCTCGGCCGCCGCAGGTGTTCGCTTTTTCACGTCACCAGCCGAGCTTTGCGCAGCCGCGCGAGCCACCGAGGGATCGCCCGCACGCGCGCTGACGGTCATGCTCGGCCAACGGTCGCGGCACTGCGCGAAGCGTCGGTGTTGTTCTCAAAGCCTCGAGCAGGTCGACGGGCTTTTCGCTCGTCAAGACGGTCGATCGAAGTGCGGCCGACCCCCACCGCTTGGCCTCACGGCGCGCCCACGGTCGTCGTATGCCGCCCACCGACGGCATCCAGCGGTATGCCGTGGAGCCGCTGCGCGACGACGCGACCGCGCCGCCGCTGCGCGGGCCTCACCCTCCCTCGCGTGCAGACGCCGCATCGCGACTGCCGAGCGCCCGGCCAGCTTGCGCCCCTGTCAGATCGCACCCTCGCGCACATCGTGCGTCCGGCACGCGCCTTCCATCGCGGTCAGCACACAGCATGCAGCAGGCCGTCTTGGCAGCCTGCGATACCTCCGCCCGTAGGCAGAGCCGTCCCAACCTTCGCGCGGTTTGGCAGCGACCGAGAAAGGCGAGCAGGTCGGCCTCGTGCAACTCGGCATAGAGCGCTTTCGAGCGGGCCAATTCGAGCATGCGAGGGGACAGATCCACGCCGATCCAATCGTTCGGCGCGTGATCCTTGCACGCGACGGCGAGCAGTCCCGTGCCGCAGCCGAGATCGAGCACCGGGCCGCCCACAGGCGCGAGCTGAGCGAGCACGCGGCGCACCAGACCCGGCACGCAATATCCGAGATGGACCAGGTGATGGTCGAAACCTCCGGCATACTCGTCGAAGAGGACGCGGACATACTCCGGCGGAGCCCGGTCGGCTGCGTCGCAGCGCCGCGCGGAGGCCACGAGATGCCGCAAGCAGGGGTCCTCGGGCGCGAGCTTCAGCGCCTCCACGTAGGCATCCGCCGCCTCGTCGTAGCGGCCAAGGCTCGACAGGGCATGTCCCATCAGCCCATACCCGGACGCATCCAGCGCGGCGCTCCGGCGGGCGCTCGCGGCCATGGAAACGGCCGCTGCGAAATCCTTGGCACAGATGCGTCGATGCAATGCAGCGCTGCGCAGCGCGGCGTTGCCCGGATCCAGGGCGATGCCGTCTGCAATTACGGCCTCACTTGCCTCGGGTCGAGCGGCCGCATCGAGCGCCGCTGCGAGGTCGAGCCGCACCGGGGTTGCACGTGGGCATGCTGCGAGTGCCTCTTCCAGGCACGTCACGGCGTCGGCTGCGCGGCCGAGCTGCAGCAGCGAGCGACCGAGAAGCGCCTTCCCGGCCGCATTGTCCCGGGCGAGGATGACGGCTTCGGCGGCGTCGCTCGCCGCGCCCGCGGGATTCCCCGACAGCAGATGCAGCTCAGCACGAGTCAGATAGAGGGCAAGGCATGGTCCCGTCTCCTCGAGACCAGTATCCAGGATGGAAACGGCCTCGTGCACCTGCCCTTCGGCGAAGCGGAGGCGAGCCTTCATCTCCGCGATAGTCGTGCCATTTGCGCCGGCTGGGCGGAGCGCCGCGATGATCGGCCGGGCTGCACCGGGTCGGCCTTGTTCGAGCAGAGCTCGTGCCTTCGCTTCTAAGGCAAGTGGATCAGGCAGCTTGGCGGTTGCGAGCGACATCTTGCTCCTTTTGAGCGGAACCGGCTGCGACAGCACGCGAGACGAGAAGCCAGCACTCAGGGCACGCTGCCCCAAGTCTCGGGCTGAAGGTTTCAGGGCTGACCAGATAGACCGGCCGCGATATGCTCGTTGATGCCGATGACAAAGTCGACGTCGGGTTCCGGCTTCCCGAGTTCGTGCTGGACCGCGAGGCCGAGAGAGGCGAGTTGCGCACGGAGCGTAAGGGGAAGCTGGTTCTCGTCGTCGCGCACGAGGATCGCGACAAGCGACCAGAGCCGGCGATTGTCCGCAATGGCGCGTGCTTTCGCGATCGCGCCCGCCGTCCTGGCCGTGCTAAGGACGGCGCTTGCGTGGCGGAAGACGTCCGCCTCCTGGTCGCGTACGCTGCGGCTCTCGGAAGCGACCCGGTAAGCGCGGGTTGCGTGCTGGGACAAGTTCAGGGGGGAGAGGAGGGAAGGAGGGGGAGGGGAGGAGAGGGGAGCGGGGGGGGGAGGAAAGGGAGGGAGGGAGGAACGGGGGGGGGTGGGGGAGGAGCGAGGAGGGGGAGGGAGAGCGGGAGACGGACAGAGCCAGGGGCGGGCAGGGGCGCGGCGCGAGGCGCAGGGAGGGGAGGGGCGGGCGGCGGGGCGAAAGAAGAGGAGAGCGGCGCAGGAGGGACGCGGCGGGGAGCAGGGCGGGCGAGAACAGCGCGGCGCGAGCGCAGGGGGCGCGAACAGGGGCGGGCGCGAGGGAGGGGGGGAGAGACGGGGAGGACGAGGGCAGCAGCGGCACACGGGGGCGCCGGCGGCGGGGACACGGCCGACGCGCGGGGGGCACGCGAGAGGACGGCACAAACGAGCGGGAGACGAACGGCCAGCAGGGCCGGAACCAGCAGACGTGCCGGGGCGCGACGCGCACGCGCGAGGCAGCGACGACCGGGCGCCGGCCAAGCCTGGCCGCCGGTGCGCGCTGGCGGACGACAAGCCTGGCTGCCCCAGGTGCGAAGCGGCGCCTCTGGAGCGCAGGCTGAGTGCGACCTGGCCGCGCCCCCCTGACCTGGCCACCGCGCTCCAGGCCAAGCTACGCGAGCACGCGATCAACCTGACCTGCCGACTGGCCGGGGCGCGGCCACCAACAACGCGTGCGAGCGCGACCTCCGGCGCGGTGACAGCGCAAGGTGACCAACGGCTATGGGCGCTGTGGGCGCGAGGGCGAGGCGGACAGATGTGGTGACAGGGTAGACGAGCAAGCGTAGCAAGAGAGAGAGGAGGGAAGGGGGTAAAGTTCACTAGACCTCCTGTCTATTGTCGGATTCGCGGCCGAGGACCGCGTCCTCATGCCGTATGATGCGGCGGGCGAGCTTGAGCGCCTGATAGCAATCGTCTGCCTCTGCCGCTGCGATGGCGCGCTCGATGATGTCCCGCGCCAGCGGCGAGCTAGTCGCGAGCTTGAACGCCGCCGCGAGCTCACGGGCAGCGGCGAGGCCGCGTGGGCGTTCCTCATCGGTGCCGATGTAGGCGCACTGCAGCGCGAAGTAGAGACGGCGCGCGGGGCTGTCGGCTTGCTCGGGAGACATGATCTGCTTGCCGAACAGGAAGCGGGCGTGCGCCGTGAGCTCGAGGCGCGCGCGGGTGCGGAAGCGGATCGGAGCGCCGTTCACGACCATCATGTCGCCTTGGCGTAGTTCGAGTACTAGGGTGCTCATGCGCCGCCTCCTGGCGGGGTGGACCCGGCGGCGCCGCCGCCGGGTCGCCGCTTACTTGAAGAGGCTGAGCAGGCTGTTCGGCGCCTGGTTGGCGAGGCTAAGCGCCTGGGTGCCGAGCTGCTGGCGAGTTTGCAGTGCCTGCAGGTTCGCAGCCTCCTTGCTCAGGTCCGCGTCAACCAGCGCACCGAGACCGCTGTTCATGGCGTCTATCCGGTTGCTGTTGAAGGTGACCTGGGACGACACGTAGTTCGACGCGTTGCCATACGTGTTCAGTGCCGAGCTGACGGCGGCGAACTGTGTCGTGAACGACCCAGTGGCGGTGAGTGCAGCGGCGATCTGCGTGGACGTCTGCGAAGCGTTCGCGAGGGTGGTCAGACCCTTGTAGATCGCGGACGCGTCGGTCGAGTTGATCGTATACTGCGTGCCGCTCTCGTTGCGGACGACATTGACGCTCCCGAAGCCCGCAGCGGCTCCGAAATTGCCGATCAGCGTCTTGCCGTTGTAGCTGGAGTTGGTGATATAGTTCTTGATGTCGGCAAGGTCGTTCGTGACGTCCGTCTGATACTGCGTGCGCTCGGTGCTTGGGAGGCTGCCGTCGGACAACTTGACCAAGGTGGCCTTCAGGCTGCTCATCTGGTTGGAAACGCTGTTCAGGCCGCTGATCGTGGTCGCAAGCAGACCCGATGAGGCCTGAGTCAGCTGTTGGTTGGCGCTGGTCAGCGCGCTCACATTCGAGCGGATGGTCTGGGCAACTGCGTAAGCAGCGCCGTCGTCCGTCGCGTCGGCGACGCGGTAGCCAGTGCTGATCTGCTTCTGCGTTGCCTGCAGTTGCGTGTTGGTGTTGTTGAGCGATTCAAGCGCGACCATCGCGCCGACATTGGTGTTCACTGAGTTCAGAGGCATGGTGTCTTACCCTTGCAGTCCGAGAGTTGCTGTCCACGTCCCCGTTTTGGCGGGCGTGAGAGCAGTCTCGCGCAAAGCGCTTAACGGGCCGTGAATAAGCGCAGGATTTTCTCGGGGACGGCCGGCGCGGCCTCGCAGCGGGTCAGTGGACCGCGGCACTCTCCAGCTTGATCTCTCGGTCGCTGATCGACACGCGCGTCAACTTGCAGTCGTTCAACCCTGCCGAGCGCAGAGTACGGCCGCCTTTGAACGTTACATCCACCTCGGCCAGGCACTGATCGCGCCCGACCTGCGCCTCAGCCAACTCGTTGGGCTGGATCTGGTGATCGGTCTGGAACATCTGCTGGCCATCATGGGTCGAAAGCAGTGTCACGCTCGCGACGGAGTCCTTGCTGTTGTTCTCGATCGTGAACGACCGCAGATTTTTGAATTCGTGCTTTCCCTGGCCGCCCGCACCCGTCTGCTGCGCAGCCGCAGGCAGAGCGACAGCGGCGAGAAGGAGAAGGGCAGCGCGCATCGGACACCTCTAGACAGGTTCAGCTAGTGGACCGCGAACGCGCCGGGCCCACCATCGTTCCTGCGAGGGGCGCTTCGAGCCGCCGGCGCAGGCGTGTGCCGTCATCGGCGACAAGCGGCACGCGGGTTGTTAGCGGCACGCGGATTGCTTACAAGCTCTCGATAGACCTTTATAAGGGCGCTCATGGATCCGTCCGTTCTGGCCAGCTATGATCCCGAGGGGTTCTACTGCGAGATGCTGCGCGGGCGCTGCAACGAACCGATCCGGAGCCGGCTCGCAGCGTTCTCGATCGATGCCTTGAAGCTGCGCGCGGCTAAGGCCGAGGCGGGCCTGTTCGATCAGGGCGTGACCTTCACCGTCTATTCGGACAAGGAGGCAATTGACCGGATCCTGCCCTTCGACGTGATCCCGCGCGTGCTGTCCGCCGCGGAGTGGCGCGTGATCGAGAGCGGGGTCATCCAGCGCGTCACGGCTCTCAACCTGCTGCTGGACGACATCTATCACGACCAGAAGCTACTCAAGGACGGCATCGTTCCAGCCGACCTGGTGCTCGGCAACGCCAACTACCGGCCGATCATGCAGGGACTCGATCTGCCCCACAGAACCTACGTCAACATCTGCGGCATCGACATCGTCCGAGACGGGGATGGCCGATTCCTGGTGCTGGAGGATAACGCGCGGACGCCGTCCGGCGTCAGCTACGTCATCGAGAACCGGCACATGATGCTGCGGGCGTTCCCCGACCTGCTCGACGGCATCGGCCTCCGCCCGGTCGAGAATTACGGGCTGCAGCTCGTGGCCGCCCTGCGCGAGGCGGGACCGCGCGGACGCGACGACCCGCGCGTCGTCCTGCTTTCCCCCGGCACCTACAACTCCGCGTTCTTCGAGCACGTCTTCCTGGCGCGCGAGATGGGCGTGCCGCTGGTCGAGGGCCGCGACCTCCTGGTCGAGGACGACCGCGTCTTCATGCGCACCACGGGCGGGCTCTCGCCCGTTGACGTGATCTACCGGCGGATCAACGACGACTTCCTCGATCCCGAGGTGTTCCGGCCCGACAGCGCGCTGGGCGTGCCCGGGCTGATGCGGGCCTGCCGCGCCGGGCGCGTGTCGCTCGCGAACGCGGTCGGGACGGGAGTGGCCGACGATAAGGCAGTCTATGCCTACATGCCGCGCATTATCCGCTACTACCTGGGCGAGGACGCGATCCTGCCGAACGTGGAGACCCATATCTGCCGCGAGCCGGAGGCGCTGCGCTACACGCTCGATCACCTGGACGAGCTGGTGGTCAAGCCGGTAGGGGAAGCGGGCGGCTACGGAATCACCATCGGACCGCGCGCGAGCCGGGAGGAGTTGGAGACCTGCCGCGCCCAGCTCCTCGCCGATCCCGCCAACTACATCAGCCAGCCCTGCGTCAGCCTCTCGGTCTCCCCCACCCTCGTCGAGGGCGGGGTCGAGCCGCGGCACGTGGATTTGCGCCCCTTCGCGATCACCGGAGCGAAGACCTGGGTACTGCCGGGCGGGTTGACCCGCGTGGCGCTGCGCAAGGGATCACTCGTGGTGAACTCCTCGCAAGGCGGCGGCTCGAAGGACACCTGGGTCCTTGAATAGGGGGTCCTTGAATAGGGGGCGTCCTTGAGCGAGGTCCTGCTCGCCCGCTACGCGGAGTGCATCTTCTGGCTCGCCCGCTACGTCGAGCGTGCCGAGAACCTGGCGCGCATCCTGGACGTGAACGAGACGTTCAGCCGCGATTCCAGGGGCGACCAGAACTGGCAGTCCATCGTTGCCCTGCACGCCGACGAGGAGGCCTTCTACGAGCGCCACAGCGAGGCTACCCCCGAGGCCGTGCTGCGCTTCTACGTGAGCGACGCCGACAACGCGAGCTCGATCGTCAGCGCGATCCGCGACGCCCGCGAGAACGCGCGCGCCTTGCGCCCGTTGATCTCCACCGAGATGTGGGTGCAGCTCAACGTGTTCCAGAACCGGGTCAGCGCGATCAACCAGGCGGATCTCGCCCCGGGGCGACTCACCGACCTGTTCCGCGAGATCAAGGAAGCGTGCCAGACCCACACCGGCATCACGGAGGGCACGTTCTACCGCGACCAGGGCTGGTGCTTCTACCAGCTCGGCCGCTACATCGAGCGCGCCGACCAGACCACCCGGCTGCTTGACATCAAATACCACCTGCTGCTGCCGCACGGCGCCGAGGATGTCGGCTCGCCCATTGACATCGGCCAGTGGAACGCTCTGCTGCGCTCGGCGGCCGGATACCACGCCTACCGCCGGCAGCATCCCAGGGGCATCACCCCGAGCCGCGTCGCCGGGTTCCTGCTGCTCAATCCCAGCTTCCCGCGCTCCGTGTTCCTATGCGTCCAAGAGGTGGAAACCTTGCTCACTGAGCTCAAGCGGAAGCACGGCTTGCGCGGCGGCGTCGCCGCGGCCGAGGAACTCGATTGGCTGCGCGCCCTGCTGGGCTCGCTCCCGGTCACGGAGATCCTGCGCCAGGGCCTGCATGAGTTCCTCGACCTCATCCAGAGCCACCTCATCGCCATCACCCGAGACCTGTCCGCGAGCTTCTTCGGCATCGGGCCGCCGCAAGGCCAATCCCAGAGCCGATCGCAGTCGCAGGGGCGATCGCAGGGTCAGTCCCAGACCCAGTCCCAGGGCGGGTTCCAGAAGTCAGTCGCAGAGCCAGTCCCAGGGCCGGTATCCGATGCCGGGCAGCACGTCCTGATGCCGATCCTCACCGTCCGCCACGTCACGACCTATCGCTACCGGCAGCCGGTCTCCTTCGGCGAGCACCGGATGATGTTCCGGCCGCGCGAAGGCCACGACCAGCGGCTGATCGAGTCGAAGCTGGAGATCACGCCGAGGCCCGTGGACCTGCGCTGGGTGCACGACGTGTTCGGCAACTGCGTCGCCCTCGCCCGCTTCTCCGGGCGCGCCCGCGAGCTGCGGTTCGACAGCACGGTCTGCCTCGACCACAGCTCCGACACGGGGCTGGACTTCCAGCTCGAGGAGTATGCCTACACCTATCCCTTCACCTACGGGGCCCAGGAGATGCCGGACCTCTTGCGCTCGATCGAGCGGCAAGCCCCCGACCCGGCGCACGAGGTGGACCAGTGGGCGCGGCAGTTCGTACGCCGCGACGGGCCGACCCGCACGCTGGAGTTGCTGACCGCGATGACCTTGGCGATTAAGCAGGGCTTCACCTACGTCGCACGCCAGGAGCAAGGGGTTCAGGAGCCGGTCCGCACGCTGAAGCTGCGTAGCGGAAGCTGCCGCGACTTCGCGGTGCTGATGATCGACGCCGTCCGCTCGCTCGGCCTCGCCGCGCGCTTCGTCTCGGGCTACCTTTACAGCCCGTCCGGCGAGGGCCGCGTCGGCGGCGGCGCGACCCACGCCTGGGTGCGCGTCTACCTGCCCGGCGCCGGGTGGATCGAGTTCGACCCGACCAACGGCATCGTCGGCAACCGCGGCCTGATCCGGGTGGCGGTGGCCCGCGACCCGCGCCAGGCGGTGCCGTTATCAGGTACCTGGACCGGATTCCCGGCCGACTGCCTTGGGATGACCGTGGAGGTCGTCGTGACCGCCGCTCCTGGGTCGGAGGGAGCGGACGATTCGGTCACATCGTCCTCCCGCCAACCCGGCGTCGCCCATCTCTGAGGAGACACGTTCGATGCACATCCGCGCCGGATACGAGATCGTTTACGATTGCGTGCAGCCGACCCCGATGCTGCTGACGCTGAACGTGCACCCGTCGCGCGTGCCCGACCTGCTCACCCCCGATCGGATCGCGTTCGACCCGCACGTCGCGGCGACGGAGTATCGTGACGGGTTCGGCAATCTGTGCGCCCGCATCGTGGCGCCTGCCGGCAAGCTGACCATCACCAACGACTTCCTCGTCGCGGATTCCGGGCAGCCCGACGACGTGGCGCCCGACGCCGTGCAGCACTCGGTGGAGGACCTGCCGGACGAGGTGCTCGTGTTCCTACTCGGCAGCCGCTACTGCGAGACCGATCTCCTGTCCGATACGGCCTGGTCGCTGTTCGGGTCGGTGCCACCCGGCTGGGCACGGGTCCAGGCAATCTGCGACTACGTGCACGAGCGCGTCACCTTCGGCTACGAGCACGCGCGGCCGACCAAGACCGCGCACCACGCCTACATGGAGCAGGAGGGCGTCTGCCGCGACTTCGCGCATCTGGCGATCACGTTCTGCCGCTGCATGAACATCCCTGCCCGCTACTGCACTGGCTACCTGGGCGACATCGGCGTCCCCCCGGCGGACGCGCCGATGGACTTCAGCGGCTGGTTCGACGCTTATCTCGGTGGCCGCTGGTATACGTTCGACGCGCGGCACAACCAGCCCCGCATTGGCCGCATTCTCATGGGGCGCGGACGCGATGCCACCGATGTCGCGATATCAACGGCGTTCGGCCGGGCTACCCTGTCAGGCTTCAAGGTGGTCACGGAGGAGGTCGCCGGGTAGCAGAGCGATGAGCGCGCAGGCGTTCCGCCTCCTAAGGGAGGATGAGCCCGAGCCGGTTCGCGTGCTGCGCGAAGAGGGTCGGTCCGACTTCTTCCTGACCGCCGATCACGCGGGGCGAACGATCCCGCGCCGTCTTGGCACGCTCGGCGTTTCGGAGAACGAGCGGGCGCGCCACATCGCTTGGGATATCGGCATCGCCGGCGTGACCGAGCGGCTCTCAGCCGAGCTGGACGCGACCGCGGTGCTCCAGGCCTACTCGCGCCTGGTGATCGACTGCAATCGCGGGCACGGCGTGGACAGCTCGATTCCCACCGTCAGCGAGACGACGGAGATTCCGGGCAACCTCGACCTGGCTCCGGACGAGCGGACCGCCCGGCAGCTTGAAATCTTCGTGCCGTATCACGCTCGGATCCGCGCCCTGCTCGATGCGCGGGCGGAAGCTGGCCGCCGGACCGTCCTTATCGCGATGCACAGCTTCACCCCTGTCTTCAAGGGCGAGAGGCGGCCGATGCACGTCGGCGTGCTCTACAACCGCGACAAGCGGCTGGCGCACATCCTGCTCGCCCTCCTGAAGGCGGAAGGTGACGTCAAGGTCGGCGACAATGCCCCCTACAGCGTCAGTGACAGCACCGACTACACAATTCCCATGCATGGCGAGCGGCGCGGCCTGGCGCACGTGGAGATCGAAATTCGCCAAGATCTGATCGCCGACGGGGCGGGGCAAGCAGCCTGGGCAGTACGCTTCGCCAGGCTGCTTGCTGAAGCGGATGCCGCGTTGAGAGAACAGGGGTCCGACGCCAAGCGTGCAGGCTTTTGACCGCCCAGACCCGCCCGACGCGCCTGGCCTGGCGCACCGCTTGCTTCGCGCGCGCCGGATGAGAGCCGAGGCAACGCGCGGGTGAAGGTCCTGCTGGCGGACGACGATGCGGACCGGATACGGGACCTAGCGCGGGCGCTCGTTGAGGACCCTTCGCTGGATGTGGTGCGCTTGTCACCTGGCACCTCGCTGCCGGAAGCCGTGGCGCATCACCAGCCGGACGTGGTGCTCGTGGACATGGCCCGGCCCGACCGCGACGCGCTCGACGGTTTGCGCCGGGTGTCGGCGAGCGTGCCGCGGCCGGTGGTGCTGTTCGTGGACGAGGACGATCCGAGCTTCATGGAGGAGGCGATCGCGGCTGGTGTCTGCTCCTACAATATCGCCGGCGTGGCACCTCCGCACGTCCGGCCGCTGCTACGCGCCGCCGTTGCGCTGTTCCGGCGGCACCGGGAGATGGCGGAAGAGCTGCAGGCCGCCGAGTCGCGGCTTGCGGAGCGGCAGGTCGTCGAGCGCGCGAAGGCGACGCTGATACGCGAGCGGCGGATCGCCGAGCCGGACGCGTATCGCTGGCTGCAGCGCCAGGCGATGCGTCGCGGCGAGCGAATCGTCGACACCGCCGCCCGATTGCTGCGCGAGCGGAAGGGGCAGGCGTGACGGTGCGGCTCGGTATGCTGCGGCTGGTGGACAGCCTACCCGCGCTTGTGGCGGAGCGGCAGGGGCTGTTCGCCGCGGAAGGGCTTGAGGTTTGGATCAACGTGGAACCGTCGTGGTCGAATATCGCGGACAAGCTCGCCTTCGGGGCGCTCGACGCGGCGGTGATGCTGCCGTCCCTGGCGCTGGCCGCGGCGGCCGGGCTGCGTGGACCGCGCACTCGGCTGCTCGTGCCCATGGCACTCAGCGAGGGCGGCAACAGCGTCGTGCTCGCCCCCGAAGCGGCGGCGGCAACCGCGGGAGCGGTGGCAACGCCGGCACAGATCGCATGGCGCCTCCGGGCCTGGGTGCGCCAGCAGAACGCCCCGCCGCGATTCGCTGTCGTTCACGCCTTCTCGACCCATGCCCTGCTCCTGCGCGACTGGCTCGCCTCTGGAGGCGTGGACCCGGACCGTGACGTCGAACTGGTGGCGATCCCGCCCGCGGAAGTGGTGGATGCGCTAGCGGCCGGGCGGATCGCCGGCTTCTGCGCGGGCGCACCCTGGGGCGACGAGGCGACGCTCCGCGGCGCAGGGCAGGTTGTGCTTGGGACGGAGCAGATGCGGCCGGGACACGTTGAGAAATGTCTTGCCGTCGCCGAACCGTGGGCCGTGTCGCGCCCGGCGGAGATGAACGCCCTCATACGTGCCCTGGCCACAGTCGCGCCGCTGTGCGATGCGGAAGCGCGCACGCTCGCCCACGCGAGGCTGCTCGCCGGACCACCGCTGCATCTCCCGGAGAACGCAACGCTTGCGGCGCTGCGCGGCGAGCGAAGCAGCCGGCCGCGTTTCAGCACCGGTACGACCGGGCATCCGCCCCTGTCCGACGGGACGTGGTATGCGACCCAGCTCCAGCGCTGGGGATGGCTCGATATGCAGCCAGACATCCTCGCCCGTGCCGTGTTCCGCAGCAGCGCCGACCTGATGCTGCCGTGGGCTTAGGCGGACCCAAGGCCTGTCAGCGAAGCGAAACCTAATGTGACTATTCTATAGGCGTATGATGCCTAATTTGTTGGCATCTTATTGCAGCGTACCATGCTTCTGCCGAGCAGTCAGCCAGCAGGCCCGCTGGCATCCTTCTTGCTGATCTCGCGTTTGCGGTCGAGCAAAGGCCGCAGGCGGCGCACAATGGCGGGTGCCAGCCTCCATCGGGGTTAGGCCCCGACCTCTCCTGGGCAGGCCAATGACGGCCGGCCATCGGCCACGCGAAGCGGGCCGCGGAGCGCGCTCCATGGCGACGGAAAACTTCTTCAAGGCGGGGCATGCGCCCACGCTTCTCGCCTCCTTTCTTTACTTCGATGTCAGCTTCATGACCTGGGTGCTCCTCGGCCCGCTCGGCGTGGCGATCGCGGCGCAGTTCCACCTCAGCCCGGCGCAGAAAGGGTTGATGGTCGCCGTGCCGGTGCTTGCCGGCGCCGGGCTGCGCGTCGTGCTCGGCCTGCTCGTGGATCGCTTCCGGGCCAAGCGGGTCGGGATCGGGGCGCAGGCCGTGGTGATTGCCGGGCTGGTCGCGGCGTGGGGCTTCGGAGTCCACTCCTATGCGCAACTGCTGATGCTGGGGGTTGTGCTCGGCCTCGCGGGCGCCTCGTTCGCTGTGGCGCTGCCGCTTGCGTCGAGCTGGTATCCGCCCGAGCACCAGGGCAGGGCGCTCGGGATCGCGGGCGCCGGGAACTCCGGCACGGTGCTGGCCGCGCTCTTCGCGCCAGGTCTCGCCGGGCTGGTCGGTTGGCAGAACGTTATCGGCCTCGATACTCTCCCTCTGCTCGCGGTCTTGGCCGTCTTCGCCGCTATCGCGAAGGACAACCCAAACGCGCCGCTGCCGAAACGGCTTGCCGATTACGGCCGGCTGCTCCGCATCGGCGATGCGTGGTGGCTCATGGCGTTCTACGGCGTGACCTTCGGCGGCTTCGTCGGCCTCGCCTCGTCGCTGACGATCTACTTCAACGACCAGTATGGTCTGGCGCCCGCCGCCGCCGGCTACTGCACCGCGGCGGTGGTGTTCGTGGGCTCGATGGTGCGTCCGCTGGGCGGCGCGGTCGCGGACCGCATCGGCGGCGCGCGGGCGCTCACGGCGCTCTACGCGGTCGCGGCTTGCGCCTTCGCGGCGGTCAGCACGGGGCTGGCCACGATCTGGCTCGCGCTGCCGGTGTTCATCGTCGGCATGTTGTCGCTGGGCATGGGCAACGGCGCGGTGTTCCAGCTCGTGCCGCAGCTTTTCGCGCGCGAGATCGGGGTGATGACCGGACTCGTGGGCATGATGGGCGGGGTCGGCGGGTTCTATCTGGCGTCCAGCCTCGGCGCCTCGAAGCAGATCACGGGTGGCTACGGCGCCGGGTTCCTGGTTTTCGCATTGCTGGCGGCGCTTGCGCTGGTCGGTGTCGCGGGCGTGCGGCGGCGCTGGCGCGCGACGTGGGGCGCCGCCGTCGGCGCGGCTCGGGTCTGAGGAGGGAACTGCCATGAACATGATCGCTCCCTTCGCCGCCTTCGGCCGCAAGCGCCTGGTGCTGGTCGGCAACGGTATGGCCGGCGTGCGCGCGCTCGAAGAAATCCTGGCCCGCGCGCCGAACGAGTATCAGATAACCGTCTTCGGCGCCGAGCCGCACGGGAACTACAACCGCATCATGCTCTCCCCCCTGCTGGCCGGGGAGAAGCGGTTCGCCGAGATTGTGACCCACGACCGCGACTGGTATGCGGACCGCGGCATCGAGCTCCTGACCGGCGAGACGGTGGTGGAGATCAACCGGACCGCCCGCGAGGTGCGCAGCGCGTCCGGGCTGGTGCGCAGCTACGACCTGCTTCTGCTCGCGACCGGGTCGAACCCAGTCGTCCTGCCGCTGCCGGGCAAGAACCTCCCGGGTATCGTGACCTTCCGCGACCTCGCGGATGTGGAGGCGATGCAGGCGGCCTGCGCCCAGGCTTGCGCGAGAGGGGGCGGCCCGGCCGTGGTGATCGGCGGCGGGCTGCTCGGGCTCGAAGCCGCCTACGGCCTCGCGCGTGGGGGCATGGAAGTCACGGTCGTCCACCTGATGCCGACGCTCATGGAGCGGCAGCTCGATCCGGTGAGCGGCGGCCTGCTCGCGGCGGATCTGGAGCGGCGCGGCATCCAGGTGCTCACGGGGGCGAACACCGAGGCGTTCGTCGGAAAGGGACGCGTCGAGGGCGTGCGCCTCGCGGACGGGCGGGTGCTGCCGGCCGGCCTCGTCGCCATGGCGGTCGGCATCCGCCCGAACGTGACGCTCGCCAAGGCGGCCGGGCTCGCCTGCGGACGCGGCGTCCGAGTGGACGACCAGCTTCGCACGAGCGATCCCCTGATCTACGCCGTCGGCGAGTGCGTCGAGCATCGCGGCCAGGTGTTCGGCCTCGTGGCGCCACTATGGGAGCAAGCGCGGGTGCTTGCGGACGCGGTGACGGGGGCCGCGTACACCCTGTTCCAGCCTGGCGCTACGGCGACGCGGCTCAAGGTCACGGGCGTCGAGATGTTCTCGGCAGGCGACTTCCTGGGCGAGGGTGGTTCAGAAGAGGGGGGCACGGAGGAGATCGTGTTCCGCGACGCGGCACGCGGCGTGCACAAGCGCCTCGTGCTGCGCGACGACCGGCTCATCGGCGCCGTGCTCTACGGCGATGCCCAGGACGGCGCGTTCTACTTCGATCTGATCCAATCGGGCGCCTCGGTCGCGGACCAGCGCGACACGCTGGTATTCGGCCCGGCGCCCGACGGCGGAGGGGCGGGAGGCGTCGAGGCGCTGCCGGACACGGCGGAGATTTGCGGCTGCAACGGCGTCTCCAAGGGCAGGATCCTGACCGCGATCAAGGAGGGGGGCCTCACCACGCTCGATCAGGTACGGGCGCGGACGAAGGCGAGCGCGTCCTGCGGGAGCTGCACATGCAGCGTTGAGCAGCTTCTCGCCCACGCCGCAGGCGACGCCTACACGGCGTCGCCGAAGGTGAAGCCGATGTGCAAGTGCACGGAGCACGCGCACGACGCCGTCCGCGCCGCGATCCACGAGCGGGCGCTCAAGACGGCGCCGGAGGTGCGCGCGGCGCTCGGATGGAAGAACGCGGACGGCTGCGCTGCCTGCCGCCCGGCTCTCAACTACTACCTGCTCTGCGCCTGGCCCGGCGAGTACGAGGACAATTCGCAGAGCCGTTTCGTCAACGAGCGCGTCCACGCCAACATCCAGAAGGACGGCACCTACTCCGTCGTCCCCCGCATGTGGGGCGGTGTCACCAGCGCCGCCGAGCTGCGCGCCATCGCCGACGTGGTGGACCGTTACGCGATCCCGACCGTGAAGGTTACAGGAGGGCAGCGCATCGATCTCCTCGGCGTGCGCAAGGAGCAACTCCCCGCGGTTTGGGCGGACCTGAACGAGGCCGGCTTGGTCAGCGGCCACGCCTACGCGAAGGGGCTGCGTACCGGTGAAGACCTGCGTCGGCTCGGAGTGGTGCCGGTTCGGCACCCAGGACAGCACAGGCATGGGCATCGCGCTGGAGAAGATGGCGTGGGGAAGCTGGACGCCGCACAAGGTCAAGCTCGCCGTCTCCGGCTGCCCGCGCAATTGCGCTGAGGCGACGATCAAGGATTTCGGCGTGATCGCCGTCGAGAGCGGCTGGGAGCTGCACGTCGCGGGCAACGGCGGCGTCAAGGTGCGGGTGACGGACCTGCTGTGCAAGGTCGCGACGGCGGACGAGGTGCTCGAATACTGCGCGGCCTTCCTGCAGATGTACCGCGAGGAGGCGCATTACCTGGAGCGCACGGCGCATTGGGTCGAGCGCGTCGGGCTGGAGGGCATTCGCGCGCGCGTGGTGGAGGATGCGGACGAGCGCCGGCGGCTGTGCGACCGCTTCCTGGAGAGCCAGCGCCATGTCCAGCACGATCCCTGGGCCGAGCGGGCGGCGGGTGCCGAGGCGCACGAGTTCCGCACCCTGGCGGAGGTGGCGTGATGGACGGCGGCTTCTCAACGCCTTGGCGCGACGTGGGTGCGCTCGACGATATACCGCGGCTCGGCGCGCGCCGTGTGGTGACGCCGCGGGGCGAGATCGCCGTGTTCCGCACCGGATCAGACCAGGTATTCGCCCTCGACGACCGCTGCCCGCACAAGGAAGGCAAGCTGAGCCAAGGCATCGTTCACGGCGAGAGCGTGACCTGCCCGCTCCACGGCTGGGTCATCGCGCTGGCGAGCGGCGAGGCGGAGGCGCCCGACGAGGGGTGCGTGCGCCGGGTTCCTGTCCGACTAGACGGGCGGCGCATCCTGCTGCTGGTGGACGCGTGACCTACTCGCCGAGGAACGCCTTGCGCAGGGCCGCGTTGGCGCGGCCCTGCCAGCCGCGGCCTCCCGCCCGGAGCGCCTGCAGCAGGTCGCGGTCGAGGCGCAGCGAGATACGCTCCTTGGTTGGCGCTACTTGCGGGCCGCGGCGACGCATGAAGGCCGCGTATAGCTCGGGATCGAACTCGCTCAGCGGCCGCATCTCGGCGATTTCCTCAGTCGTCAGCTCCGGATTGTCCGGGTCGCTTTCGATGCCGCGCTGGATGGCCTCATTCTCGTCGGGCGCGGGCCGCTTGAGCTTCACAGTCATCGAACTCCCCGTCGTTAGCTTTGCGCAGACTGATGATACGAATTGCGTTCCCTCGTCGCGTGAACACCAGCACGTCCAAACGCTCATCGAGCAACGCAAAGGCGATCCAGTCGTGTCTCGCCGAAATCGCGGCGCCTGTCCTCGCGAATGATGGCGTTCGAGAGATCCATCCGCACCGCATCCTGGAAATCCACCCCGTGCTTGACGAGGTTGCTGATCCGCTTACGGTCGTCCCACTCGAATTCCACCGACGAATTGTGCGGACAATTTACCGGGTGGACAGGCCATGACCGCCGCCGTCCGCACCACCTGCCCCTACTGCGGCGTCGGCTGCGGCGTGCTCGCGCGCACCGACGGCACCATATCTGGCGACCCGGCGCACCCGTCAAACACCGGCCGCCTCTGCTCCAAGGGTGCAGCACTCGGGCACACGCTGGGCGACGCCGGGCGCCTGCTCGGGCCGCGGATCGGCGGCCAGGATGCGACGTGGGACGAGGCGCTCGACCTCATCGCCCGCCGCTTCCAGGAGACCATCGCCGCGCACGGGCCGGACAGCGTGGCGTTCTACGTCTCCGGGCAGTTCCTCACCGAGGATTACTACGTCGCCAACAAGCTGATGAAGGGTTTCATCGGCAGCGGCAATATAGACACCAACTCCCGCCTCTGCATGGCCTCCGCCGTCGCCGGGCACGTGCGCGCCTTCGGCGAGGATGTGGTGCCGAGCGTTTACGAGGATTGGGACGTGGCAGACCTCGCCGTGCTTGTGGGCAGCAATGCGGCCTGGTGCCACCCCGTGCTCCACCAGCGCCTCCAAGCGGCCCGCACCGCGCGGGGCACGCAGGTCGTCGTGCTCGATCCGCGGCGCACCGCCACCGCCGAGATGGCCGACCTGCACCTGCCCGTGGCAATCGGCACCGACGTGATCCTGTTCCAGGGCCTGCTTACCTACCTCGACGAGACTGGCGCCCTCAACCGCGCCTGGGCGGAGCGGCACACGACAGGCCTCGACGAGGCACTCGCCATCGCCCGGCGTGACGCACCGTCGCCGGAGGTTGTCGCCGAGGAGTGCGGCGTGGACCCTGAGGCGGTTGAAGCCTTCTACGACCTGTTCGCCCGCACCGAGCGCACGCTCACCGTCTATTCCCAGGGCGTCAACCAGTCCTCGGCCGGGACCGACAAGTGCAACGCCATCATCAACTGCCACCTCGCGACGGGCCGCATCGGCCGGCCTGGCATGGGGCCATTCAGCCTCACGGGCCAGCCCAACGCGATGGGCGGGCGCGAGGTCGGCGGCCTCGCGAACCAACTCGCCGC
Organism: uncultured Alphaproteobacteria bacterium; assembly: GCA_963839135.1. GTDB lineage: Bacteria > Pseudomonadota > Alphaproteobacteria > Acetobacterales > Acetobacteraceae > CAWKEH01. Next base: position 164,806 of record CAWIUA010000032.1, read on the forward strand.
CCATATGCGCTGGGACAACCCGGAGGAGGTGGAAGCGCTGCGCCGCTTCTGGCGGGCGCCGAATCTCGCGCCGGGGCCGGGCCTCAAGGCCGTCGAGCTGTTCGACGCGGTCCTGGACGGGCGCGTGAAGGCGGTCTGGATCGCCGCCACCAACCCGGCGGCGACCCTGCCCCGCGCCGACCGCGTGCGCGCGGCGCTCGCTGCCTGTCCCTTCGTCGTCGTGAGCGATTGCTGGGCGACGGACTCCACGGCATACGCCCACGCCCTGCTCCCCGCCGCTGCATGGGGAGAGAAGAACGGCACCGTAACAAGCTCCGAGCGGCGCATCAGCCGCCAGCGGCCATTCCGCGCGACGCCGGGCGAAGCCAGGCCGGATTGGTGGATGTTCGCGCAAGTCGGGCGCCGCATGGGCTGGCCGGAAGACTTCGCGTGGGACGGCCCGGCCGCGATCTTCCGAGAGCACGCGGCGCTCACGGGTGTTGCGAACGGCGGACGCCGCCTGTTCGACGTCTCGGGGCTCGCCGGCCTCGACGATGCGGGCTACGAGAGCATGGCGCCAACGCGCTGGCCCTGCACAGCCAACGACGCCGCCGAAGGCGGGCGACTGTTCGGCTACGGCGGGTTCCGGACGCCCGACGGACGGGCGCGAATCGTGCCCATCCCCTATCGCGGCCGCCCCGAGCGCGGCGACATGCCGTTCCTGCTCAACACGGGCCGCATCCGCGACCAGTGGCATACGATGACGCGCACGGGCCAGGTCCCCGCCCTCATGGCGCACACCCCGGAGCCGCTGCTCGCGATCAACCCCGCGGACGCTGCCCGCCTCGGCCTAGCCGCAGGCAGCCTCGCGCGGGTCGAGACGGCGGAGGGCACGGTCGTGCTGCGCGCCGAGCCGACCCACGCGCAGCGGCGCGGCGAGATCTTCGCTCCAATGCATTGGACGGACCAGTTCGCGCAGTCGGGTCCCGTTGCCCGCGCCGTCGGTGCGCGGCTCGATCCCCATTCGGGCCAGCCGGAGTTGAAGGCGACGCCTGCGCGCGTGAGCGCCATTCGAGACGGCTTGGCATGGGCTGTTGCTCCGCCGCCGGGGCGGACGCCTCGCAGATCTGTGCCATTGGGTCCGCGTGCCCTTGGATGCCGGGCACGTTTACCGTCTCACCGGACTGCGCCCCCTGCCCTGCGGCGCCGACCTCACGCGCCTCGCGGCCTGCTGCTGGACGCGCCCGGCGCGGAGATCCTGGAAGCCGCTGACCCGGCGCGCGGCGTCTTGCGCGTCGCTGCCCTCGTGGACGGTACGCTCGATGCCTGCCTGTTCACGGCGCGCGATGCCGCAGCGCTGCCCACCGCCGAGGCGCTGCTGCCCTTGCTCGCCGAACCTGTGCCCGACGCGGCGCGCGGCGCTCTCCTCGCGGGCCGGTGGCGCACCGACATCCCGGACGAAGGGCCGCAGGTGTGCGCCTGCTTCGGCGTGGGCTTGAATGCGATCCGCCATGCCGCCATCACTCATCGGCTGCGCACGGTCGCCGAGCTGGGCGGCGCCCTGCGCGCCGGCACGGGCTGCGGCTCGTGCGTACCCGAGTTGCAGAGGATTCTCCGCGATGTCAGAGCGCCCGCCGGCTGAGCCGGGCTACTTCCCCGTCTTCCTCCGGCTCGACGGCGAGCAAGTCGTCCTCGTAGGCGGCGGCGCGGAGGCGGTGGCCAAGGCTCGGCTTCTGCTCGGAGCGCGGCCCGAGCTGCACGTATTCGCCGAGCGCGCGGACGACGACATGGCGACGCTCGCGGCCGAGCACGGCTTCGCGCTGCACCCTCGCGCGCCGCGTCCCGAGGATCTCGCAGGTGCCCGGCTCTGCGTGGTGGCGCTGGACGATCCCGCCGCGGCTCAGGCCACCGCCGCCCTCGCGCGGGCGGCAGGCGTGCTCGTCAACGCGGTGGATAAGCCCGCGATCTCCGATTGCATCGTGCCCGCGGTCGTGGATCGCGGCCCGGTACAGGTCGCGATCGGCACCGGCGGCGCGGCGCCCGCTCTTGCGCGCGACCTGCGCGGGCGGGTGGAAGCCGCGGTGCCGCCGGGCTACGCAGCCCTGGCACGGCTGTGCCGGGCGTGGCGCGAACGGGTCGCGGCGGCGCTGCCGGGCCGCGACTCGCGGCGCAGGTTCTGGGACGCCGTCATGGACGGGCCGGAGGCGGAGGCAGTGCTCGCGGGCGAGATAGAGGAAGCGGAGCGGCTGATCGCGGCCCGGCTGCGTGGGCAAGCGCCCGCGCCCGGCCGAGCAAGCCTGGTCGGCGCCGGGCCGGGCGATCCGGAGCTGCTCACCTTGCGCGCCGTCCGAGCGCTGAAGCGGGCCGACGTCGTGCTCTACGACGCGCTGATCGAGCCAGCCGTCCTCGACCTCGCTCGGCGCGACGCGCGGCGCATCAACGTGGGCAAGCGTTGCGGCCGCCACGCCATGAGCCAGGCCGCGATCAACAAGCTCATCCTGGAGCATGCCCGCGCCGGCGCGCACGTCGTCCGGCTTAAAGGCGGCGACCCCTTCGTGTTCGGCCGCGGCGGCGAGGAGCTCGATGCGCTTCGGGCCGCCGGCGTTCCCGTGGAGGTGATCCCCGGCGTCACCGCCGCCTGCGCCGCCGCCGCGCGGCTCGGCATCCCGCTCACCCACCGCGACGTGGCGCGCTCGCTGCACCTGGTCACCGGCCACGGCAGCGACGGCCATGTGCCGGGTCTCGACTGGCGTACGCTCGCGAGCGGCGAGGGAACGGTCGCCGCCTACATGGCGAGCCGCACGCTGCGCACGGTTGCTACTCGGCTCATGGAGGCGGGCCTGCCCGGCAGCACGCCAGCCGTCGCCGTCGAGAACGCGACGCGGCCCGGCGAGCGCCGCCTTTTCGGCACGCTCGCGACCCTGCCCGATGCGCTGGAGGCGGCGGCGATGCATGGGCCGACGTTGGTGCTGATTGGCCGCGTCGTGGCGCTGCACGGCGAGGCGGCGCAGCGGGAGGCCGCTTGACCCGACCTTTGTCCCCTGGACAGGCGCGCTTCGCCGAGTTCGTCGCGACGCTCGGCCGCGGCCCAGGACGCTCGCGGGCGCTGACGCGCGAGGAAGCGCGTGAGGCGTTCACGCTCGTGCTCCGGGGCAACGTGGACCCGGTGCAGCTCGGCGCCTTCCTGATGCTCCTGCGCTACCGCGGCGAGGACGCGGACGAGATCGCGGGCCTGGTCGAGGCCGCGCGAGAGGCCGCCGCACTGCCAGCACCGCTCGGGGCGGCGCTCGACTGGCCGAGCTATGGCGCTGGACGGACGCGCGGGGCACCGTGGTTCCTGCTCGCGGCGCTCACGCTAGCGCGGGCGGGCGTGCCCGTCCTCATGCACGGAAGCAATCGCTTCTCCGGCGGCGTCGGCGTGCCCGAGGCGCTGGCAGCGCTCGGCATGGCGCCTGCGGACAGCTTTGCGAACGCGGAGCGGCAGATGGCCGACGCGCGGTTCGCCTATGTGCCGCTCGATCTGATCCTACCCGCGCTCGGCCGCCTGCTGGAGCTGCGCGAGCTGCTCGGGCTGCGGTCACCCGTAAACACGGTCGTGCGCCTGCTCGACCCGGCCGGTGCTCCCGCGGGCGTGGACGGGGTGTTCCATCCGCCCTATCTCGCCGTCCACATGGGCGTCGCCGAGCGGCTCGGCCGGACGCGGCTGCTCGTGCTCAAGGGTGGCGGCGGCGAGGCGGAGCGCAACCCGGCAAAGCCCGCGGTCGGCCATCTCTGGGACGCGTGCGCCGGGCAAGCGGAGGTCGCCTTCCCGGCCTTGTCCGTCGTGTCGCCTGAGCGCGGGGACGCGGCGCTGCTCGCCGCGGTGTGGCGCGGCGAGAGCCAACCTCCGGGTGCGGTTGCAACAGTGCAGGCGACGCTCGGCCTGGCGCTGCTCGCACTCGGCCGGGCAGCGACGGCGGAGGACGCGGACAGCATGGCCGCGGCGCTATGGTCTGACCGCGATGGCACTAAACGGTTCGCCGCCTAGCCTGCCTCGCCTGCCAGGTGTAGCGCGGGTCGCCGTCGAGCAGGTGCAGGTGATCGGCCAGGCGATTGCGTTCCAGCCACGCCGCCGCCGCCTCCAGCTCGGCCAGCCCCATGGCCGAGCGCCCCTTGCCGAGCACGCGCTTCAGCGCCGCGTTGTAGGCGTGGTAGCCGCCGCGCGCCGCTTGCAGGGCTTCCCCGTCCTCGACGACCTGCGCCGCTACCATCTCGCCCACTCGCGCACGCAGGCGCCGCTCGACCAGGCTGGGCGGCTCCAGCATGTCGCCCTGCGCCTCGACCTCGGGCCGCACAAGTGCCAGCTCCGGCCCCGGTGCCAGGCAGACGAGGCGCAGCGTCAGCGCGTTGCTCTCCAGCGGCACGATGCCGCGCTCCTCGCGCGCCTCGGCGAGCCGCTCCTCCAACCAGAGCGGCAGGGCATGCTGCTTGCGCGGGTGCGGACCGCGGGCGTGCGTGCCCTGCTCCCGCTCCATGCGCCAGCGGAAGCGGGCGAAGAACGGATCGTCGGGATGGAACACCAGCGCGCGCTGGCCCTCATAGGGCCCGGCGTGCGGGTCCACCCGCGTCGCACGCGCGACCATCTGCTCCAGCCAGGGGCGCGAGCGGATGTGGGTCAGGGCGGCAACCACGGCGACCTCGGGCGCGTCCAGCCCCTCGTAGGCCATCGCCACCGTGACCAGCGCGCTCGGCTCGGGGCGAAGCCGGTAGGCGGCCAGCGTCTCGTGCGCGTCCCGCTCGTCCGAGGTGGCCAGGCGCACGCTATCTGCCTGGCTGCGCGGCACCCAGGCCCGGAGCAGGTCGAGGTAGCGCCTCGCCTGCGCCTGGTCGGGAGCGACCACGAGCAGCTTGCCCAGGCCGCGCGGCCCCAGCCCCGCCGCCCGGCGCTGCCCGCGCAAGGTCCGCGCCGACTCGAAGGCGCGCCGCAGCAGCGCCTCGGCGAACCCGGTCCTGAGCGCCGTGAACAGCGCCGGGCGCGTCGTCTCGGTGGGGTGACTGCCCGAGAGCCGGTGCGGCCCGGCCTCGGCGCGCGTGCGGGTGCCATCCGGCCCGGGCATGCGAGGGCTCCAGCCAGCGCGCCTCGCCATCGAGCGCGCCGAAGGTGACGGGCAGCACGGCGCGCTCGGCCAGGGCCTGCGCGCGCGAGTAGCCCACCACCGCCCAGCCAGGGGCGGCGAGGTCCACCTCGGTATGTCCCGCGCGTGCGCCACGGCGATAGGGCAGCCACAGGATGCGGCGCCCGTCCGCGCGCTCCAGCGTGCCCGACAGCAGCAGCCGGACGCGCGCGCATTCGAGCAGGGGCAGGAGCGCTGCCGACCAGCCCTGGGCCGGGTCGTCCGCATCCTCGCCCTTGGGCACCTCGTCCGGCGCCGGCAGGTGGTGCATCTCGTCCACGACGAGCAGCGTTCGCCGGCGCCTTGCCTCGGCGAGGTGCAGGTCTGGGGCAGCGGCGACACCCTGGTAGGTGGTCACGTAGCCAGCCAGACCGCGGGCCGGGTCGGGCGCGTTGTCGGCCGCGCGCACCGCGAGGGCGTGGCCGAGTGCCGCGCGCCAGTGCGGGTCGGCGAACGCCTCCTCGGCTTGCAGGCGCAGGCTGTCGCGCGGGACGACCCAGACCACGTGCTCGACGAGCCCTGCCGCGATGAGAGTATGGGCGGCCAGCACCGGCAGCAGCGACTTGCCACCGCCGGGCGTGACCGCGGCCAGGATGTCGCGCACCTCCGCGCCCGCGGCGATCGCCTGCGCGACGGCGAGGAGCTGCGCCTGGTGCGTGCGGAGGGCGCGCGGCATAGCCTGCCTCGAACGCACCGCCGCTCAGATAGATTCTTTCGGTTCTAGAACGAGAACAGAACGCTCGCCTGGGAGCGTTGGGGATCGCGGCAGCGGCGGCGTCGGGCACCTCCGTGGAAGTGACCGGCGCCGCTCCGCCCTCCCCCTTTTCGTTACGCTGGCCCTGCTCGCGCGCTACTCCGCCGCGGCATGCGCCGGCTGATCCGTCTCGTGCGCCGCCTCGGCGAGCATGCGACCGGCGAGCCAGCGTTGGTTCCCGTTCGCCGCGAGATCGCCGAGCGACAGCACGCCGACCAGGCGCTTGTTGCGGTTGACCACTGGCAAGCGGCGGACGTTCTGCTCGGCCATGTTCTCCGCCGCGTGGCCGAGTTCCTCGTCCTCGAAGACGTAGCGCACGTCGGGCGTCATCACCTCGCGCACCTTGGTGCGCGCCGGGTCGCGGCCTTCGGCCACAAGGCGCAGCGCCACATCACGGTCGGTCAACATACCCACCAATCTGTCGCCCTCGCCCACCGGCAGCGCGCCGACGTTCTGGTCCCGCATCAGCCGCGTTGCTTGCTGCACGGTGTCGTCGGGGCCGATGATACGCACTTGCGTGCTCATCACGTCCGCGACCTTGCCGTCGCGGTGGGCGGCGGCGCCGCTTGGGCGCTCCTGCTCGCTCTCGCGGGTCTTGCGATGCTGCTCGATGCTCGCTTCGAGCGGGCGCAACGCCTCCTCGGCCGCGCGATGCGTCATGCGGACCATAAGGGCGCTGCCCTGCATGACCGCGTCGAGATAGTCGCGCGCGAAGCGCCGCTGCAGGTCAACGATGGCCCCAGCATCCGCGAGCCGGAACAGCTCCTGAGTCGTCCGCAGGTTGTTCCGGGTAACGCCTTCCACGAAACTCGTCATGCCGTGCTGCAGATCTTGCAGCCTATTGCCTGCCGCGTCGGGCAACCCCATGAGGGTGCGCCAATCCTCCATCGTCTGCTGCATCGTCCGGATCACCTTTCGCCCGACCTCGTCGAACTGCTCGGTCGCGCCCTGAACGAGTTCCTGATGGCCCTCAGCCAAGATGTGCGCGCTCCGACGCAGGGCTTCGCCACCCTGCCACGCCGCGTCAGCGATGGCCTCACCGTTTCGCCGCAGCGCGTCTCCTGCGGCGCGCCCGCCCCGCTCCGCGGTGCTGGCTGACTGCCGCGCTGCCTCGTTCCATGCCGTGACTTGCCTCCCTTACGGCAGCATTCGCGTCTCCGGCCTGCCTGTAGATAGGCTTGGTGTTCTGCTGCTTGTTGCTTTCCGCCATGTTGGCCTCCGCTTCCAAGAGGAGCCCGAGAATTTTACTATGGGGCCTGGCGGGAAGAATGCATCAAGTCAACGATGCACCTAAAATCACGTAAACGGGAGCCTTCAAATATCGGGACGTCCACCTTGTCGCGAGACTGCGTCTTATAATGATGACTAAATTCACTCGCTTTGCAGATCTGATTTGCAATAATTAGAATTGTAACTCATCTCTTACCACCTTTGCACGATATTATCGCAACCTGCGAAGCATATGGTTGTTCTCGTTGTCGGTTCTCTTCGTCGAGAGCGGCTGGCACAGGTCGGGCTTATCTCGCGGCGCCTCGCCCGATCCGAGCCATGCGGGCGAACACGGTCGGCATCTCCGCCTCTGCCTCCGCCGCCGGGCGCCGATCGCCGCCCGGCGGCAGGGCGGGCACGCACGCGGCATACACGTCGGCGCGCAGCGTGAAGTGCGTGAAGCCGTGCTCCGCCGTCCCTGCAAGGCGCCAACGGCGCCGCACCAGGTGCGGCAGCCATCGCCTCCGCCTCCAGCCAAGGCTCGGAGCGCCACGCTGTGCCCGGCAAAGCGAGCGTGCCGCCGAGTAGACCGCGCGGCGGACGGCGATGGAGCAGCACCGTCTCCGCCTCATCCTCGACCCAGAAATGCGCCCCGTAGCGCACCGGGCGCTCGGCCCTGGGCGCCTTGCGCGGCAGCGTGTCCTGGAGGGCGCGACGCCGCGCCTCGCAGTCGCCGTGCCAGGGACAGAGCGCGCAGACGGGCGCTCGCGGCGTGCAGATCGTGGCACCGAGGTCGAACAGCGCCTGGGCGAAGTCGCCCGGTCGCGCCCGTGCCTCCGCCTGCTCACCCAAGCGCGCCGCGAGCTGCGTGAGCCGAGAACGGGCGCCCGGTAGCGGATCCTCCACGGCGAACAGCCGCGCCGTGACTCGCTCCACGTTCCCATCCACGGGCACCACGGGCACCCCGAACGCGATGGCGGCGATAGCGGCGGCCGTGTAGGCACCGACGCCGGGCAGGCGCTGCAGACCGTCCACGGTGCGCGGGAAGCCGCCTTCCGTCGCGACCGCGCGGGCGCAGGCGTGCAGGTTGCGGGCGCGCGCGTAGTAGCCGAGACCGGCCCACTCGGCCATCACGTCCTCGACCGGCGCTGCCGCGAGCGCCTCCACCGTTGGAAACCGCTCCACGAACCTGCGGAAGCGCGGTAGGATAGCCGCGACCGTGGTCTGCTGCAGCATGATCTCGCTGAGCCAGACCCAGTATGGATCGGACGGCTCGCCCGGCTCCGCGCGCCAGGGCAGGCGGCGGCGGTGGCGAGCATACCAGGCGAGCAGCGCCGCGGCTGGGGGAATTGGCATGGCGGGAGACGATAGAGGCATCCCACGCGGTCCACGATCCCTCGGCGTGCTCATCCCCGCGATCACGCGCCCGGCGTTCCGCACGCGCGCGCCGGTTGCGGCGCAGGTGCTCGCCGACTGGGAAGCCGTCATCGGCCCGGCGCTCGCCGCCGTCACCGTCCCCCGCCGACTGCACGGCGGCACGCTGACGCTCGCCTGCTCCGGTCCCGTCGCGATGGAGCTGCAGCACCTCTCGGAGTGGGTGCTCGCACGCGTGAATGCCTATCTCGGCAGCCGTGTCGTGGAGCGGCTGCGAATCATCCAGGGCGTTCTGCCCGCGCCGCCCGAGCCGCCTCGCCCCGTGAAGGCGCGCCCAGACCCCAAGCTGCCCGGCATCCCGCCCGGCCCGCTGCGCGACGCCCTCGCAGCACTCGGCCGCGCCATGCCCCCAAGGGCGCCGAAGCGCGACGCTTGACGGGACCGGCCAGGTTGCGGCGTGGTGCAGCAACGCAAGGAGATCCGCCCCCATGCCCCTGTCCCGCCGTCTCGTGCTCGCCTCGGCCGCTTCCCTTCCGTTCGCGTTCGCCCGCCGGGCATTCGCCGAGGACAGCGCCCCGGCCGTCAAGCTCACCCCGCGCACGATGGGCAACTCGAACGCCAAGGTCCACGTCGAGGAATACTTCTCCCTGACCTGCACGCATTGCGCGGCATTTCAGCGCGAGACCTTTCCCCAGGTGAAAAAGGATCTTATAGATACGGGCAAGGTGTTCTACGAGTGGCACGATTTTCCGCTCGACCAGGTTGCGCTCACGGCCGCAGTGGTCGCCCGCGCGCTGCCGCCCGACCGCTACGAGCCGTTCATCAACGTGCTGCTCACCACGCAGGACAAGTGGGCCTTCGCCCGCGACGTGAACAGCACGGAGGAGCTGTCCAAGCTCGCGGCGCTGGCCGGGATGCCGCGCTCAACCTTCGACAAGGCGGTCAACGACGAGGCCATGAAGAAGGCGATCATCGCCTCCCAGGACCAGGCCCAGAAGGATCACGACGTGAACAGCACGCCGACCTTCCTCATCAACGGCAAGCCGCTCGTCGGTGCCGTGGATTATGCGACGTTCCTGAAAGCGGTGAACGCCGCCCAAGGCGCGTGACCGGACGCTGATGCCGGCCCTCGCCCGTCTGCGCATCGCCGGCTTCAAGAGCTTCGCCGACGCAACGGTGCTGGAGATCCTGCCGGGCCTGACCGGCGTCGTCGGCCCCAACGGCTGCGGCAAGAGCAACGTCGTGGAAGCCCTGCGCTGGGCTATGGGCGAGGGCAGCGCGCGCAGCCTGCGCGGCGGCGAGATGGACGACGTCATCTTCGCCGGCACCGCGCTGCGCCCGGCGCGCAACCTCGCCGAGGTCGCGATCACGCTGGAGGAGGCGGGCGGGCTCCTGCCCCCGCCCTTGCAGGGCGAGCACGAGCTGCAGGTCGTCCGCCGCATCGAGCGGGGCGGCGGCAGCCAATACCGCGCCAACGGCCGCGAGCTGCGCGCGCGCGACGTGCAGACGCTATTCGCCGACCTTGCGAGCGGCGCGCGGGCGTCCGCCATGGTGACGCAGGGTCGGGTTGGCGCGCTCATCAGTGCGAGGCCGGAGGAGAGGCGGCAAGTGCTCGAGGACGCCGCCGGCGTCGCCGGGCTGCACAGCCGCCGGGCGGAGGCGGAGACGCGGCTGCGCGCCGCCGAGGCGAACCTGGCCCGCGCGACCGACGCGAGAGGCGCGCGCGAGCAGGAGTTGGCCGGGCTGCAACGGCAGGCGCGCCAGGCGGCGCGCTACCGGGCGCTCTCCGACCAGGTGCGGGACGCTGAGGCCGCGCTGCTCGCCTTGCAGCACGCCCGTGCCGTCGCCGCGCGGGCTGACGTCGTGGACGCGCTCGCTCGCGCCCGTGACGCCAGGGAAGCGGCATCGGCCGACCTCACACGCGCCCGTGCCGAAGCCGAGGCAGCCACTGCCGCCCTCCCTGCCCTGCATGAGACCGAGGCCGCCGCCCGCACCGCACTGGAGCGCGCCCGCCTGCTGCGCGAGGGCGCGAGCGCTGAGGCCGCACGCGCCGAGGCCGCGCTCGCCGAAGCCGCCCGGCGCCGCGATCAGGTTGCCCGCGACCTCGCCCACGCCGAGGGACAGCTCGGCGCCGGTGCCGACGCCGAGAATCGTCTCGCAGCCGAAGCCGAGCGCCTCGCCGCCGCGGCCGGGGAACATCCCGCTCGCGCCGAGGCCGCGCGCACGGAAGCGGAGCGGGCCACGGAGCACGCCCATGCCGCCGAGGCAGACGCGACGGAGGCAGGCGAGGTAGCCGCCAGGCTGCTCGCGAGCCACGCCGCCGCATTCCAGGTCCTTGCCGCCGCGGAGGCCCGCGCCCGGCGCGCGAGCATAGAGGCCGAGCGGCTCGGCGCCGAGCGCGGCCGCGCCGCCGCTACCCGCATCGAGCCGGGCCGCATCGCTGCCGCCGAGACAGCGCTGCGCGACGCGGAAGCCCGGCTAGCAGCCGCGCGCGAGGCGGCCGAAACTGCTGAGCGGGTCCGGATTGAGGCCGCTTCCGCCGCGACCGAAGCGCAGCGCGCGCAGTCCCGCGCCAACTCCGCCCTCGCTCAGATCGCGGCCGAAGCGCGCGCCCTCGGGGAAGTGCTCGCCGTGCGCGACGGCGAGGGCTGGGCGCCGATGGTGGACCAGGTCGAGGTCGCGCCCGGCCTGGAGGCGGCGCTCGCCGCAGCGCTCGGGGACGGTCTCGCCGCCAGCGCCGATCCTGCCGCCGCCCGGCATTGGCGGGCGCTCCCGGCATCATCGTCAAGAGGGGGGCCGCCACGAGAGGGAACGCTGGCCGAGGCCGTGAAGGCACCGCCTGCCCTGGGCCGCGCCCTGGCAGCGATCCGCCTCGTCGAAGCTGCGGAGGGCGAGGTAGGGCAAGTTGGGTTGGTGCCAGGCGAAGCCCTCGTCTCAGCCGAGGGTGGGCTGTGGCGCTGGGACGGCTACACCGTCCGGCCCGGCGCGCCGACCGAGGCCGCCGTCCGCCTGCGCCAGCGCAACCGCCTCGCCGCCCTGCGCAAGCTTCAGGCCGAGGCCGACCGCGAGGCCGGCGCGCTGCGGGCCGCTCGCCAGGGCGCCGACGCCGCTCTCGCCCAGGCCGCGACCGCGGAGCAGCAAGCCCGCGCCGCCCGGCATGCGGCCGATCCTGGACCAGAGCGCGCCCGCGCCGCACTCTCGGCGCTGCGCACCCAGGCAGATCAGGTCGAGGCACGCCTCGCGGTGCTCGACGATGCCATCGCCCATCTTGCGCGGGAGGAAAGGGAGGCCGCGGACGCGCTCAGTGCCGCCCGCGACGCTCTCGCGGCGCTCGCGGACCCCGGAGCGGCCCGCGCCGTCGCCGAGCAGGCCCGGGCGTCCCTAGGTACCGCCCGCGCTAGCGCCGCCGCCGCCGTCCGCGCGGCCGAGGCCCTGGTGCGTGAGGGCCAGGCACGCGAGGCGCGGCTGCACGCCATCGCCCGGGAGCGCGAGGATTGGCGGATGCGCGAGGCTGACGCCCGCAGCCGGGCCACCGACCTGCGTGCGCGTCTCGCCGAGGCCGAAGCCGCCCACGCCGCCTCCATCGCGCTGCCCGGAACCGTCGCTGCCCGCACCGCCGAGACGGAAACTGCCGAGCGGGACGCCGCCGCCGCGCATCGCAACGCTGCTGATCGGGCCGCTCACGGCGCCGCCGCGGCAGAGGCGGCGGAGCGCGCCGGGCGTGCCGCGGACGCCACCCACACCGCCGCGCGCGAGGTGGAACTCCGCGCCGAGGCTGCGGGCGACGCCGCCCGCGCGGCGCTCGCCGTCGTGCAGGAGCGCGTGGCCGAGCGCCGCAGCATTCTCGGCGCGGGGACGTTGCCGTCACCCCCGGACGATCTCTCCACGGACGCTGAGAGCACCGCCCGGCACCGCCTGGAGCGGGCGAGCCGCGAGCGCGACGGCATGGGGCCGGTCAACTTGCTCGCCGAGTCCGAGGCTGCCGCACTGGAGCAAGCGCTCGCCCGAAGCGACGCGGAGTGCGCCGAGATCGAGGCGGCTATCGCCAAGCTGCGCGCCGCCCTCGGCCACCTCAACCGCGAAGGCCGCGAACGCCTGGCCGCCGTGTTTACCCAGGTGGACCGGCATTTCCAGGCGCTCTTCACCCGCATGTTCGGCGGCGGGCGAGCCCATCTCGCGCTGGTGGGATCGGACGATCCGCTGGAGGCGGGGCTGGAGATCTACGCCCAGCCGCCGGGCAAGAAGCTGGCCTCGCTCGGCCTGCTCTCGGGCGGCGAGCAGGCGCTGACGGCGCTGTGCCTGGTGTTCGCGACGTTCCGCTGCACGCCGTCGCCGCTCTGCGTGCTGGACGAGGTGGATGCGCCGCTCGACGACGCGAACGTGGAGCGGTTCTGCACCTTGCTCGCCGACCTGGTGCAGGAGACCGGCACGCGGTTCCTGATCGTGACGCACCACGCGCTGACCATGGCGCGGATGGACCGGCTCTACGGCGTCACGATGCAGGAGCGCGGGGTTTCAACCTTGCTGGGCGTAGACCTCGGCGCGGCGCAGGCGTTCGCGGAGGCGAAGCGGGCGGCGGCGGAGTAGAACGTCGCCCTCGACCACGTCCATTTCGGCACCGAGCTGGTCGCACCCCGTCGCTCCCGCCTTGGCGCCCCTGGCTCCCGACAATGGTAGGCGCATGCCTCAGACGCACGGCGCCGTGAGCTGGCGAGAGAAGGGGAACGTGTGACCAGCGCGGCACGGTCCGGCTGAGGAGCGATTAAGGGTTGCTTGACACTCCTCCCTCTCCCCGCTAGCAGGCCCCGGCCTTCCTGCAAGGCAACTTGCCAGGAGCGGACATGAGCGAGGAACCGGGCGACCGCGAACTCTCCTTCGAGGAGCGCATGCGGATCGCTCGCACCAGGCAGGGTCTCGACAACCCGCCGCGCGAGCCGGGAGCGGGTCGCGACGATCCGACCCAAGGCCTGAGCCCCTGGGGGATCGGCATGCGGGTGGGCGTGGAGCTGGTCTCGGCGCTGGTCGTGGCTGTGGTCATCGGGTGGGCGCTGGACCGATGGCTCCACACCCGGCCTATCTTCCTGGCCCTGTTCGTGCTCTTGGGAGGCGCGGCGGGAGTTCTCAACGTCTGGCGCATGTTCGCGCCACGGCGCGGCCAGTGATGGGAAAGGGATAGCAGGGTGGCGGCCGGATCCGGATCAAGCAGCACCATCGACGCGCTGAGCCAGTTTCGGCTGGACACCGTGCTGGGCGGACTCGGCCACGCGCTGGACTTCACCCAATCCAACCTGATGATGGTGGTCGGCCTCATCATCGTGGTCGGCCTGCTGTGGATCGGGATGCGGCCCAGGGCGCTGGTGCCGGGACGGACGCAGGCGCTCGCCGAGCTCGCCTACGCGGGCGTGATGTCGATGTGCATCGAGAGCATCGGCCACGAGGGGCGGAGATTCTTCCCGTTCATCTTCACGCTGTTCGCGTTCGTGCTGCTGGGCAACCTGCTCGGCGTGTTCCCGCTGTTCTTCACCTACACCAGCCACATCGCCGTGACGCTCGCGCTGGCCTTGTTCGTCGTTGGGCTGACGACGGTGGTCGGCTTGCGCATCCACGGCCTGCATTTCTTCAGCTACTTCGTGCCGCAGGGCGTGCCGAAGCTGCTGCTGCCCTTGCTGGTGCCGATCGAGGTGCTGTCCTACGTCTCGCGCATCATCTCGCTCTCCGTGCGCCTGTTCGCCAACATGATGGCCGGTCACGTGATGCTGGAGGTGTTCGGCGCGTTCGTGGTGCTGCTCGGCGGGGCCGGGCTGATCGGGTGGCTGCCCGCCGCGTTCTCGCTCGCGGTCAACGTCGCGCTGATCGGCTTCGAGCTGCTGGTCGCGACCCTCCAAGCCTACGTGTTCGCCGTGCTGACGTGCATCTACCTGCACGACGCGGTCCACCTCCACTAGCCAGTTTCACCTGAGATGCCAGCGGGCAGCGGCTTGCGCCTGTTCGTGTTGGACGCAACGAAAGGGGTTTGAACGATGGATGTAGCAGCCGCCAGGGACGTTGGTGCCGGCCTTGCCGTGATCGCGCTCGCGGGCGTGGGCGTGGGCATCGGGAACATCTTCGCCGCCCTGGTGAATAGCGTGGCCCGCAACCCGACCGCCCGCGACAACGTGTTCGGCCTGGCGATCCTGGGTTTCGCGCTCACCGAGGCGGTGGCGCTGTACGCCCTGGTGATCGCCTTCATCATCCTGTTCGTCTGACAGGGACGGCCGCAATGCCGCGCCCGGAGCCGGACACGGACCGCCTGCGGAACCGGGCGTGCCGGCCAGCCGTCGCTGCGGCGGCGGCCTTGGCGCCCGGCGCGGCGCTCGCGGAGGGGATGCCGCAGCTCGATTTCGCCAATCCCCTGACCACCACGCAGGTGGTCTGGGGGATCGCGATCTTCATCGTGCTCTACGTCGTGCTGTCGCGCTGGTCGCTGCCGCAGGTCGGGGCGGTGCTCGAGGACCGCGCGGCGCGGATCGCGGCCGACCTGGACACGGCCCGCACGGCCAAGGCGACCGCCGACTTAGCCGTGACGGAGATGACCGCCGCCACCGCCCGCGCGCGCAGCGAGGCGCAGACCGAGATCGGCGCCGCGGTCGCGCGGGCCAAGCACGAAGCGGCCGCGCAGACGGCCGAGCAGGATGCGCGTCTTGAGGCACAGCTCAAGGAGGCGGAACATCGCATCGCTGCCTCGCGCAACGCTGCCATGGGCGCCTTGCGCCAGGTCGCGACCGAGACCGCGGCGACGATCATCGGCCGGCTGACCGGGAGCGCGCCGGACGCAGCGCGCGTCGAGAGCGCCGTTGGCGCGGCCCTTGCCGCGCGCGGCCAAAGCTGAGAACCAGGAGTCCGGAGCCGCCATGCACGAGACCAGCTTCTGGGCCGAACCACGGACCTGGGTTCTCATTGCCTTCATCATCTTCTTCATCCTGTTCGGCCGCCGGCTGTGGACGGTCATAGCGCGCATGCTGGACAACCGCGCCGTGCTGGTCCGCGAGGAGTTGGAAGAGGCGGCGCGTCTTCGCCAGGAGGCCGAGGCGATGCTGCGCGATGCCCAGCAGCGCCGGGAGGCGGCGCTGAGCGAGGCCCGGGCGATGCTGGAGAACGCGAGCGCCGAGGCAGCGCAGGTGGCGGCGCAGGCGCGGGCGGACGCCGAGGCAGCGATGCGGCGGCGCGAGCGCATGGCGACCGAGCGCATTCAGGCCGCCGAATCTGCGGCTGTCGCCGACGTGCGGCGCGCGGCCGTGGACGTTGCGACCCAGGCGGCGGCGGAGGTCCTCGGCAGCAGCCTCGGGGCTGGCACCGACACGGCGCTGGTTGACCGCGCCATCAGCGGCTTGCCTGCCGCGTTGAGCGGCACTCCACGCCGCCGGGTCGTGGTGTCGTAATTCAAATGTGCCGCGGCGCCGCGAAGTAGGCGCCGAACCCTACAGACCGACCTGCCGCCCGATCTCCACGAACTTGTCCGCTGGCAGATCGAAGCGGTCCGGCGCACGGACAGCGTTGCGATACATGAAGCTGAACAGCATCCGGCGCCACCCGGGCAGCAGCCGGCGAGTCTTGCTGCGCACTACCTCGTCGTGCGCGACGAAGTAGATGGCGTCATTCAGGTCCAGCGGACACCCCTTCTCCTTGGCACAGGCCAGGGCGGTCGCGAGGTTTGGAATCTCGACGAAACCGAAGTGCACGACGACGTGCCAGAAATTGTCCGCAACGTGCTCTGCGTCGGCCCGGTCCGACAACGGAACCCGCGGCACTTCCGCGAAATCTACGGCCAGGCTGACGACTATCTCTTGCAGCGCTTTGAATTGCGCGACATGCCGCACCATCACCGGCGGGACTGTAACTCCGCTGCGGCTGAGGAACACCGCCGTGCCCGGCACGCGCGGGATATGCCCGCTCTTGAGCCGGGCTAGGAACGACTCGGAGCTTTCCTCGCCCTCGCGCACCTTGCGCTTCACCGCGTCCATCCCACGGTGCCACGTGGTCATCACGGCGAAGATGAACGCGCCGAGGATCAACGGGACCCAGCCCCCTTCCGGCAGCTTGAGCAGATTGGCGCCGAAGAACGCGAGATCGATCACCAGGAACACTCCAGCCACCAGGAGTGCCACGGCCGCCGGCCAGCGCCAGACCTCGCGCATCGCGGTGTAAAGCAGCGCCGTGGTCAGCCACATGGTCGTCGAGACCGCCGTGCCGTAGGCGGCGGCGAGGCGGTCGGAGCTGCCGAACCCGTAGGTCAGGGCAAGCGTCAGATCATCATCGTCCAGTTCATGAACGGCACATAGATCTGGCCGTATTCCTGGTCCGAGGTCTGGCGGATGTTCAGGCCTGGGAACCAGCCGAGCTGCATGGCCTGGCGGGTCAGCGAGAACGCGCCGGTGATGATCGCCTGGCTCGCGATGATCGTCGCCGCGGTTGCCAGCGCGACGAGCGGGATGACTGCCCAGCCCGGCGCGAGCTTGAAGAACGGGTTGCCGTCGAGCGCCGGGTTCTCGATCAGCAGCGCGGTCTGCCCGGCGTAGCTGAGCAGCAGGGCCGGCAGCACGACGCAATACCAAGAGGAGCGGATCGGGTTGCGGCCGATGTGGCCCATGTCGGCGTAAAGCGCCTCGCCGCCGGTGATGGCGAGGAACACGCCCCCGAGCACGATGAAGCTGTGCCAGCCATGGGCTGCAAGGAAGCGGAGAGCGTGCCAGGGGTTGATGGCGGCGATCACTTCGGGATGTCTCACGGCGCCCGACAGGCCGAGCAAGGCAATCACGACGAACCATATCAGCATCACGGGTCCGAACACCCGGCCGATGCTGGCCGTGCCGCGGGTCTGGGCGGCGAACAAGGCGAGCAGGACGACGAGGGCTGCCGGCAGCACGTAGGGCTTGAACGCGTCCGTGGCGACGTTGATGCCTTCGAGCGCGCTCAGCACCGAGATGGCAGGCGTGATGATGCCGTCACCGTAGATCAGGGCGGCGCCGAACAAGCCCATGACGGTCAGCGCGCCCGCGGCGCGCCCGGCACGGCCGGTGACCAAGGACATGAGCGCCAGGATGCCGCCCTCGCCGTGATTGTCGGCGCGCATCACGAATACGCAGTATTTGATCGAGACCGTGACGATCAGCGCCCAGACGACGAGGGAGAGCAGGCCGAGCGCCTCTTCTGCCGAGGGATGGCCGCCGACGGTGCCTACGATCGTCTGGTATGTGTAGAGCGGACTGGTGCCGAGGTCGCCATAGACGATGCCGAGCGCCGCGAGAGCGGTCGCGGCCGTGGTGCGCCGCTCGGTCGAGGAGGCTGGGGCTGCCGCGGGCAGGGTGAGAGCGCTGTCCATCATCCAACCTCCAGGTGCGAGACGGCACGTTTATGGGAACTCGCGGCGTCCCGCGTCAGCGAGGCACTCGCGAGGCCGCGGGTCAAGTCTCTTCTACCTACGCGCACGTTGCCGTGAGCAGCACCGGCTTCTATGCGTGGCCGACGCCGCGATATCTCATCGTGCTCATTGCTGCGGCTTGTACACCAGCAGGCGCAGCGTGCCGGGAACGAAGGTGAAGCGTGGTCTCGCTCCGGGCATCCTAGGAGCTTCCAATCCTGAGACCGTAGCTGCAGCGACGAACAGGCCGCCTGACGTGGGATCAATCGCCATCGTCCGTGCACCGGGCGTGGTCGGCACGGTGCCGAGCGCACGCGCGCCGCCGGACGGGGTCTCACCCACGAGGCCGATTGTGCCGTCCCCGTCGGCGCTCAAGGCGAGGCGGCGTGCGGGGTCGAATGCGGCCGAGTCCGTGCCTTTGCCGATCGGCAGCAACGCGATCTCTCGACCGTCGCTCGCATCGACCACGGCCATCTGCCCTGCCGGGCACGAGGCGAAGAGGCGGCCCGTGACCGGATCCAAGGCGAGGCCGTGCGGGGCATGGCAGCCCGGCAGCGCCCAGCGCGCGACGACGCGATGCGTCGCTGTCTCGATGACGGCGATCTGGTCGCGGTCCGCCAGGTCAACGAACAACTTCCCCCGCCCGTCCACGGCCACGCCCTCGGGCGAGCCTTGCAGGGCCAACGTGGCGGTGAGCTGGTCGGTTCGCGGATCGATGAACCCGGCTGATGCGGAGTCGCCACCCACGACGATGACCTGTTGACTGGCTGGATCGTAGATCATCGCGTCAGCGTCGCTGATCGCCTTGATCGTGGCGCGCGGGGCGAGCGTCCTGGCGTCGTAGGCGGTCACTGTGCCGGTCTTGCCGCTATCCGCGAAGACCTTGCCGAAGGCGGGAACCGGGGCGGTGCCATGCGCGCCATCAAGGCCGCCAAGGCTGCCAGCGACCGCGAGGGTCGTCGCGTCCACGACGGTAACGGCAGTTCCGTGCGCGACGTAGACTCGCTGTGTCGCCGGGTCGAAGATCACGTAATCCCAGCGGTCCGGGGCGCCGAGCGGGACGGTCGCGGTGAGCTTGTAGGAAGGTTCGACCGCTGCGGCCCGGACCGCTGGGCAGGCAAGGACGAGACAGAGCGCCGCGCCGCACAGGCGCGCCGTGATGCGATCCATCGTGAGAACTCTCCGCTGTGTCCGGTTGGGTCTGGGCAAAGCGCCGCAGGAATAGCGGCCGTGCTCGCTTCCATCCTCAAGTCCCGCGCAGACTAACTCCTTCGGCAGTTTTCAGCGAGGCTTCGCATGAGCCGCGGAGGCGCGCTTTCTGGCCGGTTGGCCGCCCCGGCAGCGAGGGAGCGCCCAAAGCT
Organism: uncultured Alphaproteobacteria bacterium; assembly: GCA_963839135.1. GTDB lineage: Bacteria > Pseudomonadota > Alphaproteobacteria > Acetobacterales > Acetobacteraceae > CAWKEH01. The sequence continues at coordinate 184,033 of CAWIUA010000032.1, forward strand.
ATCGGCCCCCTGCCCTCCCCGCCCACCGCTGGATCGCTAGCGCCAGCAGCGCCGCCGCGCCGACCAGGACTAGGATCACCGTCGCGAGCGCGTTCAGTTCCGGCGTCAGGCCGAGCTTCAGCGCCGAGAACACCACCATCGGCAACGTCGAGGCGCCTGGCCCGGAGACGAAGCTCGCGACCACGAGGTCGTCGAGCGAGAGCGTGAACGCGAGCAGCCATCCCGCGACCAGCGCGGGCGCGAGCAAGGGCAGCGTGACTCGCAAGAACGCCTGCCACGGCGAGGCACCGAGGTCCATGGCCGCCTCCTCCAGCTCCCCGCCCTGGTCGGTGAGGCGCGCCTCGATCACCACCGCGACGTAGCTGAGGGAGACCGAGACGTGGGCGAGCATGATCGTGACCGCGCCCCGCTGGGGCCAACCTAGCCACTGTTCGACCTGGACGAAGAGCAGAAGGAGCGAAAGGCCGACCAGCACGTCCGGAAGCACGAGCCGGGCGGCAACGAGGGCGGAGAACAGGCCGCGGCCCCTGAACCGCCCGTAGCGGGCCAGCGCGTAGCCTGCCCCGAGGCCGAGCGCCGTCGCCCCGGTCGCCGAGACGGCCGCGATGCGCAGCGACAGCGCGGCGGCATCGAGCAGCGCCTGGTCGTGCCACAGCACCCCATACCAGCGCAGGCTGAACCCGGTCAGCACCGTGGTGAGACGCGACGGGTTGAAACTCGCGGCGATCAGGAGCGTGATCGGCGCGTAGAGGAACACGTAGCCCAGGCCGAGCAGGGTCGCCGTGAGCCGGCCGCGTCTCACCGCCGGGCGCGCAGGAGCAGCATGGGCACGAGCAGCGCTGCGAGCATGGACGTGGCGAGCGCCGCGGCCAGCGGCCAGTCGCGGTTGGAGAAGAACTCGTTCCAGAGCGCGCGCCCGAGGGTTTGGGCGCCGGGGCCGCCGAGCAGCTCGGGAATCACGTATTCCCCGGTCGCAGGGATGAACACGAGCGCCAGCCCGGCCAGCACGCCCGGCATGGACAAGGGCAGCGTCACGGTCGCGAAGATGACGAGCGGCGACGCGCCGAGGTCCGCGGCGGCATCCTCCAGCAGCGGGTCACGCCGGGAGAGGCGCGCGTAGAGGGGCAGGACCATAAACGGCAGATAGGCATAGGTCATGCCGATCAGCATGGCGGCGGGCGTGTAGAGCAGGTGGGCCTGCGGCAGTCCCAGCAGGCCCAGCCCGGCATCGAGCCAGCCGCTCTCGCGCAGCAGCCCGATCCAAGCGGAGATGCGCAGCAGGAAGCCGGTCCAGAACGGCAGCATGATGAGCAGCAGCAGCGGCGATCGCCACCGCTCCGGCGCGCGGGCGATGGCGAGCGCCATGGGATAGCCGAGCAGGAGGCAGAACGCGGACGACGCGCCCGCGACGTAGAGGCTCTGCAGCGCAGCATCGAGGTAGTAGGTGTCCTGGACAAGCGCTTGATAATTCGACCTGTCCGGGTGTGCGAGCAGCGGCGTGTAGGGTGGCACGCCGAGCCGCGACGTGGACAGCGACAGCGCAGCGGAGAGCAGAATGGGTGCCGCGACAAGGGCGAGCAGCCAGGCCCAGACCGGCAGGAGGGTCGCGAGACGCCTCATCCCCGTCGCGACGCGCCGCGGCTCATAGCGGCACCATACCCGGCTGAGGCGGCGCGGGAAGAGACGGGTTGCGTGTCGCCCCGCCGCGCCGCCTCGCTAACCGTGGCTGGTGTGGATCACGTGACTGACCGTCCCGCGACGAGTGCGAGAATGAGAAAGATGACGAAAATCACGACGAAGATAAAGAACAGGATTCTCGCGATGCTCGCCGAAGCGGCAGATATGCCGGTAAACCCGAATATACCGGCTATGATGGAGATGATGAAGAAGATCAGCGCCCATTTCAGCATATCGTCCGTCCTTGCAGTCTCACGGCTCGCGGGTTGGCAAGCGCCCGCCAGCGTGCACGAGAACATAGGTTCGTGGCAAGGACGCACCGACGGCGATGCGAGAAGGTGATGCCTGTCAGCTCGGCAGCAGCACGCACGCCTCCGGCGCCCAGTGGACCGCGACGGGACTGCCTGGAGTTAGAAGGCCCGTGCCGGTCCCTTCCGAGCCTGGCGTGCTCACCAGCAGCCCGCCGCCGGCAGCAAGGCGGATCCGGTAATCCGCCGTCCGGCCGCGGTAGGTGGATTGGACGACAGTGCCGTTCGCCCGGTTAAGCCCTTCAGCATCGGGCAGCGCAAGCCGCAAGCGCTCGGGGCGCAACGCGACTTGGATGGGGCCGGGCGGGGCGGCGATTGCGGCTCTGGCGGGACCAACGCCGGCTATATCGAGCAGCGCGGGCGGGCCGGGCTCGCGCACGAACGCGGGCAGGATGTTCTCCGCCCCCATGAACGCGGCGACGTAGCGGCTTGCCGGGCGCTCGTAGAGGTCAGCGGGCGTGCCGACCTGGGCGAGCCGCCCGTCCCGCAGCAATCCGATCCGGGTCGCGACCGAGAGCGCCTCGTCCTGGTCGTGGGTGACGAGGATGAACGTCGTCCCGGTCTCGCGCTGGACGCGGAGCAGTTCCTCGCGCGTCTGCTCGCGCAGGTTGCGGTCGAGGGCAGATAACGGCTCGTCGAGCAGCAGGAGGCCGGGCCGGGGTGCCAGCGCACGGGCGAGCGCCACGCGCTGCCGCTGGCCGCCGGAGAGCGCGTCGGGACGGCGGCTCTCGTAGCCTTCCAGCCGCACGAGGGCGAGCAGCTCGCGCACCCGGACGGCCGCCTCGCGCCGGGGCACGCCTTGCCGTCGCAGGCCGAACATGACGTTTCCGGTCACCGTAAGGTGGGGGAAAAGGGCATAGGACTGGAACACCGTGTTCACCGGACGGCGGTGCGGCGGGTCGCGGGTCACGTCGCGGCCATCGAGCAGGATGCGGCCGCGCGTGGGCGCGAGGAAGCCCGCGAGCGCGCGCAGCAAGGTGCTCTTACCCGACCCGCTGGCGCCGAGCAGGGCGAACATCTCGCCGCTCGCGACCGTGAGGCTCAAATCGTGCAGCGCGACGGTTGGGCCGTAGCCGACTTCGATTCCCTCGACCTCGATCCGCGCCAACGCGCTACTGTCCGGCCTTGAACCTGGCCCACATCCGCGTGCGCGCCCGCTCCGCTTCCTGACTCGGGGCATGGATGGTGAAGAACCGGGCCTGCGCCTCGGGCGGAGGATAGATGTTCGGGTTCGCCACGATGTCCGGCTGGATGAACGGCCGGCTCGCCGGGATCGCGTTCGGGTAGCGCACCTTGTTGGTGATCGCGGCGATGATCTTCGGTTGCAGGAGGAAATTGATGAACTTGTTGGCGTCAGCGGCGTGCGGCGCGTCCTTGGGAATCGCCAGCATGTCAAACCAGAGCTGGGCGAATTCGCGGGGCGCCACGTAGGCGACCGGGGCCTTGCGTGCCTCCTCGGCACGCACGCCCGCCTGGATCACGTCGCCCGAGTAGGCGAAGGCGAGGCAAGTCTCATTGCCGGCGAGCGCCTCGATCGCAGTGCTGGAAAAATTGCGGATGTAGGGTCGGATCGCCATGAGCGCCTTCTCCACGTCCTTGAGGTCGGACGGGCTAGCGCTGTCGGGGCTATGGCCGAGATACCGAAGGACGGTGGGGATCACGTCTATGGCGCTGTCCATCATCGTGATGCCGCACGGGGCGATGCGCTTGGTGTTCGCCGGGTCGAACAGCAGCGACCAGGAGTTGAGGGGTGCGTCGGGATCGAGCGGCTTGATCTGGCTCGGGACCTGGCCGAGGCCGATCGTGCCCCATAGGTAGATGGCGCCATACTGGTTGCCGGGGTCGCTCGTCGCGACGAGGTGGAGCAGGTTCGGGTCCTCGTTCTTGAGATTCGGGACGGCGGCTTTGTCGAGCGGCTGCAAGGCCCCGGCACGGATCAGGCGCGAGAAGGTCGGCTCGCTGGTGGGCACGACGATATCGTAACCGGAGTTGCCGGCGAGCAGCTTGCCTTCCAGCGTCTCCAGGCTGTCGTAGGTGTCGTAGCGGACCTTGATGCCGGTCTCTTTCGTGAACTGCTCGATCACGGCCGGGTCGATGTAATCGGTCCAGTTATAGACGTTGAGCACGTGCTCCTGGGCACGCGCCGTGCCGGCCAGGGCAGCGACGAGCGCCACAAGCACGCCAAGGGAAGCCCGCATCCGTGATCTCCGCTGATCGGTGACGTTCATCCCGCCCGGCCGGTCGGCGAGGCTGGGATCAGAAGCCCCACGGGCCCCAAGGACCCCAGCCATACGGCCCGTAGCCCCAGCCCATCGAGTTCAGCTGCGCGGCCTCGACCTGCGCGTTCACGATGTTCTGCTGGAATTTGAGCTGCTGGTAGTGCTGATAGGCTTCTGGCGTGCCGACATAGAGGCACCGACAGACGACCGGGTCGGAATAGACCAGACCTCACGGCCGAGCCGCCCTCGCTAGCTAAGCACGATAACGAGTCAGGTGACAGACCGTCCCGCGACGAGTGCGAGAATGAGAAAGATGACGAAAATCACGACGAAGATGAAGAACAGGATTCTCGCGATGCTCGCCGAAGCGGCAGATATGCCGGTAAATCCGAATATACCGGCTATGATGGAGATGATGAAGAAGATCAGCGCCCATTTCAGCATATCGTCCGTCCTTGCAGTCTCACGGCTCGCGGGTTGGCAAGCGCGCACCAGCGTGCACGAGAACATAGGTTCGTGGCAAGGACGCAGCGACGGCGATGCGAGAAGGTGATGCCTGTCAGCTCGGCAGCAGCACGCACGCCTCCGGCGCCCAGTGGACCGCGATGGGGCTGCCTGGAGTTAGAAGGCCCGTGCCGGTCCCTTCCGAGCCTGGCGTGCTCACCAGCAGCTCGCCGCCGGCAGCAAGGCGGATCCGGTGATCCGCCGTCCGGCCGCGGTAGGTGGATTGGACGACAGTGCCGTTCGCCCGGTTAAGCCCCTCAGCATCGGGCAGCGAAAGCCGCAAGCGCTCGGGGCGCAACGCGACTTGGATGGGGCCGGGCGGGGCGGCGATCGCGGCTCTGGCGGGACCAACGCCGGCTATATCGAGCAGCGCGGGCGGGCCGGGCTCGCGCACGAACGCGGGCAGGATGTTCTCCGCCCCCATGAACGCGGCGACGTAGCGGCTTGCCGGGCGCTCGTAGAGGTCAGCCGGCGTGCCGACCTGGGCGAGCCGCCCGTCCCGCAGCAATCCGATCCGGGTCGCGACCGAGAGCGCCTCGTCCTGGTCGTGGGTGACGAGGATGAACGTCGTCCCGGTCTCGCGCTGGACGCGGAGCAGCTCCTCGCGCGTCTGCTCGCGCAGGTTGCGGTCGAGGGCGGAAAGCGGCTCGTCGAGGAGAAGGAGACCGGGCCGGGGTGCTAGCGCACGGGCGAGCGCCACGCGCTGCCGCTGGCCGCCGGAGAGCGCGTCGGGACGGCGGCTCTCGTAGCCTTCCAGCCGCACGAGGGCGAGCAGCTCGCGCACCCGGACGGCCGCCTCGCGCCGGGGCACGCCCTGCCGCCGCAGGCCGAACATGACGTTTCCGGTCACCGTGAGGTGGGGGAAAAGGGCATAGGACTGGAACACCGTGTTCACCGGACGGCGGTGCGGCGGGTCGCGGGTCACGTCGCGGCCATCGAGCAGGATGCGGCCGCGCGTGGGCGCGAGGAAGCCCGCGAGCGCGCGCAGCAAGGTGCTCTTGCCCGACCCGCTGGCGCCGAGCAGGGCGAACATCTCGCCGCTCGCGACCGTGAGGCTCAGATCGTGCAGCGCGATGGTTGGGCCGTAGCCGACTTCAATTCCCTCGACCTCGACTCGCGCCAACGCGCTACTGTCCGGCCTTGAACCTGGCCCACATCCGCGTGCGCGCCCGCTCCGCTTCCTGACTCGGGGCATGGATGGTGAAGAACCGGGCCTGCGCCTCGGGCGGAGGATAGATGTTCGGGTTCGCCACGATGTCCGGCTGGATGAACGGCCGGCTCGCCGGGATCGCGTTCGGGTAGCGCACCTTGTTGGTGATCGCGGCGATGATCTTCGGTTGCAGGAGGAAGTTGATGAACTTGTTGGCGTCAGCGGCGTGCGGCGCGTCCTTGGGAATCGCCAGCATGTCGAACCAGAGCTGGGCGAATTCGCGGGGCGCCACGTAGGCGACCGGGGCCTTGTGTGCCTCCTCGGCACGCACGCCCGCCTGGATCACGTCGCCCGAGTAGGCGAAGGCGAGGCAAGTCTCATTGCCGGCGAGCGCCTCGATCGCAGTGCTGGAAAAATTGCGGATGTAGGGTCGGATCGCCATGAGCGCCTTCTCCACGTCCTTGAGGTCGGACGGGCTAGCGCTGTCGGGGCTGTGGCCGAGATACCGAAGGACGGTAGGGATCACGTCGATGGCGCTGTCCATCATCGTGATGCCGCACGGGGCGATGCGCTTGGCGTTCGCCGGGTCGAACAGCAGCGACCAGGAGTTGAGGGGTGCGTCGGGATCGAGCGGCTTGATCTGGCTCGGGACCTGGCCGAGGCCGATCGTGCCCCATAGGTAGATGGCGCCATACTGGTTGCCGGGGTCGCTCGTCGCGACGAGGTGGAGCAGGTTCGGGTCCTCGTTCTTGAGATTCGGGACGGCGGCTTTGTCGAGCGGCTGCAAGGCGCCGGCACGGATCAGGCGCGAGAAGGTCGGCTCGCTGGTGGGCACGACGATATCGTAACCGGAGTTGCCGGCGAGCAGCTTGCCTTCCAGCGTCTCCAGGCTGTCGTAGGTGTCGTAGCGGACCTTGATGCCGGTCTCTTTCGTGAACTGCTCGATCACGGCCGGGTCGATGTAATCGGTCCAGTTATAGACGTTGAGCACGTGCTCCTGGGCACGCGCCGTGCCGGCCAGGGCAGCGACGAGCGCCACGAGCACGCCAAGGAAAGCCCGCATCCGTGATCTCCGCTGATCGGTGACGTTCACCCCGCCCGGCAGGTCGGCGAGGCTGGGATCAGAAGCCCCACGGGCCCCAAGGACCCCAGCCATACGGCCCGTAGCCCCAGCCCATCGAGTTCAGCTGCGCGGCCTCGACCTGCGCGTTCACGATGTTCTGCTGGAATTTGAGCTGCTGGTAGTGCTGATAGGCTTCCGGCGTGCCGACATAGAGGCACCGACAGACGACCGGGTCGGAATAGACCCAGACCTCACGGCCGTTCAGCTGCTCCTGCACGAACCGGTTCGGCGGCAACCGCTGCAAGGACCTGTATCCGCTCCGGCGTATCCGCGGTCTTCACGCGGAACCCCGCTGCCGCAAGCATGTCTTCCTTCTGGCCGATGATCTCCTGGGCGCAGCCAGAAAGGACCAGGACAGCGCCGGCCGCCAGGATCGCACGTAACGCATTCCGCATGGGCTGCTCCTGCTCGGTCCGACTTCGTCAGACGACGCGAACGCGCGCCTAAGCGGAAACCTACCGGTGGCGGTCCGCCTTGTGAAGGCCGCCGCACCAGCGCAGTCTCGGCGCATGTGCGGACGCTACGTGGTCGCAACACCGCCCGACGAGCTGGCCCGCATGTTCGGGACGGTGAACCCGATACCTAACGCCCCACCGACCTGGAACATGGCGCCGACCCGACTCGCTCCCGTCGTGCGGCTGCATCCCGAGACGGGCGCCCGGCATCTCGACCTGCTGCGTTGGGGCCTGCTGCCGCACTGGGCGCGGGGTGATCCGAAGAAGGTGCGCCAGCCGATCAACGCGCGCGCCGAGACGGTCACGACCTCCCCCATGTTCCGCGACGCCTTCGCCCGGCGCCGCTGCCTCGTGCCCATCGATGCCTTCTACGAGTGGCAGGTCACGCCAGACGGCAAGCAGCCGCATGCCGTCGCGCGCGATGACGGGCAAGTCATGGTGTTGGCCGGGCTGTGGGATGGCTGGCGCAGCGGGGACGGCGAGGTGATTCGCAGCTACACGGTGGTGACGACCAACGCAGTGGACCAGCTCGGCCATCTGCACGAGCGGATGCCGGTCGTCCTGGAGCGGGAGGACTGGCCGGCTTGGCTCGGGGAGACGCCGGGCGATCCGCGGACGCTGATGCGGCCGTCGCAAGCAGCGTTCCGGGTATGGTCGGTGTCGTCCCGGGTGAATAGCGTTCGCAACGACGGACCGGACCTGATTGCGCCCATAGACGGCGGCTAAAATAGCCAATCCCTTGCGCAGCATCCCGTGGACGCCCTTCTCGCCGTTCACCGTCTGCGTCACGTGGAAGTCCACCGCCAGCGAGCAGACCTGATACGCCTCGTCGCGTGAGAGGTTGGTGCGCTCACAGATCAACGAGATCATCTCACGGACAGCCTGCTTCATAGCTTGGTCGAGATCCTCATTCAGCCCCATGGTGATGTGATGGGTCGGCAACTCGGCGCGCGGGAAGCGTAGGTTCGCGCCCTTGTGCAGGACAAGGCGGAATGTGCCCGTCAGCGCCATCTCCAGCGCGTTGATGCAGACCTCGCCGTCACCCTGGACGCCGTGGCCATCGCCCGCCGAGAACAGGGCGCCCGACACCCACACGGGCAAGTAGAGCGTCGCTCCCTCGCCCAGTTCCTTGTTGTCCAGGTTGCCGCCGTGCTCGCGCGGCTCCTTGGTTGAGATGACGCCGTATTCCGGCTTGGGCGCCGTGCCCATGACGCCGAAGAATGGCGCGAGCGGCAGTTCCAAACCCCACGGGAGACGGCCGGTGCGCCGCTCGCGGTCCACGGCGATGTGCGTGACGAAGCGGTGCGGGAAATCCTCGGGCAGCGTGCCTGCGAGCGGGCGGTGGCCGCAGAAGCCCCAGTCGGCGCCGAGCTCGATGCGCTCGATCCCTACCTCCAACATGTCGCCCGGCTCCGCGCCGCGCACCGCGACAGGCCCTGTCAGGATATGGACGCCGCCGCCACGAGCCGCATTTGCGGCATGGATTTGCGGCAGCGCGGGATGGACGGTGAAGCCGAGTGCCGCGGGCGGCAGCATGTCCGGCCCGCCCGAGACGCATTCCAGCGTTACCGTATCGCCGCTGTCCACGGTGAGCACAGGCGGGTAGTCGGCGCTGAACGTGCCCCAGCGCGTCGTCTCGGGCGTGGGAGCGAGGAAGTGATGGGCCATGGAGGACTCCGGAGCAGTGCGCTCCGATCCTCAGCCCTGGCCGCCTCGCGTCAAGCGGCACCCGCCGGGCGGGTGCCGTCGCGTCCGTCAGGCCGGCGGTGCGGTCGTCGTCTCGCGCACGGTCTCGCGCAGCGGCGTGGACATCGCGGGCGGCGTGGCGGCGATGGTCGGCGTTGGACGGTCGGAGCTCGCTTCCATGCTTTCATCGTCCGCCATGTTCTTCTTGAACGACTTGATGCCTTTGGCGAAGTCGCCCATGAGATTGCTGACCTTGCCGCTGCCGAACAGCAGCAGGACAACCAGCAGGACCACCATCCAGTGCCAGATGCTCAAGCTACCCATGCGTTCCTCCTTCGGGGACTGGCTCCCCTGGGTCTAAGCCTCATGTGCGCCGTGTCGCCGCCGCTTGCAAGCACCTCAGTGCACAGCGCAGGACCGCTCGTACGGCGTGCTGGCGGCAACTCATAAATGACGATCACGGTCACGTGATCAGCAATCTCAAACCCCCATGCGTTGGCGTTTTGTTCACTATTGAGCGTCATAGTGCCTGCGAGCCGAGCAATCAGGCTCGCTGGAACCTCCGCACACCGGCCGCGCCGAAGCGGAGACACGGCGGGCGGCGTCCCCCCCTCCACGCCGCCCGCCGGTTTCCAGCACCGACGCCTTCACGACGGGTCACACAACTATTCGCGGCGGAGCGCGCTGACGAGGGCTTCGGCCTCGTCCGGATCGGCGCGAAGCGCACGGACGGCGACGCCCGGCGGAAAGCCCGCCCGGGCGAGCGAGGCAAGCTCGCGCCGCTCCTGCTCGACCGAGGGAGTGCCAGGCGCGGCGCGGAACGGCCCGAGACGCCGCCGCCGGGCGTACGCCAGGGCCTGCGCCAGTTCCTGCTCCGGCGGCGGCAGGGCGGTGACGGCGATGTCGGCAGGCACACCCCTCGCGCCGAGGTGCGCCGCCATCGCTCGGCGTGAGCGTCCGCTACGCGCGAGGCTGCGCGCGCGCGCCTCGGCGAAGGCCGCATCGTCCACCGCACCTGCACGGGCGAGGTCGCGCGCCACCTCGCGCACCTTGGCACGGGCTGCCGCTGCCAGCAGCGCGACATCCTCGGCACCTTCCGCCTCGGCGCGGCGCGCCCAGCGCTCCACGCGACGGTCCAGGACGCGGATCAGCCCGGCCTCGGTCGTCGCGAACCGGGCGAGGTGGAGGAGTGCGGCCTCGCGCAACGCGTGCTGGTCTGGCGCCGCGCCGGCAGGCTTGGGGGGGCGGTTCGGCATGTCGCCACGTTGCCATGGCGCGGCATTTGCCGGAACCCAGGTCGGATATGCTACGTTCCCGCTCACGAGCAGGCCATCCAGGACGAGGGAGTTGCCGTGTCCAGGTTCATCCCGATCGGGACCATGATCGCCGCCGCCAGCATCGCAGCCCTTCCCGTGCTCGCCGACGAGGCCGCGCAGGCGCCCGCGAACCCACCTGCCTCATCCGCGCCGGCGTCGCCCGAGGCATCGCCCCAGCCCTCGACGCCGTCCCAGCCTTCGACGGCCTCCGAGCCGTCATCCTCGTCATCACCTACGGGCGTGGTCGCGACGACGAACAACCCGAACCTCGCCGTCGCCACGATCCGGCTGGAGAGCGGTGTCCGGGCTGGCAAGATCATCGGCGAGGCCGTGCAGAACGAGCATAGCGACCGTGTCGGCACGGTGGACGACCTGGTCCTCTCACCGGCGCCCGAGAGCAAGGTCACGATGGCGGTCGTCTCAGTCGGCGGCTTCCTGGGCATGGGCAGCAAGCTCGTGGCCGTCCCGTGGGGGCAACTCAAGGCGGAAGGCGACCACCTGGTCCTGCCGGGCGCTACCAAAGCCAGCCTGAACGCCGCACCCAACTTCCAGTATTAGCGGCAATCCGTTTCCGGTCTCGTTCGACGGCGGACGGTTAGAGCTGGGTCGCGCTGAGCGTGTCGCAACGCCGCATGTCACCGCTCTCCAGGCCCGTCCGGAACCAGCGGACTCGCTGCCCTGCGCTGCCGTGCGTGAAGGTCTCCGGCACGACGTATCCCCGAGCCCGCATCTGGATACGGTCATCGCCCAGCGCGCCGGCGGCGGCGATACCCTTCTCGATGTCGCCCCGCTCCAGAATGCTGCGGGCCGCGTTCGCGCGGTTCGCCCAGACGCCGGCGAGGCAGTCGGCCTGCAACTCGACGCGCACCGAGACCCGGCGGTCCAGCTCCTGATCGCCCCGCGCGCGCAGCTCTGCCGCTTGCTGGGTGATGCCCAGCAGCGTCTGCACGTGATGTCCGATCTCGTGCGCGATCACGTAGGCCTCGGCGAAGTCGCCGCCAGCGCCGAGCCTCGCCTGCAACTGGCGCAGGAAGTCCAGGTCGAGATAGACTTTGCGGTCGCGCGGGCAGTAGAACGGCCCAACGGCCGCCTGCGCGAAGCCGCAGGCGGACTGGGTCGCACCAGAGATGCTACCGGCGTGAGCGCTGGCTGACACCGTCGGGCGAGACCGTGGTCGCACCCGCCGGCGGGCACCGTGGGCGGGGTCGGGCGGAGCTGCGCCGCCGTCGGCCTGCACGCGCAGGGGCAGGTGACCACGGAGCGGCGACGGCGTGCTGGAGGGGATCGGGGTGGCGATCCAGCGGCAGATCGTGCGTGGACCGCGCCGGACGACCCGTGGCCGAGGACCAGAGGTGCGCGGGCGGGACGGCCACGGCACGCGGACACGGTGGACGACACCGCGGCCGGCACGCGCGCAAGGACGGGGTGACGACGCAACCGGCGACGACGCCACCGTCCCGCACCGGCACGGCGAAGTCGCGGGAGGCGCCGCAGTGCGCGAGCCGGCACGGCGACACGCGTCAACGCGGCGGCGCTGGAGAAGCGCGGGCGCGCCTGGCTGGGTCGGTGACGAGACGCTGGCGACGCATCGGGCCAAGCTCCGCCAGCCGGCGGGTGGCGGCGCACCTGGCAGCCTCGGCACGACAGCTCGCGGTCACGCCGGACCCGGTGCTGATCGCCACCGAAGGGGCCCTGGGGTGCGGTCGCACCGGGCGCTGGACGGGACGGTGATCGTCTCCGACGACGCCGGCAGTCCGGGTCGGCTGCCACGCGCCTGCGGGTGCACGCCGAGCGCCTCGTGCACAAGCTGGTGCCGGCCACAGCGGAGCAGCGGCGGGCGGTCGAGGTCACGCGAGAACTGATCTGGTGGTTCTACGCTGACCTCAAGGCGTGGAAGCGCGCGCCCTGCCCGCGCCGGGCTGCCGCCTTGCGTGCTCGCTTCGACCGCATCTTCCGTCGCGTACCGGCTACGTCATGCTCGACCGGCTGCTGGCCGCTTGCACCGGCGCAAAGACGAGCGCTGCGCGTGCTAGCAGAAGGAAAGAAGAGCACTAGTCTAGGCTCTTGATAAACCCGGCCGTTTTCCTGGAACACGCTGCGCCAGGTGTCCTCCGTGCTGCCGAGCACCTGGGCGACGAAGTGCCGCTGCGGGTCGTCCGCCGGCGGCGAGGCGTGTTGGCTGTCACCCGGCCACGAGTTATTCGGGGCTCGGTTGAGCGCTTGCTGCTGCGGTGGGCTGCCACCCTCGATGATGTTCAGGAGGGCGGACGGATCAACGCCGAAGAGCAGGCCGAGCAGGACGACAATGATCGTCCCGATTCCGCCCACGGCGATGCCGCCACCAGGGACGCGGGAACCACCGCGGCGGTCCTCGATGTTACCGCTCTCCCTCTGGTTTCCAAACCGCATCGCGACCTCCCGGCCTGCCTGCACTCCGGCCGCGCAGCACAAGATGTCGGCCGCGCGGTGATGGTTCGCCTGCGGGCCGTTCTAGCCAGCCCTCGCGTCAGTCGGAAGCTAAAACAGGCTGTAGCGAGGATTCGTGCTCGCGGCGAAGGCGACATGACGAAGAGTGGTTGGTGACGGTCTTCCAGAGCAGAGTTCGTAAACGCTTGGGAGGATCGGCGGCGGTCGCCGGGCACCACCAGCACGTGAGCGCGCCTATCATGTCGCAGACAGCCGGCATGTGAGCTTGTCCGGCCGGTTCTCCTCTGATCCAGGACGGCTCGCGATAGGCCCTACCCGGAGCGAGCGCCTATATGGCCTCCTTCACCGCAGCGGTGGCCTCGTCGCCGGTGTTCGGCGTGCCCACGGGCTCGATCACTAACAGGTGCACCTCGCCGTCGGCAATCGGCCGATGCTCAACTCCCCTGGGGACCACGTAGAGGTCGCCGGGACCGAGATGCACGTCGCCGTCGCGGAGCTGGATCGTGAGCCTACCCTCGAGGACGAGGAAGAGGTCGTCCGTGTCGGGATGGGCGTGCCAGACGAACTCGCCTTGGGCCTTGACCACCATCACGTCATGACCGTTGAACCGCGCGACGATCTTGGGCGACCAGTGCTCGGAGAAGCCTGCAAGCTTCGCCTGCAATCTGACGACCGGCATCGGCGCCCCCTTCCCTGATTATCGGTAGCAGCTGCCAGGCTGGCCGTATCCGATCCGCACGTTCCAACGCGTTGCACTTGGTGGGCATTGCCACGCGCTTGACCGACGAAGATCAGGCGCGATCCGGGCTAGTGTGCCAGTGCCGCGCAATCTGCCCGCCCGGCGAACAGGCAGTCTTCCACCTGGGCCTTGATGCGCAGGTGATCGGTTAGGAACAGGCACAGCACGACGAGAGCGAGCGCCATTGCGAGGCCAGCCAAGCTGGCCGTCACGCGATCCGCCTCGTCGTGCCGGCTCTCGCGTCGGGAGGTCCAATCGGGCGGTCTGCCGCGCGGCATTCTCTGCCCTCACCCTTGTCGCTATCCTGATGTCGCTATCCTGATATTCGAGGATGAACAGCCCCATGACAAGGGTCGTGACAGAGCTGGGCGACGCCGAGCAGCATCTCTCGGCGCAGGACGAGGATTTCGCGCTGCTGATCGCGCGGGTGGGACCGAGCCAGCTCGCGGCAGCGCCGCGCGAGCCGTATGAGGCGCTGGTCCGCGCCGTCGCGCACCAGCAGCTGCACGCGCGCGCGGCGGAGCGCATCCTCGGCCGGCTCTTGGACCTGCATCCGGGCGACGCCTTCCCGGCGCCCGCGAGCGTGCTCGCCGTGTCGGACGAGGCGTTCCGCGCCTGCGGCTTCTCGGCGTCGAAGGCCGCCGCGATCCGCAGCATCGCCGACCATGCCGCACGCGGGATCGTGCCGAGCGCGGACGAGGCCGCCTCGCTCACGGACGACGTGCTAGTCGAGCGCCTGGTCTCGATCCGCGGTGTCGGGCGCTGGACGGTCGAGATGCTGCTCATCTTCACCCTGGGGCGGCCCGACGTGCTGCCGGTGGACGATTTCGGCGTGCGGGAAGGATGGAGGCTGCTCAAGCGGCTGGACGCGCAGCCGCGCCCGCGCGAGCTGGCGCGCATCGGCGAGGCCTGGGGCCCGTGGCGCAGCACGGCCGCGTGGTATCTATGGCGCGCGGCGGACGAAGCGAAGCGCGTGCGGCTGAACGGTCCCGCGTAGGCTTGCACTCGCCTCGTGCAGCGGCGTTGTTCGGCGCACTGCGCCGTCTTCTCCCACCGCTTCTCGCCGCTCCGCTCTCAGACGGCACCGGCCTTGGTCGTGCTCGGCGCAGGACCAACCGACGTGCTCGGAGGCGGGCAGCGGGCAGCGGGCGGCCGACGTTCGGATGGAGTAACGCGCCGGGCTGCTGCTCGACGTCCCAATCGGGCGCGACCTAGGTACGGAGGCGATCACCGTCAGCTTCCAGATCCCACTAGGCTGGCTCGCCGGGTGTTAGGAAGGCCGCCGCAGTGGCCGCGAACGCGTCGGGCTGATCGGCGTGCATCCAGTGACCGGCGTCGCGCAGGGTCGCGAAGCGGGCGGCGGGGAACAAGGCGCGGATTACCGGGCGGTAGTCCGTGCGCACGTAGCTGGAGCGGGCGCCGGACAAGAACAAAGCCGGTCGGTCATAGTGGGCGCCGGGCGTTGCGTCCCAACCCTCGAGCAGGGAAAGGTTCGCAGCGATCTCGGCCAGACCGAGACGCCACGTGGGCGCGCCCTCAAAGCGCAGGTTCTGCAGGAGGAACGCGCGCAGGGCCGCATCCGGCACTGCGGGCGCGAGCAACGCGGACGCCTCGGTGCGCGTGAGGCCGGGGCGGAGCGGCAGGGCACGTAGCGCCGCCACGAGGCCGTCGAAGTGCGGTACATACGCGACGGGCGCGATGTCGACCACGAGCAGGCGGGTCACCGCGTTTGGCGTGTCAAGCGCGAGGCGCATCGCGATCTTGCCGCCCATGCTGTGACCGAGCAGCGCCGCCGGAAGCGCGCCGAGTGCCGCAAGGGTCTCGCGCACGTCGGCGGACATCTCGGCGTAGGACATCGTGGGCGCGTGCGGGCTGCTGCCGTGGTTGCGCAGGTCAAGCAGGAGAACGCGGTGGGCGACTGCGAGGCGCCGGCCGGCGGTTCGCAGATTCATGCCGGCGCCGAACAAGCCGTGCAGGACGCAGACGGGATCGCCCTCCCCCATCTCCTGCGCGTGCAGGATCACGTCGGGCGCCTTTGGACGCCGCGCCGCGCGGTCGGGAGAGCCGCCGCGGCGATGCCGCCCAGGATAAGCGCGCTGCCGAGGAGCAGATCCGGCGTCAGCGCCTCTCCGAGCCACGCGGACGAGAGCAGCAGGCCCACCGCCGGCGCCGCCAGGAACCCGGTGGTGGAGACGGTCACCGGGAGCAGCCGGGTCGCCTGCATCACGCACCACGTCCCGCCCGGCCCGGCGACGAGGCCGATGGACAGGAGCGCGGCCCACGCCGCCCCGTCCCATCGTCCACCGGGCCGGGACAGCGCGAGCGGCAGCAGGGTCAGCGTCGCGATGCCGAATGCCCAGGGCAGCATCTCCAGCATCGTCATGCGCGGCGGGCACCGGCGCAGGACGAGCATGGCCAGCGCCCAGCTCAGCGCGGCCCCGAGCAGCAGGGCGTTCCCAAGCAGGATGCCTGGGCGTGACCAGTCCAGCGCCGACGGTCCAACCAAGACGACCACGCCGGCGATGCCGAGGCCGGCCGCGAGCCACTGCCGCGGCGGCACGCGCTCACCGAGCAGAACCGAGATCGGTACGAGCCACACGCCCGCGGCGTTGCTCAGCACCGCTGTCTGCCCGGCCGGCACCAGCGCCAGGGCGAGGTGCGCGAGCGCGAAGAACCCGGCGAGCTGCAGGAACCCGATGGCGAGCAGCGCCGGCATGTCGGCGCGCCTTGGCACGCGCAGCCGCCCCGTCGCCGACACCACCACCGTCGCCGCGAGGCCCGACAGCGTGGCCCGCCCGAGCGCGAACCAAGCCGGCCCAGCACCGTGCAGCACCGCGACCTTGGTGATCGGCCACGCCGCGCCGAAGAGTACGATTACCCCCGCCAAGGGCCATAGCCCGGCGCGGGATGGACTACTCTGCAACCCGCAGCACGATCTTGCCGATATGCGCGCCGCTCTCCATCAGGCGGTGCGCGTCCGCGACGCGGCCCAGCGGAAAGACATCCTGAAGGACCGGCCCGCAGCGCCCGGCGCTCAGCGCGGGCCACACCTCGCGCCGCAGGGCGTCCGCGATCTCGGCCTTCTGCGCCGCCGTGCGCGGACGCATCGTGCTGCCGGTAACGTAGAGGCGCCGCGTCATGATCGGGGTGAGGTCGAGCGCGTCGAGCTTGGCACCACCCAGGAACGCGATCAGCACGAGGCGCCCGTCCACGGCCAGGCAACGCAGATTGCGCGCGAAGTAGGCCGCGCCCACCATGTCGAGAACGACCTCCACGCCGCGCCCGTCCGTCCACTGGCGGACGCTCTCGACGAAGTCGGCATCCTTGTAGTTGACGGCGCCGTCTGCGCCGAGCCGTAGGCAGGCCGCGACCTTCTCGGGCGACCCTGCCGTCGCATAAACGCGCGCGCCGCGCTCGTGGGCGAGCTGGATCGCGGTCGTGCCGATGCCGCTCGTGCCGCCGTGGACGAGTGCCGCCTCGCCCGCCTGCAAACGACCCCGCTCGAATAGGTTTGCCCAGACGGTGAATGTGGTCTCGGGAAGCGCCGCGGCGCGCACGGCGTCGTAGCCGTCCGGCCAGGGAAGGCATTGGCCCGCCGGCACGGTGCAATACTCGGCATACCCGCCGCCGTTGGCGAGGGCGCAGACCCTGTCGCCGACGCGCCAGCCTGTCACGCCCTCGCCGAGCTGGGCGATATCGCCGGCGACCTCGAGCCCGAGCAGCGGACTCGCGCCGTGCGGCGGCGGGTAAGCACCCTGGCGCTGGAGGACATCGGGCCGGTTCACGCCGGCGGCGAGCACGCGGATCAGCACCTCGCCTGGACCGGGCTGCGGCACCGGGCCGTTCGCGACGTGCATCACCTCTGGCCCGCCCGCGCCGCTGACGGCGACGTGGCGCATCGTCGTCGGGGATCATCATCCTGCGCTCAATCGCAGTTGCAGCCCGGCGTCGGCCCCGCAAGTCCGCGCGTGACGTGATGGTCCACCCACTCGGCGACGAGCCGCCGGGCCTCGTTCAGGGACGCCTCGGGATGGTGGATGCGATAGAGCGTCGTGCAGGCGCGGAACGCGTCCGGGTCCGGCGTGCCGAGCTCGCACAGCTCGCGATAGGCCGTGACCACGGCGCGCTCGCAGCGTCGGGCAATATGGCTCGTGTCGCGGCCCATGGGGCGTTCCTCGTGCGGCTGGCTCGCCCCAAGTTAGGCTCCGACCCCCCGCTCGCGCAACGCCTACACGGTTGCAATCAACTCGGCTAGCGCGCGGCCCACTTCCTCCGTGCCGGCTTGCCCGCCCATATCGCGCGTGCGCGGGTCGCCGTCGCGGAGCAGCGTCTCGATGGCACGCAGGACCGCATCTGCCGCCGCCTTCTCCCCCAGGTGCTCCAGCATCATCGCGCCCGACCAGACCTGGCCGATAGGGTTGCAGACGCCGCGTCCCGCGATGTCCGGGGCCGAGCCGTGGACCGGCTCGAACATGCTGGGGTGCTTGCGCTCCGGGTTGATGTTGGCGCTCGCCGCGATGCCGATGGACCCGGCGACGGCGGGACCGAGATCGGAAAGGATGTCGCCGAACAGATTACTGCCGACGACGACGCTGAACCAATCGGGGTTGCGGACGAAGTGGGCGCAGAGGATGTCGATGTGGAACTGCGCCGTGCCTACGTCCGGGTATCGCTTCGCCATCGCAGCGAAGCGCTCGTCCCAGTAGGGCATGGTGATCGTGATGCCGTTGCTCTTGGTGGCGCTGGTCACGTGCGGGCGGGGGCGGGTCTGCGCCAGGTCGAAGGCGTAGGCGAGGATGCGGTCCACGCCGCGCCGGGTGAACACGCTGGTCTGCTCGACCACCTCGTGCTCCGTGCCCTCGAAGATGCGGCCGCCGAGGTTGCTGTATTCGCCCTCGGTGTTCTCGCGCACGACCACGAAATCTATGTCCGCCGGGCCGCGCCCGGCGAGCGGGCTGGCCACACCTGGCATGAGGCGGCAGGGGCGGACGTTGGCGTATTGGTCGAAGCCGCGGCGGATGGGGATGAGCAGGCCCCAGAGCGAGACGTGGTCCGGCACGCCGGGCCAGCCGACAGCGCCGAGGAAGACCGCGTCGTGGGCGCGAAGCTGGTCGAGCCCGTCCGCGGGCATCATGCGCCCGGTGCGCGTGTAGGTCTCGCAGGACCAGTCGTAATCCTGGACGCGAAGCTCGAAGCTGAAGCGGGACGCGGCGGCATGGAGCACACGCAGGCCCTCGGGGACGGTCTCCTTGCCGATGCCGTC
>CAWIUA010000033.1:0-32157 GCA_963839135.1 uncultured Alphaproteobacteria bacterium
GCTGTCCGCCGTTGATGGAGAGGGTAGAGCCGGTGATGAAGTCAGCGTCGTCGGTGGTGAGGAACACCACCCCGCGCGCGATGTCCTCGGCATGGCCGAGCCGGCCCATGGGGATGCGGGCAACGATCTTCTGCAGAACGTCGGCTGGCACAGCGCGCACCATCTCAGTGTCCACGTAGCCCGGTGCGATGGCGTTCACGGTGATGCCGAAACGCGCGCCTTCCTGCGCGAGCGCCTTGGTGAAGCCGTGGATGCCGCTCTTCGCCGCGGCGTAGTTGACTTGGCCATACTGCCCGGCCTGGCCGTTGACGCTGCCGATGTTGACGATACGGCCGAACTTCGCGTTCCGCATCCCTTCGAAAGCCAGCTTGCACAGGTTGAAGCAGCTGCCAGATTCGTATCCAGGACCGCATCCCACATGTCGCGGTTCATCTTGGCAATCGTGCTGTCGCGCGTGATGCCGGCATTGTTGACCAGGATCTCGATTGCGCCGTGGTTGGCGGCGATCTGCTTCACCGCGGCTTCGCAGGCCGCAAAATCGCCGGCGTCGAAGCGCATCGCTGGAATGCCGGTCGCCTTCGTGAACTCGGCTGCCGCCGCCTCATTGCCGGCGTAACTCGCGACGACGGTACGGCCAGCGTCCTTCAGGGCCTTGCTGATCGCCTCGCCGATGCCGCGTGTCCCACCCGTGACGAGCGCTACCCGTGCCATATGCGTCCTCCCTGGCTTCTTTGGCCGCGCCATTGTTGGCGCACCCGGCGCGGCAAGCCAAGGCTGCAAGGTGAGTTCGACCGCTCGCCCACGAGATCGTGGCCGGTGCGCGGCGCGGCGCGGAGGAGACAGGTTAGCTAGTTTCCGGCGACCCGTCCGGCGGCATCGCTGCGGTCAGGGCCGCTCGACGCACATGGCAACACCCATGCCGCCGCCGATGCAGAGCGTGGCGAGACCCTTGCTCGCGTCGCGCTTCCGCATCTCGTGCAGCAAGGTCACGAGCACGCGTGCGCCCGAGGCGCCGATCGGGTGGCCTATCGCAATGGCCCCGCCATTCACGTTCACCTTGGCCGGGTCCCAGCCCATCTCCTGGTTCACGGCATAGGCCTGGGCGGCGAACGCCTCGTTCGCTTCGATCAGATCCACGTCGCCGACCTTCCAGCCGGCGCGGTCTAGCGCCTTGCGGCTGCTCGGGATCGGGCCGGTCCCCATCACCGCCGGGTCAACGCCGGCCGTCGCGAAGGAGACGATGCGAGCGAGAGGCTCAAGGCCGCGCCGCTCGGCTTCGGCCGCCGACATGACCACAACGGCCGCGGCGGCGTCGTTGATGCCGGAGGCATTGCCCGCGGTCACAGTGCCCTCCTTGCTGAACGCTGGGCGCAGCTTCGCCATAGCCTCCATGTTGGCATCGTGGCGGATATACTCGTCCTCGGACACTACGGTGTCGCCCTTGCGTCCCTTGACCGTCACCGCGACGATCTCGTCGCGGAACCGGCCAGACTTCTGGGCCGCGGACGCTTTCTGCTGGCTGCCGACCGCGAACTCGTCCTGCTGCTGGCGGGTGATTTGATAAGCGCGGGCGACGTTCTCGGCCGTCGTGCCCATGTGATAGCCGTGGAAGGCGTCCCAGAGGCCGTCCTTGAGCATGGTGTCCACGAGGCCTAGCTCGCCCATCTTGACGCCGGCACGCAGGTGGGCCGCGTGCGGCGCTTGGGTCATGCTCTCTTGGCCGCCTGCCACGACAACCTTGCTCTCGCCGGTGCGGACCTGCTGGACGGCAAGGGCCACCGCACGCAAGCCGGAACCGCACAGCTGATTGATTCCAAATGCTGTCTTCTCGTCCGGGATGCCTGCGGCGCGCGCGGCCTGGCGGGCGGGGTTCTGCCCCTCGCCTGCGGCTAGGATCTGGCCCAGGATCACCTCGTCCACTTGGCCCGGCTCCACCCCGGCCCGCTCCATTGCCGCCTGCACCGCAACCTTGCCCAGCTCATGCGCCGGCATTGTGGCGAAGGCACCGTTGAAGTTGCCCACGGGCGTGCGTGCGGCGGAGACGATGACGATGTCTTCCATGAAACCCTCCCTGCGTGCGGCTTACTTAGGCGCTTCGAGCCCGCGTAACCAGCCCAGGAGCGGTATGCCCAGTTCCGCCTGCCAGCGCCGGCCGGCGACCATGCCGATGTGCCCGGCCTGGGGATGATGAATAGCGGCTCCTGGTAAGGCGCGGGCGAGGGCGAGGGCGCTGCCAGGCGGCACGATGCGGTCGCGCGCGGGAACGGCGACGAAGGCTGGTATGCGAATCGAGCACGGCTCAACGGGCCACCCTGCCACGCGCCAGCGGCCACGGGCAGGTGTGTTCGCACCATACCAACCCTGGAACACCTCGCGCGCGACAGGGGCGGTGAGCGGCACGCCGTCATTCAGCCAATCCTCAACCGCGACGAAGCCGGCAGCCGCTTCACTCCCCTGGTCGAGTTGGGCGAAGGCCCGGTAGCGCGCCGCGACGCTGCCCGGCTCGGCGAGAGCGAACAGGGTCTGGATCGCGTCCACGGGCAGGGTTCCGCCCGCCATGACAGGATCGAGCAGCGGTGCCAGCATCCCGAGCCGGACGGCATCAGCGGGATGCTCGGCATGGAAATCCCAAGGCGCGGCGAGCAGGACAAGGGCTTGCACCAGCGCCGGCTGGCGCAGGGCCGCGGCCACCGCGAGGAGGCCGCCCATGCAGTACCCGGCCAGCACGGCTGGCCTGCCAAGCGCGATGAGCACGCGCTCGATCCGGGCGACGTAGTCGGTGAGCGTGAAGCCTTGCTCGGCCTCTCCAGGCCAGCCCCAATCGAGCAACATCGGGCAAATGCCCTCCCCGGCGAGCCAGCGCAGCAGTGAGCGGCTCGGCATGAGATCGAGCACGTGCGCGCGATTGACCAGGCTTGGCACGACGAGAACAAGCTGCCCGGCACTGCTCCCAGGAACGGCATAATCAAGCAGCCGCGATCCGCCTTCCGACCACTCCGCCGGAGGGTCGGGGAGGTCGCGGCGCCAAGGATGCCGGCGGTAGGCGGCGATAGCCCGGATCAGTGCCGGATCAACGCTCGCGAAGCTCGGCGAGCTGCCGCTCCAATTCCGCGATCCGGCGCTCGAGGCCGCCGCCAGCGCCAGGTGCAGCGCCAGCGGCCGGGGTCCCCGCCTCAGGCCCGGACCCGGCAGAACGCGCCACGGCCCCATTACCGGCGGCACCCGCGAGCGCCGCCCACAACGCAGTGACCTGGCCGCCTGCTCCGCACCACTCCGGATCGAGCGCGAGCGCCGTGGCCTCGCTCTGCCAGATCGCGATCCAGTCGGCGAGAAGGTCCGTCAATCCCGTATCGGCGCTCACCGTCTTCCTTCCGCGTATCGTGACCTCTACTGTCGCCCGTGCTGCACATGCGTGATAGTATCATGACCTTGGAACGCCCGAGGCTCGCATGGCCGAATCCACATCACCTTCCCCTCCCGCCGCCGCCGCGGCGGGACAAACGCCTGTGGTCGTGAAGAAGTACGCTAATCGCCGCCTCTATAACACCGAGACAAGTAGCTACATAACACTTGAGAACCTCGCCGAGATGATCCGCGGCGGACGGGATTTCGTCGTATATGATGCTAAGACTGGCGAGGATATCACCCGCGGCGTGCTCACCCAGATCATTGTCGAGGAGGAGAGCAAGGGCAGTGCCCTGTTGCCGACCGCCTTCCTGCGCCAGCTCATCGGGTTCTATGGCTCCGGCGTGCAAGGCGTCGTGCCGCGCTACCTGGAGCAGGCGATGACCAGCTTCGCCCGGCAGTATCAGCAGCTCCGCCAGACCATGCAGCAGACGATGCAGCAAACGTTCAATCCCTTCATGCCGTTCGATATCGAGGAGATGGGACGGCAGAACGTAGCCATGATCGAGCGCACCATGAGCTTGTTCAACTCGTTCGGCCGCCCTGCTGAACCGCTGCACCAAGTGCCGACGCAGCCCGATCCGGCCTTCGCTGACGATATCGAGCGTTTGCATCGTGAGATCGAGAGCCTACGCAGCCAACTCGCCGCCGCCCGTGCCGACGCCGTGATGGCCCGGGTCACGCAGGGTGCCGCGGTTCAGGATGTCGAGGCTCCCGCCGCGCCAGAGGCGCCGGGCCGGCATCCAGCGCGCCCGAGAAAGGGGACCGGCTAGCCTGGCGGCGTGCGGGCGGCTGCTGTCTCGCGGCCACCCGCGCCAACTCAGAGACCCATCTTCTCGGAAGCCGCTTTCGTGCCGTTCACGCGCGCCGTGATCTTCTCGAACGCGACGTCGCGGGCGAGATCCGGCGAACCATGTTTCGGCTTCACGTCGATGCTGAACGGCGCGAATCCGCAATCGTCTGTCGAGCCGAGGCGCTCCTTTGGGATATGCTTCGATGCGGCAAGCAGCGCATCGCAGACCTCCTGCGCCGTCTCCACGCGCGGGTTCTGCGGATTGATCACGCCAACGAAGCAGACCTGCGCGACGCCGTTCGCATCCTCGCGGCTGTGCTTGCCGCAGAGCGCATAGACGCGCTCCTTGTCAGGTTCGCTGGAGAGCTGTATCAGGAAGTAGCCGGCGTTCATCTTGAACATGCTGGGGAGCAGATCCGCGTAGTCCACTTCCGCGCTGTGGGTCGAATCGCAGTCGCCGCCAGGACAGGTGTGGACGCCGATGTTCTTGCGCTCCTCGGCGGAGAACCGGTTGATCACCCGGTTGTTGAGATCGATGAAGTGCTCCAGCATTCCGCGGCCCGTCCAAGGGTTCCGCGGGTCGTTCTTGAGGGCGAGCCGCCCTTCCGTGAAGTCGATCGAGACCCGTACCGCCCCCGCCGCGAAGCATCTGCGGATGTCCTTCTCGCACTCGTCGCAAAGGTCGCTGAGGAACTGCCCCCGCGAGTAGCCCGGCACCTCGCCGTCGAGCGGGTAGAGGAGCGCGAGCATAGACGGCGCAATGACGGCCTGCTTCAGCGGCTTCGTCGCCATCGGCTTTGCCTTCTTCAGGTATTCGGCGGCGTAAGTCTTGTATCGGAACGGCCCGCGCGTCAGGCGCGGGAGCTGGCGATGGTGGCCGTCCGCGAAAATGGCGAAGTATTGGCCGTCGCCCGCGAGCGTATCCGCGAGGCCTGTCCCCGCCAGGGTGTCCGCGAGCGGGTAGGTAGCGAAGCTGGACGCGCGCTGCTCGCCGTCGGTGACGATCGGCGATCCCGTGGCCTCCATGCGTGTGATGGAGTCACGGCACGCCGCATCCTGCTCGCGCGCCAGCTGCTCCCGGCCGATGTTGCCGGCGTCGAAATCCTTGATCGCCTCCTGGAGCTTGGCCGGCCGCGGAAGCGAACCGACGTTCTCAGTTGGTATCGGCATCTGGATTCCTCCCTTGCTCTTGAATTCGGTTTCTTGTGAACGCTTGTGCATTAATGATACTGGTGCATCGTTGCTCAGGAGGCAACGCTAGTTTCATACAGCGCGGTGCGAGCGCGGCCTTGCCCACCGTCGCGTCACCGCTTGCTCCCTCGCCAGGCGCGGGTGGAGCACGCCTAACCACTGGCCCGGCTCACTCTTGCGCCGGCCCTGGCTTGGACGCACCTTCCGGCCGCAGGGAGGGCGGGCTCATGGGCGAGAAGGTTTCGATCTGCGAGGTTGGCCCGCGCGACGGTTTGCAGATGGCGCACTCCACAATGCCGACTGCGGCCAAGATTCGATGGATCGAGGCCATTGCCGCCGCGGGCGTGCGCGAGATCGAGGTCGGCAGCTTCGTGCCTCCCCGCCTTATCCCGCAGATGGCCGACACCGCCGAGATCGTCGCCGCATCCCGGACGCTCCCCGGCGTAACCGTCATCGCGCTGGCCCCCAACCTGCGCGGTGCCCAACGAGCGGCCGAGGCAGGCGCGCACCGCGTCACCATCCCCGTCTCGGTGAGCGAGGGTCACAGCCGTGCGAATCTCAACCGCACGCCGACGGAGCAGATCGCCGAGGTTGGCCGGATCGTGGCCTGGGCGCGCG
Source organism: uncultured Alphaproteobacteria bacterium (assembly GCA_963839135.1). Taxonomy (GTDB): domain Bacteria; phylum Pseudomonadota; class Alphaproteobacteria; order Acetobacterales; family Acetobacteraceae; genus CAWKEH01. Next base: position 6,008 of record CAWIUA010000033.1, read on the forward strand.
AGCAGGGCCTACCCATCGAGGTCGAGGCCGCGTGCAGCACGGCGTTCGGCTGCTCCGTGGACGGCGTTGTGCCCGAGGCAGCGACGGTGCGCGTGGCGGCTAGCCTGGCGGAGGCGGGGGTGAGCGCGGTGGCGCTCGCCGACACCGTGGGCTACGCCGATCCTGCGCAGGTCCGCCGCGTAGTCCGCGCTACCCGCGCCGAGATAGGAAACACGCTTAAGACCTTGCACTTGCACGATACCATGGGCCTTGGTCTCGCGAATGCGCTCGCCGGGCTGGAGGAGGGCATCCGCAGCTTCGACGGGTCGCTCGCGGGCCTGGGCGGCTGTCCCTTCGCGCCGGGCGCTTCGGGCAACATCGTGACCGAGGATCTTGTCTTCATGCTGGAGAGCATGGGGTTCGAGACGGGCGTCGATCTCGCCAAGCTCCTCGCCGCGCGCACGGTGCTGCACGTGGGCCTTCCGGACGAGCCGGTCCATGGCGCCGTTGCCCGCGCCGGCGTGCCCAAGACGTTCAAGCTCAATGTTCTTGGGGCCGCCGCTTGAGCGCCACACCGCTCGCCGGCCTGCGCGTCGTCGAGCTGACGCACATGGTCATGGGGCCGACTTGCGGCCTCGTGCTCGCCGATTTGGGCGCGGACGTCGTCAAGGTCGAGCCGCCCGCGGGCGACAATACGCGGCGCCTCAGCGGTTCCGGCGCCGGGTTCTTCGCCGCGTTCAACCGTAACAAGCGCAGCCTCGCGGTTGACCTCAAGGGCGAGGGGATCGCGGCGGTGCGGGCGCTTGTGGCGCGGGCCGACGTCTTGGTCGAGAACTTCCGTCCCGGTGCGCTGGACAAGCTCGGCCTCGGCGCTCCGCTCCTGCGTGCCGAAAATCCGCGGCTGATATATTGCTCCCTCAAGGGCTTCTTGCCGGGTCCTTATGACCATCGCGTCGCACTCGACGAAGTCGTGCAGATGATGGGCGGTCTTGCCTACATGACCGGACCGCCGGGCCAGCCGCTGCGGGCGGGAAGCTCGGCCATAGACATCATGGGCGGACTCGCGGGCGCCATCGCGATCCTTGGGGCGCTGGAAGAGCGGCACCGCACCGGGCACGGCGCCCATGTGCAGAGTGGCCTGTTCGAGAGCGTCGCCTTGCTCATGGCCCAGCACATGGCCCAATACGCCGTGAGCGGCCAGGAGCCGCCGCCGATGAGCACGCGCCAGGTCGCTTGGCCCATCTACGACATCTTCGAGACGGCTGACGGAGGACAGCTCTTCGTCGGCGTCGTGACCGATACGCAGTGGCGGCTGTTCTGTGAGGCGTTCAGATTGCAGGCGCTGCTCGCGGATCCCGCGCTCGCGTCGCAGGCTGATCGTGTCGCCGGACGGTCCCGCGTGATACCGGTTGTCGCGATGGCGCTGCGCCAGCACACGCGCGCCGAGCTGGTCGGCCGCCTGGAGCAGCTCGGCCTGCCTTACGCCCCTATAGCGCGCCCGATCGAGCTGCTCGACGACCCACACCTGCTCGCCTCGGGCGGGCTTGTTCCTGTCACCCTTCCCGGCGGCGGGAGAACTCGCCTGCCCGCGCTTCCCGTCGCCTTCGACGCCGAGCGCCCGCCGCTCCGCCGCGACCTGCCCGGCGTCGGCGAGCACACGGCCGAGATCCTGAGCGAGCTCGGCTGGAAGGCCCTGGCAGAGTAGCAGCAATGACCGGTTCTTCGCCTCAATCGAACTCTTTTGCCCAGATCTCTTGCAACCACTCGCTGCGCATCGGCGTTCTGGGCGCGCTGGCCTGCGGTCTTGAGTGATCTTCGGGACCGGGGCGCTCGAACGGTGCAGTTCGTGTGGACAACGAAGACGGGAGGAGAACGCTCATGAAGGTCCGAAGTTATCTCAGCGGGGGACTCTTGGCCGGCGCGCTTATCTTTGGATCGGCTGCTATGGCGCAGCAGAGCAACACCGGCGACACAGGCACCACCTCAGGCCCTGCGGCGGGCGGCAATGTGGTGCCGGGCGGAGCAGAGCAGGGTGGCGGGATGCAAAGGAGCCACACGAGGCACCACGCAAGGCGGCACCACGCTGGCAGCGCCCAGACATCGGGCATGAGTCCGGGCGCCGTCTCCGCGGGCGCGCCAGGGGTGCCAGGCAAGTCGGGCGCCGAGTCCGAGCCCGGCACTACGTCTCCGCCTGGATCGCAGAATCCTCATCAGTAGCGCTCAAAGGACGCCCAGGCTTGGGGCATCGCGCGCCCTGTTGGCGATGGGGCGGGAAGACTTGCGGGCAAGTCTTCCTGCTTCTCGCCGTGTCGATCAGTTCAAGAACACCTTTCCAGGGTTCATTATGCCCCGTGGATCGAGCGCCACCTTGACTTGACGCATCACCGCCAGCGTCTCAGCTCCGTGCTCACGTTCCAAGAAAACGCGCTTGCCCTGGCCGACGCCGTGCTCCCCGGAGCAGGAGCCGCCAAGGTCCAGCGCACGCTCCACGATCCGACGGTCGAGCGCCCAGGCGCGCTCCATCGCGTCGTCGCCATCGGGCGGCACAAGGATCACGGTATGGAAATTGCCGTCGCCGACGTGGCCGACGATCGGCGCAGTGAATCCGCTCGCCCGGATATCCGCCTGCGCGCCCAGGATCGCCTCGGCCAGGCACGAGAGGGGAACCACTACGTCCGTGACAAGAGTCCGGTAGCCCGGCTTAAGCGCGACGCCGGCCCAGTAGGCATCGTGCCGGGCGCGCCAGAGCCTAGCGCGGTCCTCGGACGTCGTTTTCCACTGGAAGCCCTCGGCTCCGAAGCCGGACGCGATCTCCTCAGCGAGCCGGGCCTGCTCCTCGACGCCTGCGGGCGTGCCGTGGAATTCGAAGAACAGCGTCGGCGCGGCGGTAAGCCCGTCCAGCTTCGAGTAAGCGATGCACGCCGCCATCTGCACCTCGTCGAGCAGCTCGATGCGCGCGACGGGGAGTCCCGCCGCGAGCACGCCCTGGACGCTCTCGACCGCCGCGGCGAGGCTCGGGAACTGGCACACGGCGGCGCTGACTGCCTCGGGAATGCCGTGGAGCCGCAGCGTGATCTCGGTGATCACGCCGAGCGTACCCTCGGAGCCGATGAACAAATGCGTGAGGTCGTAGCCCGTGGACGACTTCCGCACGCGCCCGCCCGTGCGGATCAGGCGCCCGTCCGCGAGCGCGACCTGCAAGCCCAGCACGTTTTCCCGGATCGTGCCGTAGCGCACCGCCGCCGTCCCCGAGGCGCGCGTCGCGCACATGCCGCCGATGGTGCAGTGGCTCCCAGGATCCACGGGGAAGAACAAACCCTGGTCGCGCAGGTGCTCGTTGAGCTGATGGCGTGTGACGCCGGGCTCGATCCTGCAATCCATGTCGCCGGCGTTCACCTCGACCACGCGTGTCATGCGCGAGAGGTCGAGCGACACGCCGCCGCGCACGGGTGTCACGTGCCCTTCGAGGCTGGTGCCTGCTCCGAACGCCACCACGGGAACGCCGTGCTGGTTGCACAGCGCGAGCAGGCGCGCCGCCTCTTCTGCAGTCTCCACGAAGGCGACAGCGTCCGGCAAGGCATGCGCGTAGCTGTCCTCGCCGTGGCTGTGCTGCTCGCGCATGGTTGCATTGGTGGTGATCCGCTCGCCGAAGGCGTCCCGCACCTGGGCGATCACGGCGTCCACAGGCCTCGCCATGGCCGTCCTCCCTATCGCATCTCCCGCAGCCTACCACGAACGCCCCTTGCGGGGGAGGCTGGGCAAGCCACCTCCGATCTGGCACGGTCGCCCGAACCCGAAACTCAGGAGCAGCCCATCATGGCCACCAAGTTCGGCCTTGCCCAGCCCGTTCGCCGCGTCGAGGATTTGCGCCTGCTCAAGGGTGGTGGGCGCTACACGGACGATATCCACCTGCCGAACGAGACCGTCGGCGTCGTGGTCCGCAGCCCGCACGCTTGCGCGCGCATCCTCTCGGTTGACACGGCATCGGCCGCTGCGATGGCCGGCGTACTGGCCGTCATCACCGGCGCCGACCTCAAGCAGGACAACATCGGCGACCGTCCCTGCCTGATCCCGCTTCAGAACCGCGACGGCAGCAAGCGCGCGGATACGCCATTCCCGGTGCTCGCCTCCGAGATGGTGCGCTTCGTCGGCGACGCCGTGGCCTTCGTCGTCGCGGAGACGCATCAGCAAGCGCGCGACGCGGCCGAAGCCGTGGCGGTGGAGTACGACATCCTGCCCAGCGTCACCGACCTCGCCGCGACCACGGGCGACGGCGTCCCCCAGGTCTGGCCGGACGCGCCGCACAACGTCTGCTTCGACTGGGCGGCGGGCGACCAGGAGAAGACCGAGGCGCTGTTCCGCCAGGCCGCGCACGTGACCAGGCTCACGGTCGTGAATAACCGCGTCGTCGTCAACAGCATGGAGGCGCGCGCCGCCGTCGCCGAGTATGACGTGGCGAGCGAGCGGTTCACGCTCTACACCAACACCCAAGGCGTTTGGCCGCTCAAGCAGATCCTTGCGCAGGCGATGTTCCACGTGCCGGAGGACCGCTTCCGCGTCGTGACCACCGACGTGGGCGGCGGCTTCGGCATGAAGCTGTTCCTCTTCGCCGAGCAAGTGCTCACCTGCTACGCCGCCCGCAAGGTCGGCCGCCCGGTGCGCTGGGCGAGCGAGCGGTCGGAAGCCTTCATCTCCGACACGCACGGGCGCGACAACATCACGCTCGGCGAGATCGCGCTCGACAAGGATGGCAAGTTCCTGGCGCTGCGCACCCGCAACGTCGCCAACATGGGCGCGTATCTCAGCAATTACGCGCCGTTCATCCCCACCGGTGCCGGCACTAAAGTGCTCGCCAGCGTGTATGGGTTCCAGGCTATCTACGCGAACGTCATTGGCGTGTTCACCAACACTGTGCCGGTTGACGCGTACCGCGGCGCCGGGCGGCCGGAGAGCAACTACCTGGTCGAGCGCCTGATCGACGCGGCCGCGCGCGAGGTCGGGATCGACCGCATCGAGATCAGGAAGCGCAACATGGTGCCGCAGAGCGCCATGCCGTATCGCACGGCCATGGACCAGCTCTACGACAGCGGCGATTTCCCAAAGGTGCTGGACACGGCGCTGCGGCGCATGGAGTGGGCAGCCTTCGAGCCGCGCCGGGCGGAGAGCGCCCGGCGCGGCCGGCTGCGCGGCATCGGCATGTCCTACTACCTGGAGGCGACCGGCGGCGCGCCGAGCGAGCGCGCGGAAATTCGCTTCGCCGACGACGGATTCGTGGACGTGTTAGTCGGCACGCAGAGCACGGGCCAGGGCCACGAGACCGCCTACGTCATGCTGACCGCCGACCGTCTCGGCATAGACGGCGACAAGATCCGCATCCGCCAGGGCGACAGCGACCTGATCCCGACGGGCGGCGGCACAGGTGGCGCCCGCAGCCTCTACTCCGAGGGTACCGCGATCGTGGCGACGGCCGCGAGCGTTATCGAGAAGGGCAAGCAGGCCGCTTCCGAGGCGCTGGAGGCCGCCGCAGGCGACATCGCCTTCGAGGCGGGCCGCTTCAGCGTCGCCGGCACCGACCGCGGCATCGACATCCTGGCGCTCGCCGCTCACCAGCGCGCTCGCAAGGACCAGGGTGCAACGCAGCTCGACGCCGCCGAGGTCGCAGCCATCGAGTTCCACACCTTCCCGAATGGCTGCCATATGGCCGAGGTCGAGGTGGACCCTGACACAGGCTCGGTCTCGGTCGTGCGCTACCAAGTCACGGACGACGTGGGCAAGGCGGTGAACCCGCTCATCGTGCGCGGCCAGGTCCACGGCGGCGTGGCGCAGGGCATGGGCCAGGCCGTAATGGAGCGCACGTCCTACGATCCGGACAGCGGCCAGCTCCTCGCCGGCAGCTTCATGGACTACGCGCTGCCACGCGCCGCGGACCTGCCCGACATCGACGTGGACCTGATCGAGGTTCCGTGCAGCACGAACCCGCTCGGCGTGAAGGGCGCGGGTGAGGCGGGCGCGGTCGGCAGCCCGCCGGCCATCATGAACGCGATCGTGGACGCGCTCTCATCGCGCGGCGTAACGGCTCTCGACATGCCAGCGACGCCGGAGGTAGTCTGGAGGGCACTGGAAGAGGCGAGGGCTGCTTAGCGCATCCGCTGGCGCACCGGCTGCAACGCCGCCAGGCATGCTGGCGGCGGGGTCGGCGAGGTAGCATCGCTTCGAAGCCGGCGTTGGTATAATGCGCCGGTCCCAAACAGAGGCGGGCCTGACCCATGTCGGCGAGCGTTGCGCGGCTGAAGCTGCCCGCCTTACCCTCGCTGCCTCCCGATACGATCGGGTTCGCCTTACGTTCGACTGCCGCCATCCTGATCGCACTCTACGTCGCGTTCTGGCTGCAGCTCGAGGACGCGAGCAGTACCGCCGTCACGGTCGGGATCCTCGCCCAGCCCTCGCGCGGCATGATCCTGTCGAAGGCGGCCAACCGCTTCGGCGGCACGCTGATCGGCGCCGCGGTGGCCATCGCCATGGTGGCAGGGTTCGGCCAGGACCGGACGATGCTGCTGGCCTCCTACGCCGTCTGGATCGGGATCTGCGCCGGCGTCGCCTCCCTGCTGCGGGACTTCCGCGCCTACGGCGCGGTGCTCTCCGGCTACACCGCCGGCATCATCGTGCTGGGCTCCATCGCGACGCCGCAGGACGTGTTCACCGCCGCCCTCGCGCGCGTCGCCGAGGTCGCGGTCGGCGTCGTCACTATCGCGGTGGTCAATGACCTCTTCGCGCCGCGCGGCGCGTGGGAGGACCTGGTCGAGCAGATGGGATCGCTCTTCGAGCAGGTTCGCCAACTCGCGTCGGACGCGATCGACGGATCGGAGGCCGCTCGCGACGCCGAAGCAAGCGCCAAGCTTGGGGGCACGCTTGTCGGGCTGCGCACACCGATCGACTACGCCGCCGACGAGTTGCAGGATGGCGACCGCCGTGCCGCCGGCGCGAGAAGCGCGGTGGCGGCACTGCTGACCATCATCTCCGCCAGCCGGGCCATCCTGGGGGACAAGGAAGCACTACAGTCCCCACGCGGGCAGGAAGCGGCGGCGGTCGCCAGGGACGGGCTGCAGCAGGGCGATGCAAGCGCCGCGGCACGACTCTTGGCGGCCCTGGCCCAGCAGGGGCCGCTCAGCCCCGCAGAGGCCATCCTGCTCGACCGGCTGCAGGAGTTGGTCATTCAGCTTGACTTGGCGCGCGATGGGCGCCGCGTCCTGGAGCACGGCGGCATCGCGGCGCGCACCGTTCGCCTACCCCGGCACATCGACATGTTCGCCGCGGTTCTGAACGCCCTGCGCACGATCATCGCCGTCGGCGCGGCGGAACTCTTCGTCGTGTTGGCGGGCTGGCCCGGCGCCACCTTCATCTTGATACAGATGTCGGCGCTATGCGGCTTGATCGGGCTGCAGCTCAACCCGACGCAGGCCAGCATCGGTATGACGCTGGGTTTCCTGGCACCGATTGTCGTGGCAGCAATCTGCGAGTTCCTGATCCTACCCGGCGTTTCCGGCTTCCCGGCGCTGGCAGTGGTGATGGGAATCCCTCTCTTCATCGCGGCGGTCGCCGTGAAGTTCAAGCGCACGAACATCTATGGCGTGAATTTCCTGGTGTTCTTCGCCGTGTCCCTCACGCCCAGCAATCCCCAGACGTACGATCCCGTTGCGTTCGCCAACAACGCGCTGCAGTTCCTGCTCTCGGGCGTGATGGCGATCATCGCGTTCTGGCTGATCCTGCCCGTCTCGCCGCATCGCCGCCTGTTCCGGGTGGCGGACGCGGTTGGGCGGGACTTGCGGCGGGCGCTGCGCGGCGCGGTCGCCGACCAGCCCTTGCGCGTGGTGCTCCGCTACGACCGGCTGCAGCAGGCGCGGACCTGGCTCGGCAAGCCCACCCTCTCGCGCCGCAAGCTGCTGGCGCGGATGCTCACCCTGAGCGAGCTCGAAGGCGCCCTCGCGCGTGCCCGCCGAGCGCTGGACGAGATTGCGGAGCGGGCAGATCTGGCTGCGGCCGCCGGGCAGGCACGCCGGGCGCTCGCCCTACCAGGGCGGAGCGAGGGCTTGGTCGAGGCAGCGCAGGCGCTGCTCGCGCCCGTGCCGCGCCGACCTGCCGCGCTTCGTGCCGCCTCAGGCCTGGCCCAGGCCGCGGCGCTCATCGCGGCGCAGCGCCCGATCCTGCGCAAGGCAGGCATCCTGGAGACGGTTTGATGTGGCAGGAGGTGAACCTCGGCGGCAGCGGCGTCTTGATTTCACCATTCGTCGTCTATGCGGCGGTCGCCTTCGTCCTGATGCTGCTGCTCCGCCCGTTGCTGGTCTGGGCCGGATTCCAGCGATGGAGCTGGAACACCCCGCTCGCCGAGGCCGCTCTCTACGTCTGCATCCTGGGACTGCTAGTGGCGTTCCTTTAAGCGTCATGTTCAAACGAGCCCACCGCCTCATCCGTCTCGTGGTCACGCTGGCCCTCGTGGCCTGCGCCGCCGCAGCCGGTATCTTTCTGTGGGATCACTATGTGAACGGGCCGTGGACGCGGGACGGAGAGGTGCTGGCCGACGTCATCGACATCGCGCCCGAGGTCTCCGGCCGCGTGATCAAGCTCAACGTCGCCGACAACCAGCTCGTCCACAAGGGGGACGTCCTCTATCGAATTGATCCGTTCGACTTCCAGGTCGCGCTTGCCGCGGCCCAGGCCAACCTGCAGCAGAAGCTCTATGACTACAACGTCAAGCAGGCCGAGGCGCAGCGCCGGGAAAAGCTGGGCACGCTGACCACCTCAGTGGAAGAGAAACAGACTTATGTCGGGAATGCTGACATAGCGCGGGCTGCCTATGCAGCGGCACTCAGCCAGCTCTCGCAGGCGCGCATCAACCTGGACCGCACGCAAGTGCACTCCCCGGTGAACGGCTACATTACCAACCTGCTGCTGCGCGAGGGCGACTACGCTACGAGCGGGACGCGCAACATCTCGGTCATCGACAGAGACAGCTTCTGGATCGCCGCCTACTTCGAGGAGACGAAGCTGCGGCACGTTCGTGTCGGTGACCAGGCGAAGATCGTGCTGATGGCGTTCAGCGGCACCCCGTTGCGAGGCCACGTCGAGAGTATCGCGCGCGGCATCAGCACGCCGAACTATGCGCCCGGCACGCTCGGCCTCGCGTCGGTCAACCCGGTGTTCACCTGGGTACGGCTCGCCCAGCGCATCCCGGTGCGGATCCACATCGACCAAATTCCCGCAACCGTAATGCTCGCGACCGGCATGACCTGCACTGTGATGGTCGGCCCACAAGCCGCGGGCGGTGGCACCCCGACGCAGGGCCTGATCTCGCGACTGGTATCGGATTAAAGGGGCAACGCTCCGCGCGACCCAGACATGACGACCTGCCCGCGCGGCTCACTGACCTTCCGCATCCACCAGAGCGGCATGCATGGCTTCGGCGCTGGTAGCCTTCCTGAGGCGCTGCACGAAGGCGTGGTCGCGCATGCGCCGTGAGATGGCGGCGAGGGCGGCCACGTGCTCGCTGCCCGCGTCCTCGGGGATGAGCAGCAGGAAAACGAGATCGACCGGGCGTTCGTCGATTGCATCGAAGTCGATCGGTCGGGCGAGGCGGGCCAACAGTCCGAAGAAGCGGTCCAGCCCGCCGAGCCGAGCGTGCGGCAGCGCGAACCCTTGCCCCAGGCCCGTCGATCCCAGCCGCTCCCGCGCAGTCAGGGCTGCTTCGATCACCTGCGGCTCGACCCCTAGGGCGCTGCCAGCGCGGCGGCTCAGCTCCGCCATGAGCTGGGCTTTGTCCCTGGCCCGCAAGTCGGCGACGACCTGCGCCGGCTGCACGAGGTCAATGAGTTCCATGCCGTCCCACCATCCCATTATTCTCGGCTCGTGAACACCAGCCGCTTGCCGGTCAATCCGGCGCCCGCAGCCGGTAGCCGACCCCGGTCTCGGTCAGGACGTGCACCGGCCGCGTCGGATCGGCCTCGATCTTCTGGCGCAGCGCCCGGACGTAGATGCGTAAGTATTGCACGTCGGTATCGCCACCCCAGACCTCATGCAGAATGAATCGGTGGGTAAGGACCTTGCCCGCGTGCGCGATCAGCAGGCGGAGCAGGTCGTATTCGCGCGGCGCAAGCTTCACCTCTGCACCGCGCACCGCGACGAGCCGCCGCACCAGATCGACCGTGAGATCGCCGCTGCGGAAGAGCGGGCGCTCACCCTGCTGCTGAAGGCGGTGGCGCTGGGCGGCCCGGATGCGGGCGAACAACTCGTCGATGCCGAACGGCTTGGTCACGTAGTCGTCCGCGCCGAGGTCGAGCGCCTCGACTTTGCCGCGCTCATCGCCGCGGCTCGATAGCACGATGATCGGCAGGGCCGAGCCGGAAGCGCGCATCTGGCGTATGACCTCGAGCCCGTCCATGTCCGGCAGGCCGAGATCGAGGACGACGAGGTCGATCGCGCTCCGACGCAGGGCGGCCAGCGCCGCCTGCCCGTCCTGCGCCTCAGACACCACGTAACCCTGCGCACCTAGCCCGGTCCTCAGGAAACGCAGGATGGCCGGCTCGTCGTCCACGACCAGCACGCGCGCTGGCCCGGCGCCTTGCGTCATGCCGCCGCGTCCTCGCGCGGCGCCAGGACGGCTTCAGCCGGCACGGGCAAGCTGATAGTGAACGCGGCCCCGTCGCGGTCCGCCCGGTTCGCCGCGGTGATCGTGCCGCCCATGGCTTCCACGAAGCCTCGGCAAATGGCGAGACCGAGGCCTGTTCCAGCACGCCCGCTATCAGCGCCGCCGGCACGGTAGAACTTGTCGAAGATCCGCTCAAGGTCAGTCTCCGGGATGCCCTCGCCTTCGTCGGCGACGCGCAGCCGGACCCAGCCTCCCTCGCGCCAGGCGCTGAGCCGCACTACGGAGCCGCTTGGCGCATACTTGGCCGCGTTGTCCAGGAGATTGAACAGGACCTGTTCCATGAGCACCATGTCGATCCGAAGCATCGGCAAGTCGGGTTCGAGGTCAACCTCGACGCGGTGAGCGCCCAGGATCTTGCCCGCCCGCTGCAGCGCGGCCCCGACCACGTCCGAGAGGTCAGCTAGGGTGCCGCTCGGCTGGAGCGGGCCGGATTCGAGCCGGGTCATGTCGAGCAGGTTGCCGATGAAGCGGTTCAGCCGCTCCGCCTCCTCCTGGATCGTGCGGGCCAGCTCGCGGCGCTCTCCCGTGTCCAGGTCGATGTCCGCGCTCGTCAGGCTGCTCGCTGATCCCATGATGGACGCCAGCGGCGTGCGCAGATCGTGGGAGATCGAGGTCAGCAAGGCCGAGCGCAGGCGGTCGCTCTCCGCGGCCAGGCGCGCACGGTCCACGTCCCGTACGAGGTTGATGCGCTCGATCGCCAGCCCGGCTTGGTCAGCGAGCGCGCTCAACAGGCGCTGCTGCTCGGGCGTGAGCATGGGGCCAGGCTCGTCGCGGTCGATGCCGATCACCCCGGCCGGTCCGCGCCCGGTCTGCATCGGCAGGAACAGGCGCTTCGCGCCGGGCAGCGTGTCGGCGCCGCGCCCGGCCGCCTGGTTGCTCTCCCACGTCCACTTGGCGGCGGCGAGATCGGCTTCGTCCAGCACGTCTTCCGGCGGATAGCCGGCCTGCACCTGCAAGCCCGGCCTCGCTGGGCAGCAGGAGAACGACGCGGACCTTGAGCATCAGCGCGATCTGGTGCGCGGTCGCCCACAGCACGTCGTCCAGCGAGGCCGCCCCGGCGAGCTTGCGGCTGAACTGGTAGAGCTCTTCGGTAACGCGCGCGCGCTGGCGGGCGGTGACGGCCTGCGCCCGCACGCGTGCGGCGAGGTTGCTGGCGACGACCGCGACGATGGCGAAGAAGAACAGGGCTACGACGTTGTCCGGGTCGGCGATGGTGAACGTGTACAGCGGCGGCAAGAAGAAGAAGTTGTAAGCGAGCACGCTGAGCAGGCAGGCCAGCAGCGACGGCCAGAGGCCCCACGTGACGGCGCTGGCGAGGACGGCGGTGAGGAAAACGAGTGCCACGCTGTTGACGCCGAGGATCTGGCGCAGGCCAAGCGCCACGGCGAGTGCGGCGGCGACGGCGGCGATGCTTCCAACGTAGGTGAACGACGCTGTGCTCGTCGCCGGCGATCGCAGGGCGCCGGTGCCGCGCTGCCGCTGCCCCGTCGCGTCCTGATCCGGCTGACGGGCGATCACGTGCACGTTGAGATCGTCGGCGGCGCGTATGATCCGTTGCATGACCGAGCCGCGTAGGAGATCCGCCCACCGGGAGCGCCGGGCCTTGGCGATGACGACGTGGGTGAAATTGTTCGCGTGCGCGTAGTCCACGACCGTGCCGGCAACGTCCTGTCCCGGGAGCGTCACGGCCTCGCCGCCGAGACGCTGTGCCAGGCGCAGCGCATCCGCCGTGCGGCTCCGCGCGGCTTCGCTCGACTCCCATGCGCCAGCGGTCTCAACGTGGAGAGCGGTCCAGGGAGCGCGCAGCTGATCCGCTAGCCGTCGCGCATGGCGCACGAGGGCCGTGCTGCTTGGCTCGCCGTCAACGCAAACCAGCACGCGCTCGCCCGCCTCCCAAGGGCCACGGATGGCATGGCTGCGCATGTAGCTGACCATCTGCTCGTCCACGCGCTGCGCCGTGCGGCGCAGGGCGAGCTCGCGCAGCGCGGTCAGGTTGCCGGGCGAGAAGTAATGCCGGACCGCGCGCTCGGCCTGATGCGGCACATAAACCTTGCCGTCCTTGAGGCGCTGGACCAGGTCCTCGGGCGTGAGGTCGATGACCTCGACCTCGTCGGCCGCATCAACGATCGAATCCGGCACGGTCTCGCGGACGCGGATGCGTGTGATCTTCGCCACGACGTCGTTCAGGCTCTCGACGTGCTGGATGTTCAGGGTCGTGTAAACGTCTATCCCGGCCGCGAGCAGCTCCTCGACGTCGAGGTAGCGCTTGGGATGGCGGCTGCCCGGCGCATTGGTGTGGGCGAGCTCGTCCACGAGCACCAGCCGCGGCCGGCGCGCGAGGATCGCGTCGAGGTCCATCTCCTCGATGACCCGCTCCCGGTATTCTACTTTCCGGCGCGGGATCACCTCGAGCCCTTGCGCCAGGGCCTCGGTCTCGGCGCGCCCGTGCGTTTCGACCACGCCGATCGCCACGTCGGCTCCGTCGCGGCGCTTCGCCTGCGCCGTGAGCAGCATCTCGTAGGTCTTGCCGACGCCCGGCGCGGCGCCGAGAAAGATCTTCAGGCGCCCGCGCTCACCGCTTGTGGCCTCGCGCAGCAGCGCGTCCGGGTCCGGCCGGCCGTCGCGATCCGTCATCGCTCGAGCTCTCTCCTGACTGGCGCAGTCGGTAGCGGATAGATCCCGCGCCTGCAACGTCCGCGGCGCTGCGGACTGGCGCCGCGGTCCGTGCCGTCAGCTGCCGCTCCCGCCGATTGCGTCCAGCGCCATGTTGAGCGCGAGGACGTTGACGTGTAGCTCGCCAAGGATGCCGAGCTCACGTCCCTCCGTGTGCTGTGCGACGAGCTGCCGGACCTTGTCCTCGGGCAGGTGGCGCGCCTTCGCCACGCGCGGCACCTGGAACAGGGCGGCCGCCGGGGTGATGTCGGGATCGAGGCCGCTCGCAGAGGTCGTCACCAGGTCCACCGGCACGGGGACGGACGGGTTCTCCTTCGCGAGCGTCGCCGCGTCCCCCTTCACGCGGTCCAGCAGCGCCTTCGAGGTCGGCCCGAGGTTCGAGCCGCTCGAATTATCGGCGTTGTAGGGTGCCGGCACGGTCTTGGTCGAGTCGTTCGGGTCGGTGTCGGTCGTGGCGGAGGGCCGGCCGTGAAAATACTTCGCCGCCGTGAAGTTCTGCCCGATAAGCTCGGAGCCGATGACCTTGCCGTCGCGCGTCACGAGGCTGCCCCCTGCCTGGCGCGGGAAAACGAGCCCGGCGATGCCCGTCATCGCGAGCGGATAGGCAAGGCCGGTGAGAGCCGTCATGAGCACGATCATCACGATCGCCGGGCGAATCTGCTTCATCACGCTTGTCATGGATTCAGGTCCTCAGGCCAGGCCAACGGCGTTGACCAGCAGGTCAATGAGCTTGATGCCGATGAACGGGACGATGATGCCGCCGGCGCCGTAGATCAGCAGGTTGCGCCGCAGGATGCTCGCGGCCCCCACGGGCCGGTATCGGACGCCGCGCAGCGACAGCGGGATCAGGGCGACGATGATCAGCGCGTTGAAGATGATCGCTGACAGGATTGCGCTCTGCGGCGAGGCGAGGCGCATGACATTGAGCGCCTGGAGCTGCGGGTAGAACACGATGAACATCGCCGGGATGATGGCGAAATACTTGGCCACGTCGTTGGCGATGGAGAAGGTGGTCAGGGCGCCGCGCGTCATCAGCAGCTGCTTGCCGATCTCCACGATCTCGATCAGCTTCGTGGGATCGCTGTCGAGATCGACCATGTTGCCCGCCTCGCGCGCCGCCATGGTCCCCGTGTTCATCGCCACGCCGACGTCCGCCTGGGCCAGCGCCGGGGCGTCGTTGGTGCCGTCGCCGCACATTGCGACCAGCTTGCCCTGCGCCTGCTCCTGCCGGATCAGCTTCAGCTTCGCCTCGGGGGTCGCCTGGGCGAGGAAGTCGTCCACGCCCAGCCTCGGCGGCGATGGCCGCGGCCGTGAGCGGGTTGTCGCCGGTGATCATCACCGTCCGGATGCCCATCCGCCGTAGTTCGTTGAAGCGCTCGCGAATCCCGCCCTTGACGATGTCCTTGAGGTGGATGACGCCGAGCAGCCGGCCATCCTTGGCGACGGCGAGCGGCGTCCCGCCGGACTTTGAGATCGCCTCCGCCTTCGCCGTCAACTCGCGGACGATCGCCTCGGAGACGGCGGGGCGCACCGCCGCGACCGTGCCGCCCGCACCCTGATCGGACCGCCCGGCGGACGGAGCGCGGACATAGGCCAGGATCGCGTCCACCGCGCCCTTGCGGATCGAGGAGCCGTCAGCATCGATGCCGCTGATCCGGGTCTGGGCGGTGAACGGGATGAACGTGGCGCCGAGGGGCGCCATCTCGCGCCCGCGGATCGCGTATTTCTCCTTCGCCAGCACGACGATGGAGCGCCCCTCAGGGGTCTCGTCGGAAAGGGAGGCGAGCTGGGCCGCGTCGGCCAGCTCGATCTCTGAGACGCCGCTTACCGGGACGAACGCCGATGCCTGGCGGTTGCCGAGGGTGATGGTGCCGGTCTTGTCGAGCAGCAGCGTGTCCACGTCGCCCGCCGCCTCGACCGCGCGGCCGGACATCGCGAGCACGTTGAACCGCACGAGCCGGTCCATGCCGGCGATGCCGATGGCCGAGAGAAGTGCCCCGATCGTCGTCGGGATCAAGGTCACGAACAAGGCGACCAGGATGACGACCGAGACTGCGCCGCCGGCATAGGTCGCGAAGCTCGGAATGGTGGCCGTGGCGAAGACGAAGATGATCGTGAGGCCCGCGAGCAGGATGTTGAGCGCGATCTCGTTCGGCGTCTTCTGCCGCTGCGCGCCCTCGACGAGCGCGATCATGCGGTCGAGAAAGGTGGAGCCCTGGGCGGCCGTGATGCGGACCTTGATCCAGTCCGACAGCACGCGCGTGCCCCCCGTAACGGCCGAGCGGTCGCCGCCGCTCTCCCGGATGACGGGCGCGGACTCGCCGGTGATCGCCGACTCGTCCACCGAGGCGATGCCCTCGACGATCTCGCCGTCGCTCGGGATCAGGTCGCCGGCTTCAACGAGCACCAGGTCGCCCTGCTTGAGCGCGGGGGCCGCGACCTCGTCGTAGGTGGTCGCGTCGAGCGAGGCGAGGCGCTTGGCAGCGGTCTCGGTGCGCGCGCGGCGCAAGGTCGCGGCCTGGGCCTTGCCGCGGCCCTCGGCGACCGCCTCGGCGAAGTTGGCGAACAGCACGGTGATCCAAAGCCAGACGACGATCTGCGCCGTGAAGCCGGGCCGGGGACCGCCTGTCGCGAGATCGCGCACGAGCAGGATCGTCGTCAGCGCCGCGACGATCTCCACGACGAACATGACGGGGTTGCGGAACAGCGACCTCGGGTCGAGCTTCCGGAAGGAAGCCCCGATCGCCGGCCATCAGGATCGCCGGGTCGAAGATCGAGGACGTGGCGCCGCGGGGGCTTACTCTTGCTTCCATGATCGCGTCTCGCTCAGAAAAGGGTGCCGGACTGCATGGCGAGATGTTCGGTGATCGGGCCGAGGGCCAGCGCCGGGAAGAAGGTGAGGCCGCCGACGATCAGGATCACGCCCACCAGGAGGCCGACGAACAGGCCGCCATCGGTCGGGAACGTCCCCGCGGAGGCGGGCACGATCTTCTTCGCCGCGAGCGACCCGGCGACCGCCAGCATCGGCACGATGAACAGGAACCGGCCGATCCACATCGCGAGACCCAGCGTGGTGTTCCAGAACGGCGTGTTGGCGGAGAGCCCGGCGAAGGCGCTGCCGTTATTGCCCGTCGCCGAGGTGTAGGCGTAGAGCGCCTCGCTGAAGCCGTGCGGGCCGGCGTTCGCCAGGCCATCGAGGCCAGGCTTCACCACGACCGCGATAGCCGTGAAGCCGAGGATGGACAACGGCAGGATCAGGATGGCAAGCATCGCCATCTTGACCTCCTTGGCCTCGATCTTCTTGCCCAGGTATTCCGGCGTGCGCCCGACCATCAGCCCGGCGATGAACACCGCGACGACGGCGAAGAGCAGCATCCCGTAGAGGCCCGAGCCGACGCCGCCGAAGATGATCTCGCCCAGCATGATGTTGACCAGCGGCACCATGCCAGCGAGCGGCAGCAAACTGTCGTGCATGGTGTTGACGGCGCCGCAGGAGGTATCGGTGGTGATGGTCGCGAACATCGCGGAGTCCGTGATGCCGAACCGCACCTCCTTGCCTTCCATATTGCCGCCGGCTTGCATAACGCTCGGCGCGCTGTCCACGTGCAGCGCCGCGAATGCCGGGTTGCCGCCGCTCTCGACCCAGTAGGCGGTGGTGAGGCCGGCGAGGAATAGCAGCCCCATCACGGCGAAGATCGCCCAGCCATGGCGCTGGCTGCCCACCATGCGGCCGAACACGTTCGTCAGCCCCGCGCCGATCGAGAAGATCAGGAGGAGCTGGACGAAATTGGTCAGCGCGTTCGGATTCTCGAACGGATGGGCCGAGTTGGCGTTGAAGAAGCCGCCGCCGTTCGTCCCGAAGACCTTGATGACCTCCTGTGAGGCGACCGGTCCTTGCGCGATCATCTGCTTGGCGCCTTCGAGCGTCGTCGCCTCGGTGTAGGCACCGAGGTTCTGCGGCATGCCCTGCCAAACGAAGAACAGGCCCACCAGGATCGAGACCGGCAGCAGGATGTAGAGCACGCAGCGGGTCATATCGACCCAGAAATTTCCTACGGTCTTGGCGGAGCGCCGGGCGAAGCCGCGGATCAGCGCGATCGCGAGCGCGATGCCGGTCGCGGCCGACACGAAGTTGTGGACCGTCAGCCCGGCCATCTGCGTGAGATAGCCCATCGTGCTCTCTGGCGTGTAAGACTGCCAGTTCGTGTTCGTGACGAAGCTGACGGACGTGTTGAACGCCAGATCGGGTGACACCGCGCCCAGCTTCTGCGGGTTGAGCGGCAGCACCGCCTGCAAGCGCTGCAAGGCGTATAGGGTGACGAAGCCGGCCAGCGTGAAGACAAGCATGGCGATCCCGTAGGCGACCCAGTGCTGCTCGGTCCGCTCGTCAACCCCGCTCGCAGCGTAGAGCCCACGCTCGACGGGGCGGAGCACGGGCGAGAGAAGCGTGCGCTCGCCGTTGAACACGCGCGTCATGTAGCCGCCGAAAGGCTTCACGAGCAGCGTGAGGATCACGCAGTAGAGCGCGATCTGGATCCAGCCGTGGATAGTCATGAGAGGCTCCTCAGAACCGCTCTGGGCGGATCAGGGCGTAAACCAGGTAGCCGAGGAGTCCGATCGTGACGACCGCTCCCAGGACGTAGTCGAGGGTCATGGCCGTGCTCTCACAGGCGCTCGCAGGCGGGGATATAGACGACGGTCGCGATGAACGCGGCAACGCCGATCACGATGTAGACGACGTCAAACACGGGCATCTCCTCAGGATAATATCCGCGGTTGGGGCACCGGCACGCGCCGTGCCTGGCTCACCCCGCCGAGCATCAGAGACACCAGACTTCGATATAAATTCGAGACCGCTCGGGCCGACCGGACATATAAATCCCATATAGACCAGCACCGTCCGGCGCGTGCGCAGTCGGGCCGGGGCGGCGCTAGAAGAGGACGCCGGCTTCCAGCAGGCCGCGCACCTGGCTGGTGTTGGTCAGGTTCGGCCCGAGGGCGAAGCCGCCGATGGTATCGAATGCCTTGACGTAGGAGAATTCTCCCCGTGCGAAGAAACGGCCGTACTTGTAGGTCGGCGTGATGGTGACGGACGCCGCCTTGCTGCCGGGACCGTAGAGGAGGTTGGGTGCGCCGTTCGCGACGCTGCCGGTGGAAGCGATGTATTCGACTCGCCCGCCCAGGCTGAAGTTCGGCGTGAAGGCGTAGTTCGCGAGCAGGGCGAAACCGTATGTCGAGGCACTGTGGGCGAAGCCGATGGCGGAGTTGGCGGGCACGTAGGCCGCCTGGAAATACGGCGTGATCGTCCAGGGGCCGGCGCTGCGGGTATAGATGACATTGTAGATCGAGCCGTTGTTCTGGGCCAGCGGCGTCGAGAGGCTGGAGTATCCGGTATGGCCGAGGTTGCCGCCCGCGGCGACGGTGAGCGTGTCGGCGCTGTCGATCGTCCACGCTGCCGAGCCCGACAGCCAGTTTAGCCGGTCGGAATAGAAGCCGTCGTTCAACGACAAGGATAACGCCACCGGGCCGACCGTGTAGTTCACCTGCACGCCGCGATTAACCGCGTTCTCCTGGTTCCACAGCAGGCCGCGCTCGATGTTCATGTTCTCAAAGGTGAAGGTGTATTCGGCGCCGATCAGGGTCGGCAGCTTGCCGGCCTCGATGGAGAGATTGGCGGTGGGCACCAATTTCACGAACGCCTGCGGCACCGCGCCATAGAGATCAGGAATGGCGTGGCCTGCCGAGATGTAGGCCGTCCCGAGGGCGGGCACGGAATAGCCGCCGGCCTGCACGTAGTATTGCAGGATGCCGTCGATCTTAGTCACGATGATCTGGCCGTTGCTGACGTCAAGCCGGCTTTGCTCGTCACCCGGCGCAGTGTGGTCCTGCACGAAACCGAGGCCGCTCAAGACGCCCGAAACATACTGCTTGCCCAGCGGGCCGAGGTTGATGCTGTATGGGTTAGGGTTCAGCGCCAACGGACCAGCCATGCTCGGCACCGGCAGCGTGACGGTGGCCGGAGCCGCGGCAGAGGCCGGCTGGGCGCTGGATGGAGCCGAGGTGGCAGGCGGACCGGCCGGCTGCGTGCCGCTTTCTTCGGCCAGGGCGCCGCCGCTGATGCTCAGCACCGCATACGCCATGGCCGCGCCGAAGATCGCGCGTTTTGTCACGCGAGGGTTCCTTGGGCCGCAACGCCTACGATGGGACCAAGCGCGGTGAGCATCGCCTTGCACCTTCCCGCATAAAGGACGCAAGGAGGCGC
Organism: uncultured Alphaproteobacteria bacterium; assembly: GCA_963839135.1. GTDB lineage: Bacteria > Pseudomonadota > Alphaproteobacteria > Acetobacterales > Acetobacteraceae > CAWKEH01. The sequence continues at coordinate 25,621 of CAWIUA010000033.1, forward strand.
GAGAGCCGCATATAAATTCAATATGCCGCGTGCAGTATTCACCGCACCGCGACGTTCTCCCTAGCCACCGCAGTAGGGCGCCTCTAAATGCGCCGACCAGGTGTTGGAACAGGCGCGGCGAGCGGTCGAACAATCACTGGGCGAGCCGGTGCGCCGTCAGCCAGCACCATCCAGCCTAGCCTGCACCGCAGCCACGGCCGGAAGGGGACGCCACAGGACCGTCATCTCCTGGATCAGGCCCGAGTTGTTGAGGCGCCAATAGTCCATGCCGTCGAGATCGATCGGCCCGACCGTGACCGTGAAGAATGAGGACGCGTGCTGAGGCCCCTGCATGACTTCTCGGAAGTCGAACCTATCGACCACAGCCAGGAGAGCTGCGACGACCGGTCTCAATGCTGCTTTGCCATTCAGAGGCTCGGCGGCGAGCGGGGTCCTGAGGACGATGTTGTCAGCCATGTGCGTCAGCATGGCCTCCAGATCCTTGCGCTGCATCGCAGCGGTGAAGGCGTGGATATGGGTCAGATTCATGGAACGATCCTCGTTCAACATTGTGCTGAGGTGGTGAATGCCCGAACGACGCAGAAACGCCTCGCGCGGCGCGTCGCCGCCGAACATCGCCATGGGTAATATGGGCAAGCGGCCCGCGGCGGAGATGCCAATCACCCCTCGTTTTGCGCCAGATGAGTCTCGCGGGGCGAGGCGCTCGCGCTGCCAGCAACCGGAACGTTTATCCCGAGGCTAGCGGCTACTCGCGTCGCCGTCGCTTCCCGCCGCGCGGTGACCTCTGTCACGGACCGCCGCGCCTGTGCCAGGACCGCGGCCGGGGCTGTCTCGGGCGTGCCACTGTTGAAAGGCGGCTCCGGTGCATACGCCATTTGGAGCTGGATGATCTGCGCGGCCTCGTCGCCGCGCAACTCGGCCGCGAGGCGCAAGGCTCCATCGATCCCGGCAGTGACGCCGGCGGCGAAAATCCAGCTCCCGTCCACGACTACCCTCTCGTCCACGGGAATTGCACCGAAGAACGGCAGCAGATGGAGCGACGCCCAATGCGTCGTTGCCCGGCGCCCCTTGAGCAGGCTGGCGGCGCCGCAGAGCAGGGTGCCCGTGCACACGGAGAAGACGCTGCGAGCGCCGGCCGCCTGCTGCCGGATCCAGGCGAGCACTTCGGCGTCCTCCATCAAGGCTTCCTGGCCGAATCCGCCCGGCACGTGAAGGACATCGAGCGGCGGGGCATCGGCCAGCACCGCATCTGGCGTGAGAATCAGTCCCTTCACATCGCGAACCGGTTTGGCCGTCCTGCCGTAGATGCGGTAGGTCGAATTCGGGACGCGCGACAGCACCTCGAACGGTCCTGTCAAGTCGATCTGATCAACGCCCTCGAACAGCAGGGAGCCGATCTGCAGGTGAGTTTCGTGCGGGATCACGGTCCTCTCCGGGTCAAAGCTCAAGAATGGACAGAACGAGCCTACTCGGGCACGTTCTGGCGGAAATGCCGAAATCCCCACGTTCCCCGCCAGATCCCATCCGCATCGTCGAAGTGCTCGCATATCCGTCCGTGCAGCTGCTCGACGTCGCGGGGCCGCTCCAGGTGTTCGCCTCCGCCAACGACCTCGCCGCCGGGACCGGGACCACTCCGCCTTACGCGCCGCGCGTGGTGGCGCCTGGCGTGCAGGGTGTCGCGACCTCCTCCGGGCTGGCGCTGGGCGCGGCCCCGCTTCCGCCGCCCGGCGCGCCGCTCGACACGCTTTTGGTCGCGGGTGGGCAGGGCGTTCCAGCCGCAGCCGCAGACCCCGCGCTCGTCGGTTGGTTGCGGGAGCGAGCGCGGGCGGCGCGCCGGGTCGCCTCCGTCTGCACCGGGGCCTTTCTGCTCGCCGCCGCCGGCGTCCTGGACGGGCGGCGTGCGGCGACGCACTGGGCATTCTGCGCCGAGCTCGCCCGGCGCTTCCCTTCCGTGCGCGTCGATCCCGACCCGATCTTCGTGCGCGACGGTCCGGTCTGGACCTCGGCCGGGGTGACGGCCGGCATTGATCTGGCATTGGCCCTGGTGGAGCAGGACCTAGGCCGTACCCTCTCGCTCGCCGTTGCGCGCTACCTCGTCGTTTTCCTCAAGCGTCCGGGTGGGCAGGCGCAGTTCAGCACCGCCCTGTCCCTGCAGGCGGCCGAGGACAGGTTCGGCGCGCTCCACGACTGGATGGGCCAGCATCTGGCCGATGACCTCTCGCTTCCGGTCTTGGCCGCCGAGGCTGGGATGAGTGAACGCAGTTTCAGCCGGCACTACGTCGAGGCAACCGGGCTGACGCCGGGCCGAGCGGTCGAGCGGCTGAGGGTGGAAGCGGCGCGGCGGCTGCTGTCGGAGTCACGCCTGCCGGTCAAGCGCATCTCGCAGCGCTGCGGCTTCGGCTCCGAGGAGACAATGCGCCGCAGCTTCCTGCGCGTGCTGGCGACGACACCACAAGACTACCGCGCACGGTTCAGCCCCTGACGGGTCCGCCGAGTGAAGCCCGGCTACGCGCCCAACGCCGCGGCGACCGCGTCCACGTTGGTCACGACTGCGACGTTCTGCATGGCATACTCGATCGAGGCGCGCTGCCAGTCGGCATTCATTGTCGAGCAGCAATCGGCCGGCACCACCATGAAGTAGCCCCGGTCGGCACCTGTGCGCGCCGTGTGCTCGACCGACATGTTGGTCCAGGCGCCCGTGTTCAGGATCACGTCGCGCCCAACCGAGCGCAGGATCGTCTCCAGGCGGCTGCCTTCCCATGCGCTCATCCGGCACTTCTCGACCACGAAGTCGCCCGGCCGCGGCTCCAGCCCGGCAACCGGCGCCGCCCCCCACGTGCCGCGCACGAGCGCGTTGCTGTCGGCGACGCCCTCGAAAAGCGGCGCGTTCAGCGTCAGCCCTGGCGCGCCAGGCTCGACGACGAACCAAACGTGGATCACGGGCACGCCGCGCGCGCGGCAGGCCTCGGCGAGCCTTGCCACATTGGCGACGATGCCCTGGGCGCGGGCGTGCTCCGGCGCCCCGGAGGAGGCGAACGCACCGCCCTCCGAGATGACGTCGTTCTGCAGGTCCTGGATCAGCAGCACGCAGCGCCGCGGATCGAGACTCAGCGCGTCCTGGCTAGCGCTCGGCGTGGCGGATCGCGACGAACTCGAAGCTGCCGCTGCTCCGCCAACGCGCATGTAAGGCTCGGTGCGCGGCCCGACCTTCGTCTCGACCGCGTACACCGAGTGCGTCGCCGTCACGTACAGCGTGCGGAAGTCCGGCCCGCCCCAGGCAAGGTTCGCGGCCAGCTCGGGGATGCGCACCGTGCCGAGCAGGTCGCCATCGGGCGCGTAAACCCGGATGCCGCCGGGACCCGTGACCCAGACATTACCCTGGGCGTCGCACTTCATGCCATCCGGCACGCCCTGCTCCAGCTCGGAGCGTATGTTGCTCGCGAACACGCGGCCAGCATTGAGCCTGCCGTCGGGAGCGACCTCGAACACCCGGATCAGCGCGCCCACCGTATCGTTGACATAGAGCAGCCGCTCATCGGGCGAGAAGCAAAGCCCGTTCGGCTGCTCGAACAGGTTGCGCTCGACCAGCAGCTCGGGCGACCCGCCCCCAGGGGCGACACGATACACGCCCTGAAAACCGAGCTGCCGCGCCCTCTCGACGCCAAAGACGGGCATCCGCCCATACCAGGGATCGCTGAAGTAGATTGCGCCGTCGGAGCGGACGCAGACGTCGTTCGGGCTGTTCAGCTCGCGCCCATCGTAGTGCGTCGCCAGCGTCTCCCGCCGCCCGTCCGGCCGCTCGCGCACCAGCGACGACGTCGCGTGCTCGCAGACGATCAGGTTGAGCTCGGAGTTGTAGGTCATGCCGTTGCACTTGTTCGACGGGCGCATGACCTCGCGGACGCCTCCGCGCACATCCCATCGGCGGCGCACGTCCCCCGGCATGTCCGAGAACAGCAGGTGATGGTCGCGCGGGTGCCAGATCGGCCCTTCCGTGAAGGTGAAGCCGGTCGCGATCTGCGCCACCGGCGCGTACACGTCCACCAGGTCCTCGAAGGCCCTGCGCAGCGCGGTGTGCGTCATGGCGCTAGGCCGGGAACCAGGCGCGACGCGGCAGCGACTGCGTCACCGGCCCTGGTACAGCATGCTGCAGCCGCGCGACCACCTGTCCCGCCTCAATCTTCGCCGGGTGATCGTGGATCGGCAGCAGGAAGCGCGAGGAGTTCAGCAGCTTCTTGATCGCTGCCTTCTCCTGCCGCTTGGTCGTGCCGTGGTTGCCGGTGGTGCGCGGCTCCATGTCGTGCAGCTCGTTGAATGGCTCGACGATCTGGTCGTTGAAGTCGTAGATCACGTCGCCGCTGATCGTGGCGATGCCCTCCGCCGTGTGGACGTGCACGTTCATGGACCCCTCGGTATGAGCCCCGGCCCTCTCGCAATACACGCCGGGGCAGATCTCCACCGGCCCGCTGATCTCGAGGTCGAGGAAGCGCAGCGCGTGGCGCGTGTGCAGCCGGTCTATCAAGTGCTTGGTATCTGGCAGCGGGTATTGCGGGTGCATCAGGCCGGAGACGGAGTATTCAAGCTCGCGCCGGTTGACCACGACCGTGGTGCGCATCGGGAAGAGGTCGTCCTTGCCGGCGTGGTCAATATGGAGGTGCGTGTGCATCACATAGCGCACGTCGCCCATCTTCACGCCGTGGCGCGCGAGCTGGTTCTCGATCATGTTCTCGTGGAACTGCAGGCCGCGCATCCCGAGCGACTCCATGATCTGGTTCGAGCGGTAGCCCGTATCCACGACCATCGGCCATGGCCCGCCGAGGATCAGGAACCCGAAGACAGGCACGCGCCGTGTGCGCCCGCAATCGCGGCCGAGCACGAGGAAGCTCGATTCCAGCTCGATGTCGCCAAGGTCGAGCAGCTTGATTTCCAGTGCCATCGTGTTCCCCCTTCAGAGCCGATACACGCGAGACGCCGTGCCGCCGAGGATCGCGGCCTGGTCCTCGGGCGGCAGGCCGGCAATCGCCCGGCGGTAGGTGCCGAGCAGGCCGCCATAGCTCGTCCACAGCTTCTCGATCGGGAAGTTGGAGCCGAACAAACAGCGCCCGGCACCGAACAGCGCGACCGTCTCCCCGACGATCCGCGCTATGTGCGCCTCGTCGTTGCGGTGAATGAACGTGCCCAGGCCCGAGAGCTTCGTGACGACGTTGGGGTTCGCGGCAAGACTCCCCATCGCCTCGCACCACGCCGCCCAGCCCGCCTCGCTCAAATCCTCCAGCATTCCCGCGTGCTGCAGGATGAACGTGACGTCCGGGCAGGCGGCGGCGAGCGCCGCGGTACCCGGCATCTGCCTCGCGAAGACCTGCAGCTCAAACGCCCAGCCGTAGGCGGCAAGACGCGCGACGTTTGCCCGCAGCGCCGGGTCCTCGGCGAGGTCGGCGCGCGCGGCGAAGCAGTATTCCGGGTTCTCGTGCCAGTGAAGCTGCATCCGCACGGCGCGCACGAGCGGGATCCGCGCGAGCCGGTCGAGCTGCGGACGCACGTCGGGAACGGTCATATCGGCGTACGCGGCGATGGCGTGCGGCCAGCCGGTCTCGTCGGCGACCGACTGCACCCAAGCGGCCTCCTCCGCGAAGCGCTCGGCCGGCCAGTTCGCCTGCACATACACCGACCTGGTCACGCCGCTGCCCGCAATGTCGGCCAGGTAGTCGCGCATGAGGTAGTCGCGGCGGATCGGCTCGTAGGGGCCGAAGATGCGCGGCTGCATCGGGCCGCTGAGCCACGGCAGGTCCTGCTGCCGCCAGATATGGTGGTGCGCGTCAACGATGCCGTTCATGACCGCCACTCCTTCGCCCGCCCCGAGCACGTGCGCCGCGAGCGCGGCCGTCGTGCCGCCACTCGCGAGCGAGTTGAGCAGCGGCAGGATCGCCTGCATCGCCGCCGTCTGCGGCGCGGCGCCGCTGACGGCGAGCGGCGAGAGCCAGGAGAGCCGCCACGCCCGGCGGGACAGGCGGCGCACCGCATCCACCATCAGCGCATGGTCGCCGCGTTCCAGCCCGTCCGAGAGCACCAGCACGAAGGCGCCGCGGGCGAAGGCGGCGAAGCGGGGCACGGCGAGGAAGGCGCCGAGCGCCTCGCCGATCCGCGTGCCGCCGTCCCAGTCCGGGACCTGGGCAGAGGCTGCGGCGAGCGCCTGGTCGCGCGAGCGGAGGCGCAGCGCGCGCGTGACGCGGGTGAGCCGCGTGCCGAAGGTGAACACTTCGATGCGGTCCGTCGCGCGCGCCAGCGCGTGCGCGAAGGCGAGGTGCGCGTCGGTGCGCGCCTTCATCGATCCGGACACGTCGATCAGCAGCAGCAGCGCGCGTCGCCGCAGCTTGCGCCGACGCCGGGGCAGGCGCAGCAGGTCGCCGTCGAGCCGCGCCTGCTCGCGGAACGCCCGGCGCGCGTCGAGGCTGCGCCCGCGCGCGGCGGGGGCGAAGCGATGCCCGCGGCGGCGCGGCAGCCGCTCCGGTGCCGCGCGCGCGAGCCGACGCAACGCTT
>CAWIUA010000034.1:0-80509 GCA_963839135.1 uncultured Alphaproteobacteria bacterium
TGGCGCCGCGCGGGCTTACTTCTTGCTTCCATGATCTCGTCTCGCTCAGAAGAGGGTGCCGGAGTGCATGGCGAGGTGCTCCGTGATCGGGCCGAGGGCCAGCGCCGGGAAGAATGTGAGGCCGCCGACGATCAGGATCACGCCCACCAGAAGGCCGACGAAAAGACCGCCGTCGGTCGGGAACGTTCCTGCGGACGCGGGCACGATCTTCTTCGCCGCGAGCGAACCTGCCACGGCCAGCATCGGCACGATGAACAGGAAGCGGCCGATCCACATCGCAAGGCCCAGCGTGGTGTTCCAGAACGGCGTGTTGGCGGAGAGCCCGGCGAAGGCGCTGCCGTTATTGCCGGTTGCCGAGGTGTAGGCGTAGAGCGCCTCGCTGAAGCCGTGCGGGCCGGCGTTCGCCAGACCGTCGAGGCCGGGCTTGACCACCACCGCGATGGCCGTGAAGCCGAGGATAGACAACGGCAGGATCAGGATGGCGAGCATGGCCATCTTGACCTCCTTGGCCTCGATCTTCTTGCCCAGGTATTCCGGCGTGCGCCCGACCATCAGCCCGGCGATGAACACCGCGACGACGGCGAAGAGCAGCATCCCGTAGAGGCCGGAGCCGACGCCGCCGAAGATGATCTCGCCCAGCATGATGTTGACCAGCGGCACCATGCCCGCGAGCGGCAGCAAGCTGTCGTGCATGGTGTTGACGGCGCCGCAGGAGGTGTCGGTCGTGATCGTGGCGAACATCGCGGAGTCGGCGATGCCGAACCGCACCTCCTTGCCTTCCATGTTGCCGCCGGCCTGGAGCGCGCTCGGCGCGCTGTCCACGTGCAGCGCCGCGAATGCCGGGTTGCCGCCGCTCTCGACCGCGTAAGCCGTGGTGAGGCCCGCGAGGAAGAGCAGCCCCATTACGGCGAAGATCGCCCAGCCATGGCGCTGGCTGCCCACCATGCGGCCGAACACGTTTGTGAGGCCCGCGCCGATCGAGAAGATCAGGAGGATCTGGACGAAATTGGTGAGCGCGTTCGGGTTCTCGAAGGGATGGGCGGAGTTGGCGTTGAAGAACCCGCCGCCGTTCGTCCCGAAGACCTTGATGACCTCCTGCGAAGCGACCGGTCCCTGCGCGATGACTTGCTTAGCGCCTTCGAGCGTCGTCGCCTCGGTATAGGCGCCGAGGTTCTGCGGCATGCCTTGCCAGACGAAGAAGAGCGCGACCACGATCGAGACCGGCAGCAGGATGTAGAGCACGCAGCGGGTCATATCGACCCAAAAATTGCCGACCGTTTTGGCCGAGCGCCGGGCGAAGCCGCGGATGAGCGCGATCGCGAGGGCGATGCCGGTCGCGGCGGAGACGAAGTTGTGGACCGTCAGGCCCGCCATCTGCGTGAGATAGCTCATCGTGGTCTCTGGCGTGTACGACTGCCAATTTGTGTTCGTGACGAAGCTGACGGACGTGTTGAATGCCAGGTCCGGCGATACCGCGCCCAACTTCTGCAGGTTGAATGGCAGCGCCGCCTGTAGCCGCTGCAGGACGTAGAGGGTCACGAAGCCGGCCAGCGTGAAAGCCAGCATCGCGATCCCGTAGACGACCCAGTGCTGCTCCTCTCGCTCGTCGATGCCGCTCGCCGCATAGAACGCGCGCTCGACGGGACGAAGCACGGGCGAGAGAAGCGTGCGCTCGCCGTTGAACACCCGTGTCATGTAGCCGCCGAAAGGCCTCACGAGCAGCGTGAGGATCACGCAGTAGAGCGCAATCTGGGTCCAGCCGTTGAGCGTCATGGGAGGCTCCTCAAAACCGCTCAGGGCGGATCAGGGCATAGACCAAGTAACCGAGGAGGCCGATCGTGACGACCGCCCCCAGGACGTAATCGAGGGTCATCGCTGGGCGCTCAGAGCTTGTCGCAAGCGGGAAGGTAGAGAGTTGTGGCCATGAAGGCGGCTACGCCGATCACGATGAAGACGAAGTCGAACACGGGCATCTCCTCAGGACGACATGCGCGGCTGGCGCCCGGCACGTGCCGTGCCAGGCTCACCCCGCCGAGGATCAGAGACACCAAACTCCGATATAAATTCGAGACCGCTCGGGCCGGCCGGACATATAAATCCCATATAGACCGGCACCGTCCGACGCCTGCGCAGCCGGGCCAAGTCAGCGCTAGAAGAGGATTCCGGCTTCCAGCAGGCCGCGCACCTGGCTGGTGCTGGTCAGGTTCGGCCCGAGTGCGAAACCGGCGGCGGTATCAAATGCTTTCACGTAGGAGAATTCTCCCCGCGCGAAGAAGCGGTCGTACTTATAAGTTGGCGTAATGGTGACGGACGCCGCCTTGCTGCCTGGCCCGTAGAGGAGGTCGGGTGCGCCGTTCGCGACGCTGCCGGTGGACGCGATGTATTCGACTCGCCCGGCCAGGCTGAAGTTTGAGGTGAAGAGCGTAGTTCGCCAACACGGCAAAACCGTATGTCTCGGCACTGCGGGCGAAGCCGATGGCGGAGTTGGCGGGCACGTAGGCCACCTGGAAATAGGGCGTGATCGTCCAGGGGCCGGCGCTGCGGGTATAAATGAGATCGTAGATTGAGCCGTTGTTCTGGGGCAGCGGTGTCGAGAGGCTGGAGTATCCGGTATGGCCGAGATTGCCGCCCGCGGCGACGGTCAGCGTGTCGGTACTGTCAATCGTCCACGCCGCCGATCCCGACAGCCAGCTCAGCCGGTCGGAATAGAAACCATCGTTCAACGACAACGATAACGCCACTGGGCCAAGCGAGTAGTTCACTTGCACGCCGCGATTGACCGCATTCTCCTGGTTCCAGAGCAGGCCGCGTTCGATGTTCATGTTCTCGAAGGTGAAAGTGTATTCCGCGCCGATCAGCGTCGGCAGCTTGCCGGCCTCGATGGAGAAGTTGTCGGTGGGCGCCAATTTCACGAAGGCTTGCGGCACCGCGCCATAGAGATCCAGGAATGGCGTGGCCTGCCGAGATGTAGGCCGTCCCGAGGGCAGGCACGGAATAGCCGCCGGCCTGCACGTAATATTGCAGGATGCCGTCGATCTTAGTCACGATGATCTGGCCGTTGCTGACGTCGAGCCGGCTTTGCTCGTCGCCCGGCGCCGCGTGGTCCTGCACAAAGCCGAGGCCGCTCAGCACGCCCGTGACATACTGCTTGCCCAGAGGGCCAAGGTTGATGCTGTATGGGTTAGGATTTAACGCCAGCGGCCCGGCCATGCTCGGCACCGGCAGCGTGACGGTGGTCGGAGCCGTGGCGGCGGCCGGCTGCGCGCCGCTGTTCTCGGCCAGGGCGCCGCCGTTCGCGCTCAGCACCGCATACGCCATGGCCGCACCGAACATCGCGCGTCTCGTCATGCCAACTTTCCTCGGGCCGCAACGCCCATCGCGTCACGAGGAGGCGCGAGAAGTGCATATAAATGCAATATGCCACGTGAGGTATTCGCAGCACCACGGCGGTTCGCATAGCTGGCGGAACAGGGCGCGGCGGGCCCGCTCACACGGCACCCACCAGCCTATCAGCTCCCGGCCGGCTCGCTGTCAGCCAGCACCATCCAACCTGGCCTGCACCGCCACTACCGCCGGAAGGGGACGCCACAGGACCGTCATCTCCTGTATCAGGCCGGCCTCATTGAGACGCCAGTAATCCATGCCGTCCAACTCGATCGGCCCGACCGTAACCTTGAAGAACGAAGACACGTGCTGAGGTCCCTGCATGATTTCGCGGAAGTCGAATTTATCGACCACAGCCAGGAGGGCTTCAACGACCGGCCTTAAGGCTGTCTTGCCTTCAGACGGCTCGGCGGCGAGCGGGGTCTTGAGGACGATATCGTCAGCCATGTGCGTCAGCATGGCATCCAGGTCCTTGCGCTGCATCGCAGCGGTGAAGGCATGGATATGGGTCAGATCCATGGAAGCGGTCCTTTTGACAGAGTGCTGGGGCAGCGAGCGTCCGAATGGTGCTGCAACGGCTGGCGCGCAGCGCCGCATTCGAGCGTCGCCAAGAGCAAGATAGGCGGTCGCCTCGCGGCGGAAACGCCAATCATCCCTCACTTTCCGCCAAATCAGTCGCGTTCAGCGAAGCCCTGTCGCTGCCGGTGTTCGGAACGTTGATCCCGAGGCTGGCGGCCACACGCCTCGCCGTCGCCTCCCGCTGCGCCGTGATGCCTGCCACGGACTGCCGTGCTTGTTCCAGGATCGCGGCCGGAGCGGTCTCGGGCGTGCCGCTGTCGAAGGGCGGCTCCGGCGCATACGCTATCTGAAGCTGGATCGCCTGTGCGGCCTCGTCGCCGCGCAGCTCGGCCGCGAGACGCAGCGCGCCGTCGATGCCAGCCGTGACGCCAGCGGCGAACACCCAGCGCCCGTCCACGATCACCCTCTCGTTCACGGGGAGTGCGCCGAAGAACGGCAGCAAGTGTAACGACGCCCAGTGCGTCGTCGCCCGGCGCTCCCTGAGCAAGCCGGCCGCGCCGCAGAGCAGGGCGCCGGTGCAGACGGAGAAGATGCTGTGCGCGCCGGCCGCTTGCTGCCGGATCCAGGCGAGCACCTCCGCGTCCTCCATTAGGGCTTCCTGGCCGAAGCCGCCTGGCACATGCAGGACATCGAGCGGCGGCGCATCGGCCAGGGCCGCATCGGGCGTCAACCGTAATCCCTTCAAATCGCGCACAGGGTCGGCCGTCTTGCCGTAAATGCGATACGTCGCGTTCGGGATGCGCGACAGCACCTCGAACGGTCCTGTCAAATCGATCTGATCCACGCTCTCGAACAGCAAGGAGCCGATCTGCAGGTGAGTGTCGGGCGGGATCATGGGCCTCTCCGGGTCAGTGGTTAGGGATGGACAAGGCGAAACTACTCGGGCAGACTCTGGCGGAAATGCCAAAACCCCCTCGTTCTCGGCCAAATCGCGGCCCGCGTCGTCGAAGTGCTCGCCTACCCATCGGTGCAATTGCTCGACGTCGCGGGGCCGCTCCAGGTGTTCGCCTCGGCCAACGACCTCGCCTCCGCGGACCGGGACCGCGCCGCCCTACGCGCCGCGCGTGGTGGCGCCTGGCGTGCAGGGTGTCGCAACCTCCTCCGGGCTGGCGCTGGGCGCGGCCCCGCTTCCGCCGCCCGACGCGCAGCTCGACACGCTTTTGGTCGCGGGCGGACAGGGCATACCAGCCGCCGCCGAAGACCCCGCCCTGGTCGGCTGGCTGCGGGAGCGGGCGCGAGCCGCGCGCCGGGTCGCCTCCGTCTGCACCGGATCCTTCCTGCTCGCTGCCGCCGGCGTCCTGGACGGACGACGTGCCACGACGCACTGGGCGTTCTGTGCCGAACTCGCCCGGCGCTTCCCCGCCGTGCACGTCGAGCCTGATCCGATCTTCCTGTGCGACGGCCCAATCTGGACGTCGGCCGGGGTGACGGCCGGCATTGATCTGGCACTGGCGCTTGTGGAAGAGGACCTTGGCCGCACCTCGGCACTGGCCGTGGCGCGGTACCTGGTCGTCTTCCTCAAGCGCCCGGGCGGGCAGGCGCAGTTCAGCACCGCCCTGTCCCTGCAGGCGGCGGAGGACAGGTTCGGAGCGCTTCATGACTGGATCAGCGTGCATCTGGCCGATGACCTCTCGCTTCCGGTCTTGGCCGCGGAGGCCGGGATGAGCGAGCGCAGCTTCAGCCGGCACTACGCGGAGGCAACCGGGCTGACGCCGGGCCGTGCCGTCGAGCGGCTGAGGGTAGAGGCGGCGCGGCGGCTGCTGTCCGAGTCGCGCCTGCCGGTCAAGCGGATCTCGCAGCGCTGCGGCTTCGGCTCGGAGGAGACGATGCGCCGCAGCTTCCTGCGCGTGCTGGAAACCGCCCCGCAAGATTACCGTGCGCGGTTCAGCCCCTGATTGTCTCCATGCCGGCTACGCGGCAAGCGCCGCGAGGACCGCGTCCAGATCGGTCACCACGGCCACATTCTGCATCGCATACTCGACCGACGCGCGCTGCCAGTCAGCGTTCATCGTCGAGCAGCAATCGGCCGGCACCACCATGAAGTAGCCCCGGTCAGCGCCTGTCCGCGCCGTGTGCTCGACCGACATGTTGGTCCAGGCGCCCGTGTTCAGGATCACGTCGCGCCCAAGCGAGCGCAGGATCGTCTCCAGCCGGCTGCCTTCCCATGCGCTCATCCGGCACTTCTCGACCACGAAATCGCCCGGCCGCGGCTCCAGCCCGGCAACCGGCGCCGCGCCCCACGTCCCCCGCACGAGGGCGTTGCTGTCCGCGACGCCCTCGAACAGCGGCGCGTTCAGCGTCAGCCCCGGCGCGCCAGGCTCGACGAGGAACCACACGTGGATCACGGGCACGCCGCGCGCGCGGCAGGCCTCGGCGAGCCTTGCCACATTGGCGACGATGCCCTGGGCGCGGGCGTGCTCTGGCGCCCCGGAGGAGGCGAACGACCCGCCCTCCGAGATGACGTCGTTCTGCAGGTCCTGGATCAGCAGCACGCAGCGCCGAGGATCGAGACTCAGCCCGTCCTGGTCGGGAAGCGTGGCGGGCGCGACGAACTCGAAGCTGCTGCTGCTCCGCCAACGCGCATGTAAGGCTCATTGCGCGGCCCGACCTTCGTCTCGACCGCATACACCGAGTGCGTCGCCGTCACATACAGCGTGCGGAAGTCCGGCCCGCCCCAGGCCAGGTTCGCGGCCAGCTCGGGGATGCGCACCGTGCCTAGCAGGTCACCATCGGGCGCATAAACCCGGATGCCGCCGGGGCCGGTGACCCAGACATTACCCTGGGCGTCGCACTTCATGCCATCTGGCACGCCCTGCTCCAGCTCGGAGCGTATGTTGCTCGCGAACACGCGGCCGGCATCGAGCCGGCCGTCGGGAGCGACCTCGAACACCCGGATCAGCGCGCCCACCGTATCGTTGACGTAGAGCAGCCGCTCATCGGGCGAGAAGCAAAGCCCGTTCGGCTGCTCGAACAGGTTGCGCTCGACCAGCAGCTCGGGCGACCCGCCGCCAGGGGCGACGCGATACACGCCCTGGAAGCCGAGCTGCCGCGCCCGCTCGACGCCATAGACGGGCATCCGCCCATACCAGGGATCACTGAAGTAGATTGCGCCGTCGGAGCGGACGCAGACGTCGTTCGGGCTGTTCAGCTCGCGCCCGTCGTAGTGCGTCGCCAGCGTCTCGCGCCGCCCATCCGCGCGCTCCCGTACCAGCGACGACGTCGCGTGCTCGCAGACGATCAGGTTCAGCTGCCCGTCATACGTCATGCCGTTGCACTTGTTCGACGGGCGCACGACCTCGCGCACGCCCCCGCGCGCATCCCATCGGCGGCGCACGTCCCCGGGCATGTCCGAGAACAGCAGGTAATGGTCGCGCGGGTGCCAGATCGGCCCTTCCGTGAAGGTGAAGCCGGTCGCGATCTGCGCCACCGGCGCGTACACGTCCACCAGGTCCTCGAAGGCCCGGCGCAGCGCCGTGTGCGTCATGGCGCTAGGCCGGGAACCAGGCGCGACGCGGCAGCGACTGCGTCACCGGCCCCGGGACTGCATGCTGTAACCGCGCGACCACCTGTCCCGCCTCAATCTTCGCCGGGTGATCGTGGATCGGCAGCAGGAAGCGTGAGGAGTTCAGCAGCTTCTTGATCGCTGCCTTCTCCTGCCGCTTGGTCGTGCCGTGGTTGCCGGTGGTGCGCGGCTCCATGTCGTGCAGCTCGTTGAACGGCTCGACGATCTGGTCGTTGAAGTCGTAGATCACGTCGCCGCTGATCGTGGCGATCCCCTCCGCCGTGTGGACGTGCACGTTCATGGACCCCTCGGTATGAGCCCCGGCCATCTCGCAATACACGCCGGGGCAGATCTCCACCGGCCCGCTGATCTCGAAGTCGAGGAAGCGCAGCGCGTGGCGCGTGTGCAGCCGGTCTATCAGGTGCTTGGTATCTGGCAGCGGGTATTGCGGGTGCATCAGGCCGGAGACGGAGTATTCAAGCTCGCGCCGGTTGACCACGACCGTGGTGCGCATCGGGAAGAGGTCGTCCTTGCCGGCGTGGTCTATATGCAGGTGCGTGTGCATGACGTAGCGCACATCGCCCATCTTCACGCCGTGCCGCGCGAGCTGGTTCTCGATCATGTTCTCATGGAACTGCAGGCCGCGCATCCCGAGCAACTCCATGATCTGGTTCGAGCGGTAGCCCGTGTCCACGACCATCGGCCAAGGCCCGCCGAGGATCAGGAAGCCGAAGACAGGCACGCGCCTGGTGCGCCCGCAGTCGCGGCCGAGCACGAGGAAGCTCGAATTCCAGCTCGATGTCGCCGAGGTCGAGCAGCTTGATTTCCAGTGCCATCGTGTCCCCCCTTCAGAGCCGATACACGCGAGACGCCGTGCCGCCGAGGATCGCGGCCTGGTCCTCGGAGGGCAGGCCGGCGATCGCCCGGCGGTAGGCGTCGAGCAGCGCGCCATAGCTCGTCCACAGCTTCTCGATCGGGAAGTTGGAGCCGAACAAACAGCGCCCGGCGCCGAACAGCGCGACCGTCTCGTCCGACGATCCGGGCGATGTGCGCCTCGTCGTTGCGGTGAATGAACGTGCCCAGGCCCGAGAGCTTCGCGACCACGTTGGGGTTCGCGGCGAGACGCCCCATACCCTCGCGCCACGCCGCCCAGCCCGCCTCGCTCGAAATCCTCCAGCATCCCCGCGTGCTGCAGGATGAACGTCACCGCCGGGCACGCGGCGGCGAGCACCGCGGCGCCCAGCATTTGACCCGCGAAGACCTGCAGCTCGAACGCCCAGCCGTACTCGGCGAGACGCGCGATGTTCGCCCGCAGCGCCGGGTCCTCGGCGAGGTCGGCGCGCGCAGCGAAGCAGTATTGCGGGTTCTCGTGCCAGTGGATTTGCATCCGGACGGCGCGCACGAGCGGGATCTGCGCGAGCTGGTCCAGCTGCGGGCGCGCATCGGGAATGGTCATGTCGGCGTAGGCGGCGATGGCGTGCGGCCAGCCGGTCTCGTCGGCGACCGACTGCACCCAGGCCGCCTCCTCCGCGAACTGTTCCACCGGCCAGTTCGCCTGGACATAGACCGACCGCGTCACGCCGCTGCCCGCGATGTCGGCGAGGTAGTCGCGCATGAGATAGTCGCGGCGGATCGGCTCGTAGGGGCCGAAGATGCGCGGCTGCATCGGGCCGCTGAGCCACGGCAGGTCCCGCTGCCGCCAGATGTGGTGGTGCGCATCGACGATGCCGTTCATGCTCGCCACTCCTCGCCCGCCCCGAGCACGTGCGCCGCGAGCGCGGCCGTGGAGCCTCCGTCCGCGAGCGAGTTGAGCAGCGGCTGGATCGCCTGCATCGCCGCCGTCTGAGGCACCTTGCCGCCGCCCGCGAGCGGCGAGAGCCAGGAGAGCCGCCACGCTCGGCGGGAGAGTCGGCGCACCGCATCGACCATCAGCGCGTGATCGCCGCGTTCCAGCCCGTCCGAGAGCACCAGCACGAAGGCGCCGCGCGCGAAGGCGGCGAAGCGCGACACCGCGAGGAAGGCGCTCAACGCCTCGCCGATCCGCGTGCCGCCGTCCCAGTCCGGGACCTGGGCGGCGGCTGCGGCGAGCGCCTGGTCGCGCGATCTGAGCCGCAGCGCCTTTGTCACGCGCGTGAGTCGCGTGCCGAAGGTGAACACCTCGATGCGGTCCGTCGCCCGCGCCAGCGCGTGGGCGAAGGCGAGGTGCGCGTCCGTGCGCTCCTTCATCGAGCCGGACACGTCGATCAGCAGCAGCAGCGCGCGCCGCCGCAGCTTGCGCCGGCGCCGCGGCAGGTGCAGCAGGTCGCCGTCGAGCCGCGCCTGCTCGCGGAACGCCCGGCGCGCGTCGAGCATGTGCCCCCGCTTGGCGGGCGCGAAACGGTGCCCGCGGCGACGCGGCAGCCGCTCCGCCGCGGCACGCGCAAGCCGCCGCAGCGCCTCCGCCTCCGCGTGAGGGTCGAGGCGCCGCACGCCCAGCAATTCGGCCGCCGTCGCCTCGGCACCTGCGTCGTTCAGTTCCTCTGGTGTCGCGAACTCTAACGCGCCCAGCATCTCGTCCTGCACCCGCGCCTCGCGCTCCGTCGCCTCATCCGGCTGCGCGCCGAGGTCGAACTGGCCGAGGAAGTGCGCGCGGAACAAGGCGTCGAATTCGGCGTGCCGCTCCGGCGGTGGTGCGAACAGGGCGTGCGCGGCGGCCCGGATGTCGGCGATGCCGCGCGGCCCCAGCAGCGAGATCGCTTGCAGGAAACCTGTCGTCTGCTCGGCAGCAACTGGGAAGTCGTGGGCGCGCAGGACGGTCGCGAAGGCGATGAACGGCTCGGCCGGGCGCAGCGCTATCGGCAACGCGGCGCTCACGCGGCCGCCTCCCCGATAAGGGTGCCGAGCAGTGGCGCTACTGCTTGCAGATCGTCCTCGTCCTTGACGGCGACGCCGATCGAGGCCCGGAACGCCGCCGGCCAAGGCTGGCCGCGTCCGGCGAGCAGGGTCGCGGCTTCCGCCCACTCCACCGCCTCCGCGACGCCGGGCGGCTTGGCGAGCTGAGCCGCTCGCAGCCGGCCGACCATGGCGACGACGGCGCGCGCGGTCGCTTCCGCGACGCTGGAGGCGCGGAGCGCGATGATGCGGGCCTCGCGCGCCGCGTCGGGGTAGGCGATCCAGTGATAGACGCAGCGCCGCCGCAGCGCCTCGTGCAGCTCGCGCGTCCGGTTGGAGGTCAGCACCACCACGGGACGCTCGTAGGCGCGAACGGTGCCACGCTCCGGGATGGAGATCGAGAAGTCGGAGAGGAACTCCAGGAGGAACGCCTCGAACTCGTGGTCGGAGCGGTCAATCTCGTCGAGCAGAAGCACCGAGCTGTCCGGGCGGCGCAGCACGTGCAGCATCGGCCGCTCAATCAGGAACTCGTCGCCGTAAACGTCGAGCGGTGCGTCCCCGGCACGGCGGATGGCGAGCATCTGGCGCGGGTAATTCCACTCGTAGAGCGCGGCGGAGGCGTCTATTCCCTCGTAGCATTGCAGCCGGACGAGGTCGCGCGCGAGCACGCCGGCGATGGCTTTCGCCGCCTCGGTCTTGCCGACGCCGGGCGCCCCCTCCAGCAGCAGCGGCTTGCCGAGCGCGAGGGCGAGGTAGGCGGCCGTCGCGAGACCCTCGTCGGCGAGGTAGAACGCACCGCGCAGCGCGTGCTCTAGCGCCTCCGGCCCGTCTATCCCAGCGACCTGCGGCCGGACCGCCATACGCCGTCAGCGCCCCGCCGCGCGCCGGTTCTGCGGCTTTGCGCCGCCTTGCGCCCTGAGCGCCCGCAGCACCTTCTCCGGCGTGATCGGCAACTCGTCCATGCGCACGCCCACGGCGTCGAAGATCGCGTTCGCGACGGCGGGCAGCACGGGGTTGGCGCACATCTCGCCCGGCCCCTTGGCGCCGAACGGCCCGT
Source organism: uncultured Alphaproteobacteria bacterium (assembly GCA_963839135.1). Classification (GTDB taxonomy): domain Bacteria; phylum Pseudomonadota; class Alphaproteobacteria; order Acetobacterales; family Acetobacteraceae; genus CAWKEH01. The sequence goes on from CAWIUA010000034.1 coordinate 11,394, forward strand.
CCGGCGCCGGGCGCTCCAGCACCGCGATGTCGTGCGGGCAGATGTCGCCCGGCCCCGGCATGAGATACTCGTTGTAGTCGCGCGGCCCGTGCGAGGGGTCGGGGTAGTAGGGCTCCGGCGTCTCGTAGAGCGCGTGGCTCACGCCCATCCAGGCGCCGCCGACGAGCTGCTGCTCCACCAGCTTCGGGTTCAGCGCGCGGCCCAGCTCGTAGGCGGACTTCATGCCCAGCACCGACGACCTCGCCGGTCTCGTCGTCCACCTCGACCTCGGCGACGAGGCAGGCGTGCGCGTAGCAGGTGGCTGGCGACATCTCTCCCGTCTCGGGATCCACGGAGGAAAGGGGGACGAGGAAGATGCCGCGCCCGGCAATGGTGCGCCCCTGGCGGAACTGGGCGGCGATGGCTACGTCGCGAGTGGAGATCGAGCGTCCTGGGGCGCCGCGCACGTGGATGTTGCCACGCCCGTCCGTCTCCAGGTCGGCGGGGTTCACCTCCAGCTCCTCGGCCGCCGCCTCCATCATGACGGCGCGCGCCTCCTTGGCCGCGACCATCACCGCGTTACCGACCCGGTGCGTGCCGCGCGAAGCGAAGGACCCCATGTCGTGCGGCCCGGTGTCGGAATCCGCCGTGTCCACGTAAACGTCCTCTACCGGGACGCCGAGCGTCTCGGCGGCGACCTGGCGCGTGACCGACTTCATGCCCTGGCCGAGGTCTATGGCCGAGAGCGAGACGGTGAACTTGCCGGTCGGGTTGGCGTGGACGAGCGCCTGGCTCGGGTCGCCGCCGAGGTTCATGCCAATCGGGTAGTTGATCGCGGCCATGCCGCGCCCGCGGTGCCGGGCCACGGTCAGCGCCGCCTGCTGCCGAAGACGGAGGAGAAGCGCATCGCGCCGTGCTGCGCGGGCTGCGGCGCGGCCGGGATTGGGGAAGGGGGCGGTGGTGGCGGCGAGGACGCACCCAGCGGCGCGAGGGGCGCTGGCATCGGGATCGGCGCTGGCATCGGCGTCGGCGTGGGAGCGTTCGGCCGCGCGCGCGCCGGCGCGTCGCGCGGGGTATCCGGGATGAGGGCGCGCTCGCCGCCGCCGCCGCTGCGCGAGGACATCCGCCGGAACTCCTCGCGGATCGGCCAGCCCGCCTTCTCCGCCGCCACCTGCACGCACTCGATGAGCGCGCAGTTCTTCGCCTCGCGCCGGTGCGCCTTCATGTCGCCGTCGCGGTAGGCGTTGAGGATGCGGAACTCCACCGGGTCCATGCCGACAAGGTGGGCGAGCTTGTCCATCTGGCACTCGATCGCGAAATCGACGGCAGTCACGCCGAAGCCGCGCATCGCCGTCGCCGGCACCCGGTTGGTGAAGACGCAGTAGAGGTCGCCGCGCACGTTCGGGATGGTGTAGGGGCCTGGCAGGTGCGCCGCGCACTTCACCACCGCGTAGCTCGACAGCCGGGTGTAGGCGCCGCTGTCGAAGTAGCCGCGGATCTGGCGCGCGACGATGCGGCCGTCGCGCATGACGCCGTCCTTGACGAAGATGCGCTCGGCACCGCGCGGCGAGCCGAATTGCATCTCCTCCTCACGCCCGAGCCGGTAGCGCACCGGGCGGCCGGTCAGCATGGCGCCGAGTATGGCGAGCGGCTCGGTGAGCGTGTCCACCTTGCCGCCGAACCCGCCGCCTACCGTGCCGCCGACGAAGTGCAGGCGGTTGGAGGGCACGTCCAGGATCTTCGCGCAGGTGTCGAGCGAGAAGAACAGGGCCTGCGTGCAGCTATAGACGACGTAGCGCCCGTCCGTCTCGGGCGCCGCGATGGAGCCGTTGGTCTCCGTCGGCGCGTGCTCGATGGGCGACATCTGGTAGCGCTGCTCCAGCACGTGGTCGGCCATGGCGAAGCCGCGCTCCACGTCGCCGAAGCGGATGCGCTGGTGGTCAAACGTCTCGTGGTAGATGAACGCGTTGGTCGGGTAAGTCTCGTTAACGACGGGCGCCCCGGGCCGGAGCGCCTCCTCGACGTCGAACACGGCTGGAAGCGGCTCGTAGTCCACGCGCGCGAGGGCGAGCGCCTCGAACGCCTCGCGCTCGCTGTCGGCGACGATGGCGAGCACCGGCTCACCCTTGTAGCGAACCTTTCCCGTGGCGAGCGTCGGCTCGTCGTCGCGGCCGAAGTTGATGAGGCTGAGCAGGGTGTTCAGGTTCACCGGCACGTCGGCGGCGCGCAGCACCCGGCGCACGCCGGGCGCGCGCTCGGCTTGTGCCGTGTCGATCGAGCGGATGCGGGCGTGGGCGTGCGGGCTGCGCAGCACTCTGAGGTGCAGCATCCCCGCGAGCTTGCGGTCGTCGAAGTAGGGCGAGGTTCCGGTCACGTGGCCGAGCATGTCCTGGCGCTGCGTCGGCTGGCCGACCTCCTTCAGGTCGTCGTTGCGCTCGTCGGCGAAGATGTCCTTGCGCAGCTCAAGCATGGCCCGCTCCTCAGAATCCGTGCCGCCCCGGCGCCTGGGCGGCGGCGAGGATGGCGGCGATGATGGGCTCGTAGCCGGTGCAGCGGCAGATGTTGCCGGAGATCGCCTCGACAACCTCCTCGCGCGTCGGCCGCGACGTGCGGTCGAGCAGCGCCTTGGCCGCCATCAGCATCCCCGGCGTGCAGTAGCCGCATTGTGCTGCGAAGTGCGTCATGAAGGCCGTCTGCAAGGGGTGGAGTGCCGGGCCGTTCTTCAGCCCGGCGGCCGTCGTCACCGCGCGCCCGGCCACGGTCTCGGCGAGGGTGAGGCAGGCGAGGTAGGGCGCGCCGTCCACCAGCACGGTGCAGGCGCCGCAGGTGCCTTGGCCGCAGCCGAACTTGGCCGAGGTGTCGCCGATTCCCTCGCGCAGCGCGGTGAGCAGGTTGGCGCCGCCCTCGGTGAACACCGCCGCGTCGGTGCCGTTCAGGCGGAACTGCACGGGAGTCCTCACCGCCGGCCCTCCCCGAGCAGCACGCGCGCGAGATGCACGGGCAGCACCTCCTTGCGATACCAGGCGCTCGCGATCGCGTCCGTCGCGGGCGCGGTGCCCTCGGCAGCGACGCGCAGCGCGTCCGCGATTCCGGCGGCATCAAGCGTGCGGCCCTCCAGAGCGCGCTCGACCCCCCGCGCGCGGATCGGCGTCGGGGCCATGGCATTGTAGGCGACCCGCGCCCCGCGCACGCGCCCGCCCGAGAGCGGGAGCTGGGCGGCGATGCTGAGCACGGAAATCCCCTTCGGCTTGACCCTGGCGACCTTGCGATAGCGCAGCGCCTCGATGCTCGCCGGGCGGTGCAAAATCACGCTCGCCACCAGCGGCGCCGGGTCGCCGCGCGAGCGGGCCGCGAACAGCTCGTCCAAGGGCATCTCGCGGTGCTGGTCGCCGGCGAGCCGCACCGTCGCGTCCAGCGCCAGGAGGGCGGCGCCGAGATCGCCGTAGGGCGCGGGCGCGAACAGATTGCCACCAACGGTCGCCATCGAGCGCACGGCAGGCCCGCCGACCAGTCGGGCCGTTGCGTGCAGGAACGCGAGGTCGCTCCTGGCGAGCACGCCCGCCATCGTGACCCCGGCGCCGATCTCGATCCGCCCGGCGGCCGGGCGGACTTCCTGAAGCACGCGGTCGGTGCTGCGCACGACCGTGCCGATGGAGACGTCGCCCTCGTTGAGCGCGCGCATCACCAGCGTGCCGCCGCCGAGGAAGCGCGCGCCGCGCCGCTGCGCGAGCACCGCCGCCGCCTCGGCCAGCGTTCCCGCCGTGACGACCTCGACCGTCACGGCGTGCCGCCCCCGGCGAGCAGGTGCCGACGGACGGCTTCGAAGCCAGCCTCGTAAACGTCCTCCCGCACCATCCGCTCCAGCGCCTCGTCCTCGCCCGGCGGCGCGTCGAACCGGGACTCCCAGGCCCAGAACGTGCGGTCGCCGTCTGTAACCGGCAGCAGATGCACGTGCGCCACGTAGTTCAGCAGCGGCACCGGCGTGTCCAGCAGGCAATAACTGAACGCCTGCTCCAAGTCGGAGAGGGCGAGAAGCTGCTCGCGCAGCTCCGAGCCGTCGCGCAGCCGGAAGCGCCGCACGCAGCCGATCTTGTCGGAGGGCTGGCCGCGCTCGATGGCGCTGGTCGCGACGATTGGGTGCCATCGGTCGTGCCCGTTGAAGTCGCGCAGCACCGCCCAGACCCGGTCGGACGGCGCATCGACGATGGTGCTGCGGAGGATCTTCACCACCGGCCGTCACCCGCCGAAGTGGCGCTTGAGCGCGTCGAAGCCGCCCTGGAACACGCCGCCACCGATCTGCGCGATCAGCTCGGCCTCACGCTCCGGCGCGCAGTCGAACTCTGCCGTCCACTCCATGAAGGTCCGGTCGCCGTCAGTGACCGGCGTGAGCCGCAGGGTCGCGACGTAGTTGGCGACCGGCATGGGCGAGTCCAGGATCGAGTAGGTGCAGAACAGGTCGAAATCCGAGAGGCCGAGCAGCTTCTCCCGCAGCCGGTCGCCGTTGCGCAGGCGAAAATCGCGCACGCAGCCGATCTTATCCGCCGGCTCGCCGCCCTCGATCCGGCTCTCTGCAATCGCCGGATGCCAGCCGGGCATGCCATTGAAGTCGCGCACCCGCGCCCAGACGCGCGCGGCCGGGGCGCCGAGGACGGTGGACACATAGACCTTCGCCACGGCCTCACTCGCCTGTGCGGTCGGCGCCGTCGCTTGCGGCCTTCGGCTTGGACGCCTCCTTGCCGACGCGCTGCAAGTCGGCGGCCTCGCGGATCAGGTTGCCCATGCGCGCGATGCTGCCGCCCTCGATGCCGATCTCCTTGAGGATCTGGTCCACCATCGGCGCCTGCATCCTGTAGCGCAGCGCCGAGTCTATCACGTCGTCAGTCGGGTTGCGCCCGCCGCTCCCGGCGTGGCCATTGCCGTTGGTCAGGCCATCGACGTGCAGGATGCGTATGCCCTCGATCTTCTCTATGGGGCGCACGCTCTCGCGCACGATGCCCTCGATGCGCTCCAGCAGGCGGCGGCGGAAGAGGCCGTGCCGGGCGCCGTCCGTGAGCACGTTCTCCGCCTCGTAGAGCAGGCGCTGCGCGTCGGCGCTCACCGCCGCGCGTACCTTCTCCGCCTCAGCGGCGATGCGCGTCTCCTCGGCTGCCATCTCGGCGAGCAGTACCTCCACCAGCTTGCGCCGCTGCGCCGCCGCGCTCTCGCGGACCGTCCGGACATGCTCCTCCGCCTCGGCGGCGCGCGCCCGCGCGCCCTCGGCGTCGGTCCGCGCCGCCAATTCCTCGAGCGATTTCTGGGCAATCGCGACGGCCTTCTCCATCGCCGCCGTCTCCACCTCGCGCTCGCGCTCGATCTCCAGCCGGCGCAAATCCTTCTCGCGGGCGATGCGTGCCTGGTCCAGGCCACGCTCCGTGGCGATGCGTGTACGCTCGACCTCCTCGCGCGCGGCGATCTCCGCCTCCTGCACCACCTGTGCCCGCGCGATCTCGAGCTGCTCCAAGGCGCGGCGCCGCTCCAGGCGGGCCGCTTCCAAGGCCTGCTCGCGGACGATCTCGGCACGCTCCACGTCCTGCTTCGCGGCGATATCGGCCTGGCGTACCTGCCGGTCCGCCTGGGTGCGCTCCACGCGCTTGCCGGCGAGCGCGATGACGCGCTCCTCCTCGGCCGCTTCGACCGCGCGCGCTCGCTCGATGCCCAGCGTCTCGCGCGCTTGCTGCGAGGCGATGCGCTCGCGCTCCAGCGCAAGCTCCACGGCTATGCGTGCCTTCTCGACGGCGTCGCGCCGCCGCAGGTCTGCCGCTTCCAGCGCCTCGGCGCGCGCGATGTCCTGCTCGCGCGTCTCCTGCTCGGCCTTGATGCGGGTCTGCTCGACCTGCTGCCGGGCGCCGATCTCCGCCGCCTCGATGACGCCGTCGCGCGCCACCTCCAGCTCGCGCGTCTCGCGCTCGGCGGCGATGCGCTCGGCGGCAACCTTCAGGGTCTGCGCAATCCGCACCGCCTCCACCGCCTCGCGCGCCGCGACCTCGGCCGCGTCCACCTCGCGGGTGCGCTCGATCTCGCGCGTGCGGGTCGCCCGCTCGGCCGCGATCCGCTCCTTGGCGAGCCGCTCCTCCTGGGCGATCCGGGCGGCCTCGGTCGCCTCGCGCGCCGCGATCTCGGCGGCCTCGACTGCCTGCACGCGCGCGATTTCCAGCGCCCGCACCCGCTCGTCGAGGGTGATCCGCGCGGTGTCCACGCGCTCGCGCGCGACGAGGCCGGCCTCGTCCAGCACCTGGTCGCGCGCTATCTCCAGCGACCGGGTGCGCTCCTCGGCGCCGATCCGCTCCTCGCTGAGCGCCCGCTCGCGCGCGATGCGGGCGCTCTCCGTCGCCTGCTGCGCCGTGATCTCGGCCTGATCCAGCGCCACCGTCCGCGCGATCTCCAGCTCGCGCGTGTCCCGGTCGGCGGCGATGCGCTCGGCGCTGATCGCCTGCTGCTGGCCGATCCTGAGCTTCTCGGTCTCCTCCCGCGCCGCGATCTCGGCCTGCTCGACGGCGAGCGTGCGGGCGATCTCGCGCCGGCGCGTCTCCTCCTCGAGCGCGATCCGCGCCTGCTCGGTCCCCTCGCGTGCCTCGATGTCGGCGCGCTCGACGGTGCGCGCGGCCTCGATCTCGCGCCGCCGGGTCTCTTCCTGGCGCGCGATTCGGGTCTCGGCGACCGACTGTTCCTGGGCGATGCGCGCCTTCTCCGTCTCCTCGCGCGCCGCGATCTCGGCCTGCTCGATGCCGAGCGCCCGCTCGATCTCGCGCCGCCGCACCTCCGCCTGCTGCGCGATCCGCGCCTCGGACAGCGCCTGCTCCTGCGCGATGCGCGCCCGCTCGACGCTCTCGCGCGAGGCGATCTCCGCCTCGTCCAGCGCCGTGCTGCGCTCGATCTCCTGGCGGCGCACGTCGCGCTCGGAGGCGATGCGCGCCTCGCTGATCGCCTTCTGGTTCAGGATGCGCATGCGCTCGATCTCTTCGCGCGCCGCGGTCTGCGCCCGCTCCGCCTCGGTCTCGCGCAACGCCCGCTCGCGCGCCAGCTCCGCCCGCTGGATCGCCCGGCGCACCTCGATGTCGCGCTCCTGGTCCAGCCGCGCCGCCTCACTCTCCCGCTCGATCTCCAGCGACCGCTGCTCCGCTTCCAGGTTGCGGGTCTTGATGCGGATCATCGAGTCCTGCTCGATGTCGTTGCGCAGCTTCCGCCGCACCTCGATCTCCTCGATCAGCCGGGTCAGGCCCTCGGCGTCGAAGCGGTTGGACGGATTGAAATACTGCAGATCCGTTTGGTCGAGATCCAGGATCGCGAGCAATTCAAGCTCCAGCCCGTTCTGGGCGAGCGACCCGGCCGCCGCTTCCATGACCCTCGCGACATACTCGCCGCGGTGCTCGTGCATCTGCTCCATGGTCATCTCGGAGGCGACCGAGCGCAGCGCCGAGACGAACTTGCCGGATAGCAGGGAGTGCAGCCGCTCCGGCTCCATCGTGCGCCGGCCGAGCGTGCTCGCGGCGATCGCGACCGCCGTCGCGATGGGCTGGACGCGGACGTAGAACTCCGCCTCGAGGTCCATGCGCATCCGGTCCTTGGTGATGATCGCGTCGTCCTTCTCCCGCTTCACCCCCATCTGCAGGACGTTCATGTTGACCGGCGTCACGTCGTGCACGAAGGGCAGAACGAAGGTGCCGCCGTTGATGACGACACGCTCGCCGAAGAACCCGGTGCGGACGAACGAGACTTCCTTCGAGGTCCGGCGGTAGAGCAGGTTCACGAAGTAGATCACCACGGCGATCACCGCGACCGCGACGATGAGCCACAGGATCAGCGGGCCGATCAGTTGAGCCGACATGGGTGCGCCCTCCGACGCAAGCAGGGTGGTAGAGCTATCAAGCGACGCGATCCGCGTAGGAAGCTGACGCCGCCCGCGCGCGGCCCGGCCGCGTCTGGGCGAGGCCCTGGAACGCGGCGACGAGGGCGGCGGCGAAGGCCGGATCGTTGATGTGGTGGGGCAGGCGCTCGAGCCTGCGCAGCGAGGTCTGCCGAACCGTGGCCTCCAGCGCCGCGAACAGCGCCGCATCGGCCTCTCGATCGTGGAACGGCTGGCCCGGCGCGTCGAGCGCGGAGACGCCGCCTTCGGGCAGCAGGAAGCGGACCGGCCCGTCCATCCGGTTCAGCCTCTCCCCGATCCAGGCGCCGATGCGCGCGCATTCCTCCGGCGTCGTGCGCATCAAGGTCACCTGCGGGTTGTGCCGATTGAGCAGGCGCCCGGCGTAGGCGGCGGGCACGGTCTCGGGCGGTCCGAAATTCGCCATGTCGAGCGCGCCGCACGAGCCGACATAGGGCAGGCGGCCGCGGATGAAGGCGCCGAATCGGTCCTCCGTCGCTGGCAGGATGCCGCCCAGCAACAGGTCGCACACCTCGGTCGTGGTCACGTCAACGACGCCTGCGAGCCGCCCTTCCTCGGCGAGCGCCTCCATCGCCTGGCCACCGAGGCCGTTGGCGTGGAAGGTGAGGCACTCGAACCCGCCCTCCAGCATCGCCGTCACCTGCTGCACGCAGGGCGTGGTGACGCCGAACATGGTGAGTCCCACCGCAGGCAGGCTCGCCTGCGCCGCCGGGCGCGCGGCGAGGCGCGACGACACCATGCCGGCCATCGCGTGCGCCGCATTGGCGAGCACCTGGCGCGAGAGGGAGTTCAGCCCTTGCACGTCGGTGACCGCGTGCATCATTGCGATGTCGGACGGCCCGACATAGGCGCGCACGTTGCCCGAGGCCATCGTCGAGACGATCAGCTTGGGCACGCCGACCGGGAGCGCCCGCATCCCGGCCGCCGCCATGACGGTGCCGCCGGAGCCGCCGGCCGCGATCGCGCCCGCGACGCCGCCGCCCTGGCGGCGCACCCAGGTCTCGAAGGCCTGCGCCATGGCCGCGACCGACGCGCCGCGGTCGCCGGTGAACACGCCCGAGGCGCCGCGCGGGTGGAACGCCGCGATGAGGTGCGGCGGCACGTCGGCGCCGGACGGCACGCCGCTCGTCGAGAGGTCCACGAGGCGCGTGCGCAGCCCGGCGTCGCGCAGGATGTCGCGGATGAACCGCAGCTCGGCCCCCTTCGTGTCGAAGCGTGCCGACGACCAGCACCGCCGGCTCGCTGCCCGCGGGCAGCAAGCGCGCGTCCGGCCGGGTCGCGCCGTGGTCGGCGGCCAGGGATTCGCGGGTCGCGACGGTGCGTGCGGCGGCGATGATGGACGCGACTGGCACCGGCTGCGACCACCGCGTCGGCGGCGCCGGGTTCGCGAGGTAAAGGCGCTGCGGGCCACGCGGCCGGGCGGCGTTGGCCGGAGCGTCCGCTGCCGCTTCGCCCGCCTCGTCCACCGCCGCGTCCTCGTGGGCGTGCCGGCCGACCCCGAGCAGGCGCTGCTGCAACCCCTTGTCGGCGGCCAGCCGCGCCGAGGCGATCGTGCGGTTGATGCGGCCGTTGACCATGATCGCGACCGTCTCGGCGACCTCGGTCGCGACGCCGATGTTCTGCTCGATCAGCAGCACGGCCACCTCGCCGTCGCGCGCCAGGCGCAGCAGCATCTCCTCGACCTGCGCCACGATCACCGGGGCGAGGCCCTCGGTCGGCTCGTCCATCACCAGGACGCGCGGGTTCATCAGCAGGGCGCGCGAGATCGCGAGCATCTGCTGCTCGCCGCCGGAGAGCTGGCCGCCGAGGTTGCCGCGGCGCTCGGCGAGGCGCGGGAACGTCTCGTAGATCCGTGCTGACGGTCCAGGGGCCGCGCGCGGCGGCGGTCAGGCGCAGGTGCTCATCGACGCTCAGCGACGGCCACAGCCGCCGCCCCTGCGGCACGTAGCCGAGGCCGAGCCGCGCGATCTGCGCGGGGGCGAGCGTGGTCACCTCCTCGCCCATGAGGCGGACGGAGCCGGACGCCGCGCGCACCAGCCCCATGATCGTCTGGCAGAGCGTCGTCTTGCCCATGCCGTTGCGGCCGACCACCGCGAGCACGCCGCTGTCGAGGCGAAGATCCACGCCTTGCAGGACGTGCGAGCGGCCGTAGTTCACGTGAAGGCCGCGGACCTCCAGCGCCGGGGTGCCAGCGGGCGGGGGGCGACGGTCAGGCATGGGCACCGCCGAGGTAGAGTTCCTGAACCTCGGGATCGGACTCGATCTCCTCCGGCCGCCCTTCCTTGAAGATGCGGCCGTTGTGCATCATCGTCACGCTGTCCACGACGCGGAGCGCCACGTCCATGTCGTGCTCGATGATGATGAAGCCGATATGCGGCGGCAGCGAGGTCAGGATCTCGACCAGCTCCGCCCGCTCGGTCGGCGACAGCCCGGCGGCCGGCTCGTCGAACAGGATGAAGCGGGGGGCGCCGGCGAGCGCGAGCGCGATCTCGAGCTGGCGCTGCTGGCCGTGGGCGAGTTCCGCCACCAGCCGGTCGCCCAAGGCCGAGAGGTGGACGGCGTCGGCCAGCTCCGCCGCCGCCTGCATCAGCGCGTCCGACCGGTGCGGCAGCCGCAGGGAGAAGCGCCCGCGCGAGACCCCGCGGCAGGCGAGGTAGATGTTGTCGAGAACGCTGAGGCCGCCGAACAGCAGCGAGATCTGATAGGTTCGGCGCAGCCCGCGGCGGATGCGTTCCTGCGGCGGGAAAGCGGTCACGTCCTCGCCGAAGAAGCGGATCGTGCCCGAGGTCGGCGGGAAGTCGCCGGTGATGCAGTTGAACAGCGTCGTCTTGCCGGCGCCGTTCGAGCCGAGCACGGCGCGGCGCTCGCCCGGCCGGACGGTGAGCGTCACATCCGTGAGCGCCGCGAGCGCGCCGAACAGCCGCGTGACGCCGCGCAGCTCCAGCGCGTTGGCAGCACCCGCTGCGGACAGGCGCTCGGCGACGCTCGGCATCAGGCCCGCGCCGGGCGCCGCGCGCGGAGCCGTGCCCACAGGCCGAGCACGCCGTCGGGCGAGAAGAACACGATAAGCAGGAAGCCCAAGCCGATCAGCAGCTGGAAGCGCTCGCCGCTCAGCCCGGCGGCCACCAGCGCGTCTGAGGCGAAGGTCCGCAGCAGCACGAAGATGAGCGCGCCGATGAACGCGCCGATCGGGATCGCCGATGCCGCCGATGATAGCGATCACCAGGATGTCGATGACTGGCCCGACTCCGGCGGTGCCGGGCGCGATCTCGCTGTTCAGCCAGACCAGCAGCACGCCGCCGACCGCCGCCATGAGCGAGGCGATGGCGTAGGCGGCGACCCGGTGCGCGGTGACGTTGAAGCCGAGCGCCGCCATGCGCCGCGCGTTGTCGCGGGCACCCTGGAGTGCCAAGCCGAACGGCACGCGCCGGAGCCGGACCACGCCGAGATAGCCGAGCCCCGCCCAGAACAGCGCGAGGTAGTAGAACGCTACCGGGTCGCGCCAGTCCACGCCAAGCGCGTGCGGCGCGAGCACGTGGTTGAACCCGGTGAAGCCGTTGAAGATCGCGTAGTTCTCCAGCGTGAAGTAGAAGAACGCCGAGGCGATCGCGAGCGTGATCATGATCGTGTAGATCCCGGCCGTGCGCACCGCGAGCGCGCCCGACAGCGTTCCGAAGGCGACCGCTATGGCGAGCGCCGCCGGCACCGCGACCCACCACGGCCAGCCCAGGCTGATCGTGCGGATGCCGCTGTCGCCGAGGATCGCGACCATGTAGCCGGCGATCCCCGCCACCGTCATCTGCACCAGCGAGACCATCCCGCCGTAGCCCGCGAGCAACGTGAGGCTCAAGCGCGATCAGGCCCAGCACGAATGACCACCCGAACACCTGGACGAGGAAGAAGTCGTTGGCGGCGATCGGCATCAGCAGCAGCACGACCGCGACGATGAACGGGGCCAAGCGCACATTGGGCCAGGTGGCGGTGCCGGGCGCCGCGCGCCGGGCGGCCGGGGCGGCTTGCGGCATCGCTTGCGCCGCGCGGCCGGGCGCCACGGAGCGCCCGAGCAGCCCGGCAGGGCGGAAGGCCAGCACGGCGACCATGATGAGGAAGGTGATCACGACCGAGTAGGCCGGCGCATAGACGATCCCGACCTGCTCGGAGAGGCCGATCAGCAGCGCGCCGAGTGCGGCACCCGGGATGCTGCCCATCCCGCCCACGATCACAACGACGAGCGAGGCAAGCAGGAAATGCGTGTCCTCGCCGGGTGCTAACGATTGGAACGTGCCGCCGACGACGCCCGCGAGACCCGCCAGCCCGGCGCCGAACGCGAACACGGCGGCGAACACGAGCTGGACCGGCTTGCCGGATGCCGCCAGCATGTCGCGGTCATCGACGCCGGCCCGGACCATCATGCCGATGCGCGTGCGATTCAGCGCCAGCCACATCAGCACGCCGATCGCGACCGAGGCCGCGAAGACTACGAGCCGCACCCGCGGATAGGTCATCAGCACTGCGGCGCCGTTGGACTTCGTCGCGACCACGATGGGGAGCTGCATCGCGCCCAGCAGCGCGTCCGGCGCCTGGATCTGGTAGAAATCGCCGCCGAACCCCCAGAGCATCAGGTCGCCGATGCAGATCGCGATGCCGATCGTGACCAGCGTCTGGCGCAGGTCCTGCCCTTCCATGCGCCGGAACACGGCGACCTGCAGGACCAGGCCGAGCAGCGCGGCGGCGAGCGCCGCGGCGGCGAAGGCGAGCAGCCAGGACCCGGTGTCAGAGGCGACCACGTAGCCGACGTAGCCGCCCAGGAGGTAGAGCGTGCCGTGGGCGAGGTTGACGTTGCGCATCAGCCCGAAGATCAAGGTGAAGCCGCTCGCGACCAGGAAGTAGAGCCCGCCGAGGGTGATGCCGTTGAGCACGGCGTTGAGCACGACGCGCTTGCGCCCGAGCACCGCGGTGAGGCCGGGCGGCCAGTCGGCGACGATCAGCCAGGCGAGCAGCACGACGGCGGCGGCGATCACCGCGGACCAGGCCGGATGCCGCCCGATGAAGCCTCCCAGCGCCGGGGCAGGCTGCCCGAACCCGGTCGCCGCGCGGTCGGGCCGCCCCGCCATGCGCGGCTCGCCGCGCCCAGGTGCGACCGTCCGCACGATCGCCCGCTCGCTCATCCGGCGCTTCTCTCCTCGGCCGCTCCTCGTGCCCCCTGCACGATCGCTCTGCCCCGCGAGACTAGGAGCGCCGCCTCGCGCCCGCTTTGCAAGAAGTCTGATCCCGCGCGGTCAGGTGCCGCCAGGACCCGCGCCGCCCGGCGATACTCGGACGGCGACAGCCCGGTGTTCAGCACGAAGAAGCGCGAGAAGCTGCTGGTCGAGGCGAAGCCGAGGTCGAAGCCGATGTCGGTGATCGGCTTCGGCGTGCCCGCGATGTCGCGCAGCGCCCGCTCCATCCGGATCGCGTTCCGGAACAAACCGGGCGGCACGCCGACCTCGTCGCGGAACAGCTTGAAGAAGTGCGCGCGCGACAGCCCGGCGCCGCTCGCCACCGCGTCCAGCTCGAGCTCGCTGCCGAGCGTCTCCGTCATCAGCCGGATCGCCCGGCGCAGGCGGAAGTCGCGCACGGCGGCCTCGCCGCGGGAGATCGCGCCGGCGGCGGACGCTCCGCCCGCGGACACGCCGGACTGGGCGAGGCATTCGGCCACGAGCTCGAACACCAGCGCCGCGACGGTCGCGGGTGACCCTCCCTCGCCGAGCAGCGTCGTGACCGCGCGCACGCGGCGGCGCAGGCACGGCGAGACCTCGACCGTGCTCCGCCCGAAGCGCAGCGGCGCGTCCTCTTCGGCGCCGAGGTCGGCGAACCAGGACGGGCGGACGTAGAGCACCAGCATCACGACGCCGCCGCGATGCCGCGGCTCGTAGCCGTGCGGCTCCCAAGGATTGACCGCGACGCCGCACTCCGGCGAGAGCGGCGTGAAGCCGTCGCCGACCTCCAACTCGCCGGCCGGTCCCTCGATGTGGAACACCAGGTGGCCCTCGCGGTGCAGGTGCCGCGTCATCGGCCGATCAAGGAGGAAGAGGACCGCGCGCCCGAAGCCGCCGTGGCAGATGGCCAGCGCGTGACTCAATCAGCGTACCCGGCATAGAGGCCGGGCGGCGCCCAGCGCTTCGACGGGATAGGGTCAGCACTCGATCTCAAACAACATCCCCCTCGCCCAGTGCTGCATATACAAGCTGGGTGTTATTGCTTGATTGGTGTGCCCGTTAGGGTCACGTTACGTTCACGAGCATGGCAGAGGCCATGGGCCTTGTAAAGCAAATGACGGCGCGGCTAAGTATCGGCCACGAGTCCAGGCCGCCCCGATATGGCCGGGCTACGCCAGGGCACGGAGTCCGCGCATGTCCTCCCGGATCAAGGTCCGCGGTGCGACGATCATCACCATGGACCCGGCGCTCGGCGTCATCGATCAGGGCGACATCCTGCTGGACCGCGGCCGTATCGTATCACTCGGCCCCGCCGTCGCGGACTGGGCGGTGACCGTGATTGACGGGCGCGGCATGATCGCCATGCCGGGCTTCGTGAACGCCCACCTGCACCTCTGGCAGACGGCGCTGCGCGGCATCGCCGCAGATTGGACGCTTGACCAGTATTTCGGCCGGATCATCGGTGATGTTGTTCGGCTCTACCGTCCCGAGGACGCTGAGATCGGCAATCTCGCGGGGGCGCTCGACCAGATCAATGCCGGCGTTACTACGCTGTTCGACTGGTGCCACATCGTCAACTCGCCGGAGCACGCGGACGCCGCAGTGGACGGGCTGGTCGCCTCCGGCATCCGCGCCAAGTTCGGCTACGGCACGCCGATGTGGCTGTTCGGCACGCACGAGCCGCATCCTGCGGACGTGCGCCGGATGCGCGCCCAGCGCCTCGCCGACGACACGGCGCGCGTCACCATGGCGCTCGCGATCCGCGGCACGGATTTCGCGCCCGGCACCGCCGAGGCGGACATCCGCCTCGCGCGCGAGCTGGGCCTGATCGCCTCCTTCCACGTCGCCTGCGCCAAGCACGGCCCGCGGCCGCAGCCGATGACCGATCTCGCGCGCCAGGGTCTCCTCGGACCCGACGTGAACCTCGTCCACGCCAACTTCCTCGGCCCCGACGAGTTCAGGGCCGCCGCCGACGCGGGCGCCACGGTCGCGATCACGCCCGAGGTCGAGATGCAGATGGGCCTCGGCCTGCCGCCGACCGGCGCCGCGCGCGCGGCCGGCATGGTGATCGGGCTCGGCTCGGACGTCGTGACCGGCGTCGGCACCGATATGTTCACGCAGATGCGCTTCCTGCTGCAGACGGACCGCGCGCTGACCAACAAGACCTACCACGACCAGGAGGCGATGCCCCCGCATCTCGCCTTCACCGCCGCGGACGTGCTGCGCATTGCAACCCTCGACGGCGCGCGCTGCTGCGGGCTGGAGAAGGACATCGGGTCGCTCGCGCCCGGCAAGGCGGCCGACCTGATCCTGCTGCGCCGGGACGATTTGAACATGGCCGCGGCACGCGATCCCGTCGCCGCGGTGGTGCTGCACGCGGGTGTTCAGAACGTGGACACCGTGATCGTGGACGGCACGATTCTCAAGCGCGACGGCCGGCTGCTGCACCGCGACCTGGCGCGCGACATGGCCAGGCTCAGGGCGTCATCCGACCGCCTCCACGGATTGCTGGGCGCCGCGCACTAAGGGGCACACGCGGCGGCGTTCCCCAGGAACGCCGCCGCTGGGCCGCTTCGGCTAGTACTTCTTGCAGGCCGGAACGTCGCGGCCCGGCGCCCCGATGGCCGCGAACTTGGCCGGGTCCATCCCGAGCTGCTGGTTCACCTCAGGGACCGTCTTGACCAGCGAGCTGACGAGGTTCCCGTCCTTGTCCACGACCACCTCGCTGACGAAGTTCGGCGCGATCGCCTGGCGGTTCTGGTCGAGCCGGATCTTGCCGACCGGCGCGTCGAGCACGAGCGAGGCCAGCCCAGAGCGCAGCTTCGCCTCGTTGTTGCTCAGGTCGCCTTTGATATCGTTCAGCACCGTCAGCACCGCCTTGGTGTTCTGGTAGTAGTAGGTGGCGAGCAGCGACGGGGTGGGGAAGCGCTTGTCGGGCGGGAAGTCATCCCGGTATTCCTTCACGTAGGCCTGCCACGCCGGGTCGGTTGACGTGTCAACCTGCGGCCCTGCCGAGGGCGTGCCGACCAGCGCCTGCTTCGCCTTGCCCTTGGACGACAGCACGGTCTGGTCAATCATGATCGAGCCGCCGATCAGCTTGGCCGTGCCGCCGGCCTGCTGATACTGGTTGAGGAAGTTCACCGCGTCGCCGCCGCCGAGCCCGATGTAGATGGCGTCCACGTCGTCCGGCAGCGAGGAGATCACGGAGGCGAAGTCCTTGGTGCCGAGCGGCACCCAGAAGCGCTGCACGATCTCGCCGCCGACGCCGCAATACTCCAGCGCCAGTCCGAACACCTGCGTATACACGAAGGAGTAGTCCTCGCCGACCGTCGCGATCTTCTTCCAATGCTTGACGTTGTAGATATACGAGCCGAGCCCGGCCGACATCTGGGCGCCGTCCGGGTTGAACCGGTAGAAGTTCGGCGCCGGACTGGGATAGGTGGTCTCCTGCGCTCCGGACGCGCCGTTAACGAACACCGTGTTCGGCTGCGTCTTGGCGTAGTCCTTGACGGCGATGCCCTCCGAGCCGGAGAGCGGCGCGATGACGATCGGCACATGGTCCTGCTCGACCAGCTTGCGCACGGCGCGCACCGCCGAGTCCGGTGTCGCGTCGGTGGACTCGATGATGGTCTCGATGTCGTAGCCGCCAGCCTTGTTGCCGAACTCCTTCAGCGCGACCTGCAATCCCCGGACGCCGTCCTGGCCGAGCACGGTGTAGGTGCCTTCGAGCGTCGCCGTCACGCCGATCCGGAGCTTCTCGGCTCGTGCTGCGCCCGGCAGCACCACCAGCGCGGCAAGGGCCGCGGCCCACAGCACATGGGACTCCAGCTTCATTTGCATCTTCCCCCCTTCGCCTCGCCATGCGCGAGGCTGCTTGCTTGACTCGGGCCATCACCGGGCCGCTCGCGCACGAACGCTCGCCTAGCTCGCGATAGGCCGATTCGCCCGCGCACTGCTTGCCAAGAAGTCTGATTCCTTGGCTCTTTTGGTCAGCACCCGCCTGGCCGAGCGCCATCGCGGCAGCGTTATTTGCGATTCGGCGCGCCGGATAGTCCAACCGCGACCCGAGACAGCCGGAGACCCTCAGGTGCACCACGAGACGCTGACCTATCAGGCCGACGGCCTCACGATGCGAAGCCAGCTCTTCTTCGACGAGGCAGCGGGCCGGCGCGCGGGCGTACTGGTTTTCCCCGAGGCGTTCGGCCTTGGCGAGCACGCGATCTCGCGCGCCGAGCGGCTGGCTGCGCTGGGCTACGTTGCCTTGGCCTGTGACCTGCACGGCGAGGGCCGCCTCGTGGACGATCTGCAGGAGGCGATGGGCTTGCTGCAGCCGCTGTTTGCCGACCCCTCCCGCACCCGCGCCCGCGCCGCTGGCGGCCTGCAAGCGCTCACCTCTCGCCCAGAGGCGGACGCCGGGCGCGTCGCCGCGATCGGCTTCTGCTTCGGCGGCACCATGGCGCTCGAGCTCGCCCGGTCGGGGGCGGACCTGACGGCCGTCGTCGGCTTCCATAGCGGCCTCGCGACCAACGCGCCCAAGACCGACGCCAAGGCGATTAAGGCCAAGGTCCTGGTCTGCATCGGCGCTGACGACCCGATGATCCCACCCAATCAGCGCGCTGCCTTCGAGGCCGAGATGCGCGACGCCGGAGTTGACTGGCAGATGAATCTCTACGGCAACACGGTGCACAGCTTCACGAACCAGCAAGCGGCCAAGCGCAACATGCCGGACGCGATCCGCTACAGCCCCGAGGCCGATGCGCGGTCCTGGGCCTCCCTGCAGGAGCTGTTCTCGGAGACGTTGGGCCGGACGACCGGACGCTGACCGCGGGTCTGCCTCCCGCACGCTGTTCGGCCGTCTGCGTGACATTCATTGCTATTTTCGTCGTGCTGCGCCTTGTGCTGAGTACACTTTGATCAATAGCGCTACCCGCGTGCTGACAAAGCAGATTGTCCCTAACCTGTGGCCACGGTGCGACCTCGCGCTCCCACAGAACGATCTCGTCCGGCCAGCGCGCCTGCCGCTGCGGCAGCAAGCCCCGCCACCACGAACAGCCACCCGGCGCCGCGCCAATCGCCGCTCCAGTCGTGCAGCACGCCGGCAAGCAGCGGCCCGAACGCGGCCATGGTGTAGCCAACGCTCTGCGCCATCCCGGACAGCTGCGCCGCAACGTCGCTGTCGCCCGCCCGCAGCACGATCATCAGGATCGCCAGAGAGAACGCCGCGCCCTGGGCCAAGCCCAGCAGCGCTGCAAGTGCCCACTGCCATGACAAGGGCGCGGTCAGCAGCGCCACGAAACTGGCCGCGGCCAGCAGCATGGTCGCCGCCGCCGGTCCGCTCTGGCGCCGCATCCGCGCGGCCAGGATGGGGGCGGGCAGGGAGGCGACCACCTGGAACACGACAGAGACCGACACCACGAGGCCCGCCGTCACCGCCGCGTCGCCGCGGCTGCGCAGCACTGGCGCCATCCAGCCGAACACCACGTAGGCGAGCATGGACTGCAACCCCATGAACAGCGTCACCTGCCACGCGAGCGGATCGCGCCACAGGCCGCGCATGCGCCGCCCTGCCGGCCGCCCCGCACCCGCCGCCTGGCGGCCGATCTGCCCCGCCCACGCGAGGCTCGCCGCCGCCATCGCGACCGCCGCAGGCAAGGTCCAGGCAGCTAGCGCGCCCGCCCACCATCCGCCGAGCGCCGCCCGCAGCGGCGCCGTCGTCGCCGCAGCGATAGCGGCGCCGATCGAGAGCGACATGATATAAACTCCGGTCATCAGCGGCGCCCGGTCCGGGAAATCGCGCTTGAGCAGGCCCGGCATGAGCACGTTGCCAACGCCGATCCCGGCCCCTGCGATCAGCGAGCCGGTCATCAGCGCGGGCACGCTGGCCAGCCCGCGCAGCCCAGTGCCGAGCAGGATGGCCGAGAGCACCAGGAGCATCGTGCGCTCGGTGCCGATTCGCCGCGCCAGCCACGGGGCGAGCGGGCCGAACAGCCCGAGGCACAGAACTGGCGCCGTGGTCAATATGCTAGCGCCGGTCGCGGTCAGGCCGGTATCGGCCATGATCTCGTTCAGCACCGGCGCGACGCTCGAGAAGGCAGGGCGGAGATTGAAGGCGATCAGCACGACCGCGACCACCACCGGCCAGTGTCTCGCGCGCGCCCTGGAGGGCGTCAGCGCGGTCTGGCGCTGTGCCTGGGAAGGAGGTCGCACCGGCAGGCTTGCGCCGCCAGGCGCTTGGTCCATGTCTTCGTGATCCTCGCCGCTGATCCGTTCCATGCGGCGGTTCCTATCGCCAAACCGGGTCCGTCGGAAGGCGGGTCGGTCGCCCGCTGACAGTCAACCGCCAGTTCCGTGTACCTGCCTGACGTTGCGCATGACGAGGCGGCTCTCGGGCGGAGCGGGCACCCTGGCGAGGTCGATACGCAGGTCCTGCTCGGGCACCTCGTAGCGCATCTCGGCTGCGAGCATCGGCTTCCCGTCCAGGTCGCAGTGCCGGGCGATGACGTGAGCCGCGCTCCCGTCCGGCACCGCCAGCTCGCCCCGGCGCACCCGCCGGATGATGCCGCGCGTCCATCGCTCCGTCCGCGCCCGCAGCCGGTGCCCGCGCCCGTTCCGCGGCCCGACGGAGCCCGTGCCGTCGATCATGGCCGCGAACTCGCGTGCGCGCTGCGCGGCTTCGGTCTCGGACAAGGGTATGCCGGCCCACTCGCAGACGGCGCCGCACAGGATGAGGTGCGCCTCGTCGAGAAGCACGACGCGCTCCATACGTTCCCAGCGGTCCAGCCGGGCGCGCCAGCGGGCGGCTTTGATCTCCGCCAGGCGCTTACTCGCCTCGCGTCCCATCAGGGAGAGGAACATCGCCTTGCGCCGGCGGTGGCTCTCGCCGTCCAGCATCATCGCGCTGCACCGTGGACGCTCTACGCTAGCGCTACTAGCTTTGCCTCGGGACGTGCGGCTTGGGAAGGACCGATGATGCAGCCTGGCGCGGACTTTATCCTGGTGTCATGCGCGGCGGGCAGCCGCGAGAACGCGAACGAGATCGCCTCCGCGCTGGTCTCGGAGAGGCTGGCGGCGTGCGTGCACGTGCTGCCGATCGAGAGCCACTACCGCTGGAAGGGCGATGTCTGCCGCGAGCCGGAGTTCCTGCTCCAGGCGAAGACGACCGCCGACCGGCTCGCCGCTATCGAGGCTCTGATCAAGCGGCTGCACACCTACGAGCTTCCCGAGATCGCGGCCGTGCCGATCCAGGGCGGCTCTGCGGAATACCTCGCCTGGATCGCCGAGAGCGTCAGCCCGGCGAACGAGCGGATCGTAGGCTGGCTGCTGGACCAAGAGGACCGCGACCAGCTGCTCGCGCTCTTCCTGCCCGCCTACGCGAACCTCGTCGCTCACCACGTCACGCTCGGGCTGGGGACCAAGGCCGCGTTGCCGCTGCCGCGCGAGACGGAGGGCATTGTAGTGGGCAGCACCGACGACGGCGCGGGAGTGCAGGCCCTGGTGGTCGAGATCGGCGGCACCGCTCGGCGCCCGGACGGCTCCACCTACCATATCACGTGGTCACTCGCGGAGGGGCGGGAAGCGGTGGAGAGCAACGACGTGCTCCGCACCCGCGGCTGGACCGCCTCGCCGCAGCGGCACCGCATCCGCCTGGAGCCGGCCGTGCTGGCCGCGCGGCCAACGCCGTGACCAAGCCCGCCCTTGCCGTCCTTGCCGCGGCACTGGGGCTCGCCGGGTGCGACACGCTTCTCTCCGGTCCCATGCTCTCCAAGGACAGCATCCAGAACCGCACGGCGCTCGCGCTGCATCAGCCAGCCAACGCCGTCATCATCGCCGACCGGCGCTACGACGGCGTGGCGCATACCTCCTACGCGGCCTGGACGCCGCACGGCGTCTATACCTGCGTCATCAAGGATGGTTCGGCGAGCGCTGTGAAGCTCACCGAACCGCCCCGCTGCTCGCCGGAGTAGGGTCCGGCCTGGCCGATGGCGGTCCAGTCAGATCGTCTTCAGCATGCCGCCATCGACGAAGTAGGCCGAGCCGACGGAGTAGCTGGCCCGTTCGGAGCACAGGAAGACGAAGAAGTTCGCGACCTCCTCCGGGCTCGCGAAGCGGCCAATGGGCGCGTGCTCGTCTGCCACGCCCTGCAAATATCCCTCCCAGTCGCCGTCACCGGAGCTGGTGAGCTGCTTGGCGGTCTTGATCCAGTCGGGCGTCAGCACCAGCCCGGGGTTGACGACGTTCACGCGTATGTTGTCCTTGACCAGCTCGCTCGCCAGCGTCTTGGAGAACATCACCAGCGCCGCCTTGGTGACGTTGTAGATCGGCTCATACCACAGCGGCTGGCTGGCGCAGATCGAGGCGTTGTGCAGGATCACCCCGCCGCCCCGCGCGCGCATGACCGGCGCCAGGCCGCGGGCCAGCCTCACCGCCGCCATCACGTGCAGGTCCCAGTAGGACTGCCACTTCGCGTCAGGCGCCTCCAGGATGGTTTCGTTGCTGCCGCTGCCAGCATTGTTGATCAGGATGTCGGCGCCGCCGAACCCGGCGACCGCGGCGATCAGCGCGTCGCAGCCCTCGGCGGTCGCCACGTCGCAGGCAACGCCTAGCGTGCGCACCTGATAACGCTCGCCGATCAGGCGCGCCGCGTCGTCGAGCCGCTTCTGCTGGCGCGCGGCGAGCACGACGTGAGCGCCCTCCGCCGCGAGCCCCTCGGCCACGGCCAGGCCGATGCCGACGCTCCCGCCAGTGATCACGGCCACCTTGCCGCGCAACCCCAGATCCATGCCTGTCCTCCCCTGGCCCGGCCGCGCCGGCGACGCCGACGAGATTGCCGCATCGTATAGATGCGTGCTACGGTCAAACAAATCGCCAGACCAACCGGCGCCATACCAAATCGGGGGAGGAACCCATGCCGTCATCGCAGGAGGACCTGCCTGCAGGGCCGCAGCGCCGTACCCTTCTCCGGCTGACCGGCTTCGGCGCCGCCAGCTTGCTCGCCGCTCCCGTCGTGCTGCGGCAAGCCCGCGCGGCTGGCAAGCCCACCGTGGTCAACTCGATCCGCTCGCTGACGAACCCGTATCACGCCACCTGGAACCGCGGCGGCGCCGCCTTCGCGAAGTCCGTCGGGGCCGACTACGTGACGCTGGTCACCGAGGGCGACAGCGAGAAGGGCGTATCCGACGTCAAGGCCATCCTGGCCAAGACCGGCGGCAACTGCGTCCTCAACGTCGATCCGAACGACAGCCCCGATGCGCGCCCGATCGTCGAGGCGTGCAAGGCGGCGGGCGCCTATGTCGTTACGCAGTGGAACAAGCCCGCGGACCTGCATCCCTGGGACTACAACCCGAACTACGTCGCGCACATCTCGTTCAGCGGCGTGCCCTACGGCAAGGCGATGGCCGACGCGCTGATGCACGCGATCGGCGGCAAGGGCGGCATCGTGGCGCTGGGCGGCATCGAATCGAACGTGCCGGCGATCGAGCGCAAGAAGGGGCTGGAGCAGGCGCTGGCCGCCAATCCCGGCGTGAAGCTGCTGGACTTCCAGGTCGCGAACTGGAAGGCCGAGGAGGCGCACGACAAGGTCTCCGCCTGGCTCACCCAGTTCGGCGACGACATCAAGGGAATCTGGGCCGCCAACGACGACATGGCCCTGGCAGCGGTCGAGGCGCTGCGCGCGGATGGCCGGGCCGGCAAGGTGCCGGTGACTGGCATTGACGGAACCAAGCTCGCCGTCGAGGCGATCATGGGCGGCGACATGGTCGGGACCGTCGCCTGGGATCCGTATTGGCAGGGCGGCATGGGGCTGTCCATCGGCTACCACGCCAAGACCGGCGCCTTCGATCCGGCCAGCCAGCCGAGGGATCATCGCGAGTTCTACGGCCGGGGCGTGATCGTGACCGCAGCGAATGCGAAGGAATTCTACGACAAGAACATCGCCCACGAGGAGCAGATCGACTGGAATGATCTCTGGGGACGGGTCACCGGTCAGATCCAATACAGCTGAGGTGGTTCAGCAGCGCGCCACCGCGTCGCGGTGACCTCCGCGGCGATGCGCCCGGCGGCGGCAGGCAACCGCCGCGAGGCCAGTCGGCGGCGCGTGCGGCTCGCGAGCGTGGCACCGGTGCTGGTCCTGGTGCTGCTCTGCGCCATCATCGCCGCGATCAATCCGCGGTTCCTCTCCGCCGGCAACGCGGTGCGGATTGCCCAGGCGGCGATGATCCCCCTGGTGCTGGCGATCGGCGCCACCTTCGTCATCCTGATGGGCTCGATCGACCTCTCCGTGGAAGGCGTGGTCGCGCTGGCCGTCGTCTTGACCAGCTTGCTCGTGCGCAACGGCGCCAACGCGCTCGATCTCGGCCTCGCCGGGGTGGCCTTGGTCCTGCTGACCGGCGCGCTCATGGGCCTGATCAACGGCCTTATCCACGTTCGGCTGCGCATCCCGTCCTTCATGGTGACGCTCGGCACCTGGTTCATCGGTGCCGGCATCGCCAACGCGGTGCTGGGCGGCACCGCCGTGCGCATCACCGATCCTCTGGTGCGCGGCCTCGCCTTGCAGCGCGCCCTGGGCTTTCCCTGGGGTGTGTGGGTGGCGCTCGCAGCGCTGGCCCTGGCCTGGTTCATCCAGGATTACACGCGGCTGGGCCGCTACATGTATGCCTTGGGCGGCGGCGAGGAGCTGGCGGCCTTCTCCGGCATCCCGGTGGCTCGCGTGCGGATCGCCACCTTCACGCTCGCCGGGCTGTTCTACGCCCTCGGCGGCGTGCTGTCCGGCGCGCAGCTTGGCCTGGGCAACGCGCAAGTAGGGCAGGGACGGCTGTTCACCGCCATCACCGCGGTCGTGGTCGGCGGCACCGCGCTCTCCGGCGGCGAGGGCGGCGTGCTGCAGACCTTGGTAGGCGTGCTGATCGTCGCCGTCCTGGGCAACGGCATGGTGCTGATGGGCATCTCGCCCTCCATCCAGACGGCCGTGCAGGGCCTGATGATCATCGCCGCCGTCGCCCTGTCCACCGACCGCAAGCACCTGCGCATCGTGAAGTGACCGACGCCGAGACCCCCGTGCTGGCGCTGCGCGACGTGAGCAAGCGCTTCCCCGGCGTGCACGCGCTGAAGGCGGTCAGCGTGACCGTGCAGCGGGGCGAGGTGGTCGGCCTGGTGGGCGAGAACGGTGCCGGCAAATCAACGCTGATGCGCATCCTGGCCGGCGTCTACCAGCCCGATTCGGGTAAGCTCCTCCTCGACGGCCGGGCGGTGCGGCTCGGCAGCGCCGCCGATGCCATGCGCCACGGCATCGGCATGGTGTTCCAGGAGCAGTCGCTGCTGCTCAACCTGAGCGTGGGCGAGAACATCTATCTCGGCAACGAGGCGCAGTTCGCGCGCATGGGCCGCATCAACTGGTCGGCGCTGCACGCGGCGGCGTCGCGCCAGCTCGCCAAGGTGCAGATCGCCGTTGATCCGCGCACGCGCGCGGCCGAGCTGGACTTCGCCACGCGCCAGATGGTGGAGCTGGCCAAGGCGCTGACCCTGGAGGAGGCGACGCAGGGCCAGCTCGTGATCCTGCTCGACGAGCCGACCTCGGTGCTGGAGCAGGCCGATATCGATCTGCTGTTCGCGCGCGTGCGGGCCCTGAAGGCGCGGGCGTCGTTCGTGTTCGTCTCGCATCGGCTGGACGAGGTGCTGGCGATCAGCGATCGGATCTACGTCATGAAGGACGGCGCCGTCGTCGCGGACCTGCCCGCAGCCGGCGCCGACGTGCACCGGCTGCACCGCCTCATGGTCGGGCGTGGGCTGCAGGCCGAATACTACCGCGAGGCGCTGCAGCGCCCGCATCGCAAGGCGGCGGTGCTGCAAGCCGAAAGTCTCGGCCGCGCCGGCGCCTATCGCGACGTGAGCTTCACGCTCCACGCCGGCGAGATCCTCGGGATCGCCGGCGTGATCGGCTCTGGGCGCGAGGAACTCACGCGCACGCTGGCGGGGTTCCTGCCGCATGATGCCGGGCGCCTGCTCGTGGACGGACAGGAGCGGCGCTTCACAGCACCCGCCCAGGCCGTGGCGTGCGGCATCGGCTACCTGCCGCGCGAGCGCCGCACCGAGGGCCTCGTGCTGTTCCTGCCGGTGGCTGCCAATGTCACGCTCGCGAGCCTCGGCGCGCTGCGGCGCCACGGCCTGATCGACTTGGCGCGGGAGGCGGAACTGGTGCGCAGTTGGGTCAAGCGCCTGGGCATTCGAACGCCCGGCATCGACGCGCTCTGCCTCAACCTCTCCGGCGGCAACCAGCAGAAGGTGGTGCTGGCCAAGTGGCTGAACGCGCGGGCGCGCATCCTGATCCTCGACCATCCCACGCGCGGCCTGGATGTCGGCGCCAAGGAGGACGTGTATGAGCTGGTGCGCGCCGTCACCGCCGAGGGGATCGCGGTGGCGCTGACATCGGATACGCTGGAGGAGACGATCGGTCTTAGCCATGCCATCCTGGTGATGCGCGACGGCACGATCACGCACCGCGCCGACGCCGCGCCCGGCCGCAAGCCGCAGCAGGTCGAGCTGATCGAGCACATGGTGTAGGACGCGCGATGCCGCTCCGCCCTCCCGCCTTGCGCGACCTCGCACGCGGCCTGCGGCGATGGCTGCCCCTGGCGACATTGGTCGCGCTGGTGCTGGCAGTTGGCGCCTTGCAGCCGGAGTTCCTCGCACCCGAGACGCTGCTGCAGCTCGCGAGCGATACCGCCGTGCTCTTCGTGATGGCGAGCGGCGTGAGCTTCGTCATCACGCTCGGCGGCATTGACCTCTCGATCCAAGCAATGGCCTCGCTCGCGAGCGTCATCGTGGCGCTAACGGTGGGCCGCCTCGGCTACGGCTGCTTCGTCCTGGCGGTCGGCGCCGGCGCGCTCGCGGGATGGCTCGGCGGGCTCGCGCACGTGCGGCTTCGCATCCCCTCCTTCATCGCGACGCTGGCCGTGGGCGGCGTGCTGGCCGGCACGGCGCTGGTGATCTCGCACGAGCGGTCCATCACCCTGAATGCCGCGCAGCGGAGCTACCTCGGCTGGATCACCGGCAAGAGCTTCGGCATCCCGCATGAGGTGCTGATCGGCGCCGTGCTGCTGGTGCTCGCCGACGTGGTGCAGCGGCGCACGCCGTTCGGCCGCTAC
Organism: uncultured Alphaproteobacteria bacterium; assembly: GCA_963839135.1. Taxonomy (GTDB): domain Bacteria; phylum Pseudomonadota; class Alphaproteobacteria; order Acetobacterales; family Acetobacteraceae; genus CAWKEH01. The sequence continues at coordinate 37,631 of CAWIUA010000034.1, forward strand.
ATCGCCGCGATCGGCGCGGGCGAGACCGCGTCCTACGCCTCGGGCGTCCAGGTCGGCCGCCAGAAAATCGTCGCGTTCGTCATCTCCGGCGCCTTCGCCGCCTTCGCCGGCGTGATGCTCGCGGGCCGGCTGGCCAGCGGGTCGCCGACGCTGGCCAATGAGCTGCTGCTGCCGGCCATCGCGGCGGTAGTGGTCGGCGGCACCTCGATCACCGGCGGCGTCGGCAGCATCTGGCGCACGCTGACCGGGGCGCTCATCATCTCGGTGGTGCGGACCGGCATGACCTTCGTCGGCGTCAACATCTTCGCCCAGCAGATCGTGTTCGGCGCGGTCTTGGTGTTCGCGGTGGCGGTGACGATCGACCGCACGAATATCCCTGTGGTGAAGTGACTCTCCACGACCAGGAGGAACCCGCATGAACCAGCTCGTCCTGCCTCCCGAGGCCGTGGCCGTCGTCACCGGCGGCGCATCCGGGATCGGGCTCGCCGCCGCGAAGCGCTTCGCCGGCATGGGCCTGCGCGTCTGCATCGCCGATCTCAGCGAGGACCGGCTCGCCCAGGCGGCCGAGACGCTCTCCGCCGTGGCGCCGGGCGGGCGCGCCGAGCGTCATGGCGATGGCGACCGACGTGAGCCGTGCCGAAGACGTTCAGCGCCTGGAAGCGGCGGTCCGCGAGCGGTTCGGCGGTACGGATATCCTGATGAACAATGCCGGCGTTCAGCCCGGCAGCGCCGTGTTCGGCCCGGAAGAGGCTTGGAAGCGGGTGATCGGCGTCAATCTCTGGGGCGTCATCCACGGCTCCCGCGCATTCGCGCCGGGCATGATCGCGCGCGGACGGCCCGGCTTCATCATCAACACCGGCTCGAAGCAGGGCATCACGACGCCGCCCGGCGATCCCGCTTACAACGTCTCCAAGGCCGGGGTGAAGGCGTTCACCGAAGCCCTGCAGCACGAGTTGCGGAACACGCCGGGCTGCCGGATCACGGCGCACCTGCTGATCCCAGGGTTCGTGTTCACGCCCGCTGACGGCGAACGGCCGCGCCGCCAAGCCCGAAGCCGCGTGGACGCCGGAGCAGACCGTGGATTTCATGATCGAACGGCTCGCCGCGGGCGATTTCTACATCCTCTGCCCGGACAACGACGTGCCTCGGTCGCTCGACGAGCGGCGCATCCTCTGGGCCGCCGGCGACATCGTCGAGAACCGCCCGGCCCTCTCGCGCTGGCACCCTGCCTACGCCGAGGCGTTCAAGGCCTTCGCGGAAGGGAAGGGCTGAGTACACGGAACCGCCGCGGCATTCACGCTTTCTACCCGCGACTGCAGGCCAAGCCAGGACTGCTGAACGGCAGCGGAGCGCGCCGTGCGTGTGTCTCTCTTCATCACCTGCTTCAACGACACGCTCTTCCCGCAGACCGGCCAGGCAACCGTCGCCGTGCTTGAACGGCTCGGGCACGAGGTCGAGTTCCCGGAAGCCCAGACCTGCTGCGGCCAGATGCACAACAACTCCGGCTACCAGCGCGAGGCCCTGACCCTCGTGCGCCGCTTCGTGGACGTATTCCGGGATGCCGAGGCGGTGGTGATCCCCTCGACCTCGTGCACCATGACCGTCCGCACCCAGTATCTGCACCTGGCCGGGATGGCCGGCGATCACCGTCTGCTCGACGACTGCGCCGAGCTCGCCGGGCGCGTGTTCGAGTTCTCAGAGTTCCTGACCCGCAAGCTCGGGGTCACCGACGTCGGCGCCTACTACCCGCACCGTGTCACCTATCACGCCTCCTGCAACTCGCTGCGCGGCCTCCATCTCGGTGACGGCCCGGAGCGTCTGCTCCGCGCAGTGACCGGGCTGGAGTATGTCGAGCTGCCCGGCATCGAGGGGTGCTGCGGCTTCGGCGGCACCTTCGCTGTGAAGAACGCTGACGTGTCCACGGCGATGCTGGCCGACAAGATGCGCGCGGTGCTCGAGACCGGCGCCGAGATCTGCACCGCCGGCGACAATTCCTGCCTCATGCACATCGGCGGCGGCCTGTCGCGCGGGCGCACCGGGGTTCGCACGGTGCATCTCGCCGAGATCCTGGCGGCCACGGAAGGAGCGCCGCGGTGACCGACCTCGCCATCCCGCCGCCCCGCAGCTTCCCGGACTTCGCCCGCGAGGAGATGCGCGACAGCCAGCTCCGCCGCAACATCCGCAAGGCCACGACGACGATCCGCGCCAAGACCGCCGAGGTCACGGGCGAGCTGCCGGACTGGCAGGCGCTGCGCCGCGCCGGGCAGGCGATCAAGCGCGAGGCCATGCGGGACCTGGCCCGGCACCTGGAGACGCTGGAAGCAAACGTCAGCCGCGCCGGCGGCAAGGTGCATTGGGCGCGCGACGCCGCCGAGGCCCGGCAAATCATCACCGGCCTCGCCCGGCAGGCCGGGGCGCAGACGGTCGTGAAGGTCAAGTCCATGACCACGGACGAGATCGGGCTGAACCCGGCCCTCGCCGAGGCGGGGATCACGCCCGTCGAGACCGACCTCGCCGACATGATCGTGCAGCTCGGGCACGACCGGCCGTCGCACATCCTGGTCCCGGCGATCCACAAGAACCGCGCCGAAATCCGCGAGATCTTCATGGGCGCGATGGGGCTGGACCGCCTCGGCGACCAGCCGACCGAGCTGACGGCGGCGGCCCGGCACTACCTGCGGGAGCGGTTCCTCGGCGCCGAGGTGGCCATCTCCGGCGCCAATTTCGCCATCGCCGAGACCGGCACGATCTGCGTCGTGGAATCCGAGGGCAACGGCCGCATGTGCCTGAGCCTGCCGCGGGTGCTGATCACGCTCATGGGCATCGAGAAAATCCTGCCCCGCTTCCAGGACCTGGAGGTGTTCCTGCAGCTCCTGCCGCGCGCCTCAACCGGCGAGCGCATGAACCCCTACACCAGCCTGTGGACCGGCGTGCGCGAGGGCGACGGGCCGGAGGAGTTCCACCTCGTCCTGCTGGACAACGGCCGCTCGCGCATCCTGGCCGACCCCGTCGCGCGGGAGACCCTGCACTGCATCCGCTGCTCGCGCTGCCTCAACGTCTGCCCCGTGTACGAGCGCACCGGCGGCCACGCCTATAACTCGATGTATCAGGGACCGATCGGGGCGATCCTGACACCGCAGCTGCAAGGCTTCGAGCAGGCCGGGTCGCTGCCCTACGCCTCCACCCTCTGCGGCGCCTGCTACGAGGTCTGCCCGGTGCGGATCAACATCCCGCAGATCCTGATCCACCTGCGCGGGGAGGTCGTGCGGGAGAAGCAGGCCACGCTCGCCGGCCGGCTCGGGGCGGAGAACCTCGCGATGCAGGGTGCGCTCGCGATGTTCGACCACCCGGCGCTGCTCGCCCTGGCGCAGCGCCTGGGTCGGGTAGGGCAGGGGCCGCTTGAGCGGGACGGCCGGATCGACTGGCTGCCGGGCGGCCTATCGGGGTGGACGGAGTCGCGGGACATGCCAGCCCTGCCGCCGCAGAGCTTCCGCGAGTGGTGGCGGACGCGGGGGAAGCCGCCGTGAGCGGCGCGCGGGACGCCATCCTCGGCGTCATCCGCCAGGCGACCGCGCGCATGGCGCCGGGCGGGGCCGAGCTGCCCGCGTACCGCCGCGATCTGGGCCTGCCGCCGGCGGCGCTGCTCGACCGGTTCGTGGACCGGCTCACCGACTACGACGTGACTATCCTCCGCGCGCCCGAGGCAGGGATCGCCGCGACAGCCACGGCGCAACTCGCCGAGCGCGGCATCCGCACCCTGCTGATCCCACCGGACCTGCCCGAGGCTTGGCGTCCGTCGGGCCCGAGTCTCGTGCCGGATGCCGCCCAGCCGGCGCGCGCGCTCGACGAGGTCGACGGCGTCATGGCCGCCTGCGCCGTCGGCATTGCCGAGAGCGGCACGATCGTGCTGGACGCCGGCCCGGGCCAGGGACGGCGGGCCGTGACGCTGCTGCCCGATTACTTCCTCTGTGTCGTCCTCGCCCACCAAGTGGTCGGCCTGCTGCCGGAGGCGATGCCTCGGCTGCGGCCCGCTATCGACGCGGGACGGCCGCTCACCTTCGTCTCCGGCCCCTCCGCGACCGCCGACATCGAGCTGAACCGGGTCAAGGGCGTGCACGGGCCGCGCACGCTGGACGTGATCCTGGCGGGGTAGAAGCCGCCCACCTCGGTCCGCGTCGCCGGCGGCAGCTTTCCGTCAGACCCGCTCGTCGGTCAGGAGCGCCCGCAGCGCTTCGGGCCGAACGACGACCATGCGCCCGTCGTGCTCGCCGACGACGCCCTCCTCGCGCCAGCGGCGGAGCTGCCGGTTCACGCCCTCGCGCGTAGCACCAACCTGCGCGGCGAGATCGCTCTGCGACAGCTGCAGGCGGATGACCGTCCCGCCGGGCCCGGCTGTCCCATGCTCGGCGGCGAGCAGCAGCAGCACGCGCGCGAGCCGGGCCGCGAGCGAGGCCAGCGCCAGGTCCTCCAGCGCCGCATCCGCGCGCCGCAGCCGCTCGCACAGGATCTGCAGCAGGCGGAGCAGCAGCTCCGGCCGGTCCCGCAGGAACGGCAGAACGCTGCCCCGCTCCAGGATGAGCGCCATGCCCGGCGCCATCGCCACCACGTCCGCGCTGCGCGGCTTGCCGTCGAGCACGGCCATGTCGCCGAGCACGCTGCCAGGTCCGAGCAGGCCGATGGTCAACTCCCGCCCTTCCGCGGAGGTTGCACCCACCCGCAGCCGGCCCTGAACCAGCACGATCATGCTGCTCCCGGGATCGCCGCGCCGGACGATCATCTCTCCGGTGCCGAACCGCCGCTCGACTGCGTGCGTCGCGATCTGATCCAGCTCCGGGCCTGGGACGCCCGCGAACAGCGGCGTGCAGCGCAGTGCTTCCCGCCGGACGTCCCGCGATAGAAGCTGTGCCATAGCCCTCACCTGTTCCGTCTGCCGACTAGTACGTCATAGCGCACCACGCGCCGGCTGTGCGCAAGGTCACAGCGGGCGCGCCGAGAATGCGCAATTCTCTTGGCGCGGCGTATTCGAGTTGCCGCGCAGAGAGGTGCGCTATGGACGATATGACATGGATGAGCAGCTTCTACGAGCCGCTCCTCCAGCTCTCGAAGCGGCAGCCTGCATCGGACTCCTGGACAGCGACGATGATGCTTATAGCCGTCGGATGCAGCGGCGTGCTGCTGATGGCCTGGTCGCAGCTAGCCTCGCCGGCTCACCTGGCAGGAGCCTATACCCTACCCCTTCTTTGAGGCGGGCCATTCTCCCGCCACGCGCGATCCGCCCGTCCTCGCGGTCAAGCACGCTGCGGAATAGTCGCCGCAATTATCTTGTTGCAATAATGAAGCAGTACGGCACACTCGCCGCAGGGTGCGCGGAACCTGAACTGGGTGCGCGTGAGAAGGGAACGGGATGCTTTCTGCCGCTCGACCGCCAGGTCTGTCATTACGTTTCTGGGGCGTGCGGGGCGGCCTGCCGGCACCCGGCCCTGATACGCTGCGCTACGGCGGCAACACCGCCTGCGTCGAGGTCCGGTGCAACGGCCGGCTGCTCATCCTCGATGCCGGCAGCGGCTTGCGCTGCCTCGGCAACGCGCTCATGCAGGAGGAGCAGGAAACGGTTGCGGCCGAGGTGCTGTGCTCCCATACCCACCTCGATCATATCTGCGGTCTGCCGTTCTTCGCACCGCTTTACCGCGCCGGCACGCGGCTGCGCATCTGGGGTAGCAACTCGGGCGTGCCCGAGACGCTCGAAGCCGTGCTGGCGACGACGCTTTCCCGCCCTTTGATGCCGGACTTGCTGCCGCGCGTCCACGCCCAAATCGATTTCCTCGAGTTCCGGCCCGGCGACGTGCTGGCACCCTGGCCGGGCCTGCGGGTCAGCACGGCCGGCCTCCGTCATCCCGGCTCCGCAGTCGGCTACCGGCTGGAGTGGCATGGCAAAACCGTCTCTTACGTGACCGACACCGAGCACGATCCCGCGGCGCAGGACGCCGACGTTCTCCGGCTCGCGAGGGATGCGGACATCCTGATCTACGACGCTACCTACACCGACGAGGAATTTCCCCTCTACAAAGGCTGGGGCCACTCGACGTGGCAGGAAGGCGTGCGCCTGGCCGATGCAGCCGGGGCCAAGCGCCTCGTCCTATTCCACCATGCGCCGTCACGGACCGACGCCGACCTCGACCGGATCGAGGCCGAGGCAGCGGCCGTGAGGCCCGGCACGCTCGCCGCGCGCGAAGGCGCCGAACTGGCGGCATGACGGAGGAGCGGTGCCGGAGAGCGCAGCGTTGCGCGCGTCAGTCCAAGGCCCGTTGGCTGCACGGCTCTCTACCCGGCGCGGGGCGGAGCGTTCTCGCCCCGGATCAGGGCGACAGCCCGGCTGCCGAGCGCCAGCGCTGCCGCGTTGGTGTTGCCCGACGGAATGAACGGCATCGCTGCGCAATCTATTACCCGCAGCGCCTCTACCCCGCGCACGCGCAAGCGCTCATCCAGCACCGCCATCCTGTCGCCAGGCGGCCCCATGCGCGCCGTGCCGACCGGGTGGTAGTTCGTTTTGACCATGCGCTTGGCGTAGCGCGCGAGGTCGTCGTCCGACTGCGCGGGCGCGCCGGGCAGCATCTCGCGAGCGACCAGGCCAGCGAGCGGTTCGGCTGCCAGCACCCGGCGCGCGAAGCGCATGGCGGCCAAGGTCAGGCGCAGATCGTCCGGGTGACCGAAGAAGCGGCTGTCCACGAGCGGCTTGTCCTGGGGATCGGCCGAGCGCAGCCGCACCGTGCCGCGCGCCTTGGGGCGGAGCAAGCATGACGTCAGCGTGCAGCCCCAGGTCGCCGCCACGTCTGTCACGTCGCGGTCGAGATAGACGGTCGGCACGAAGTAGAGCTGAATCGTCGGGCGATCGCTCCCGTCCGGATCGACGAAGGCGCAGCACTCGACGCCCGTGGTCGCGACCGGACCGGTGCGCGTCAGCACGTATTGCAGCCCGTTGCGCACCATGCGCCAGCCACGGTCCTGCCCGTAGTAGCCCATGCGGCCATTCGCTGCGCTAATGACCGGCACCTCGTGATGGTCCTGCAGGTTCTCGCCGACGCCCGGCAGGTCGGCCACGACGGCGACTTCGTGGTCGCGCAGGTGCCCGGCCGGACCGATGCCCGACAGCATGAGAAGCTTCGCCGTATTGTAGGTGCCGGCCGCGACCAGCACTTCCCCGTCCACGCGTGCCTGTGCCACGGCGCCGTCCCTGGCATACTCGACGCCGACCGCGCGCCCCTGCTCGACGATGAGGCGGGTCGCGAGCGCGCCGGTGGCGAGGGTTAAGCGCGGGTCACGCCGCACTTGGCCGAGGAAGGCGCGCACGGCGCTGCTGCGCCCACCCCGGCCGTAGGTATGCTGCATCGGCCCCACGCCGGCCTGCCGCTCGCCGTTGAAGTCCGGGTTGTAAGGGACGCCGAGGGACTGGACAGCTTGCATGTATGCCCGTGCCATCGGGTCTATGCGTCCCGGATCGCCCACGACCAGCGTGCCCTCCGTCCCGTGGTAAGGAGCGCCAAGGCGAGTGTTGCGCTCCATGGCCGTGAAGTAGGGAAGCAGGTCCTCGTAGGACCAGCCGCTGCCGCCGCCAAGGAAAGCGTCCCAGGCAGCGTAGTCGTCCCGCTGGCCGCGCATGTAGACCATGGCGTTGACGGCGCTCCCGCCGCCGAGCAGCCGGGCCTGCGGCACGATCGGCGCCCGGCCGTCGAGCTGCGGCTGCGGCACGGCCTGATGCATCTCCAGGTAATCCTCGCGCGCGAGGAACTTCATGTAGCCCGCGGGCATCTGCAGGATTGGATTGCCGCGGGCGGCGCCACGCTCAATCAGGAGCACGCGCGCGCCGTGGTCGCGCACGAGCCGGGTGGCCGCGACGCAGCCGGACGAGCCGCCGCCCACGATGATGTAGTCGTACCTCTGCGCCATCCCGTACTCCGGGCCTGGATCAGCGCGCCAGAGCCTCGCGCACGAACGGGTTGCTCGCTCGTTCCCGCCCGATCGTGGAGTCGGGCCCGTGACCGCACAGGAAGGCGACATCGTCGCCGAGCGGCAGGAGCTTGTCGCGGATCGAGGCCAGCAGCGCCGCGGTGTCGCCGTATGGAAAATCCGTGCGTCCCACGCTTCCCCGGAACAGCACATCGCCGACCAGCGCGAGCCGCGCCTCGTCGTGGATGAACACCACGTGTCCCGGCGTATGGCCCGGCGTGAACAGCACGCGCAGCCGATGCGGGCCGCAGGCCACCTCGTCGCCTTCGGCGAGCCAGCGGTCCGGCACGATGGCCCTGGCGTCCGCCATGCCGAACGCCCGGCCCTGCTCGGCGAGGCCGTCCAGCAGGAAGGCGTCGCGTTGGTCCGGTCCCTCGACCGGAACGCCGAGCGCCTCGCGCAGCGCCGCAGCGCCCCCGGCGTGATCAATATGACCGTGCGTCAGGAGAATGCGCTCCGGGCGCATTCCCGTCTGCGCGATGGCGTCCTGGATGCGCGGAACCTCGCCGCCAGGGTCCACGACGACCCCGGCGCCGGTTTCCTCGTCCCAGAGCAGGATGCAGTTCTGCTGGAAAGGCGTCACGGGCAAGACGGCAGCGCGGGGCGGCGTCGCGGGCGGCATGGGATCAGCTTGCCTGGCACCGGGGAGAAGCGCAACCTGTGGTGGCGATTGGTGTTGAGATCGAATGGTCTGGGTCACGCCACGCTCTATAGTCACGGCACGGTCGCGCCCCAGGCGGAGGCGCTGGCCCTACGTCCTCGGTGCCATCGTCCTGGCGATCGTCATCGTCGCCGTCCTGTTCCGCTGGGACTGGTTCCTGCCCCTCGTGGAGAGCCGGGCGTCGGCGATGCTCGGGCGCCGGGTCACGGCGCAGCACATGCACGTCCAGCTCGGGCGCGTGACGCGCGTCACGTTCGACGACGTGCACGTCGCCAACCCGGCCGGCTGGCCCAAGGCCGGCGACTTCGCGACGGCGCAGCACTTGGCGATCTCGATCAACGCCGCTCGGCTGCTGCGCACGCGGCAGGTCGTCATTCCCGTAGTCGCACTCGACCACCCGAAGGTGGATGCCGAGCAGCTCGCGGATGGCAGGGACAACTGGAGCTTCAGCCTCGGCGGCAGCGGCACGACCAAGATCGGCGAGGTGCGGATCACCGACGGCGCGGCGCACATTGTGGATCCGCGCCTGCGCGCCGATTTCCAGCTCGCGGTCAACACCACTGGCTCCGGATCGCAGCCGGGCGCCGAGGCGACGCTGCACGCGACGGCGAACGGCACGTATGCCGGGCAGCCGATCACGGGCGAATTCACCGGCGGCTCCGTGCTCTCGCTGCGCGACACGAAGCACCCTTACCCGGTTGACCTCCGCCTCGCAAATGGGCCGACGCGGGCGAGCATCGTCGGCACGGTGCAGGACCCGCTGCGCTTCCAGGGTGCCGACCTCAAGCTGTCGCTGGAAGGTCCGAGCATGGCGAGCCTGTACCCGCTGACGGGCATCGCGACGCCGCCGACGCCGCCCTATCGCGTGTCGGGCAGCCTCGACGACGACAAGGGGAGCATGCGCTTCACCAACGTCGCGGGTACCATCGGGAAGAGCGATGTGAGCGGCGACGTTTCCGTCACGACGACGGGCAAGCCGGTGCTGAACGCGACTTTGGCTTCGCGCCGGGTGGACCTGCAGGATTTGGGCGGCTTCATCGGCGGCAAGCCGGGCACCCCGAACGAGCCGGGAGAGACGCCGCAGCAGCGCGCGGAGGTGAAGCGTGCAGAGGCGAGTCCCAAGCTGATCCCGGACGCGCGGGTCAGCATGCCCAAGCTCAACGCCATTGACGTCCACCTGCGCTACAAGGCCGATCACATCCTCGGCCGCGGCCAGCCGCTCGACGACATGGTCGCCGACCTCGACATCGTGGATGGCAAGGTCACGCTGCACCCGCTGAGCTTCGGCATTGGTGGCGGGCAGGTGAAGAGCCAGATCGCGCTCGACGAAGAGAAGGCCGGGCTGCGCGCGCGGGCGGACGTGGACTTCCTGCGCATTCCCATCAACAAGCTGCTCTCCGCCGCTGGCGGCGGCCATGGGACAGGCGCGATCAACGGACGCGCCGTCGTCGAAGGGACCGGGACCTCGCTCGCCGGCATCCTCGGGCACGGCAGCGGCGAGGTGAAGCTCTACATGGCGCGAGGCGGCGAGTTGAGCGCGCTGCTCGTTGACCTGTCTGGACTGGAGTTCGGCAACGCGCTGCTCTCGGCGCTCGGCCTGCCGCAGCACGCGCGCATAGACTGCCTGGTCGCTGACGCGAAGCTGCAGGACGGAGTCGTCCGGCCGCAGCCGCTGGTGCTCGACACTACGGAGGCGCTGGTCACCGTTACGGGCGAGGCGAACCTGCTGACCGAGGCGCTGGCGCTGCAGCTGAAGACGAAGGCGAAGCACTTCTCCATCGGCTCGCTACCCGCGCCCATCGACATCGGCGGCACGTTCAAGCACCCAAGCATCCGGCCCGACCTGGCCGCTGTGGCGGCGCGCGGCGGCGTCGCGGTCGCGCTCGGCATCGTAGGGACGCCGCTCGCGGCGCTAATCCCGACGATCCAGTTCGGCACGGACGACAAGGGGGTTTGCTCGGGCCTCACGCGCGTGGAGGAGCCGCCGCACGTCCCGCCGCGCGAGCCGGCCCGGCGGCCACGCCGCCGCCGCTAGGCTCTGCCCGCCGATGGAGACTGCACCGCTCATCCTGACGCTCGCCCTCGACCCGCCGGCGCAAGCCCGGTTCGACGAGCTGCGGGCGCAGCACTTCCCGCCGGGGCGCAACCAGGTGCCGGCGCACATCACCCTGTTCCACGCCCTGCCCGGCGCCGAGCAGCCGGCTATAGCGGTCGAACTGGCGCAACGCTGCGCGAGCGCCGCGTCCTTTTCCGTCCGGATCGCTGGGCTGCGCTCGCTAGGGCGCGGGGTAGCCTACGTCGTGCAGAGCGCCACGTTGGCGCAGCTGCGCGCCAGCCTTGCCTGCACCTGGGCGCCGTGGCTGGGAAGACAGGACCAGCAGGGTTATCGGCCGCATCTCACCGTCCAGAACAAAGCGGACCCCGCGAGCGCATGCACTCTGCTCGCGGCCCTGCAAACCGGTTTCAACCCGTTCGAGGTCGAGGCTACAGGGCTGCTGCTCTGGCACTACCGCGGTGGGCCCTGGGAGGCGGCGGCACGGTTCGCGTTCGGCGCCGCCGGCTGACGGGCGGCGACACTCCGCCCTCTATGCGTCCGGAATGCCGGCCTCGCGCAGGTGCCGGACGTAGCGCGCCCGCAGCGGCGGATCGCGCGCGTATGCGACAGCCATCAGCGGCACCTTTGCCGTGAAACACGGGCTGTGGTGCAGCAGGGTCCTGACCCGCGCGGCGGCCTCGTCCTTACGCCCGAGCGCCACGTCGGCCGCGGCGCCCCACACGTAGCCCGGAGTGTATCCGGGACATCGCTCCGTCGCCGCCGTGCCGTTCCGGCTCGCCTCCTCGAAGCGGTCGAGCGCGTAGAGGGATATCGCGGCAATCCCGTGGAAATACGCGGGGAACACGGGATTGAGCGCCGTCGCCTGCTCGATGTCCGCGAGCGCCGCCGCGTATTGGCCGACACCGACTCGCGCCAGCGCGAGGAAGGCGAGGTTCAGCGCGTCCCCAGGGCCGAGGGCGACGCAGCGCTCGGCGGCGAGCAGCGCCTCGTCGAACCGGCCGCTCAGGAACTGTGCGAAGCTCAGGGCCTGATGGCCGACCGGGAGAAGCGGGTCGAGCTCGATGCCGCGCCTGATCATGTCGATCCCGTCCGGCAGCGCGTCTGGCCCCACCGTGCCCGAGCCCGCGTGGCCGGCGTCGGCGGCAAGGGCGTAGCCGCGCATGACGTGTCCCAGCGCGTAATCCGGGCCGAGCGCCACGGCGCGCTCCAACTCCGCGTGGGCGGCGACGTAGCCGTCACGGCTGGTTTGGCGCAGGTGCGCGAGGGCCTTCCACACGAGCTCCTGGACGTCGAGCGACGCCGTCGGCTGCCGCAGGCTCGCCGCGTATCCGGCCACGCGGATCTCCCCGAGCAGGGTGCTCGCGATCCGCGCGACCAGCTCGTCTTGGACTGTGGGTAGCTCCGCGACGGAGAGGCTGTAGCGCTCGGCCCAGACGTGGTTGCCGTCGCGGCCGTCTATGAGCTGCGCGTTGATCACCACGCGCTCGCCCGCCCGGCGTATGCTGCCTTCCAGCACGTAGCGGGCTTGGAAGAGCGCCGCGATCTCCGCGGGCGTCTTGCCCTGCGCCTTGGCCGCGAACACGTTGTGCCGGGCGGTGATCGGCAGGCCGCGGTTGCGCGCGAGTTCGGTGGTGATGTCCTCCGCGAACCCGGCGCCGAGCGGGCCGAAGCCGCCTTGCTCGCCCGCCCCGAATTCGTCGAAGGGCAACACCGCGACCGAGGGCCAGTAGCTCGGCGGCGGCGCGGCGGGCGGCGTCTCCGGCAGAGGCGCCGCGGCCCGGGGCGCCTCGGGCGGCACCAGCACGTAGCCCCGGCGCGCGACGGTGCGGATCAGGTCGCGCCCGCTCTCGCCCAGCGCCCGGCGGATGTCGGAGACGCACTGGGTCAGCGAGTCCTCGGTGACAAGCACGCCGGGCCAGCACTCGGCGAGCAGCTCGTCCTTGGTGACCAGCTTGCCCGCCCTGGCCGCGAGGCAGCGCAGCACGCCGAACGAGCGCGATCTCAGCTCGACGCGCATCCCGTCGCGTCCGCGCACCTCCTCGCGGCCAAAGTCCACGGTAGTGTCGGGCAGCTCGATGCGGTCCATCATGGCGGGCAACCGGCGGCAGGCCCTCCAGGTTTCACCAGAGTTTCAGACCGAGTCAACGCGGCTTCAGGACGCCGCTCTGGACGCAGCATAGCCTCTCACGTGCTGAAACGCAGCACGCATCTCTTGACCAGGGAGGTTACCATGAGCCGTCTTCTCACGTCTTTCCTACTCGCCACGAGCGCGGTCCTCGCCGGGGTCGCAGGGGCGCACGCGCAAGAGCGATCCGATGGCCGTCTGCCGCGCCAACACCGAGGCGTGGGTGGCGGCCGTCGCAACCGGCGACCCGGCCAGGATCGGCGCGCTCTTCTCGGCGGAGGCCGTGTGGGTCTCCGAGGAGGGCCTGTTCCGGGGACCGCAGGAGATCACCCGGTTCGTTGAGGCCTGGCTACAGCCGGGCGCCAAGCACGTCGCCGCCATCACGGCAGCGCGCGAGGTCGGCGACGTGGTCCTGTGCTCCGGGGAGACCACGTTCACGTTCGCTCCCGGTAGCCCCATAGCCGCGAAGGAGGTCAAGAATCGCTGGGGCGAGGCGCTGACCAGGAGCGGGGACGGCTGGCTTACCGAGCAACTGACCACCAGCCACGGCGAGCCTATCCCGCTGCCGCCACAGCCGCAGCGGGACTCGCTGGCGCGCTGATCGCCGCCCGGCCGAGGCCCGCCTCCGTCCAGGTCCGGAGGCGGGCCCCATCGGCGCCGGCATTCGCTCCTGCCAACGAAGGCGTGTTCCGCCACGGATGCGTCCCTCACGGGCGAGAGCGCAGCTACGATGACGGCGTTGCAGGCCATAGGATCGCGATCCTGCAAGGGGCGACGGAGCTGTTCCCGATCAGCAGTCTCGGGCATGCGGTGGTCGTGCCGGCGCTGCTCCTCTATTTCTGGCGCGACTATTTCTGGCGCGACTGGCTGGCATTGCCGCGGCGACCTCTGGGAGGAGGCCGAGCGATTCGAGTTCGGCGCCGTCGGCTGACGGGCGGCAACGCCCGCCATCTATCCGTGCGGCATCCCTGCCTCGCGCAGGTGCTGCACGAAGCGCGCTCGCAGCGCAGGGTCGCGTGCATACGCAGTCGCGACCCTGGGCGCTTGCATCGTGAAGCCCGGGTTCTGGCGTAGCAGGGCCGCAATCCGCGCGGCGGCAGCGTCCATGCGCCCGAGCGCCATGTCGGCCGCGGCACCGATGAGGGCCACCTTCACGTTCGCTCCCGGCACGCTCGCTCCCGGCGACCCCACGAAGGAGGTCAAGGATCTCTGGGGCGAGGTGCTGATCAGGAGCGGGAACGACTGGACCACCGAGCAACTGATCCACACCCGCGACGCTAGCCCGTCGGCACAGCCGCAGTCGCAGGCCAAGGCGCGCTGAGCGCCCGCCGAAGGCCCGCTTCCGTCTCGGAACCGGGGGCGGGCCTGCGGCCGGCGCCAGCTTGCAATGCTTCAGCTTGAACCCCGCTCCCCGCCGTCTTGCCCTGGCGTGATCCGGGCATGAGGCCTGCAAAGTGCAAACTGAGGCGTCACTCTCAACCATCCGCCCTTGCTGAATCAGCTTTGTTCCGCCAGGGATGCGCCCGTACGGCGGGAGAGCAGCTACAATGGCGGCATTGCAGGCCATAGGCATCGCGATCCTGCAAGGGGCGACGGAGCTGTTCCCCATCAGCAGCTTCGGGCGCGCGGTCGTCGTGCCCCCCGGGTTCGGCCCGTTCGAGGTCGAGATCACGGGGCTGCTGCTCTGGCACTGCCGCGGCGGACCGTGTGAAGCGGCGGCACGGTTCGGGTTCGGCGGCGGCTGATCCCGCGGCGGTCCAGTCGTTATGCCGCGCGTCCCTCCGGCATCCCAGCCTCGCGCAGGTGCTGCACGAACCGCGCCCGCAGCGCCGGGTCGCGCGCGTATGCATTCGCGATCCGGGGCGCTTGCATCGAGAATGCCGGGCTTTGGACCAGCAGGGTTGCGATCCGCGCGGCGGCGGCGTCCTTGCGCCCGAGCGCCATGTCGGAAGCGGCACCGAGTGCGTAGGCGGGGTTGAAGCCAGGACTCCGCTCGGCCGTCGCCGTGGCGAAGCGGCTGGCCTCCTCGAAGCGGCCGAGCGCGTAGAGCGCCACTGCCGCGATGCCCAGGTAATACCCTGGCGCCAACGGGTTCAGCGCGATCGCACGCTCGATGCTGGCAAGCGCCGCCTCATACTGGCCGACGCCGACCTGTGCGAGACCCAGGATGGCGAGCACTTCGGCGTCACCTGGACCGAGTGCCGCGCCGCGGTCAGCCGCCAGCAGTGCCTGGTCGAATTGGCCGGCCACGAACAGCGCGTAGCTGAGCGCTTCATAGCCCCGCGCAAGCGTAGGGTCGAGCGCGATGCCGCGCCGGATGCTAGCGATCGCCCCTGGCAGAGCGTCCGGCCCGACCGTGCCGGAAATAGCGCTGCCCGCGTCCGTCGCGGCCATGTATCCCAGGAAGATGTGCGCCAGCGCGTAGGCCGGGTCGAGTGCAACGGCGCGCTCCAGCGCGGCGTGGGCAGCGATCTTGTCCTCTCGGGTCATCTTAACCTGGTATGCGTCGCCCTGCGTGACCAGCTCATAGACGTTCAGGTTGGCCGGCGGGCGGCGCAGGCTCGCTGCCAGTTCTCCCTCGCGTATCTCCGAGAACAACGTGCCCGCAATCCGCGTTGCCAGCTCATCCTGGACCGTGAACAGCTCCGCAGCCGTGAAGCTGTATCGCTCGGCCCAGACGTGCCGGCTGTCACAGCCGTCGATGAGCTGCGCGTTGACGATCATGCGCTCGCCCGCGCGCCGGATGCTGCCTTCAAGCACGTAGCGGACGCCGAACGCCGCCGTGATGTCTGCCGGCGTCTTGCCCTGCGCCTTCGCCGTGAAGCTTGTGTGCCGGGCAAGGACGGTGAGGTGACGGTTGCGCGCGAGTTCCGTAGTGATGTCCTCGGCGAAGCCCGCACCGAGCACCCCTTGGGCCGTATCGGCCCCGAACTCGTCGAAGGGCAGGACCGCGACCGAGGGCTGCGGACGCGAGGGCGCCGGCACCGCCTCGCGTGTCTCGGGGGATTCGGGCAGGACGAGCACGTAACCCCGGCGCGGCACGGTGCGGATCAAGTTGCGCCCACTCGCGCCGAGAGCTCGGCGGATGTCCGAGACGCATTGGACCAGTGAGTCCTCGGTCACGATCACGCCGGGCCAGCACTCGGTCAGCAGCTCATCCTTTGTGACCAACTCGCCCGGTTTGGTCGCCAAGCGGCGCAGCACGCTGAAAGACTGCGGCCGCAGCTCGATGTGTGCACCGTCGCACCTCCGCACCTCCTCGCGACGGAAATCCACGGTCGCGCCGGGCAGTGCGATGCGGTCCATCAGGACTCGCAACCAGCGACGTAGCTGGAAAGTTTCGGGGAAGTCTCGGAACTTTTCGGCAATGGTTCAGGACTTCCCGCGACGGCGCAGCGCACCATCCCATCCGTTGGGATGCAGCACGCATCTCTGGACAGCAGGAGGATCTCATGCACCATCGTCTCGCGATATCATGCCTTCTGGCCGCGGGCACTATCATTGCAGGTGTGACGGCATCCCCAGCGTACGCACAGGGCGATGCGATGGCGGCCTGCAAGGCCGGGGCCGCGGCTTATGAGGCGGCGGTCGCGAGCGGAGATCCGGCCAAGGTCGCTGCACGGTTTACGGCAGGCGGCGTGCTGACCGCGCCGGAGGGCATCTTCGAGGGCCTGCAGGCGATCCTGGCGTTCGAGAAGGCGGGCCTCAAGCCGGGAAGCAAGGACGTTGATACCTTCAAGACCGCGCGCATGCTGGGCAACGCCGTCCTGTGCCATGGCGGCTACACCTTCACCGTCGCACCCGGCGGTCCCGCGAACGAGAGCACTGGCACCTGGACCAAGGTCCTGAGCAAGAGCGGGAACGACTGGCGGATCGAGGCGCTGACCTACACCTACTCGCCGCCGCAATGAGCGCCTGACGCCGGCCAAGGCCCGCTCCCGCCAGGGGGCGGGCCTTATTTCTGGCCAGCGCGTATCTTGGTGTGCATGTGCGCCCTTGCCAAATCAGCTTTGCTCCGCCACGGATGCCCCCGTACGGCGGGAGAGTAGCTACGATGACGGCGTTGCAGGCCATAGGGATCGCGATCCTGCAAGGGGCGACGGAGCTGTTCCCCATCAGCAGCCTCGGGCACGCGGTGGTCGTGCCCGCGCTGCTGCGATGGCCGCTTGACCAGCACGCGCCGAGCTATCTCCCGTTCCTCGTGCTGCTGCACCTGGGCACAGCGGCGGCGCTGCTCGCCTACTTCTGGCGCGACTGGCTGGCGCTGCTTCTCGGTATCCTGGGCGTGCGCAGCAAGCACGAGACGAGCGAGGCCCGGCGCGTGTTCCTGCTCATCGTGATCGCGACGATCCCAGCCGTCATCATCGGCGGAGCCCTGGAGCACTTCTTGCGCCGGCTGTTCGGCTCGCCGCTGGTCGCAGCCGCTTTCCTCGTCGTGAACGGCGCGGTGCTGCTGTGGGCCGAGCGCCTCCGGGGGAAGGGTACGGCCCGAGGCGTCGTGCGGAACGCGAAGCCGCTCTCGGCGATCACGCCGGGCGACGCGCTTGCGATCGGGTTTTGGCAATGCCTGGCGCTCATTCCAGGCCTGTCCCGCTCGGGGGCGACCATCGTGGGCGGTCTCCTGCGCGGCCTCGACCATGCCGGCGCCGCGCATTTCTCGTTCCTGATCGCCCTCCCGGTCATCCTGGCCGCGACGGCGCTCGAATTGCCGAAGCTGTTCCACTCGGGCCTGTCCGCGGACACGCTCCAGGTCGCGGGGCTCGCGGCCGTCGTCGCGGGCGTGGTGGCATGGCTCAGCACGGCCTTCCTGATGCGCTACTTCCGCAACCACGACCGCTGGGCGCTCGACCCGTTCGCCTGGTATTGCGTGGCCGCAGGCGCTGCGAGCCTGGTGCTGCTGCGGGTCGGGCTGTAAGGAAACGCCATGCTGACCCGTCGCCACGCCCTGCTCGCCCCTGCGGCGCTGCTCGGGGCCGCCGCCGAGCGCGTCCCGCTCGCCACCGTGCCGATCTCGCGCATGGAAACGTCCTGGTGGCGCAAGCGCTTTGAGGCAAAGCGGGCCGAGATGCGGTCGCGGCCCGTGGACCTCGTCTGGTACGGCGACAGCATCACCGAGAACTGGGAGCGGACGGGCCCGCCGGGCTACTTCGACTTCGCCCCCGCCTGGCAGCACTACTACGGCGACCGCAACGCGCTGAACCTGGGTTTCAAGGGGGACGCGACCTCGCACCTGCTGTGGCGCCTGCGCAACGGCGAGGCGGAGGGCATCCAGCCACGGGCGGCGGTGGTGCTGATCGGTGCCAATAATCTGGGTCTGGTGCACTGGGACGCCGAGCAGACCCTCGCGGGGATCGCGGCCGTGCTCGCGGAACTGCGGGCGCGGCTGCCCAAGACGCGCGTGCTGCTGCTCCCTGTGCTGCCGAGTGTCCGCTCCCCCTGGGCCACGAAGCAGACAACGCGGATAGACCAAGGCATTACCGAGCATTTCTCGGCGGTCGAAGACAGCGACGCCGTCACCGTTGACGTGACCGGGCTCTTCCTCCGCGACGGCAAGACCGATCCGAACCAGTTCTACGATCCGCTTCTGGACCCGCCCGAACCGGCGCTGCATCCGACCGCTCAGGCCCAGGCTCGCCTTGCCGCGGCGATCGAGCCTACTCTCGCCCGGCTCCTCGGCGACCGCCCGAAGCCGCCCTTCGCCTAGCGACAGGAGAGAACGGGCGCTGCGCGGCGCCGGCCCGCCGCCAGCCCGACGAGCCCGGCGCCGAGCACGGCTAGCGAGGCTGGCTCCGGCACTGCGGGGCCGGGCGGGTCAACGGCCGTCCAGGAGCCGGACACGGTGCACCGGCCGGAGGTGTAGTCCGAATTGCACCACGGCCCGTCGCTGCCGATCGCGCCGGACGTAAGAGCCTGGTCACCGCTCACAAGCCCATCGTCAGACGGACCGTCCCAGCGCACGGTGTCCGAGGTGATGTCGCCAGCGGCGTCGAAGGTGAGATGGATGGCGAATGCGTTCCACAGGCGGAAACTCGTCTGCGTCGCAGTCGCCATGCCGGACGCCGAGAAGCTGACGAGGCCGCTCGCGTCGCCCGTGTAGGACGGGCCGTCGGGCGTGATGGCGCCCCCGGTGCCAGACAGGTCGAAGTGGCCGGTCTCCATCGCCGCGTTCGTGATCTCGAGCACGATCGACGTATCTGGCGCCGGATACGCTGTCGCGTAAGTGGGCCGTCCATCGTAGGCGTAGAGCCAATCGGCCTTCGCCGACCCGGCAGCGACCGCGAAAGCCGCGGCAAACGCCAGCATCGCAAACCGTCTCATCGCTCCCGCTCCCGTCGCGTTTGTCGCGTCCGGGATTTATAACGCCTTACGAAATATTAGAACAAGGAACGAAACCGTGAGATGCAGTCGCTGCAACCCTTTCGATGCTTTTGCTTATCGCGCCTGCCTTGCCCCAAGCACCCAGTTGTAGGTCGCAGCCCAATGCGCCAGTCATGCGGCCGATTTGAAGCCGGATTGGAAATGGGGCGCGGTTGTGGACGATGGCCCAGAGGTCGACAGCTTGCGATCGATGCGGACTTCGCCATCCGGGTCGATAGCCGTGATCCAGTGCACGTCCTTGGCGCTGTCTATTCCAACGTTGATCCGCATAGCGCCCCCTGGTGGTTGAAGGTTCGGCAGCATCCCGCCCACGCCGTCGTCGCCCTACACAGCGATGATCCGCGGAGCCTAATCAGCGGTCGAGGCGGTGTGGCGGTGCCGGGGGAACTGCGACCCGAGCCATCCAGGACAGCCAGCATGAAAACCATCCCAACACCGCCGCCGCGCCGTGATCCTGGCATGCCAGGATCACGGCGTCAGGCACTGCTTACGCAGCTTCTGAACGGTAGGGCCCGCATGAGCTGGGCGATCCGCGCTACGGCGTCTTCGGCGCCGTAGCGCGCCTTCATCTTGACCCGCGCGGCCTCGCCGAGCCGGGTGCACGTGGCTTGGTCGCGCAGCAGCAGGATGCAAGCTTCGGCGAAGCTCGAATCGTCGTCGCGAAGCAGGATCTCTCGGCCGTCTTCAAACTCGAGGCCCTCGGCGCCGATCTGCGTCGAGACCATCGGCCGGCCATAGGATGCTGCTTCCACCAGCTTCAGCCGCGTGCCGCCCCCGACCGTGATCGGGCAGGCGACGACGCGCGAGGCGGCGTAGAGCTGGTCTAGGTCGTCCACGAACCCGGTGAATGTGACGCCAGGAGGGGCCGATCTGAAGCTTGCGATCCGCTCCGGGCCCTTGCCGGCGATGAGCAGCCGGGCCTCGGGCAGCTGGGCCCGGACCAAGGGCCAGATCTGCCGGATCAGCCGATCCGCGGCGTCGCAATTGGGTTGATAGCCGTAGGTCCCGAGATACAGCAGCGTCGGGTCCGGAGCCGGCGGTGCCGGCTCTGCCGGGATGGGCAAGCCGTTCGGCACGACCTCGATGTTGCGGCCGATGCCGAGCCGCCGGAGGTAGCGCCGGTCCAGCTCGGAGCAGACGAATGTGACCTCAGCCATCCTGACCGCGCGGCGTTCAGCCACGAAGATGGAAGGGACGTGCGTTGTGTAGAGCGCTTTCCCCGGCCAGAAGGGCGGCGCCAAGGCCGCTCGGAGACGGGTCTTGTGCTCGATGTTCTCGAGATCGAGGAAGAGCCGGCTCACCGGGCTTTTGGCACGGAAGAAGGCGCTCATGGCGAGCAAGTTCGACGCCAGCACGATGTCCGGGCGACGCGCCAAGCTCTCCGCAACACGAGCCGACTGCTCCGGCCCGGTGTAGTCAAAATACTCGTCTTGCTGCCAGACCGACAGCGCACCGGCGCCGTAGTGGTTCCAAGCGGTTTTTGCGCGGCGGCGGGTCGGAACGGGATTGAGGCAGACGGGCAGGCCCCACGCGGCCGTGAGCGCCGCCTCATGGTGCGCAAGCGGGCCGAGAGCCTCGATCTCGTCCTGCCGCGCGAAATACGCAACCTCGATCGTCTCACTGAAGGAGCGGATTGCGGACAGGAACAAATCCAGCCGCTTGCCGCCCCCGTATATTGTATCGGGCGACGAGATTGGAGACACCTTCGTAATCACAAGGCTTTTCATTGAGCGCACTAAACTCCCGGATTTTGCTTTCCCCTGCCGACGTCGTCCTATCCTCGTTGCTGCCCCGGACCGACGATCAGCACGCCCGCGCGATGTGGCGCAGCGAACGTGCAGCCGCCACTCGCGCCGAGGTGCGCGGACACGCTGGAGAGGCGCCCACTGCCAAGGTCCAGCCATTCGGCGCGCGGACTCCTGCCGCCTGCATCGGAAAGGTTCACGGTGACGGTCCCTCCGTTCTCGGCAAAGACGAGGTATTCGCCCGTCGTCGGATTTGCGAGGCAGTAGCCTGTCGAGGAGGCCGAACCGGACGGCACCATGCTGGTGAGATCCACGCGCGAGGCAACGTGCCGAGCGCGGCTCATGGCCATGCGGGCTAACTGCTCGGTCGCCTCAAACTTGGTCGGGCCGGGGACTAGCAGACCGGCGATGCCGGTGCCCGACAAATCGTCCATATACAGGGTCGAGTAGCCCTGCATGACGCTGGTCCAAACCCAAGCTCGGTCGCCGCCTACGCCATAGATATGATCCGTGTCCAAGAGCACGGGCTTTGTGCCGGGCGCCGTCGGCTGCTTGGCAGTGTAGTACGTGCCGTCCGTGCCGGACAGGCTGACCCAATCGGCATGGCTCGACAGCAGCTTCTGATTCACCTCAGCGCAGGATATCGCCGGCGGAAAGGCCGCCGTGATTCCGACTGGATGCCGGATGCCGCCTGCGGCCTCCTGCTCCTTCACGTAGTCCACGACCGCGTTCTGCCATGCCCAGCAATCGTTGCTGTCCTCCAACTCGTTGCCGACCTCCCAAAGCACGTTGGGCAAGTCCGACACCGCGGCGACGATCTTCCGCATATAGGTCCGCTGGAGCGCCCAAACTGCTGGGATATTGAGCGTGTGGACCTGCAAGCCGCTTCCAGTCTCATGCGGATCGCCGTTGATGCCGTTGACATTGTTGGCACGGTTGAAGGGGTGGCTGAGCCACGGATTGTTGGCCGAGCCGCCAGATGCAACGCTGGTCCCGTTGAACAGCATGACGCTGACGTAGATTCCCCGCGCGCCGGCTGCGATGACCCTTGCCCGGATGCGGGCGAAATAGGCCTGGTTGAGGCGTTTCAGGTCGAACGTGCCGCTGCCGGTCCGGATATAGCGCAGCGGACTGACGGGACCGAAGGAGCCGCCGCCGTCCGTCGCTGCTTCCCACTCCCAAAGGCGGATCAGGTTCATGTTCTTGCTGGCGAGGAAGTCCAGGTAGGCTGTGAAGTCGAACGGCGTGCTGCCGATGTCTTGCCCGTTCGTCCACGTATGCGAGCCCGCGAGATAAACCGCCCTCCCGTCCGGCGTCGCGAGGTAGCGGCCGGCCGCATGGAGCGGAGGGGGCGCACTGTGCTCGCCGATGCCGCGGCCGGGGCACTTGCCAGGGCGGCGGTCGCGAGCAGGAGGTTGCGACGGGTAGCGAGTAGCGGCCCGATGGAGCAGGTACGGGTGGCAGCCATGGATCAGTCTTCGGTCTTCCTGGCGAGGGCCATGTCCCGCGGACCTCTGCGACGGTGCGAGGGTCCGCCGCACCGATCATTCGACACGGCTCCGGTCCTCACAGCCGAGCCGAGTTTCCGATGGAAACCAAGACTGCGCGGCGGGGCTTGTCAAGCCGAGCGAGCCGATGATCGCGCTTGGCCCGACCTCTAGACACGAACGGCCCGGCGCCGGGGATCACGCCTTAAGCCAGTGTCCGGCCCAGTGCCGATCTGCTCGCCACCGCTGTCTGGAAGCGCAAGCAGCAGTGTAAAGACAAACGTATCGTCCATGCCATGATATGAGATGCCTACGCGCGGAACTAGACAACAGACTTGCACGCCGGGCATGTTGCAGATAGTGATGTGCAGGTTGAGTAATCGTGCATATACAAGACTCGTTGCTACAGGAGAAGCCTTGGACGTCTCGGTCATCTGTCCGGTCTTCAACACGGATCCCGTGCTTAGCCTACAGTTCCTTTCGGTTTGTTTTGGTGGTGTGTAGACGATAGGTGATCACGAGGGCGGGGCGGATGCGTCGCTGGGTTAGGCGCATCGCTAGGTGGCGGATCTTGGATGACCAGCGGATGAGAGCGCACGTGTCGCGGTAGGCGGGTAGCGTTTTTGGGGGTGCCTGGTTCGCCTGCTGCGCCGTGCCAGCACGGCAAAGGCCAGCATCACCAGCGAGACGTGCCGGTGCCAGCTGTGCCAGGAGCGGGTCTCGTTGTGGTCGAGGCTGAGCTGGTCTTGGCGGTCTCGAACGCGTCCTCGATGGTCAGCGGCTGCCTCGACGGCGACGAAGGTCTCGATGCCGGTTCGGCCGGGCACCACGTGCTGAAGTAAGCGAGCGCGCTGTCGGCGAGGTTGCGCCGGATCAGCAGGCTACGCGTCCACAGCTCGCTCAGCGCCTCGCTGCCTCTCGCGTCTAGGTCGGCGCCACATAGGCCAGTCATAGAGCTGTGCGCTCTTGGTGCCCGCGCCTGCGGACAGGCGCAGCCAGGCGGAGGCGTCGAGACCGTGGGCGATCTCCTCGGCAGTGCCAGAGATCAGGGGCTTGTTGATCCACGCGTTGAAGGGCTGCGTGGCAGCGGTCCCGAGCACGTAGCTCTTGCCGGCACGGCGCAGCGCCATCTCAACTCGCCTGTGCCATAGACGGTGTCGCCGCACCCAGGAGAAGGGCACGCCCGCCGCGATGGCGCGCTCGGCCATGTCCAGCGCGAGCCGGGGCTTGGTCGCGAACTCGACCTCCTCCGGCACATGGGCCGCAGCCAGGCGAGCAGGATCCTTGGTCAGTCCTTGGGCAGGTAGAGGGCACGGTCGATGAAGGCATGGCCGTGGCGCGACGCGTAGGCCATGAACACCCCGATCTGGCAGTTCGTGATCTTGCTCGCAGAGCTCGTATATTGCCGTCCTACGCCGCAACTCGCTTTGCCCTGCTTGAGGAACGCGGTCTCGTCGATCACCAGCACCCCTCGCGTCAGATAGCGTCTCCAGCGCGCAGTCGCGCACGATGTCGCGCAAGCTATCCGCCTCCCACCGGCCGCGCCCCAAGATGGCCTGCTGGCGCCAGGGGCCGGGGTCACAGCCGCCTCGGCGCGCATCCGCGCGTCTTGCGCCGCTCCGGCCCGAGCAGCCCATCCAGGAACAGGCCTGCCGAGGTTGCCCCCGCTCTTGCGTGAACAAGGGGCGCATCCGCGCCTTCGCCTCTCGCAACTCCGACGCCCACAGCTCCAGCATCGTCTCGATCGATGCACCGCTCATCCCCACCCTCCCGACCACGTGGGAGGAGATCAGGTGCCAAGCTTAGAATGCAACTGTAGTGTTAGTGTCCATCCGGGAACATCTTGCGATGTGAGAGCGCCTTGTGATCCCCTTAGAGCGGCTCGGCGGACGGAGGTTGCAACGTGTGGACGAACGAGAACCGGGGCCGCTACGACCGCAGCAAGCTGCGTTACCCAAGTGACCTGACCGACGCGGAGTGGGCCCTGGTGGGGCCGCTCATCCCGCCTGCCAAGCGCGGCGGCAACAAGCGCACCGTGGACGTGCGGGAAGTGGTCAACGGGCTGATGTACGTGCTCAGCACCGGCTGTCAGTGGGCGGCGCTGCCCAAGGACTTGCCCGCGCGCAGCACAGTGAACGACTACTTCCGGCGCTGGGACGACGACGGCACGTTGGAGCGCCTCCATCACGCGCTCTACGTGCAATGCCGAGAGTTGGCCGGGCGCGAGGCCAGCCCGACGGCTGCGATCATCGACAGCCAGAGTGTGAAGGGCGCTGAGAAAGGGGGCGCTCGATCGACCCGTCGGGGTATGATGCGGGCAAGAAGGTCCGCGGCAAGAAGCGCCATGTGCTCGTCGATACGCAGGGCCTGTTGATGCACGCGATCGTCCACGCGGCCGACGTGCAGGACCGCGACGGCGGCGTGCTGCTGATGGGCGCGCTGTTCGGCCTCTATCCGTTCCTGCTCAAACTCTACGCCGATGGTGGCTACCAGGGGCCGCAGTTCCAGCAAGGGCTGCGGCGGGTTTGCCGCCAGGTCGAGGTCGAGATCGTCAAGCGCTCCGACGCGGCGAAGGGCTTCGTGGTCATCCCGAAGCGATGGATCGTCGAGCGAACCATCGCGTGGCTGAACCGATGCCGTCGGCTGGCCAAGGACTGGGAGTGCCTCAACCGCTCCGGCCTGGCGTTCCTGCGCTGGGCCTCGGTCCGCCTCATGGTCAGAAAGCTCTGCCAGACAACCTTATGATCCCGGATGGACACTGATCAACGGGGCAATCCGGTCAGTCCTCGATCAGGCGGGGCGGCACGCGGTTGAGCTGATCTTGGTTGACGACTGCTCAACCAAGCCCGAAACGCATGCGGCGATGCGCGATGCAGCGGCAAGCGGCGGCCGGATACGGGCGGTATTCCAGAGCAGGAACACGGGTCCTGGACAGGCGCGCATGACTGGGATCGCTCACGCCGCGCATGACTGGATCGGGTTCATAGACTCCGACAACTCCTGGCCCAAGAGCAAGCTCGACCAAGCGCAGGCTGTCTTGGAAGAGGCGCCGGACACGCGTTGGATCGGGGGCAACTACGCGACGCTCCTTCCTACCGGGGAGAAGCGCGCAAGCCGGCGTCTCACGCCGCCGTTCTCAGGGGCGGAGAGCGGTCGTTCGGCGTATCGCTTCGTATCGCCGGAGCTAAGCCGCTTGCTGGTTGGGGATTGGCTTCCGCTCGGCGCCAGCCTGGTCCGCAAGGATTTGATCGTGGCGGCAGGCGGCTTCGACCCGCGCCTAATCTACGGGGAGGACTGGCTGCTCAACCTGCGCTTGTCCAGGCTGGCGCCGATGGATTTCCTGGAAGCTGAGACATACGTGCTGAACCGGAAAGGCGAGAGCATGATGCACTCGCTGGGGCGCTTGTCGGCGGAACTCGCGCGCAGCGCGCAGCTCGCACGCCGCGACCCGTTGCTGCGCCCCATCCGCCGTGAGCTGCGTTGGTTCTGCTACAGCACGTATAAAGACGCGGCGATGAACAACGCCTTGAACGGGCGAAAGCTCAGAGGGCTGTCCTTCGCCGCACTGGCGCTCTCGGTTGACCCACGCGAGGTAAGGGATTTTCTCCTGTTCCTCCGCTTGCTGCCCGCGAGCGGTCCTACACTGGCCGACGGCATGCAGCGCTATAGCACGTCGGAGCAGGTCATCCTTGCCAAGTTCAGCAGGGCCGGAGGCGTTACTTTATCTCAGGCGAGTTCTTGACGCGAATCCTTGTCCACCGCGCACCGAGTGCTGCGTCACAGCGTCTTGAGGAACGCGGCAAGGTCCGATTTCTCCTGGTCGGTGAAGCCTATCCCGAACCGCGTATT
Source organism: uncultured Alphaproteobacteria bacterium (assembly GCA_963839135.1). Lineage (GTDB taxonomy): Bacteria > Pseudomonadota > Alphaproteobacteria > Acetobacterales > Acetobacteraceae > CAWKEH01. The sequence continues at coordinate 63,936 of CAWIUA010000034.1, forward strand.
GTAGAACTCCACGGCATCTTGGAGGGTCGCGGCCGAACCGTTGTGGAAATACGGCGCCCGGGCGGCAAGGCCGCGCAGGATCGGTCCCTTCATCTTCCCGATGTCGGCGCACTGCCCGCTGATCAGCGCCTTGCCGGGGTCCGTGACCATGAACACCTGGCCGGCGAGCGGGCCAGAGTCGCAGCGAAGCGTGAATACAGGCAGGCCGGAGGTGTCGAGACCCGCCGCCAGCGGGGCAACCACGCCGATGTCGATCGGCAGCTTGACGCTGTGATCGCCGACGTTGGGGGTGTCGTGACAGGTCGTGCAGTTGCCGGCGATGACGGGCATTCCGAGCTTGTCGTTCAGCCCGGCGACGCCAGTGATGCTGATCGGCTTCTCGTTGAACAGCTTCTCCCCCCGCGCGACTGCGGCCCTCGCGGCGCCGGTCGGACCGGAGCCAGCCTGGGCCGGATCACCCCATGCCGCGTAGAGCGTCATGGCGTCCGGGTTGAAGGCTGCGCCCGTTGGATTCTGGCCGAGCGGGTCGTTGATTCCGACGTAGAAGGGAAGCTGGGAGAGGGCGAACGGGCCGCCCGTCGCGTTGGCGTCATTGAGGTAGCCCGCGCCGAAATCACCGGCCTGCGCGGAGTAGAGCCCCTGCTCGAAAGCGACGGCCTGGGCGACCTGATCCGAGGTGGGCACCGTCGTCCCCTGCGCGTGGATCGCTACCGCATCGAGAACCTGCGACTGCAGCGTCGGCTCGCGCCCGTCCCACATGATGGTGGTCAAGAAAGGCAGGTTGGTGGCGGGCAGTGGACGGCGATAGACCGATACGATTCCTGCGCTCGGCTGCGTCGGGCCGTAGCTCGTCAGCCCGTAGGTCGGATTCGTGGTGCAGTTGTAGGGGTCCTGAACGCTCACGATGCTGAACTGCAGCGTCGGCGAGCTGGGCAGCGGCAGGAAGACGCGGATCAGGCCCTTGCTCAGCACGAGAGAGTAGGCATTGATCCGACTCTGGAACGTCGAGACGTCGGCGTTGGGGCACACCGCGCCGTCCACGGGGCGGAACAGCGGTGCCGTTCCGAGGCTCGCGAGGAAGGCGACCTGGATCTGCGGCGGCGTTATGGTCCATGCCGCTGCAGGCTGGTGGCATGTCTGGCAGGTGCGGCCGTTGGTGCCGAGCGGCTGGAAGAAGGGTTGGCCCGCGGTGCTGGTTGCGCCACTCGGCTGGACGGTCGCGAAGTAGCCGCTCGCGTCGAGGAAGCCCTGGATCTGCGGGATCACCGGAGGCGGGCGTTCGACGGACGGTGCCCTTGGCGCCCCGACGCCGAGCGCTTGACGCATGGTGCCGAGCGTCCATTGCGGCCGGCCAGCTGCCGTGAGCGGCATATCGTCCGGGTCCGCCGCCGCGGGTCGAGCTGCCGGCCCGCACAGAATTGCGGCGCCCAGCGCCAGGGCGACCAGCGGCTTCCGAACAGCAATCCGCGGCGTAACGCCCATTGTGAATGCGTCGTTCTCGTCTCGAGTGTGCTGATGGCGGATAGCGTTCATGGCTGAAGCATTCGCGATTCTGGTTAAGAAAGTGTAAACGCCGGGTCTTGCCCGCGTCGGCGGTTAACCCGCGCAATACGGTTCGACAACGAAAATATAACGCAAAAGCACCGAAAGCGGCAAGCACGTTTTCGAGAGCGCAACGATGGCTCTGCCCAACCGAACACCGTGTCCGCCGCTTTCGCGGCTGTCTCGACCAGCCTATGATGACGCCTCACGACACCGGCTCCAGGGAGGCTTACGGCCCGCCCCGCGATGACCTATCCCGAGTTCTGGCACCGCTACCTTCGCGCGCACGCCCAGCCGCAAACTCGCGGGCTGCACTACGTGGGCAGTCTGCTCGCGCTGGCTTGCCTTGGCGCGGCTGCTGCCCGGCGCGATTGGCGTTTCCTGCTCGCGGCGCCTGCCGTCGGGTATGGGTTCGCCTGGGCCGCCCATCTCGGCGTGGAAGGCAACCGGCCTGAGACATTCGGGCATCCGATGTGGTCGCTGGCTAGCGATGCGCGTATGGTCGGCCTCTTCCTTGCCGGTCGCCTCGGCCCACATCTGGAGCGGGCGGGCGTCCGATAGACTCGGGTGCCGAAGCGCCTAGGAGCTGCTCACTCTCCCAGCAGATGCAGCGCGACCTCGCGCCGATGCGGGCGCTCGCGGTGCTCCCAAAGGTAGAGGCCCTGCCAGGTTCCGAGCAGCGGGGAACCGCCCGCGACCGGAACGGTCAGGCCTGGCTGGGTGAGGGCTGCGCGCAGATGGGCTGGCATGTCGTCTGCGCCCTCGGCACCGTGGCGGTAAGCGGCGGGGTCGTGCGGGGCGAGGCGGGCGATCCAGTCCTGCAAGTCGGCCAGCACGTCCGGGTCGGCGTTCTCCTGGACGAGCAGGCTCGCCGAGGTGTGCCGGCACCACAAGGTGAGCAGCCCGGCCTGGATGCCCTGCTGCTGCGTCCACTGCGCGACGGGCGGCGTGATGGGCACGAGGGCGGGGCCGGGTGTCGGGACGACAAGGATGTGAGTCGCTTGGCGCATGGTCTTACCCTGGCAGGATCTTAGCGCGGACGCGATGGCGTGTCCCGAGGACGACAGCCGGAGTTTACGTGAGCGCGGCATAGAGCGCAGCCGTCTGTGCCAGTGGGCGCGACGGGCGCGCTGCTGGTGACGGCGGCGCCAGGCTGACCAGCGCAGGGCGGCCTCTGGTTTGGGCGGGCGCACCCAGACCAGACGCCAGAGCAGGCGCCTGATCTCGGGCATTGTGAGCGGCAGCAGGTCGGCGGCGAGATGGACGGAGGCCACACCCCCCGGCAACCGCCTGACGGACAGCGGCGAGATAGGCGAGGGCAAACATCGCCAGTGTCACATGGCGGTGCCAGCCGATCCAGGAGCGCACCTCGTAGTGGTCCAGCCCGACCTCGCCTTTGGCCTGCTCGAACAGGCTCTCAATGGCCTAATCGCAAATGACAAGTTCTGTCTGACGCGCACGGGGCGGCTGCGGCTGAGCTGGCTTCGAGCGGGAGGACGGCGGCGCACTCAAGGCCACCCTGCCGGTGAGGTCACTCACCGCGGAGGGGAGCATGGGGCGGCAGCAGCGCACGTGGCACGTCCGGCGCACCGGCGTGCCGATCGCGACTGGCCAGCAGCGCTGGGACCGGGCCTACCAGCTCCTCCTGCAATGGGCGGCAACGACCTCGCCGCCCGCGCCGGCGGAGAGACCGGCACTGATCCTACCGGAGATATTCCATGCGCGTAGCGATCTACGGCCGCGTCTCGACCGGGAACCAGGTCGAGCACCAGACCATTGAGCAGCAGCTCGGGCGTCTTGCCGAGCACGTGCAGGCGCACGCCGCCGAGGGCTGGTCGCTCGACCCAGCCCACGTGTTCCGTGACGATGGCTACAGCGGGGCTGCGCTGGCGCGCCCGGGGCTTGATCGCCTGCGCGACGCCGTCAAGGGCCGCGAGATCGACCGCGTGCTCGTCACCGCCCCTGACCGGCTCGCGCGCAACTACGTCCACCAGATGGTGCTCCTGGAGGAGTGGGCAGGCACTGGCTGTGCTGCCGAGTTCCTCGACCGGCCGATGAGCGACGACCCACATGACCATTTGCTGCTGCAGATCCGCGGTGCTGTGGCTGAGTATGAGCGCACGCTGATCGCCGAGCGCATGCGCCGCGGGCGGCTGGCCAAGTTGCGCGCCGGCGTGCTGCTGCCGTGGACGCATCCCCCCTACGGCTACCGCGTTAACCCGGACCGGCCGCGCGACCTGCAGGGCGTGACGACCGACCCCGCCGAGGCCGCCGTGGTGGCCGAGCTGTTCGCCATGTACCGCGAGCCCGGGACCTCGCTGACACAGCTCGCCCTGCACCTGGACGCGCGCGGCATTCCCACACCAACCGGCACGCCGTGCTGGTCGAGCCCCACCGTTCGCGGCATTCTGCGCAACCCGACCTACACGGGACAGGTCTATGCCCAGCGCACGCGCTCCCGCGCGCCCACGCACCGGCGCTCAGCGACGCACCCGATCGGCCACCCCAGCTGCACGGCCGTGCCGCTGCCGGCCGAGGGCTGGCTCCCTGTCGGGCCGGTGCCCGCGATGGTGAGCCAGGCGCACTTCGACGAAGTGCAGATTAAGCTGGCCAGCAATAGCGCCTTTGCGCGCCGTAACAATACCGCGCACCAATACCTGTTGCGAGCTCTGGTGAGCTGCGGCTGTTGTGGCCTCGCCTGCATGGGACGGGCGAATAAGCAGCACCTCTACTACGTGTGCAACGGCAAGAAGCGCTATGCCTACTCGCACCGCACGACGCGCTGCCCCGCGCGCCACACGCCTGCCGGCCAGCTCGACGCGCTCGTATGGCGGGACCTCTGCGCGCTGCTGGCCGAGCCGGGGCCGCTCGCGGCAGCCGTGGCACGCGCCCACGGTGGGGCGTGGTTGCCGCAGGAACTGCTCGCCCGCCGCGAGACGCTGCGACGCGGGCAGGCGCACCTGCGCCAGCAGATCGAGCGGCTCACCGACGCCTATCTCCGGGCGGTCATTCCGCTCGATGAGTACGAGCGGCGTCGGCGCGACCTCGAGCAGCGTGTGCAGGCGCTCGCGAGCCAGGAGGACCAGCTACGCTGCGATGTCACGCGCCAGCAGCAGCTCGCAGGCATCGCGGCGTCAGTCGAGACCTTCCGCGCACGCGTGCAGAACGGGCTGGACCAGGCCGGCTTCGAGCAGCGGCGCCAGCTCGTGCTGCTGCTCATCGACCGCGTCGTCGTCACCGACACCGAGGTTGAGATCCGCTACGTGCTGCCCACCAGCCCCGAGAGCGAGCACGTCCGGTTTTGTCATTTGCGGAAAGACTACTTCGATGGTCCAGCGCGTGCCCGCCACCCGCACCAGCTCGGCGAGTGTGGTCCCCTCGGGCGCGTGCGTGAGATAGAACGTCAGCTCTGTCGGCGTAGCGATCGAGCGCCGGACAAGCAGCGCGCATTGGAAGCCAGGCGCACCTCCACGGTAGGGCACGCAGGCCCAGTCGTAGAGGCGCGGGCCCTTGGCGCCGTCCCCTGCGCTGAGCCGCTGCCACGCGCGCTTGGGCAGCTTCTTGATCCAGGCCGTGACAGGCCGCAGCCCTAGTCGCTGCCCGGAAGTCACCGCCAGCACGTAGCCGCGCTGATGCCGCTCCGCCCAGCGCCGGATAGTGTGGTCGGTCCCATACACGCTGTCACCGACCACCCAGGAGAAGGGCACGCCCGCAGTATGAGCCCGCTCCAGCATCGCCAGGCCCAGCTTCGGCTTGGTCGTGAACGCGACCGTCTCGGGCACGCGCGCCTCTCTGCGCTGGTCCGCGTCATCGGCCCACTCCTTGGGCAGGTAGAGCGCACGATCGAGCAGGGCGTGGCCGTGGCGGCTGGCGTAGCCGAGGAAGACGCCGATCTGGCTGTTCTCGATCCGCCCCGCCGTGCCCGTGTATTGCCGCTGCACCCCGGCCGACTTCGTGCCTTTCTTGAGAAACCCGGTCTCGTCCAGCACGAGCACCGCGCCCTCGTTGCCCAGGTGCGCCGTCACATAGGCTTGCAGGTCATCCCTGACGGCATCAGCATCCCAGTGTGCCCGGCTGAGGAAGTCCTGCACCCCGTCCGGTGCCGCATCACCGGCGACCTCGGCCAACTGCCAGCCGTTCTTGCGCTCTACAGGGGCCAGCAAGCCGCGCAAGTAGGCCGCAGCGCGCCGCCGCGGCTCGGCACGGGTGAACCTGGGTGCGATCCGCTCCAGCACCGCATCCAACCCACCCGCCCAGCCTTCCACCTCCGCTTGCGTCGTCATGCCACGTCACCTCCGGACAAGCCTAACGCACAACTCCGGCTGTAGTACCTAGAGCATCATCCGTTCAAATGGAGTGATTTGAACGGATAAAGATGCTCGCCAAAACAATACGCTGGAGCATGTGCAGCGAGCCGAAGCGAACGGAACATGCTCTAGGTGCAGCCTCTCCATGCAGCGTCCGTGCTGCCTGCCGCTCACGAAAGCGTCGGGGAACGCTGCTACGCACAGGGCGTTCGGCCAGTGTCAACCAAATGCAGGACGAACGGCCATGGCGCAGAACGTCAGTGACTTCTTCTGGCAGCGGCTCCATGAGTGGGGCGTTCGCCGGATCTTCGGCTATCCGGGGGACGGCATCCTTGGCCTGATGGGCGGGCTGAACCGGGCCGGCGACAAGTTCGAGTTCGTCCAGGCGCGCCACGAGGAGATGGCCGCCTTCATGGCGTCCGCCCACGCGAAGTTCACGGGCGAGATCGGCGTCTGCATGGCCACGAGCGGACCCGGCGCCCAGCACATCCTCACCGGCATGTATGATGCCAGGGGGGACCACATGCCGATGCTGGCGATCGTGGGCCAGGCGGCGCGTACCGCCATAGGCGGCCATTACCAGCAGGAAAACGACATGCACACCACGTTCAAGGACGTGGCCGGCGCGTTCGTTGAGACGGCGATGGCGCCGGCCCAGGTGCGGCACCTGGTGGACCGGGCCATGCGGATCGCCATCGGCGAGCGCCGGGTGACGGCACTCATCTTCCCGAAGGACGTGCAGGAAGAGGAGTACGAGAGCCCGCCGATGAAGCACAACACCATCCACTCCGGCGTCGGCTACTACGAAGCCGAAAGTCGTGCCCTACGAGGCGGACCTGCGGCGCGCGGCCGAGGTGCTGAACGCAGGAAAGAAAGTCGCCATGCTGGTCGGCGCCGGCGCGCTCGACGCGACGGACGAGGTGATCGCAGTGGCCGACCGCTTGGGCGCTGGGTGCGCGACGGCGTTGCTCGGCAAGATGGCGCTGCCGTCCGACCTGCCCTGGAGCACGGGCTGCATCGGCCTGCTGGGCACCAAGCCAAGCACCAACATGATGCAGGAGTGCGACACGCTGTTCATGGTCGGTTCCGGCTTCCCATGGGCGGAGTTCCTGCCCAAGGCGGGCAAGGCGCGCGGCGTGCAGATCGACATCAAGCCCGAGATGTTGAGCATCCGCTTCGCAATGGAGGTGAACCTTCAGGGTGACAGCAAGGAGACGCTCAAGGCGCTCCTGCCGATGCTCACGCAGAAGTCGGACACATCCTGGCGCGAGAGCATCGCGAAGTGGAACCGGGAGTGGGAGGAGACGATCGAGAACCGGGCCTTGCAGTCGGCCAAGCCGGTCAACCCGCAACGGCCGTTCCATGAGGCGTCCAAACGCCTGCCTCACAACACCATCGTCACCGCCGATTCCGGCACCACCGCCGACTGGTATGCGCGGGACATCAAGGTGAAGCGTGGCATGATGGGATCGGTTTCGGGCACCCTCGCCAGCATGGGCGCTGCTGTCCCTTACGCCATCGGCGCCAAGTTCGCGCATCCCGACCGTCCGGTGGTCACGTTCGTCGGTGACGGCGCCATGCAGATGAACAACATGGCGGAGCTGATCACGGTCGCGAAGTATTGGCGCAAGTGGACGAACCCGACCTGGATCTGCTTGGTGCTGAACAACGAGGATCTCAACCAAGTCACGTGGGAGGAGCGCGTCGAGGGCGGCGACATCCGGTCCCTGGAGACGCAGTCCATCCCGAACGTTCCCTACCACAAGTTCGCCGAAGGGATGGGGCTGAAGGGCATCTACGTGGACGATCCTGAGCGGTGCGGCCCGGCGTTCGAGGAGGCGCTCGCGGCGGACCGGCCGTGCGTGATCGAGGTCAAGACCGACCCGAACGTGCCGCCGCTCTCGCCGGCGATCACCTTGGAGCAGGCACGCGAACTTCATGTCGGCGCTACTGAAGGGCGACCCGGAGGAAGGCGGCGTGATCCTGGAGACCGCGAAGCAGGTCCTCAGCAACGTCCTGCCCCACAAGAGCTAGGGAGGTGGCGGCGGGGAATCCGGTCCTGGGCAAGGCGCGCGCGCGCGCCTACGACGGTGCCGACCGACAAGCCGGAGTCGGACGGCACCTTCGCCTGGGACAAGACCACGATCGTGGTCGTCGAGGTGGACGCCGGAGGCGAGACCGGCCTCGGCTACACGTAGCCGACAAGGGCGTCGTGGAGGTGATCCACGGCACGCTCGCCAAGACGCTGGAGGGCCGGGATGCGATGGACATCCCGGGGGCGTGGCAGCAGATGCGCCGGGCGGTGCGCAATTTGGGCCAGGCGGGCATCGCGGCGTGCTCGATCTCGGCGCTGGATGCTGCGCTCTGGGATCTGAAGGCGAAGCTGCTCGGGCTGCCCCTCGTGCTCCTGCTCGGGCGGATGCGCGACAAGGTGCCGATCTACGGCAGCGGCGGGTTCTGCACCTACACGGACGCGGAGATCGCCGAGCAGCTCGGCGGCTGGGTCGAGAAGGACGGCTGCACCTGGGTCAAGATGAAGGTCGGGCGCGACCGGGGCGCGACCCGGAGCGCGTCCATGCTGCCCGCGCCGCGATCGGGGACGCCGAGCTGTTCGTGGACGCAAACGGCGCGTTCTCGCCGCGCCAGGCGATCCTCTTCGCCCGGCTTATCGAGGACCAGGGCATCTACTGGTTCGAGGAGCCGGTCTCCTCGGGCGACCTGGAAGGGATGCGGTTCGTGCGCGAGCACGTGCCCGACACCGTGGATGTGGCCGCGGGGGAATACGACTACGTGCTGGACGAGGCGAGGCGAATGCTGGAGGCGGGCGCCGTCGATGTGCAGCAAACGGATGTGACGCGCTGCCTCGGGATCACGGGCTTCCTGCGGAGGCGGCTCTCAGCGACACGTTCCACACCGCCTTCTCGGGGCATTGCGCGCCCGCGCTGCACCTGCATCCGGCGTGCAGCGCCGCGCGGCTGCGGAATCTGGAGTGGTTCCACGATCACGTGCGGATCGAGCACATGCTGTTCGACGGGGCCCCTAAGCCCCAGGGCGGCGCGATCTGTCCGGACCTCACTCGGCCTGGCAACGGGCTGGAGTTCAAGCGGAAGGATGCGGAACGCTATGCGGCATAGAGGGGTGGCGACGAGGCTGGGCGACCTGGTTCCCGAAAGCGCCGTGATGGAGCGTGCCGTAGGAAGAGCGGGGGAGAGTCTGCCGACGTTTCTCAGCTTGCCGGCGACGATGCGCAAGCCGCGCATCGGGGCGGTTCGCGCCGCCCGGCGCCTCAACCGCGCCTCCGGGATGCTCGCTCTCTCCGTGCTCGCTGACAGCGCGCTGGAGCACTACCGCGGCCGTTTCAAGAACCCGGCGATGTACACCCCGCTCGCGGTCTCGTCGCTCGCGCTGCTCGCGAGCGTGCACGGGACGGCGGATAAGCGGCGCGGTGCACACGTGGCGCGGGACGCCATCTACGCGCTCGGGGCCGTGAGCAGCCTCGTCGGCTTCGGGTTCCACCTCTATAACGTGGGCAAGCGCCCTGGCGGCTACCGCACCATGGGCAATTTCTTCTATGGGGCGCCCATAGGCGCGCCGTGGGCGCTCGCGCTCGCGGGGCTGTTCGGGTTCGCGGGCGAGCGCGTGCGCGACAATGCGCCGGGAAAAAGGGTAACGATCTTCGGCCTGCCAGCTGGGCGCGTGCTCTCGGTCCTCGGCAGCGGCGGGCTGATGGGCACGGTGGGCGAGGTCGGGCTGCTGCACTTCCGCGGCGCCTTTCACGACCCGTTCATGTCGTCCCCGTCACCTTGCCGCCGGCAGCGGCGGCGGCGCTGGCGGGCGCCGTGGCCGCGCCGCGCTCGCCGCGGATGCGGTTCCTCACGCGGCTCTCGCTGCGGCTCACCGCGCTGATGGGGTTCCTGGGCGTGGGCTTCCACGCGTACGGGGTGGCGCGAGATGGGCGGCTGGCGCAATTGGAGCCAGAACGCGCTGAGCGGGCCGCCCTTGCCGGCGCCGCCGAGCTTCACCGGGGTCGCGCTCGCGGCGCTTGCCGGCCTGCGCCTGCTGGAGGACCACGACTTGGCTGAGACGCGCTATCCCGGCTACGACGTGCTAGACAAGCGCGACACGCCGTCATGGAACGAGAAGACGCGGGAGGTCATCGGGCGCCGTCTCACGACGCCGGGCGAGCCGCGCTTCTTCGACCAGAAGGAATGGGCGATGGTCCAGGCCCTCGCCGACCGGATCGTGCCGCAGCCGCGCCAGCGCGACGGCAACGGCGGTGCGATCCCGGTCGCGGGCCTGCTGGACACCAAACTCCTCGAGAATCACCAGGACGGCTACCGCAGCACCACGCTTCCACCGCAGCGAGAAGCCTGGAAGCGCGGCCTGCGCGCGCTCGACGCGGAAGCGCACGGCGCCCACAACGCGCCGTTCTCCATGCTCGACGGCGAGCAGCAGGACGCACTGCTCAAAAAGATGGAGTCGGCGACCTGCACGACCCCGCCTGGGAGGGAATGCCGCCCAAGGAGTTCTGGGCGCAGCACATGCTGCGCGACATCGTGCATGCCTACTACTCGCACCCGACGGCGTGGAGCGAGATCGGCTGGGGCGGGCCGGCGAGTCCGCGTGGCTACGTGCGCCTGCAAGCCAACCTGCGCGACCCTTGGGAGGCCGTCGAGGCGCGGCCTGGCGAGGACCGCGGGCCCGTGCGGGAGGAGAACAAGCGTGTCGGCTGCAGAGCACCTGGTGGACCGGGCCATGCGGATCGCCATGGGCGAGAGCCGGGTGACGGCGCTCATCTTCCCGAAGGACGTGCAGGAGGAGAAATACGAGAACCCGCCGCGCATGCACAACACGGTCCATTCCGGGATCGGCTACTCGCGGCCGAAGACCGTGCCGTATGAGGCGGACCTCCGGCGTGCGGCCGAGGTGCTGAATGCCGGCAAGAAGGTCGCCATGCTGGTCGGCGCCGGTGCGCTCGACGCGACGGACGAGATCATGGCCGTGGCGGACCGGCTAGGCGCCGGGTGCGCGACGGCGCTGCTCGGCAAGATGGCGCTGCCCTCCGACCTGCCGTGGAACACGGAGTGCATCGGCCTGCTCGGCACCAAGCCCAGCTCCAACATGATGGACGAGTGCGACACGCTGTTCATGATCGGGTCCGGCTTCCCGTGGTCGGAGTTCCTACCCAAGGAAGGCAACGCCCGCGGCGTGCAGATCGACATCAAGCCGGAGATGCTGAGCATCCGCTACCCGATGGAGGTAAACCTCACCGGCGACAGCAAGGATACGCTGAAGGCGCTCCTGCCGATGCTGCAGCAGAAGACCGACGAAGTCCTGGCGCAAGAGCATCGCGAAGTGGAAGCAGGAGTGGGAGGAGACCGTCACGAACCGGGCCTTGCAGGCGGCCAACCCAGTCAACCCGCAGCGCCCGTTCCATGAGGCGTCCAAGCGCATTCCGCACAACGCCATCATCACGGCCGATTCCGGCACGACCGCGGACTGGTATGCGCGCGATATCAAGGTGAAGCGCGGCATGATGGGGTCGCTGTCGGGAAGCTTGGCGAGCATGGGCGCGGCCGTTCCCTACGCCATCGGCGCCAAGTTCGCCCACCCGGACCGCCCGGTGATCACCTTCGTCGGCGACGGCGCCATGCAGATGAACAACATGGCCGAGCTGATCACGGTCGCCAAGTATTGGCGCAAGTGGCCGAACCCGACCTGGATCTGCCTGGTGCTGAACAACCAGGACCTCAACCAAGTCACGTGGGAGCAGCGGACCGAGGCAGGCGACCCCCGGTTCCCGACGACTCAGTCCATCCCGGACGTCCCCTACCACAAGTTCGCGGAGCTGATCGGGCTGAAGGGCATCTACGTGGACGACCCTGAGCGGTGCGGCCCGGCGTTCGAGGCGGCGCTGGCGGCGGACCGGCCCTGCGTGATCGAGGTCAAGACCGACCCCGACGTGCCGCCGCTCTCGCCGGCGATCTCGCTGAAGCAGGCCCGCGACTTCATGTCCGCTCTCCTGAAGGGCGACCCGGAGGAGGGCGGCGTCATCCTGGAGACCGCGAAGCAGGTCCTCAGCAACGTCCTGCCGCAGAAGGTCTAGGGAGGTGGCGGCGGGGAACCCCGTCCTGGGCAAGGCGCGCGCGCGCGCCTACGAGGTGCCGACCGACAAGCCGGAGTCGGACGGCACCTTCGCCTGGGACAAGACCACGATCGTGGTCGTCGAGGTGGACGCCGGAGGCCAGACCGGCCTCGGCTACACCTATGCCGACAAGGGCGTAGTCGATGTGATCCACGGCACGCTCGCCAAGACGCTGGAGGGCCGGGATGCGATGGACATCCCGGCGGCGTGGCAGCAGATGCGCCGGGCGGTGCGCAATTTGGGCCAGGCCGGCATCGCGGCGTGCTCGATCTCGGCGCTGGATGCTGCGCTCTGGGATCTGAAGGCGAAGCTGCTCGGCCTGCCCCTCGTGCTCCTGCTCGGGCGGATGCGCGACAAGGTGCCGATCTACGGCAGCGGCGGGTTCTGCACCTACACGGACGCGGAGATCGCCGAGCAGCTCGGCGGCTGGGTCGAGAAGGACGGCTGCACGTCGGTCAAGATGAAGGTCGGGCGCGATCCCCAGCGCGACCCCGAGCGCGTCCATTCTGCCCGCGCCGCGATCGGGGACGCCGAGCTGTTCGTGGACGCGAACGGCGCGTTCTCGCCCCGCGAGGCCATCCTCTTCGCCCGGCGTATCGAGGACCAGGGCATCTACTGGTTCGAGGAGCCGGTGTCCTCGGGCGACCTGGAAGGGATGCGGCTCGTGCGCGAGCACGTGCCCGACACCGTGGACGTGGCCGCAGGCGAGTACAACTACGTGCCGGACGAGGCGAGGCGAATGCTGGAGGCCCGCGCCGTAGACGTCCTGCAGGCGGACGTGACGCGCTGCCTCGGGATCACCGGCTTCCTGCGTATGGCGGATCTCAGCGACACCTTCCACACCACCTTCTCCGGGCACTGCGCGCCCGCGCTGCACCTGCACCCGGCGTGCAGCGCCGAGCGGCTGCGGAACCTGGAGTGGTTCCACGATCACGTGCGGATCGAGCACATGCTGTTCGACGGGGCTCCCAAGCCCCAGGGCGGCGCCATCTATCCGGACCTCGCGCGGCCGGGCAACGGGCTGGACTTCAAGCGGAAGGACGCGGAACGCTATGCGGCATAGAGGGGTGGCGGCGAGGCTGGGCGACGTGGTTCCCGAACGCGCCGCCATCGAGCGCGCCGTCGCAAGAGCGGGCGAGAGTCTGCCGACGCTCCCCAGCTTGCCCGCGACGCTGCCCAAGCCGCGCATCGGGGCGGTCCGCGCCGCCCGGCGCCTCAACCGCGCCTCCGGGATGCTCGCCCTCTCCGTGCTCGCTGACAGCGCTCTCGAGCACTACCGCGGCCGTTTCAAGAACCCGGCGATGTACACCCCGCTCGCGGTCTCGTCGCTCGCGCTGCTCGCGAGCGTGCACGGGACGGCGGACAAGCGCCGCGGTGCGCACGTGGCGCGGGACGCCATCTACGCGCTCGGGGCCGTGACCAGCCTCGTCGGCTTCGGGTTTCACCTCTACAACGTCGGAAAGCGCCCCGGCGGCTACCGCACCATGGGCAATTTCTTCTACGGCGCGCCCATAGGAGCACCATGGGCGCTCTCGCTCGCGGGACTCTTCGGCTTTGCGAGCGAGCGGGTGCGCGACAATCCGCCCGGCAAGTCGCCCACGATCTTCGGCCTGCCCGCCGGGCGCGTGCTCACGATCCTCGGCAGCGGCGGGCTGATGGGCACGGTGGGCGAGGTCGGCCTGCTTCACTTCCGCGGCGCCTTCCATGACCCGTTCATGTTCGTTCCCGTCACCTTGCCCCCTGCAGCGGCGGGGGCGCTGGCGGGCGTCGCCGCCGCGCCGAGGTCGCCGCAGGTGCGGTGGCTCACGCGGCAGTTGCTGCGGCTCACCACGCTGATGGGCTTCGTCGGCGTGGGCTTCCACGCCTACGGAGTGGCGCGGAACATGGGCGGCTGGCGCAACTGGAGCCAGAACGTGCTGAACGGGCCGCCCCTGCCGGCGCCCCCGAGCTTCACCGGGGTCGCGCTCGCGGCCCTCGCCGGCCTGCGTCTGCTGGAGGACCACGACATTGGCTGAACTCGCTATCCCGGCTACGACGTGCTGGACAAGCGTGACACGGTGTCCTGGAACGAGAAGACGCGCGAGGTGATCGCGCATCGCCTCGCGACGCCCAATGAGCCGCGCTTCTTCGACCGGAAGGAGTGGGCGATGGTGCAAGCGGTCGCCGACCGGATCGTGCCGCAGCCGCCCAAAGGACAGAAGGACCGCGACGGCAATGGCGGGGCGATCCCGGTTGCGGGCCTGCTGGACGCCAAGCTCCTGGAGAACCATCAGGACGGCTGGCGCCCCGCGAAGCTGCCGCAGCAGCAGGAAGCTTGGCGGCGGGGTTTGCGCGCGCTCGATGCGGAGGCGCAGGCCGCCTACAACGCGCCGTTCGCCATGCTCGACGGCGAGCAGCAGGACGCGCTGCTCAAGAAGATGGAGTCCGGCGACCTGCACGACCCCGCCTGGGAGGGGATGCCGCCCAAGGAGTTCTGGAAGCACCATATGCTGCGCGACATCGTGTATGCCTACTACTCGCACCCGACGGCGTGGAGCGAGATCGGCTGGGGCGGGCCGGCAAGTCCGCGCGGCTACGTGCGTCTGCAATCCAACATGCGCGACCCCTGGGAGGCCGTCGAGGCGCGGCCCGGCGAGGACCGCGGGCCCGTGCGTGAGGAGAACAAGCGTGTCGGCTAGCACGTTCGCTTCGGCCAGCACGTTCGCCAAGGACAGTGGCCTATATCCCGAGTTCGAGGCACCCCGCGCAAAGGACGGGCGCGCGCCCAACGTGTTCCGCCCCGGTGCCTGGGTGCCGATGCGGCAGTATCCCGAGAGCGAGGCGGTGGATTTCGCCATCGTCGGAACCGGGGCGGGCGGCGGCACGCTGGCCTGCAGGCTTGCCGAGATGGGGTTCAGCGTGGTGGCGCTGGACGCCGGGCCGTATTTCCGTCCGCTGGAGGATTTCGCGTCGGACGAGGCCTACCAGAGCAAGCTCTACTGGACGGATGCGCGGCTCGTGGACGGCGAGAACCCGTTGCACCTCGGCAGCAACAACAGCGGCAAGGCGGTGGGCGGCAGCACGGTCCACTTCGCCATGATCTCGCTGCGCTTCCGCCCGGAGTGGTTCAAGTCGCGCACGACGCTGGGCTACGGCGCGGACTGGCCGGTGGATTGGCGCGAGATGTGGGGCTACTACCGCCAGGTCGAGGAGGCGCTGAAGATCGCGGGGCCGGTCACGTATCCTTGGGGTCCGCACCGGCCGCGCTACCCGTATCGTGCGCACGAGGTCAACGCCGCCGGGCAGGTGCTGGCCAGGGGCTGCGAGGCCATGGGCATCGCTTGGACGCCGTCGCCCATCGCCACGCTCTCGGCGCCGCGCGGCGAGGCGCACCCGTGCGTCTATCGCGGCTTCTGCGTGACCGGGTGCTCGACGAACGCCAAGCAGAGCGCGCTCGTCACCTGGCTGCCGCGGGCGCTCAAGGCGGGGGCGGAGATCCGTGACCTTGCGATGGTCGGGCAGCTCGAGACAGGCGACGACGGGCGGGTCACGGGTGTTCGCTACTACCGCGAGGGCGAGTGGCGCTTCCAGAAGGCGCGCAACGTGGTGGTCGCGGGCTACTCCATCGAGACGCCGCGGCTGCTGCTGAACTCAGCGAACGCACGCTACCCGCACGGGCTGGCGAACAGCTCGGGGTTGGTCGGGAAGTATTTCACGGTCCAGGCCAACCAGGCGGTGTGGGGCGTGATGGAAGAGGAGATACGCTCCTACAAGGCGCCGCCGTCGCTCACGCTGACCGAGCACTGGAACTACGACGACAACAAGGACTTCTTCGGCGGCTACTGCTACATGAGCCAGGGACCGCTGCCCCAGCTCTGGAGCGATACGGTCGCGAGCAGCCGCAAGATATGGGGCGAGACGTTCATGGCCGAGATGCAGCGGTACAACCACGTTGCCGGGCTCAAGATCGTCGGCGAGCTGATGCCGCAGGAGAGCAACACGGTGACGCTCGCCGACGAGGTGGACCAGTATGGGCTGCGCATCCCGCGCGTGACGTACTCATACTGCGACAACGACAAAGCGCTGATCAAGCACAGCCTCAAGTTCATGCACCAGGCGCTGGACGCGGCGGGCGGGCGCGAAATCTGGGAGCAGGACGACGACACCTGCCACATGAACGGCAGCGCGCGCATGGGCGACGACCCGGCGACGAGCGTGGTCAACGCGGACTGCCGGAGCTGGGACATTCCCAACCTCTGGATCTGCGACGGCTCGGTGTTCCCGACGGTGGGGGGCGTGAACCCGTCGCTGACGATCCAGGCCATCGCGCTGCGCACGGCGGACCGGATCAAGGCGCTGGCAGCGCGGGGGGAGCTGTAGAGCGCTGGCTAATCACCCCGCGGCCCGGCATCCCTCGATCAGGGCTGCCGCGCGGTCGGCGAGCTCGGCTCCCGAGATGGGCTTGCGGAGCAGGGTGAACGACCCGCTCAGCGCCCCGTTCATCGCGAGCAACGTCGTGTCGCCCGCATATCCGGTCAGCAGGATAGCGCGCAGCTTCGGATGCTGCCGCTGCGCCTCGCGGATCAGCTTTATCCCGTCCA
>CAWIUA010000035.1:0-39128 GCA_963839135.1 uncultured Alphaproteobacteria bacterium
ACAGGCGGCACCGGCAGTGGGAGTGCTGGCGATGGGGACGCTGCTGATCGCCGACGCGAGATCACACCGGCGGCGGCGTGGAATCGGGAAAGCTAGCGCCACAGAGCGTCGTGCCGCCGACGGCACGCTCGGCGGACAGGACAGGACTCGAAACAGGCCCCGTCCCGACCGACATTCGCCCGGTGGGCTTCACTAACCGTATTCCACTGCGCGAGGCGCTAGCTTGGATTGACGCGCATGTCGATATTCTCGGGCCTGAGACGATCGACGTAGGCGACGCTGGCGGCAGGGCTTCAGCCGCGCCGGTGGTCAGCCCCATCGACTGGCCGAGCACTGACTGCGCCGCCGTGGACGGGTATGCAGTGCGCGCGACCGATACCGAGGGGGCGGGCGACTACAACCCGCTCACGCTCGCACTGCGCGAAGCTTCTGCACCAGGCGCGTTGCCGCCCGGCTCCGCCTCGATCGCTGTCGCCGGGATGTCGCTTCCCTCCGGAGCGGATGCGGTCCTGCCGCTCGACGCGGCGCAGGGTAGCGGGCCAGGGCGGCTGGACGTGATGGCGCCGGTCGCGCCGGGCATGGGTGTCGATCGTCGCGGGAGTGAACACCGGGCGGGGACAGAGATCATCGCCCAGTGGCGACGCTTGCGGCCGCAGGATGTTGCGCTTCTCGCGAGCACAGGCACGGTGCTCGTCACCGTCGTGCGCCAGCCCAGGGTGCGTCTCGTCTTACCCGGACCGAAGACCGCCGGACACGATGCGCTCGCGCCGATGCTGCGCGCGCTGATCGCTCGGGACGGTGGGATCGCGGACTTCGCCCCCCTGCCCCACCCCGACCGGACGATGATGGCACAGGCGGTGGCGCGCGCCGCCCTCGGCGCCGACCTGGTGCTGATCGCCGGGCGGAGCGGCGCCGGTATGGACGATGACGCGCCGCTCGCGATCGCCGAGGCCGGCGGAACGCTCGACGTGCACGGGATCGCGATGCGTCCTGGAGACTCCGCAGGGCTTGGCCATATACGCGGTGTCCCATTGGTGCTTCTGCCGGGTGCGCCGCTGGCCTGCTTCACCTCCTACGACATGCTGGCCGCGCGCGCGGTCCAGCGGCTCGGCGGCTGTCAAAGCTTCCTCCCCTACCCCGTGGCGGACGCAGTCCTTGACCGCAAGATCGTATCGGCGATTGGCTTCACGGACGTGGTGCGCGTGTGCATGGCTGGTGGGCGCGCGACGCCGCTGGGCTCGGCTGAGAGCGGCGGCCTCGCCAGCTCCGTGCGAGCTGACGGCTTCGTTGTTGTTCCTGCAGCGAGCGAGGGTCACTGGTCCGGCAGCGCCGTCCGCGTCATCTACGGCAATCCGTGCAGAGAGGCTGAAGCAGACGGGCTCACCGTCCCTCGCAGTGGTGAAGCGCGCGGCCCGACAGGACCAGTTTCTCGACGTTGTGAGCCGCGAGAGGCAGGGCGCGCTTCCGCCGCCACCTCCGGCTGGAGCCGCTGGGCGAGGAAGCTATCCGCTCACGCGGGCGCGCGGCCGCGTTGTTGCGCGCGACGTGATCGCCGCCGTGGACGTGCCCGGCTTCGACCGGGCGAGCGTGGACGGCTTCGCGGTGCGCGCCGAGGACACGGCGGGAGCGTCCGACGATACGCCCGCGGTGCTGGAGTTGAATGCCGAGATCCTAACGCCGGGCGTCCCGCCAGCCGCCGCGGTCGTGGCTGGCCGCGCCAGCGTCATTGCGACCCGCGGATGGTCCCCCGCGGCGCCGATGCCGTCGTGATGGTCGAGCACACGGAGGTTCACGACGGGATGTCGGGCACTGTGCCGCGCATCGAAGTGCACCGCCCGGCAACGCCTGGGCAATTCATCGCGACCGCAGGCTCCGATATCGCCCGCGGCGAGACGGTGCTGCGCCAAGGGCACGTGCTCACCTCGCGCGAGATCGGCATGCTCGCAGCGATCGGGCTCGGCGAGGTGTCTGTTGGCGACGGCCGCTGGTCGCCATTTTCTCGACCGGCAACGAGATCGTCTCACCCGGTGGCCCGATCGGTCCCGGCCAGGTGTTCGACAGCAACGCCGCGATCCTCGCCGCGGCCGTTGAAGAGCTGGGCGGTGAGCCGTTGCGGCTCGGGATCGTTCCTGACGAGCCGGAGGCGCTCGCCGCAACCCTGGAGCGGGCGTTAGCGGGGGGCGACATGGTTCTGCTCTCTGGCGGCACATCGAAGGGCGCGGGCGATCTTGCCTACCAAGTGGTGGCCCGGCTGAGCGACCCGGGCATCGTGGTGCACGGCGTTGCCCTGAAGCCTGGCAAGCCGCTCTGCCTCGCCGTCACCGGGGGAAAGCCGGTCGTGGTCCTGCCCGGCTTCCCGACCTCCGCGATCTTCACCTTCCACGAGTTCGTGGCTCCCGTGATCCGCACCCTGGCCGGGCAGCCGCGCGCGCCGCGCGAGACGGTGCAGGCAATCCTGCCGCTCCGCATCGGGTCCGAGCGCGGCCGGACCGAATACGTGCTGGCGTCGCTGATGCAGGCACAAGACGGCGGGCTGGCCGCCTACCCGACGGCGAAAGGGTCGGGCGCGGTGACCAGCTTCGCCCAGGCGGACGGCTTCTTCGCCGTCCCTGCCCTCACCGAGGCAGTGCCGGCCGGCACGCCAGTGGACGTTCAGCTGATCGGTGCCGGGCTGCGGCCGGCGGACCTAGTCGCGATCGGGAGCCACTGCGTGGGGCTCGACATGCTGATCAGCCAGCTCGAGCGGGAGGGCGTGATGGTGAAGTCGCTCGCCGTCGGCAGCTCAGGCGGCCTCGCGGCGGCGAAGCGCGGCGAGTGCGATCTCGCGGGTATTCACCTGATGGACCCGGCGAGCAGCGAGCCAATGCGCCCTACCTGACGGACGCCTTGACGCTCGTTCCGGGCTACGGCCGGCTCCAGGGCATCGTGTTCCGCCCCGACGACGCACGCTTCCGCGACTGCCGCTCGGCGGAGGAAGCGATCCGGGCCGCGATCGCGGACCGCGATGTGCTCATGGTCAACCGCAACGCGGGCAGCGGCACGCGCATCCTGATCGACCGCCTCCTGGACGGGGTCCGGCCGGCCGGCTACGCGATGCAAACGAAGTCACACAACGCCGTGGCAGTCGCGGTCACGCAGGGTCGGGCGGACTGGGGTGTCGCCATCGAGACGGTCGCGCGCGAGTATGGCCTCGGCTTCCTCCCGCTGCAGGCCGAGCACTACGATTTCGTCGTGCCCAAAGCGCGGCTCGACCGCCCGGCGGTGCAGCGTTTCATCACCCTGCTCCGCAGCCCTGCAACGCGCGAGGCGCTGCGTGCGAGGGGGTTCGATGTCGGCAACTCCGACGCCATGTGATCCGGATGCAAGAGTCATCCACCTTGGACCTGCCCGGACGCGTCCGGCCCAACCCAGCCGACCCGCGCCTCGCCGTCAGTCTTATCGGCACCGATCACACGGGTGCTGCCGTTGAGACGCGAGTGCCCGTCGAGCGGTCGCTGACGCTGTTCCTGAACGGCCAGGAGATCGTCACCGCCATGACGGTCGGCGACTATCCCGAGGACCTCGCCGTCGGCTACTTCCTCAACCAAGGCATGTTGCGGCCGGACGACGTAATCACGGGCATCGACTACGACGAGGAGATCGCAGTCGTGGTCGTGCGCACCGAGCGCAAGACGAACTACGAGGAGAAGCTGCGGAAGAAAACCCAGACCTCCGGCTGCGCCCAGGGCACGGCGTTCGGAGACCTAATGGACGTTATCGAGGGCATCCGCCTGCCCGCGGCCGAGCTGCGAACGTCCTGGCTCTACGGCCTCACACACGCGATCAACACCATGCCGTCGCTCTACTTGGAGGCGGGCGCGATCCACGGTGCCGTGCTTTGCTGGCGCGACGAGCCGCTGATCTACATGGAAGATGTCGGCCGGCACAACGCGGTGGACAAGATCGCGGGCCACATGCACCGCAACGGGATCACCGGCGCTGACAAGATCTTCTACACGACGGGACGGCTGACGTCGGAGATGGTCATCAAGACCGTGCGCATGGGTATCCCGGTCCTCGTGTCCCGCTCCGGCTTCACGGCGTGGGGCGTGGAGCTGGCGCGCAGCGCCGGGCTGACCTTGATCGGGCGGGCGCGCGGCAAGCAATTCCTGACGCTGTCAGGAGCGGAGCGCATCGTTTTCGACCAGAGCCTCGACTTCGTCCCGGAGGAGAGCGCCCGGCACCGCCGCAAGGCCGCAGACGATGAGTCCTGACCATGCTTCCCCGCCGACGCTCGGCGTCATCCTTGCGGGCGGCCTCGCGCGCCGTCTCGGCGGAGGCGACAAGGCGCTGCGGCTGGTGGGAGGCCGCACCGTCCTCGCGCGGCTGATCGAGCGCATGACGCCGCAGGTGACACGGCTGATCCTGAACGCGAACGACGATCCAAGGCGGTTCGAGGCCGCGGGCCTGCCTGTCGTCGCGGACAGCCTGCCGGGTCATCCCGGGCCGCTCGCCGGCGTCCTCGCGGCATTGGAGTGGGCAGCATCGTCCGAGCCGGCGACCGGGTGGGTGGTGACGGTGCCGGGCGATGCACCGTTCCTGCCGCATGACTTGGTTACGCGACTCCATGCCGACCGAAGCCGCAGTGAGGCGACCTTCGCCTGCGCCGCGTCGAACGGCTGGACCCACCCCGTCGTCGGGCTGTGGCCCGTGTCGGTTCGGGAAGAGTTGCGCCGTGCCGTGGCGGTGGAGGGTGTTCGCAAGATCGACGCCTTCACAGGGCGCCAACCCAGCACAGCGGTAGAGTGGCCCGCTACACCCGTTGATCCGTTCCTGAACGTCAACACACCGCAGGACCTGGCCGAAGCGGAACGCCTGGTGACCGCACACCCGGGGCTGTAGAGCCTCCCGTTACGCGGCTGCCCCTCACCGCGGCACCAACCCCGCCAGCCGCACCGCACGCCGCAGCCCCGCCCATTGCTGCGCGACGTAGCCGCCTGTCGCCATCGCTTCCGGCCCGCCAGGGTCGCCCGTCCGGGCGTAGGCGCGGCCGAAATCCGCCGTGCCGAGCAGCATGTCCCACCAGGGCAGCACCGCGCCGTAGTTGCAGCTCCGCTGACCGGCGGCCAGCACCCCGTGATGGGCACGGTGGAAGCGCGGCGAGACCAGCAGCCGGTCGCCGAGCCAGCCGAAGCTCACGCGGGCGTTGGCGTGACTCAGGCTCTCCAGGAAACGGAGCAGGAGAACGAGCAGTGGGAACTGCATCGGCGGCACACCGATCAGGAGCGCCACGGCCATGAACCAGACGAAGCCGATCACCTCGTCGAGCAGGTGGTTGCGGTCATCCGACCAGAACGTCATCTGCCGCTGCGCGTGGTGGAGCGAGTGCAGCCCCCACCACCAGCCGAACCGGTGCGACAGCCGGTGCCGCCAGTATTCCGAGAAATCGAGGATCGCGGCGTAGCAGAAGAAGGTGAGCACGCCCTGGCCGAGCAGGAACGGGAAGAACCGCTCCAAGGTCGGCGGCGTCCAGCCGTGGTCCACGAGCCAGCCCGTCACCCCGACCTGCACCTGGTAGAACACCACGAAGGTCAGGATCGGCAGCAGGCCGACGCGAGAGAGGAACGTGTAGAGCACGTCCACGGCCACCGCCTTCTGGTCGGGCCAGCGCTCCACCGGGCGCCACCGCTCCAGGGGCAGGCAGACCGCGAAGGTCAGGAGCACCTGCAGCGCGCCATAGACCGCGAATAGCGTCCAGCCTTGCGCCATCTCCTCCCATTCCATCAGGCCGAGCCCGTAGAGGGCCGGAAGCGTCAGGTGCTCGAACAGCCAGCCCCCGGCGAGGCTGAAAGGATCGGTCATGGCTGGCGCAGGTCCGTCGCGCCGGCAGGCGCGCGCAGGTCAGTGGTCAGGAAGATGCCGTGCGGCGAGCGGCCCACGGGCAGCGACTGGATCTCGCCCGTCCGGGGATCGAGCACGGCGACCTTCTGGGCGAAGCGCTGCGTGATCCAGAGCTTGCCGTCGGGCGCGAAGTCTATGCAATCCGGGCCGCCCGGCACGTGATACACGCGCTCGATGGCGAGCGTCGCTGGATCGAGCGCCGTCGTCGTGCCCGCGACGCGGTTGTTGACGTAGAGCACCCGGCGGTCGGGCGAGAGGAAGAGCTGGTGCGCCCCCTTCCCTGTCACGACGCGGCGGACAACGTGCCCGTCCGCCGGGTCAACGACGGCGACGTAATCCGTGCCCATGTCCGCGACGAGCAGCTTGCCGTCAAGCCAGATCACGCCAGCTGGCGTCTCGCCGACCGGGTGGGTCCAGAGCGGCGCCATATGCTCGAGGTCGAAGGCGGCGAGTTGGTTGCTGCCCTGCAGGGTGACATAGACGACGCTGCTGTCTGGCGCGTAGGCGAGGTGGCTCGGCATGGACCGGATCGGGAAGCGCTTGGCGAGATGCATCGTCGCGGCGTCATAGACGTCCACCTGGTTGCGGGCGAGGCCGGTGACGGTGAGCCACTTGCCGTTCGGGCTGAAGCCGAGCTGGTAGGGGTCGGCGAGTGGCATCCGCCGCTGGATCGCGCCGGTCGCCGGGTCGAGGAAGAGCATCTCGTTGCCGCCCGAGTCGCCGACGAGCAGCGAGCGCCGGTCCGGCGAGAGCGCCAGGTGGTGCGGCTCGCGCAATACCGGGATGCGCTTGACCTCCGTCCGCGTTCCCATGTCCACGAGGCTCAGCGAGGCGCTGCCGGAGTTGAGAACGATGGCGAGCTTTGGGGCAGTGCCTGCGGCTCGGGCCGGGAGCACCGTAGCCCAGGCGAGCGCGGCGAGCAGGATCAGGGACATGCGCGGCATAGAGAACCTCACGCGGGAGCTACGAAGCGTATAGCATGGGCGCGGCATGACGGGGGAGATGGACATGCAAGTACTCGCGGCTGGGTTGCAGTTTCCGGAGGGACCTGTTGCTCTCTCCGACGGCAGCGTTGCGCTCGTCGAGATTCGGCGCGGCACCTTGACGCGCGTTGCGGCGGACGGGGCGGTGAGCCGCATCGCTACGCCGGGCGGCGGTCCGAACGGCCTGGCTCGGGGGCCGGACGGCGCGCTTTATCTCTGCAACAATGGCGGCTTTGCCTGGCGCGAGCTGGGCGGCATGGTTCTGCCTACGGCACAGCCCCATGACTACTCGGGCGGCCGCATCGAGCGCGTCGATCCGGACACGGGCAGGGTCGAGCGCCTCTACGACGAGTGCGACGGCCACGGCCTGCGCGGCCCGAACGACCTCGTGTTCGACGAGCATGGCGGCTTCTACTTCACTGATCTCGGTAAAGTGCGGCCACGCGACCGCGACTGGGGCGGCGTCTATTACGCCCGCGCCGACGGCTCCGCGATCCGCACGGTGGCTTACCCGGTTCTAACCCCGAATGGCTGCGGCCTCTCGCCGGACGGGCGCACCCTCTACGTCGCCGAGACGGAGAGCGCGCGGCTTTGGGCCTTCGACCTAGAGACGCCGGGTGTCGCCCGTAAGCAGCCCTGGCCCTCGCCGCACGGCGGCCGGCTCGTCTGCGGCCTCGGCGGCTACCAGCGCTTCGACAGCCTCGCCGTGGACAGCGAGGGCACAGTCTGCGTTGCCACCTTGATCACGGGCTGCATCACCTGCATCGCCCCCACAGGCGAGATTCGGCGCCAGGTGCCGACAGGCGATCCCTACGTGACCAACATCTGCTTCGGCGGCCGGGATCGGCGCACCGCTTACCTCACGCTCTCTGGCCGGGGCGAGCTAGCCGCGATGCCCTGGCCGGTGCCGGGCCTGAAGCTCGCCTACGACGGATAGGACTCACGCGTTTCTGATGTGCGCGAACCGGCGCGGAACGGCATGGGGGCATCATGCCGCGCGTTCTGGTCGTCGAGGATGAGTTCCTGATCCGCCTCACCCTCACCGAAGTGCTGGGCGACGAGGGATTCGATGTCACGGAAGCCGCGGACGGGGAGCAGGCGGTCGCGCTCCTGGGCAGCAACGGGTCGTTCGACCTCGTGATGACGGACGTGAACCTGCCCGGGAAGGTGAGCGGCTGGGCGGTGGCTGACGCGGCGCGCGCGCACCGGGCGGACCTGCCCGTCGTCTTCGTGAGCGGTGGCGCGCAGCCTCCGGCCGGACGTCGCCCCTCGCCCCATGATGCCTTCGTGCAGAAGCCCTATTCCCCCTCCGACATCACCGCCGTCGCCAGGCGCATGGTGGGCCGGGCCTAGTTGCCTGATCGCCGCAGCCGGTTCCCGGCTGCAGCGTGAATCAGGCCGCCAGAGACTCGCTGGTGGTGCAATTCACGGCGCAGATGGCGGGAGCCATCTGCGCCGATCGCACCACTAGCGACCCTCGACAAGGCCGCGCGCCTACCCCACGTTGCGCGCTATGTGCGCACCTACGCAATACCGCGCGCCATGCGAGCAAGGAGTTTCCCCAGCATGACACCGTTCTTCCGGCACATGGACGACGACGAGCCGGAGACCCCGGACCAGCCCGATCCGCACGGTCCCGACGTTCCCGAGCCGATCGGCCCTGAGCCGAAGGAGCCGGACGACAACAGGACGCTCGCCTCACCGATCAACGAACTGGAGAGCCGGCTCCTCAAGCAGCGCAAGGTGCTCGTGTTCGGCGCGATCAACGACCGTGTGGCGCGGGACGTGACCGGTCGCCTGCTGGCGCTGGCCAGCGCGTCGTCCGATCCCATCGACGTCTATGTCAACTCGCCCGGCGGTCACGTCGAGAGCGGCGACACGATCCACGACATGATTCGCTTCGTGGACAGCGAGGCGCCGGTGCGCATGATCGGCACCGGCTGGGTCGCGAGCGCGGGCGCGCTGATCTTCATCGCCGGGCACAAGGACCGGCGCTTCTGCCTGCCCAACACGCGCTTCCTGCTGCACCAGCCGATGGGCGGCGTCCGGGGACCTGCGGTGGATATAGACATCGAGGCGCGCGAGATCATCAAGATGCGCGAGCGTCTCAACCGGCTCTTCGCGCGCGAGACGGGCCAGGACTACGCGAAGGTCTCGAAGGACACCGACCGCAACTACTGGATGAGCGCCGAGGAGGCGATCGCCTACGGCATGGTGACGCGGATCATCCGCAGCGCCCGCGAGCTGGGGTAGGAACGCTCCTCCCCGCCACCATCGCGGGTGGTTCCTGGCATCAGGTTCACGCGAAGCGCAAGCCCGAGTTCATGCTATATTCATGGTCTTGGGAGAAACTCACGGAGCTGTTCGGCCCAACGGCCGCCACAAATCCGGGGTTAATGCTTCGCGATGGCAAGGGTCGTCCGCATACTCGTCGTTGTCGTGGCCGCGACGGTGGCGCTCGCCGGGTGCGTCAGCGCGCCCACGCAGGGCGCCGATTCCCAGCTCGTCGTGGAGGCGAGGCGGGACCCGGCGCGCAGCCTCGACCTCATGCGCCAGCAGGAAGAGCGCATCGCGCACAAGCCGTTCCTCCCTGGTAACCGCGTTGAGTTGCTGATCAATGGGCCGGCCGCCTTCGCCGCCCTCGCCGCGGCCATCAACTCATCGACCACGCGCGTGGACATGGAGAGCTACGAGTTCGACGCGCAGGCCGGCAGCGCTTTCGCGGACCTCCTGATCGCCGCCCGCGCCCGCGGAGTCGAGGTGAACCTGATCTACGACGCCTGGGGCACGCTCGACACGCCGCCCGCGCTGTTCGATCGGATGCGCCAAGGCGGCGTGCGCACGCTCGAATACAACCCGCTACTGCCCAATAGCCGCGTGCCCGTCGAGCCGAACAAGCGCGACCACCGCAAGCTGCTCTGCGTGGACGGCCGGGTCGCGATCACCGGCGGCGTGAATATCACCCATGTCTACGAGAACCAGCCGGGCCACTATGCGGCCGACCCGGACAGCGCGGCCTGGCGCGATACCGACGTGCGCATCGAAGGTCCCGTTGTCGCCCAGTTCGAGCACTACTTCATGGAGACGTGGCGCGACCAGCACGGACCGCCGCTTCAGCCACCGCCGCCGACGCCCGTCACATTCCGCGGCCCGGCGCTCGTGCAGGCGATAGACGGCGCGCCCGACAACAAGCATCCGTTGATCTACCGCACCCTGGTCGCCGCCATCGAGCTTTCCCGCAAATCGGTCCACCTGACGACCGGCTATTTCGTGCCGACCCCTGACCTGGTGCGGGTTTTGGAAGCTGCGGCCCACCGCGGGGTGGATGTGCAGATCGTCGTTCCGGGCCGCAGCGACAGCGACGCTGCCCTCGCCGCCGGTCGAGCCGATTACGGGGAGCTGATGCGGGCCGGGGTGAAGATTCACGAACGCCTACATCGCATCCTGCACGCCAAGACCGCGGTGATCGACGGCGCCTGGTCCGCCGTCGGTTCCTCAAACCTCGACTGGCGCAGCGTCCTCTGGAACAACGAGATAGATGCCGTCATCATAGACCCCGCATTCGGCGGCAAGATGGAGGCGATGTTCGCAGACGACGTTGCCGCATCCCACACCATCGATCCCATCGCATGGCGGCACCGCCCGCTTGGGGAGCGCCTCGACGAGTGGGGCGCGCAGTTGGTTCAGTCGATGCTGTGACAGCGGCCGGGCAGAGGCGGCGCTTGACGGCGTCGCTGATGCTGCTCAAACCGCCTCCCTGAAGCACGGGAGGAACGCCATGCTGATGTCCGCGGCAGACTATCGGGAAAGCCTGCGCCGCTACAATCCGCGGGTGTTCGTGAATGGGTCTCAAGTCGACAGCATCGTCGATGAGCCGCTGTTCGCGCCTGGCATCAACGCCATCGGCGTCACCTACGACGCGGCGCTCGCACCGGAGGCGGCGGCGCTGATGACCGCCCGGCAGCATACGTCCGGCGCCGTCGTGAACCGGATGCTGCACATCAACACGAGCGGCGACGACCTGCTGGCGAAGCTGGAAGCAGTACGCCTGGTGTGCCGCGAGAGCGGCTGCGCCCAGCGCTATCTCTGCCATGACGCGCTCAACGCCCTGTTCCAGGCGACCCGGCGCACCGACGAGGCGTGCGGCACGGAATATCACGAGCGCCTCCTCGCCTACCTGCACCGCTTCCAAGACGAGGACCTGACCCTCGGCATCGCCATGACCGACGCCAAGGGCGACCGTTCGAAGCGCCCCGGCGCCCAGGCCAACCCGGACGTGTATGTCCACGTCAAGGAGCGCCGGGCGAACGGCATCGTGATCCGTGGCACGAAGGCCATCGTCACCGGCGCGCCCTACGTCCACGAGTTCCTGGTCATGCCCTGCCGTACTCATACGGCGGAGGACCGCGACTTCGCCGTGTGCTGCGCCGTGCCGGTGGACGCACCGGGCGTGACCATCGTTGCCCGTCCCGCGGGCCGGCCCGGCGAGGCCGCGGCGAAGTTCTCCGCCAAGTACGGGCAGTCCACCGGCGTCGTCGTCTTCGAGGACGTGTTCGTGCCCTACGAGTGCGTGTTCCTGGACGGCGAGCACGAGGAGGGTGGCTTCCTCACCACCACCTACGCGAACTCATCATCGCCATTCCTGTATCGGCGCGCGCGCCGGGTTCGGCGACCTGCTGATCGGCGCGGGCGCGCTGATGGCGGAGGCGAACGGCCTCGACTTCGAGCATCACGGCCACATGCGCGAGCAGATGGTGGAGCTGATAAAGATCGTGGAAGGCTTCTACGCGTGCGGCGTCGCGGCATCAGTCTATTGCAAGCAGGACCCGGCCGGGGCGATGATGCCTGACCCGGTCTATGCCAACATCGGCAAGCTTCTGCTCGCGACGCAGATCTACGACATGCACCGGATCGCCCACTACGTCTCGGGCGGTCTCGTCGTGGCGCTGCCCGGCCCGGACGAAGACCATAACCCGGCTACGGCGGCGCAGCTCTCCGCGGTGCTCGCCGGGCGGCCAGACATCCCGGCGGCGCAGCGCATGGAGGTTGCCCGCTTCATCGAAGACCTGACGGTCTCAACCCAAGGCGGGTGGTATTCCGTCATCTCGCTCCACGGCGGCGGCAGCCCGGAGGCGATGAAGCGCGAAATCTGGCGCAACTATCCTGTCGCCGAGAAGGCCGAGCTGGTCGAGCGGCTGCTGGATCGTGGCATCCTCGACAACGGGCGGCGAACCTCGCGCCAGCCTGGCCGGTGCTGCACCACCGGTTGCGAGTTGCCGCCGAAGATGCCGGGCCTGGCGGACGCGGCGGAGTAGGAGGCGAGCATCAGTCCGGGATGGAAGCCGCCGAAATGCGGGCGTGACTAGCCAGGAAATGCGTCTCAAGCCGCTCGGCGATCAGGCGGCTGATTCGCCTCACTCGCCGCCTAAACAAGACTGTGACCCGCAATTTGTCCGTTACCTGGTCGATCTCCTCAAGTGAGATTGACGCCCAGCCGCTTTCCTTGAAGGCACGATAGAGGTCCTCACCGAAATTACCCAATCGATGAGCAAGCGAGGATGCATCAGGAGCAGTGTCGCCATCGATTATGATCTGGCAAGTCATGCAAGACGCTGCTTCGCCCGCTCGGTCTCTGTGACCATCTAAAGTCTGAGAGTAGGGCCCAATTTGGGCATTAGCTATTTATTTGCTATCGTGGAGGAACGCGTGATCCGGGCACAGCAATCATGGGAAGGCCGGCGCTCGAACTGTGGCCCTCGCGGTACAGCACCTCCCGCCTGGGTCATGGGGCCGCATCGCTCCTGAACGCGCCCATGTTGCAACGCAACACTTGAAGTGTGGCGCCCCGGCCTGGCAGGATGCGCCATGCTGGACGTGCCTCCCGCCGAGCCGCCCTCCGTCGCGGACCTGATCGCCTGCGTAGCCGAGGCGCGGCTGCGGGCAGATCGAGACCCGTTTGGCAATCCGGTGCTGACCACGGCGCTCCTGATCTCCCGCCATCTGGACGAGGGAACGCTGAATGAGAGCGCGCTAGACGCGCTCGTGTCCAGCATCCGCGACCAAGCCGCAGCGGACCGCGCGCGCCGGCTCGCCGCCTACGTTGATGCGACCGAGCCGGAGGCGACCGGCGCCGCCCTGGCCCGGCTCGCTGAGCGGCTGATCCGGCCGGACCCGGCGGACAGTCCGCTGCCGCTCCGCAACGTGCGCGCTCTCGTCGAGCAGGCGCGCTACGCCGCAGTGTTCACCGCCCATCCGACCTTCGCGCTCGCGCCGGACGCTTACAGGACCCTCGCCGAAGCCGCGAGCGGACGGGTCGCGGATAGCTGCCTGGTCAGCCACCGGCCATCACGCCCGACGCTCGACGAGGAGTTCGAGACCGCCACGCGTGCGATCGCGCACGGGCGCGACGCGCTCGACGCACTCGGAGGCGCGATACTAGACGCCGCGCGCCCGATTTGGCCTACGCTATGGCACTCCCTCAACCCCTGCCCCGTGACCCTCGCGAGTTGGGTCGGCTACGACACGGACGGGCGCACCGATATTGGGTGGTGGGACACGATGCGCCTCCGGCTGCGCATGAAGCAGCAGCAGCTCGCGCGACTTGTCGAGCAGGTCGCCGGGACGGGGACGCTCGCTCGCCGAGTTCAGGATGCGCTGGAGGAGGTGGGGGCGCAGATCGCCCTAGTGCCGACGCGGCCGGACCCCGCGGATGTAGCAGCCTTCGCACGCGCCCTGGTCGGCGGCAGGGAACGTGCCCTAATGTCGCCGGAGCCGCTGCTGCCGCTCTTCGCTGCTGCCATCGCTGATGCGGACCCAGCGACGCAGCGGCGGCTCGTCGTTGCGCGCGCCGGGCTGCTCGCCCATGGACTCTCCCTCGCCCACACCCATGTCCGCCTCAACGCGACGCAGATCCACAACTCGACGCGGCTGCGGCTCGGCCTTGATGCTCCGGCCGAGGATCCATCGCGCCGCCGGGTTTTGCTGACCGCCATGGGCGAGGCGCTGGAGAAGGTAGCGCCCGTTCCGGTGGATTTCGGCGGGCTGCTGCAGGAGCAGGCGAGCGCAGTGCGCCTGATGATGCTGGTCGCCCAGATCACGAAGCACGTGGACGCCTTCGCGCCCGTCCGCTTCCTCATCGCCGAGACCGAGAGCGGCTACACCTTGCTTGCCGCTCTCTGGCTCGCGCGCTTATTCGGCGTCGAGCGGCACGTCGAGATCAGCCCTTTGTTCGAAACGGCGGACGCTCTGGAGACGGGCGGCCGCGTGCTGGAGGAAGCGCTGCGCAGCCGCTGCTTTCGCGACTACGTGCGCGGCATGGGGCGGCTCTGCCTGCAGTTCGGCTACTCAGACAGCGGTCGCTACATCGGCCAGCTTCCGTCCAGCTACCTGATCGAGCGGCTCAAGCTGCGCGTCGCCGACGCGCTCGCCCGGCACGGGCTAGGCGGTATCGAGGTCGTCCTGTTCGACACGCACGGCGAGAGTATCGGCCGCGGCGCGCATCCGGGATCGCTCGCGGATCGGCTCAACTATCTCTCGCCCCCTGCGGCGCGGGCAGCCCTCGCCGCGGCCGGGCTGCGCGTGCGCGAGGAGAGCGCGATCCAGGGCGGCGACGGTTACCTCCTGTTCGCCACACCCGAGCTGGCGCGGGCGACCGTGGCGCGGCTCGCCGAGCACGCGCTTCTGCCGCCCCCTGCGGAGCCGGACGCGATTTACGCCGAGCCGGACTTCGCGGCCGACTTCTTCGCAACCGCCGCCGCAGGGATGCGCGAGCTGGTGGAAGACCGGGGCTACGCAGCACTTCTAGGCGCGTTCGGCCCGGCGCTGCTCGACCCCACCGGATCGCGCCCGGCCGCACGGCAGGGCGATGCCGGCGGCCCGGTGCTCATCCGCCATCCCCGTGAGCTGCGGGCCATCCCGAACAACGCCATCCTGCAGCAGCTCGGCTGGTGCGCGAACGTGCTGCACGGGTTGGGAGCGGCGTGCTCGCGCCAGCCCGAGCTATTCACCGAGCTGCGGGAGACCAGCCCGCGCTTCCGCCGGGCGCTGGACCTGGTTTGCTTCGCGGCAGCGAATTCCGACCTGGACGTGCTGCGGGCGAGCGTGTCCCTGCTCGATCCCGGCTCGTGGCTCGACCGCGCGGCGCACGCGCACTTGCCGGGCCGGGCGCAGGCGCTCGCGTCGGTCGCGCGCGCGCTGACCCGGCTCGATCTGTGGGCGGTGACGCAGGCAACGGTGCGCCGCGCGCAAGCGGACCAGGTTGGGCTGCGCACGGCGTGGCCGGACCTGCCCGGCATGTCGGACCGCGCCGTGCTGCTGCACGCGCTCCGGATCGCGACGATCCAGCGCATCTGGCTGCTCGGCACGGAAATCCCGGAGTTCTCGCCGCGCCACGGCGTGACGCCCGAGGGCGTGCAGGCGCGGCTGCTGCGTCTTGACGTGCCAGGGGCAGTCGAAGTGCTGACCCAGGTCTTCCCGCGGGCGCCGCACCCGGCAGCCGCCGAGGACTACGGCGAGCCTGGAGCAGGCGTGCGGGGTGGGGCAACTTCCTACGCCAGCGAGCACGAGATCATTTTCGAGCCACTCGCCCGGCTGCACGGGCTGATGCGTGAGATCTGCGTCGCGATCACGCACGAGGTGGGAGCGTTCGGATAAGCTTGCGCGTGCAGAGGCTCGCCTGCTAGCGCCACGTGCCACCATCCCCTGTCGAGGCCGCCCGTGACCGCGCGGTTGTCGCCTCACGACCGCACGATCCGGACTGACGCTCGAAGATCGGTCGGGTATAGGAAGAGCGAACCACAAGGGTAGCATCCATGTTGCTCCGCCTGACCGTCTTCGCGCTGCTGCTCGCCGCAGCGCCCGCTTTCGCCCAGTTTGGGCCTGGCGGGCCGCCGGCTGTGGGCGTCGTCCAGGTGAAGGAGACGGCTGTGATCGAGAGCAACGAGTTCGTTGGCCGGATCGAGTCGGAGAAGCGGGTGAGCTTGGTCGCCCGGGTCGTCGGCTTCCTTGACAAGCGCGACTTCACCGAGGGCGCCGAGGTCCGCGCCGGCGACCTGCTCTACGTGATCGAGCAGGCGCAATACCAGGCACAGGTGGCGCAGCAACAGGCGGCGGTAGCGTCGGCGAACGCGCTGCTGGTGAACAACACGCAAACCTTGGAGCGTGCCCAGGCGCTGATCCACACGCCGGCTGGGCAGCAAAGCCTGGTGGACAACGCGCTCGCCCAGCAGCGCAGCGCGGCGGCCCAGCTCGCCTCGGCACAGGCGCAGCTCCGGCTCGCGCAGATCAACCTGGACTACACCGAGATCAGGGCGCCCATAGACGGCAAGATCAGCCGCACGGCGGTCGATATCGGCAACGTCGTCGGACCCACGACGGGGACGCTGGCGACCATCGTGAGCCAGGACCCCATGTATGTGGTGTTTCCCATCTCGGTGCGGATCGCGATAGACCTGCGCGACCGCTATGCCAGCAAGGGCGGCTTCAGCGCCGTCGTCATCAAGCTACGCATGTCCAACGGGGATGCCTACGACCAGGAAGGACATCTCGACTACGTGGATCCAACAATTTCGCAGGGCACGGACACGATCCTGCTGCGCGGCACAATCCCGAATCCGGTCCGCTCTGGTAGCGAGCGCGGCCAACCCGGCGACCGCGACCTTGTCGACGGCCAGTTCGTCACAGTACTTCTGCAAGGTGTGCAGCCCGTCCAAGCCCTTGCAATCCCGCGCGTGGCGGTGCTTTCCGACCAGCAGGGCAATTACGTTTGGGTGGTCGGTCCGGGCAACAAGGTCGAGCAGCGGCGCGTGTCGCTCGGGCAGAGCACGCCGGGCGAGGCGGTGATCAGTGCGGGGCTCAAGGAGGGCGAGACGGTGATCGTGGACGGCGTTCAACGCGCGCGGCCGGGCCTCGTCGTCAACCCCGGCCCGGCCAGCCCGCAGCCGAGCCTGGCGCCCCAAGGGCCGAGCCAGGGATCGAAGACGTGATCTCCGCCGTCTTCGTTGACCGGCCCAGGCTCGCGATCGTCATCGCGATCCTGACCACGCTCGCGGGCCTGCTCGCCCTGCTGCGCATCCCGGTCGCGCAGTTCCCCGACATCGTGCCGCCCCAGGTCCAAGTCACGACGCGCTATCCTGGCGCCTCGGCCAATGTCGTCGAAGCGACTGTAGCACAACCGCTGGAAGCGCAGGTCAACGGCGCCGACCGCATGATCTACATGAAGAGCAACAGCGGCAACGACGGTTCTTACGGCCTGACCGTATCGTTCGAGCTCGGCACGAACCCGGACATCAACACCGTCAACGTCAACAACCGGGTGCAGGCCGCGCTGTCCCGCCTGCCGCTTGAGGTCCAGCGGCAGGGTGTAACGGTGCAGAAGCGCAGCTCCGCGATCCTGGAGTTCCTCGCCTTCTACAGCGAGGGGGCCAAGCAGGATCCGCTGTTCATCAGCAACTACGTCACCATAAACGTGCTCGACACGCTCTCGCGCGTGCCCGGCGTCGGCCAGGCGACCTTGTTCGGCGCGCTCGACTACTCGATGCGGATCTGGTTCGACACCAACCGCCTAACCCAGCTCAACCTGGCGCCGAGCGACATCCTGGCGGCGATCCAGAGCCAGAACGTGCAGGCGCCGGTGGGCCGCATCGGCGCGCGCCCGACCCCGAGCGACACGCAGTTCCAGATCAACATCCAGACCAAGGGGCGGCTGACCACGCCCGCGGAGTTCGGCGATATCCTGATCCGCGCGAACCCCGACGGCTCGCTCCTGCGGCTGCACGACGTGGCGCGCATTGACCTCGGGGCCGCGACGCAGGACACGCTGAGCCAGCTCAACGGCAATCCGTCAGTCACGGTCGGCGTCTATCTGGCACCGGGCGCCAATGCAGTGGCGACCGCTCAGCGCGTGAACCAAGCGCTCGCCAACCTCGCGCAGCGCTACCCGCAGGGCCTCAAGAGCCTCGTCTTCTACGACAGCACCACCTTCGTCTCGGACACGATCAGGGAGGTGCTCAAGACGCTCGGCGAGGCGTTCATCCTCGTCGTGATCGTAGTGTTCCTATTCCTCGGCAGCCTGCGCGCGACCATCATCCCGACCATCGCGGTCCCGGTCAGCCTGATCGGCACCTTCGCCGTGCTGCTCGCCGTCGGCTACTCGGCCAACACGATCTCGCTGCTCGCTCTCGTGCTCGCCATCGGTATCGTGGTGGACGACGCCATCGTCGTCGTCGAGAACGTCGAGCGCGTGATGGAAGAGGAGCCGAACCTCACGCCCCGCGAGGCGACGAAGAAGGCGATGTCGCAGATCACGGCGCCCATCATCGCGATCTCGCTGGTGCTGCTCTCGGTGTTCGTGCCCATCGGCTTCATCCCCGGCCTGTCGGGCACTTTGTTCCGCCAGTTCGCGATGACGGTCAGCGTCGCCATGCTCATCTCGGCGACAAATGCGCTCACGCTCTCGCCCGCGCTCTGCGGCGTGTTCCTGCGCCCGCACGGAGGTCCGAGGCGCGGTATCATGGGGCGCGTGCTGCGCGGCATTGACGGGGCGCGGGACGGCTACGCGTGGGTCGTGGCGCGGCTGATCCGGGTCGGTTTCGTGGGTCTGCTGGTCGTCGCCGTGGCGGCGGGCGGCGTCTATGCGCTGTCCGCGCGCACGCCGACCGGGTTCCTGCCCGAGGAGGACCAGGGCGCGTTCTTCGTCGTCGTTCAGCTTCCCGTTGCCGCGAGCGTGTCGCGCACGCGCGAGGTCGTCCAGCGCGTGGAGCGGATCGTTCGGCAGAACCCGCAGGTATCGAACGTCCTCGCCATCATCGGGTTCTCGTTCCTGGACGGCGGCGCGCAGAGCAACGCGGCCTTCGTGGTCGTGCGCCTCAAGCCGTTCGCGGACCGGCAGGCAGCGGCAGACAAGGTGCAGGCGGTGATTGGCCGCGTATTCGGCGCGGCGCAGACCATTCGCTCCGCGACCGTTTTCCCGCTCAACCTGCCGCCCATCATTGGCCTCAGCACCGGCGGCGGATTCGAGTATCAGCTTCAGGCGCTGGAGGGTCAGGACCCGGTGCAGATCGGGGGGGTGCTCAACGGGCTGCTCGCCGCTGCGAACCAGGATCCGAGCCTGACCCGCGTTTTCACGACCTACAGCCCGACGACGCCGAGCATCTACCTCGATATCGACCGCGACAAGGCGCAGGCCCTCGGTGTCGCGATCAGCGACGTGTTCACCACCTTGCAGGCCACGCTGGGCGGCATCTACGTCAACGACTTCAACCTGTTCGGCCGCGTCTGGCAGGTCAACATCGAGGGCGAGGAGCGTGACCGGCTCGATCCGTCGGCGCTTTGGCAAATCTATGTGCGCAATAATAGGGGCCAGGAGGTGCCGCTGCGCTCGCTCGCCGCAGCGCGCTTCGTGCTCGGGCCGCAGACGATCAGCCGCTACAACAACGTGCGCTCTGTCACGGTGGACGGCGGGCCGCGGCCGGGCGTGTCGTCCGGGACGGCGCTCGCGGCCATGCAGGCGGTGAGCGCGCGCACCTTGCCGCCGGGCTTCTCCTACGAGTGGACCGGGACGGCCTACCAGGAGAAGCAGGCGTCCGGGCAGACCGGCATCCTGCTCGGCTTGGCACTCCTGTTCGCCTACCTGTTCCTGGTCGCCCTCTACGAGAGCTGGGTGATCCCTGTCCCGGTGCTCCTGTCCGTTATCGTCGGCATCCTGGGATCGTTCGTGGGGCTGCTCCTGTTCGGCCTCTCGCTCGATCTCTATGCTCAGATCGGCCTTGTCGTGCTGATCGCGCTGGCGGCGAAGAACGCCATCCTCATCGTGGAGTTCGCGAAGGACCGGCGCGAGGAGGGCATGCCGATCCGCGAGGCGGCGGTGCTCGGGGCGAAGACGCGGTTCCGGGCGGTGATGATGACGAGCATCGCCTTCATCCTCGGCCTCGTGCCGCTGGTCACGGCGAGCGGTGCGGCGGCGGTGAGCCGGCGCGCCGTCGGCACGCCGGTGTTCGCCGGCATGATCCTAGCGAGCACGATCGGAATCTTCGTGATCCCGATGCTCTACGTCGTGTTCCAGGGTGTGCGCGAGCGGACGCACCGGGCGTTCTCGCGGACGAAGGAGCGGGAGACGGCGGCGGAATAATATCAGCGGTCCTGAACGCTGCTTGGTCCGGTCTCTCACCGTTGTGACCGGAGACCCGGATCAGGGTCAGCCTGGATCAGGGTGCTGGGGGCCGGTGGCGGTGCGGGCGGGCAGGGGCGGCGCAGGGGAGCGCGGGTCCCGGTCGTGGGGTGGACGGCCCTGGACTGGGTTGTCCTGGGTTGGACGGTCCTGGGTTGGGCGGCGCAGGCGCAGAGGTCGCGCACGTCGCGGGGCGTGCCGTGCTGGCGGAGTTGGGCGTCGGTCAGGGTGGCGAGGCCGCTGTCGTGGCGGAGGCTCGCGATGAGGTCGGCGAAGGATTGATCGTCGAGGTCGTCGTCGAGGTCCTCGTCGGCGTCGAAGTCGGGTTCCTCGGGGCGCTCGCACGGCTCGGCGTGGAGGGCGTCCGTCTCGGCGCGGTCGGTGCGGCGCTGGCGCGGGCTGGGGCAGCACTCGTTGCAGCCGTCGGCCCGGAGTTTCGAGCTGGGCGGCGCGCGGTCGGGCTCGGAGAGCTTGCGGGCGAGTGCGATGGTGCGGCGGATGGAGCGGGCGAGGCGGTCGAAGGCGATCGCTTGCTGCGGGCTGGGTGCTGGGGCGGGGAGTGCTGTTGCTGGGGTGGGGTCGGCGGAGTGCTCCGTGGTGGCCTGGCGATGGACGGCGCGGGCGATGTCGGTGGCCATCTCGACCAGCTCATGGAGGATGCCGCGATAATACTGGGCGTCCTCGTCACGCTGGCGGGTGCGGTCGGCCGGGTCGGTGAGGGTGGGGCTGGAGGACATCGGGGAGGATAAGCTGGTTTCTCGCCGGCGGGGTCAAGCGCCGGGTCGAGGGTGCGATGGAGAGCGCCGCCCGCCCGCCACTGTCCGTGCGGCGCCGTGCGCTACGCCAGCTTGAAGTCCGTCACCGTGGCGGTCACCGCCGCGGTCGTGGTCTGGCCGAAGTGCGTCCGCAGCAGGTCGTCCGCACCGGCCGCCACCGTGGTCCCGATCATCGCGGTCAGGTCGCCCGCCAGGCCCTGGCCGCTGTGGGCGAGGTCGGTCGTGATCTTGGAGTAGTAGGTGGCGGCGATGTCGGCGCCGAGCATGGTCGCGGCCGGGCTGGCCAGCGTGGCTGAGGTCAGCGTCTGGCCGAGCAACTGGCCGAGTTCGGCCTGCGAGAGGTCGAGCGTGGTGAAGTCGGTCGCGAGCTTGCCCGCGTCGGCGGTGGTGGATTTGTGGGCGAGATCGTCCTTGTAGAACTGCAAGAGGTCGGTGCCGATCTGCTTGAGCTGCGCCGTCGTGGGCGGGGGTGGCGGGTTCACGATCACGGACGCCGTGCCGGGGGTCGAGGCCTGAG
This sequence comes from uncultured Alphaproteobacteria bacterium, assembly GCA_963839135.1. Classification (GTDB taxonomy): domain Bacteria; phylum Pseudomonadota; class Alphaproteobacteria; order Acetobacterales; family Acetobacteraceae; genus CAWKEH01. Next base: position 21,322 of record CAWIUA010000035.1, read on the forward strand.
CGGCCGAGTTGGTGTCCGTGATGGTGAAGGTGGTGGTGCCGAACTGGCCGAAGGCGGGGGTGAAGGTCAGCGCGTCGAGGTCCGTCGTGACCGTGGTCGCGGGGCCGGTCAGGGTGATCGCGCCGCTGCTGGTGGTGCTGTGATCGGTGGCGGCGTTGGGGTCGGACAGGGTGCCGTTCGTGGTGGGGCTGGGGGTGACGGTGACCGTCTCGGTCGGGCTGCCGGCGTTGGGGTCGCTGATGGTCACGCCCGCGAGGGGCGTTACCGTCGCGATGCCCGTGGTGGTCTGGGTCTGGTCCGCCGTGGGAACCGTGACGGTCGAGGCGACGCCAGGGGCCGTGGCAATCACGGAGGTGGTGTCGTCGGTGGTCGTGACGCCGAATTGGGTGGCGGCCAGGTCGAAGGTGGTGGTGACGCTCTGGCCAGGCCCGACTTCGCCCTTGGTGGGCGTGAAGGTGAGCGCGTCCAGTTCCGAGGTCAGATTGGCCGGGCTGGTGGCGGCAAGCGCGTAGGTGCCGATGCCGGTCTTGGTCAGGCCGGTGCCGGATAGCGTGCCGTTGGCGTCCGTAGCCGTAACCTTGCCTGCGCCCACGCCCATCGCCCCGGTGCCGCCGGTGCTGCCGAGCAGCGTGATGACAAGGCTGTCCTGCGCGCCCACGTCGGGGTCGGAGATCATGACAGTGCTGAACGGCATGATCGTGGCGGCATCCGTGGTGGCCTGGTTCGCCACCGTGCCCGCGATGGTGGAGGGCTGGATGGGTTGGCTCGCAACCACAGATGTCATGCTATCGGTCGCGGTCTGGCCCGCGATGTTGGTGTCGCTGATGGTGAACCCGGTCGTGACCGGCTGGCCCGACTGGTTCGTCGCGGGCGTGAACACGAGGCCGCGCAGGTCCGTTTGCACCTGCGTCGCCGTGCCCGTGACCGTGTAGGTGCCGCCGCTGATCGTGCTGTGATCCGTGGCCGCGTTCGGGTCCGACAGCGCCCCGTTCGCGGTGGGGCTGGGCGTCACCGTCAGCGTCTCGGGCAGGGCGCCGAGGTTCGGGTCTGCTATGACGACGCTGGTGAACGGGTCGATCGCGGCCGTGCTCGCCGTTGGCTGGTTCGCCGCCGTGCCGGTGATGGTGGGGGTGTCAACCGGCGCGATGATGACCAAGCCGTTGCCGCTGTTCTCGCCGGCGACGAGAGTCTGGTCCGTTCCGCTGTCGAACGAGCCGCCGCCGCCGCCGCTGCCGCCGCCGCCGAGGGAGGTAATTTGTCCCGTGCCGCCGCCGCCGCCGGAATAGCCGCCGCCGCCGCCGCCATGGAGTCCGCCACTGCCGCCACCGCCGAAGCCTCCCGCAGCCGTGAGGGCGCCGTAGGCGAGAGTGGTATTGCTGGCGCCCCCGGCGAAGCTCGGGGGACCTTTCCCACCGTAACCGGAGTAGCCATGCAGGCTGGTGGCGCCGTTCCCGCCGTTGCCTTTGAAGCCGGCGCCCCCGCCGCCGTTGGAGGCGCCAAGGCCCAACCTGACGTATGTTCCGCCGGCGCCACCCATGCCGCCGGTCCCGCCGGCGCCGCCGCCCGCGCCGCCGCCGGCTTGGCCGGATGCGCTGGTCTGCCCGGCTCCCCCCCGGACATGCCGACGGCAGCGCCGCCACCGCCGCCGCCCGCCGCAAGCAGCAGGGTGGACCCCCGATAGACGAAGCTGCCGCCGCCGCCCCCGCCTCCGTAAGCAGGGGTATTGCCTTTGTCGCTTGTCCCGACCTTGCCCACACCGCCGACGACGACGCTCACGGTGGAACCCGCGGTCAGCGAGACCACCCCACCGATCTCCGCGCCACGGCCGCCGGACGCGGCGTAGTAGCCTGGGCCGCCCCCCGCGCCGTACGCGATGATGTCGTAGTCGCCCGTCGCCGGCACCATGAAGGTGGCAACCTTGCCGGTGTAGCTGATAGTGCTCGTCGATCCGGACATGCCGCTCTCCCTTGGGGACGGTTTTTTCCGAGCGCGACGGGGTCTCCCTCCATCGTCACGCAGCGCGGCTCTCCTGGCCAAAAATGCCGCGCGCAGGGTCGCAATTATAGCTGCTGCGAAAGAGTTGCCCAGATTCTTCGTTCGTGTCAACACCTTTCCGTGAGCTGAGACAGCGTCTCAGCGGCGACGACAGGCCAATGGCGTCCAGCGTGGCGCCGTCGGAGCGGTTGCGCCCGTTGTGCATTTCCAGCCATACCGCTTCGCGCCGCCAGAGTCGGCCGCGCGGAGCGGTCTTACAGCATCGAGGAACGGTCACTGCAGAACGCGATCCACTTCATCTCGGGCCTGCCGCGGGCGGGATCGACGCTGCTGTCCGCGATCCTGCGCCAGAACCCGGCGTTCTCGGCCGCCATGACCAGCCCCGTAGGCGCGCTCTACATGGCGCTGGAAGGGGCGATGAGCCGGCGCAACGAGACCAGCGTGTTCCTCGACGCCGGGCAGCGCCGGGCGCTGCTGCGCGGCGTGTTCGCGGGCTACTACCATGCGGCCGACCCGGCGGCTGTGCTCTTCGACACCAACCGCCTGTGGTGCGCGCGCCTGGCAGCGCTCGGCGAGCTGTTCCCCAACGCGCGCGTGATCTGCTGCGTGCGCGAGGTGCCATGGATCATGGACAGCATCGAGCGGCAGGTGAGCCGCAACCCGTTCGAGCTGTCGGGCCTGTTCGGCTTCGAGGCGGGCGGCACGGTCTATACCCGCGTCGCGCGCGTCGCAGGCAGCGACGGCATGGTCGGCTACGCGCTCGACGCGCTGCGGGAGGCGTGCTTCGGTGCGCATTCTGAGCGGCTGATCCTGCTCGACTACGAGGCGCTGGCCAGGGCGCCGGGGGCGGTGATGGCACAGCTCTACAAGTTCCTGGGCGAGCCGCTGTTCGAGCACGACTTCGAGGATGTCGCCTACGAGGCGGACGAGTTCGACACGGCGCTAGGCGCGCCCGGCCTGCACCGGGTCCACGGCCGGGTGGAGTGGCGCCCGCGCCCGACTGTGCTGCCGCCCGACCTGTTCGAGCGGTTCGCCAACGACAGCTTCTGGCGCAAGGCGCTGCCGCGCCTGGCCGACGTGCCCGCGATCCTCTGGCGCGAGAGCTGAGAGCGAGCGCGGCGGGGAGCAGCAGGGCCGCAGGTCACGGAAACGTTGCGCCCGCCCGCAACCCGCCGTGAACGATGGCGTTGTGCCCCCGCAATCCCCTACCAGGAGGCAGAGCCATGGCCGTGAGCGATAACGTCAATGACGCCGCGCAGGACGCCAAGGAACAGATCGCCCAGCTCCGCGAGCAGGTCCAGACCTTGATGAGCGAGCGCGTCTCGCCCGCGTTCTCCAACGCAGCGGGCCAGGCGCAGAACTACGCGAGGCAGGCCAGCGACATGGCCTCGGACCAGGCCGAGATGCTGTCCGAGAAGGTCCGGGAGAGCCCGCTCGTGGCCATCCTGATCGCCACGGGGGTCGGATACCTGCTCGGCCGCATCGTGCGCTAACCCGATGCGCTCCGTCGAGCTCGCTCGCGCAGCCGCGCAAGCGGAGGCGCTCTACCTCCGCCGCATGGCCCAGCGCCAGGCCATTCGTGGCGCCTTCGGAGCGGTCGCGGCCGTCTTCGGCCTCGCGATCGTGGTGATGATTCACGTCCTCATCTACGTGATCCTCATCGGCTACGTGTCGCCGCCCATCGCGGCGATCATCCTGCTCGCCCTCGACCTCGTGCTCGCGATCGTCTTCGCCGTGCTCGCCCGGCGCGACGAGCCTGGCCAGATTGAGCAGGAGGCGAAGCTGCTGCGCGATCAGTCGCTCGTGGAGCTGCGCTCGTCGCTGACGCTGATGTCGCTCGCGGCGTCGGCAACGGGGCTCGTCGTGCGAAGGCGCACGAACAGGACCATAGGCGGGCGCGTGCTCGGCGCGCTGGCCTCGCGGGTGCTGTCTAGGCGATAGCCGCCCAACTTGCTACAGGCCGGGCGCACCCCGCGGAGCGCCCGGCCTTGCAGCATGACCACACCCCGTCCGTCATTGCAGAGCGCCAAGGGCGCATCGGACGAATCACCCTCAACCGCCCGCGCGCGCTGAATGCGCTCGATTTCGACATGCTCCAGGCTATTGCGGCAGCGCTCGAAACCTGGCGCGACGAGCCGGGCGTTCATGCCGTAACCATCGAGGGCGCGGGGGAGCGCGCCTTCTGCGCTGGCGGGGACGTCCGCGCGGCCCGGGAAGCGGCGATCCAGGGCGACGAGGCGAGCCTCGAGCGGTTCTTCACCGCGGAGTACACGCTGAACGGGACCATCGCAGCCTATCCCAAGCCCTACGTCGCGCTCGTGGACGGCATCTGCATGGGCGGCGGTGTCGGCGTCGCCGTTCATGGCGCCTTCCGCGCAGCCAGCGAGACGGCGCTGTTCGCCATGCCGGAGACTGCGATTGGGTTCTTCCCGGACGTCGGGACCAGCTACGTCCTGCCTCGCCTGCGCGGCGCCGTGGGGACCTGGATGGCGCTGACGGGGGCACGTCTCGGCGGGGCAGACGCGGTCTGGGCCGGGTTGGCCACGCACTTCGTCCCTCGGGCGCGCCTGGCCACGCTCGGAGACGAGATCGCCGAGCACGGTGTCGCCGCCCTTGCCACCGCCGCCGAGCCCCCGCCGGCCGAGCTGCCGAGCAAGATCGAGGCAATCGACCGCTGCTTCGGGGCGGACAGCGTCGCGGAGATTCTCCGGCGGCTCGACGCCGAGGACAGCGCCAAGGACGGAGGATGGGCGCGCGAGCAGCTCGCGACGATCCGCGGTCTGTCACCGAGTGCTACGCTCTGGGCGTTCGAGCTGCTCCGCCGGGGCGCCGGGTGGTCATTAGCAAAATCCCTCGCCACGGATATCGAGATCCGTCGGCACGTGACGCGGCATCCAGATTTCCGCGAAGGCGTCCGTGCCATGGTCGTGGAGAAGGACCGCTCGCCGCGCTGGTCCCCAGCCCGCATCGAGGACGTGGACCCGGCGAGCATCGCCGCCTTGTTCGCGTGACGCAAGGAGCATAGGCTCGCGCCATGACCCAGCACGGACACGCCGGGACTGCCTGGCTCCAGGATGCCGCCAAGCGCGCCCGCGTGGCTGCCAGGACGCTCGCGCGCACGCCGGGCGCCCGGCGCGACGCCGGGCTGTGCGAGGCTGCGGCACGGCTGCGGGCGCAGGCGGAGTCGATCCTCGCCGCGAACGAGGCAGACCTCGCCGCCTGCCAGGCGAGCGCCGCGTTCCGCGACCGGCTCGCGCTCACGCCCGCGCGCATCGAAGCGATGGCGGCGGGGCTGGAGACGGTCGCCTTGCTGCCTGACCCGCTCGGGCGCACGCTCGCGGAATGGACACGGCCGAACGGGCTGCGTATCCGCCGGCTTCCACAGCCTATCGGCGTGATCGGCATGATTTACGAGAGCCGGCCCAACGTGGGCGCGGACGCGGCGGGGCTGTGCCTCAAGAGCGGCAACGCGGTGATCCTGCGCGGCGGCTCGGACGGGGCACGATCAGCGGCGGCCATCAACACCGCCGTGCGCGCCGGGCTGGAGCGGGCAGGGCTGCCGGCGGACGCGGTGCAGCAGGCGCCGGACGCGGACCGCGCGCACGTCGCGGCCATGCTGGCGGGCGCCGGGCTGCTCGACCTGCTGATCCCGCGCGGCGGCAAGAGCCTCGTTGAGCGCGTGCAGGCGGAGGCGCGGGTGCCGGTGCTCGCCCATGCGGAGGGACTCTGCCACACCTACGTCCACGCTGCGGCCGATCCGGCAATGGCGCGGGCGGTCGTCGCGAACGCCAAGATGCGACGCACGGGCGTCTGCGGCGCGACGGAGACGCTGCTGATCGACGCTGTGTGCGCCCCTGCCCTGCTGCCGGCGATCGTCGCCGACCTGCGCGCGCTCGGCTGTCAGTTCCGGGCGGACGAGCGCGCGCTGGCGATCCTGCCCGAGTTGCCGCCGGCGCAGCCCGGCGACTTCGATACGGAATGGCTCGACGCCGTTCTCTCCATCGCTGTCGTGGACGGCCTGGATGCGGCGCTCGCGCACATCTCCCGGCATGGCAGCGAGCATACCGAGGCGATCATCACCGAGGACCGTGACGCCGCCGAGCAATTCCTTGCCGGGGTCGGCAGCGCGGTCGCCCTGTGGAACGCGTCCACGCAGTTCTGCGACGGCGGCGAGTTCGGCTTCGGCGCCGAGATCGGCATCGCGACCGGGCGTGTCCACGCGCGCGGCCCGGTCGGCGTCGAGCAGCTGACCACGTTCCGCTACCTGGTCGAGGGCTCGGGGCAGGTGCGGCCCTGACGGAGCCTCCGCGGTTCGGCGACCGGCGCCGGATGCGCATCGGCCTGCTCGGCGGTTCCTTCAACCCGGCGCACGCCGGGCATTTGCACGTCGCCAAGCTCGCGCTGCGCCGGCTGCAGCTCGACCAAGTCTGGCTCCTGGTTTCACCAGGCAATCCGCTGAAGCCGCGGGACGGCATGGCGTCCTTCACGGAACGGCTCGCCACCGCCCGCGCCATCGCGGACGGGCGACGGATCGTGGCGACCGACATCGAGGCCCGGCTCGGGACGCGCTACACCTGGGACACGCTGCGGTCGCTGCGCCAGCGCTTTCCGAAAACGGACTTCGTCTGGATCATGGGCGCGGACAACCTGGCCCAGCTACCGCAATGGCAGCGCTGGACGGCAATCGCGCAAACCATGCCGCTCCTCATCGTGCCGCGCCCGAGCTGGAAGGCGCGCGCACTCGGCGGCCAGGCGGCGAGTCGGCTCCGGGGCGCGCGACGCGGCGCGCATTCCGCGGCGCGGCTGGCTGGCCTGAAAGCGCCGGCCTGGCTCTATCTGCCCGCTTCGGAGAACACGCTGTCAGCGACCCTGTTGCGCCGGACGCGTGCCAGGCTCCATAAGGCGGATGAGAACGCGAGCCAGGGAGCACGCCGATAGCCAGGAAGCCCGTCTCAGAGGCGAAGCCTCCCCGACGCCGGGCCTCCGCGCCGGCTCCCGCGCTCGCCGAGGCAGCGAAGTCGCCCGGCACGCCCCGCAAGAAGGCGGCGGCGGCGGGACCGCGTAAGCGCGGCAACGCGGAACGCGAGCTGCCGGCGCAGCTGGACCGCTTGGAGCAGGTCCAATCCGTCATCGTTGCTAGCCTGGAAGCCGACAAGGCGGAGGAGGTGATGGCGCTCGATCTTGCCGGGCGGGCTTCCTTCGCGGACCGGATGGTGATCGCGACCGGACTCGCCGACCGCCAGATCGCTGCCATGGCGGGACACCTCGAGGAGAAGCTGGCCGAGATCGGCATCCCGCGGGTGCAGATCGAGGGCGGCCAGGGGTCGGACTGGGTGCTGCTCGACGCCGGCGACGTCGTCGTGCACCTGTTCAAGCCGGAGGCGCGGGCGCTGTATGCGCTGGAGAAGATGTGGGGTGCGGAGCTCGACGAGCCCGCCGAGGCGCCGCCTTAGAGACGCGGGTCGCTGCCTGGTGCCGGAGGATTTGCTGGCGCAGGTCGAGCGCGGGCGCCGGCTCCAGGCTGGCATAGGCCGTCCCGTTCCAGGCATAGCGGTCGCCGCCTACCTTGAGGTCCGCGAACCCGTCATGGCGACTCGGGAGCACGGTGATCGGGCCGCTCACGAAGTCCAGGACCCGATGCCAGGCGCCCTTCACCGCCCGGTAGGCCGTCGTGCTGCACCCCGCAGAGCCGCACTCCCGCGCCGACTGGAGCTGGACGAACAAGATCGGCGTCTCGCTTGCGGGCCCGAGGCGCGCGGAGCCGACCAGGACGAGCGGACGGTCGCCGACACGCGCCGCGTCGCGAAGGTCCGGGGCGGAGAGCTTGCGCGCGTCCCGATCAAGCAGTGTGCCTGGCGCTGGGTGAAGCGCAATGGGCGCGGGCGCCGCAGCGATGAGCAGCGGCACGAGCAAGAGCAAGGCGCGGCGGGGCATGGGGCCGCACTGTAGCCACGATGGGCAGGGGCGGATAGCGTGCGCGTGATCGCCGTCGGACGGCTTCGGACGGGACCGGAAGCAGTGTTGCTCGCGCAATACACTAAGCGGCTTCGCCCAGCGCTCGCCGTGACCGAGATCCCCGACGCGCGCGGCGCACCGGCGGAAATCCGGCGACGCGAGGGCGAGATGCTGCTGAACGTACTGCCTGCGGACGCTCTCGCCGTGGCGCTCGACCAAGGCGGCGAGTCGCCTAGCAGCGAGGCCTTCGCGCAGCGTGTCGAGCGCTGGCTTGCCGGCGGCCGGACGCTCTGCTTCCTGATCGGCGGTGCTGAGGGGCTCGATCCCGCCGTGATCGCCTGCGCCGACGCCGCGCTCTCGCTCGGACCGATGACCTGGCCGCATTTGCTCGTGCGCGCGCTCCTTGCAGAGCAGCTCTACCGCGCGCAATGCATCCGCACCGGACACCCCTACCACCGAGCATGGCGGCCAGGCTAGTAACATGGGCCACTGTAGCGAGGACCATCCCGGATGTCCCCTCCCCGACCCGTCATGCTCGTGATCCTCGACGGCTGGGGATGGCGCGAGGACGTAGCGGACAATGCCGTGCGCCAGGCACGTACGCCCAACTTCGACCGGTTATGGGCGGCGGGACCGCACGCGTTCCTGCAGACGTCGGGTCTCGACGTCGGCTTGCCGGACGGGCAGATGGGCAATTCCGAGGTCGGGCATCTCAACATCGGCGCCGGGCGCGTGGTCATGCAGGAGCTGCCGCGCATCAGCCAAGCCGTCGCGGACGGCAGTCTCGCGCGCAACCCGGCACTGCTCGCGCTGATCGAGACGCTGCGCCGCACGGGAGGCACTTGCCATCTCATGGGGCTCGTATCGCCGGGCGGCGTTCACTCCCACCAGAACCATGCAGTGGCGCTGGCGCGACTGCTCGCGGACGCGCGCGTTCCGGTGCGCGTCCACGCCTTCACGGACGGACGCGACACGCCGCCGCTCTCAGGCGCGGGTTACCTTGCGAGACTGCAATCGGCACTGCCCGACGACGCCCGCATCGCGACCGTGTCGGGGCGCTACTACGCCATGGACCGCGACAATCGCTGGGGACGGGTGGAGAAGGCGTGGCGCGCAATGGCGCTCGGCGAGGGACCGAGCTTCGCAGACGTCGCGAGCGCCATGGATGCGGCCTACGGCGGCGACATCACGGACGAGTTCGTGCTCCCCACCGTTATCGGTGCCTTTCGCGGCATGGCGGACGGGGATGCGCTGCTCTGCTTCAATTTCCGTGCGGACCGGGTGCGCGAGATCCTGGCAGCGTTCCTCGACGCGGATTTCGCCGGCTTCGCCCGCCCGCGCGTGCCGAACCTCGCGGCTGCGACAGGGATGACGCGCTACAGCGACGCCCTCGCACCCCTCATGGGCACGCTCTTCCCGCCGCAAGCCATGGACGGGCTGCTCGGGGAGGTTGTAGCCGGCGCCGGGCGGCGGCAGCTGCGCATGGCTGAGACCGAGAAGTATCCGCACGTCACTTACTTCCTCGACGGCGGCCAGGAAGCGGAGCTGCCGGGCGAGGACCGTATCCTGGTGCCGTCGCCGAAGGTCGCGACTTACGATCTGCAGCCGGAGATGTCGGCACCGGAGCTGACCGCGAAGGCGGTCGAGGCGATCACTTCCGGGCAATACGACTTCATCGTGCTCAACTTCGCGAACCCGGACATGGTGGGCCACACGGGAAGCCTGCCCGCCGCGATCAAGGCCGTGGAGACCGTGGACGCCGGCCTCGGACGCATCGCAGCGGCGGTGGAAGAAGCGGGGGGCGCGCTGCTCGTGATCGCAGACCACGGCAACTGCGAGATGATGCGCGATCCCGAGACCGGCGGGCCGCACACGGCGCACACGACAAACCCGGTTCCCGTGCTGCTCACCGGTCGGACCAGTGCCGGGCTGCGCGACGGGCGGCTCGCGGACGTGGCGCCGACCTTGCTCGCCCTGCTCGGCTTGCCGCAGCCCGCGGCGATGACGGGGCGCTCGCTGCTGGAGGCGGATGCGCAGCACGGCGGCTAGCTTGGCGCTCCTGCTCGCGGCCGCGCCGGTGCCCGGCATTGGCGCGCCTGAGCGTCCCCACCCGCCCCCAGGCCGTCCGCAGCGCGCCGGCGCGTCTCCAAGCGACGCCGAAGAGCGCGGCTTCGCCGCGGCTAGGATCGCGGCGGCGGCGAAGCTGCAAGTCGTCGAGGCCGAGGCGGACAAGGCCGCCACGCAGCTCGATGTCTTGTCCAAGCGGCGCACCGACTTGCAAGCCCAGCTTGCAGCGCGCGCGGCCGCTATGGCGCCGCTGCTCCCGATTGCCGAGCGCATGCGCCTCGACCCGGCAGAAGCCCTGCTCGGTGCCGAGATGCCACCCGACGCGGCGCTTCACGGGCTGCTCGTGTTGCGCGGCCTCGCGAGGCGGCTGGAGCGCGAGGCCGAGACGCTGCGGGCGAGGCAGGGCGAGATCGACCACCTCTCCCGCGAGATCGCCGCGGCCGTGCCGCGCCTGCGCGCGGCGCAGGCGACGCAGGCAGCGCAGGCGGCGGCGCTCGACAAGGCTCTCGCTGACGCGCGCGAGCGCCGCGAGAGAGAGGATGCCGCTGACGCTGCGGCGCGCGCGGCGCAACGCGAGGCCGAGCAGGCCGCGCAGCAGGCGACGGACGCGGACGACCGTGAGCGGTGCGCTCGATCGCCTCGCCGCCACCCGGCATCGGGAACCCGCGATTATGCAATCTGCGCGGCAGGAGGCAGCGCCGGCGCTGCCGGCCGGGTTCGTCGGCAGCATGAGGGGGCAGGCGGCGCACTTCGCTGTTCCAGTGTCGGGCCGTGTCGTCCGCGGTTGGGGCGACCCAACCGACGCGGGACCGGCGGGAGGGATCACCTTCCGGGCGGCGCCGCAGGCACGGGTCGTCTCGCCGTGCACCGGACGCGTCGCCTTCGCGGGACCGTTCCGCAGCTTCGGGCTGCTGTTGATCCTGGACTGCGGCAGGAGCTACAATGCGGTTATGGCCGGGTTCGCTCGCTTGGACGCCCAGGTCGGACGCTCGGTTCAGGTGGGAGAGCCAGTCGGCGTGATGCCGCCGTGGGACCCGCAAGCGCCGGGCAGCCGTCCGGGACTCTACGTCGAGCTGCGCAAGAACGGGCAGCGGCTGGACCCAAGCCCCTTCCTGAAGGTGCGCGAGTAGCCATCTTCGCGGTCAAGCGACGCCCACGATCTCTCCACGAGCAGGGTTCTGTATGGGCAGATAGGCGGCGCGTGGTGTAATGGTGTATAGCTGCGGCCGTGGCCGCTGGAGGGGTAGCGTCGCATGAAGTTCCGGAACGGTTTGCTCTTGGGTGCGGCCTTCGCGGCGGGCATTGCCGTCAGCCCCGCCTCGCACATGCTCGGCCACCTCGCGCCAGCCCTCGGCCTCGCTCAGGCGCGCGCGCAGGACAGCAACGCGGAGGACTACAAGCTGCTCGCGCTCTTCGCCGACGTGTTCGAGCGCGTCCGCGCCGATTACGTGGACAAGGTTGACGACAAGAAGCTGATTGAGAACGCGCTGAACGGCATGTTGAGCGGCCTCGACCCGCACAGCAACTACATGAACGCCAAGGCCTTCCAGGACATGCAGGTGCAGACCCGCGGCGAGTTCGGCGGGCTGGGCCTTGAAGTCACCGAGGATGACGGTATCATCAAGGTCGTCAGCCCCATTGACGACACGCCGGCCAGCAAGGCTGGGGTCAAGGCCGGCGACCTGATCACGGCGCTCGACGGCAAGACGGTCGAGGGCCTCACGCTCACCGAGGCCGTGGACGAGATGCGCGGGCCGCCCGGCAGCTCGATCACGCTTACGATCAAGCGCGAGGGCGTGAGCACGCCGATCGAGGTCGCGATGCACCGCGAGGTGATCCACATCAAGGTCGTCCGCTCGCGCCTGGTCGGCCATGTCGGGTATATCCGCATCACCAGCTTTGACGAACAGACAGACAGCGAGCTGCGCAAAGCCTATCAGCAGCTCAAGCAGCAGGCCGGCGGCAGCCTGGAGGGCCTCGTGCTCGACCTGCGCAACAACCCCGGCGGCCTGCTCGACCAGGCTGTGGCCGTCTCCAACGACTTCCTCAACCGCGGCGAGATCGTCTCGACGCGCGCCCGCGACCCCCGAGACAGCCAGCGCTGGGACGCCAAGCCGGGCGACATCACGAATGGCTTACCCTTAGTCGTGCTCATCAACGGCGGCTCCGCCTCGGCATCAGAGATCGTCGCCGGCGCGCTGCAGGACCATCACCGCGCCGTGCTCGTCGGCACGCGAAGCTTCGGCAAGGGGTCGGTCCAGACCGTGATCCCGCTCGGCCACGACCAGGGCGCGCTGCGGCTCACGACGGCGCGCTACTACACGCCATCTGGTCGCAGCATCCAGGCCCAGGGCATTTCGCCGGACGTTGCGGTGCAATCGAGCCGTGCACCGGAGCCGCATTTCGGGCCGGAGCATGAGTCGGACTTGAACCACGTGCTCAAGAACGAAGGCGGGACGCAGACGCAAGCAAACGCTGCGCAGCGCACGGACCTGCCTGTTTCGGTGAGAGACATCAGCAAGCTGCCGCCCGAGAACTGGCCGAAATTCGATGCGGCCAAGCCGGACACCGACTATCAGCTGCAAGAGGGGCTGGTCGTTCTGCGCGCGATGGAGCAGCAGCGCGCATCCGCGGACTAGGCGGGCAACGAAGGAGGGGCCGTGGCGCTGCGCGCGCTCGCCCTCTTCTGGGGGGCGGTGCTGATCGTCGTCGCGGGCGGCGCGGCCGTCCTGCAGGCGCTCGGGCCACCCCACGTCCAGCACGCAGCGGTGGAGCTAGCGGAGCAAGCCGGATCATCACGCGCCGCGCCAGTCCCGCCCCCGCCATCACCTGCACCTGCGCCAGCTCCACGGGCGCCTACTGCCCCACAGCCGGCGCCGCCGTCGGCGGCGGCTTTCGGTGGAAAGCCGGGCATGGCCGTGCCGACCGGGTGGGACGGCCAGGTGCGGGGACCTGATCCTGCGCTGCTCGAGCCCGCTCCGGACTTCCCCGGCCAGAAGCTGCCGCGACGCGGTCCGGACGGGCTGGCCCCGATGCAGGCTTATGCCCGCCCCTTCAATCAAGCCGACACGCGCCCGCGCATCGGGATCGTGATGGACGGCACGGGCCTCTCGGACGCGGACAGCCGGGCCGCGATCGAGTCGTTGCCCGCCGCCGTTGACATGGCGCTCTCCGCCTATACCGAGGCACCCGGTCCGCTCACCGACCTTGCTCGGCAGCACGGCCACGAGGTGCTGCTCTCGCTGCCCATGGAGCCGCAGGGATACCCGATGAACGACGAGGGGCCGCATGCGCTGCTCACGGGCGCGGCGCCCACAGACGATGAGCGCAACCTGGAGTGGGCGCTGAGCCGCTTCGAAGGCTACGCCGGCGTCACGAGCGCGTCCGACGGGATGCAGGGCGAACGGTTCGCCGGGATGACCGAGCCGTTCGGCGTCGTCGCCCGCGAGCTGGCGGAGCGCGGCCTGTTCTACGTCGATGCGAGGCCCGAGGCTCCTCCGACGCCGGGGCTCGCTGGGCGCAGTGTCAACCTTATCCTCGACCAGCCACCGGCGCGGGCGGAGGTCGAGGCGCAGCTCGCGAAGCTGGAGCGGCTCGCGCGCGACAAGGGCAGCGCGCTCGGCCTTGCCGGGCCACCCACTCCTGTGGTGGTCGAGACCATCGTGGCCTGGGCACGCGCGCTAGAGGCTCGCGGCGTCGTACTCGCTCCCGCGAGCGCCCTGTCCCACGCGGCGGAGGCGGTGCCGTGACCGAGCTGCCTTACCGCCTGTGCGTCGGCGCCGCCCTGTTCAACCGCGCGGGACGCGTGCTGGTCGCACGCCGGGCGGGCATGCCTAACGCCGAGGGCGCAGCCGGAGGCTGGCAGCTTCCGCAGGGCGGCATGAACGAAGGCGAGGATCCGCGCGATGCGGTGCTTCGCGAGCTCGTCGAGGAGATCGGCACGCGTCAGGCGCGAATCGTCGGCGAGCATCCGGAGTGGCTAACGTATGATCTCCCGCCCGAGCTGGTCGGGCACGCGCTCGGTGGCCGCTACCGCGGGCAGCGGCAGCGCTGGTTCGCGCTCCGTTTCGAGGGGCGGGACGAAAGCATCCGCCTCGACCTCGATCCGCATCCGGAGTTCGATGCCTGGCGCTGGGCGATGCTCGACGAGCTGCCCAGCCTCGCGGTCCCGTTCAAACGCGGGATCTATGAGACGATCGCGCTAGCATTCAGGCCGTTCGCCGTCCCGGGATAGACGGTGTCCGTCGAGGTTCCGGCTTTCTTTGTCCCTGGCCGACTCCGTCGCCTGGCGCTCGGCCCGGGTACGGCCGTGCTGCACCCGGTTCTCGGCGGCGGCCTCGGCGGCGGCGGTGCGAGCGAGCTGCTTACGGCGGCTACGGAGGTTGACGATCTCGGCCATCGCGGCATCCTGACATGAAATGGAGGGGGAGGACGATATGGGGATCAGGGTGGCGCTGCACGCGGCGGACAAGCACACGCTCGCGGCCTATCGCGCTGGACCTGAGGATGCCGAGCGCGGCCTCGTCGTCGTGCAGGAGATCTTCGGCGTTAACCATCATATGCGCAAGGTCTGCGACCGGTTCGCCGCCCTCGGCTACGCCGTAGTGGCCCCTGCCCTCTTCGACCGCGTTCAGCGCGATGTGGAGCTCGGCTACTCGACCGAGGACGTGAAGGTTGGCCGGGAGCTGCGCGCTCAGGTGCCGGAGGCGGGCACCGTCACCGACATCTGCGCCGCCGCGGCAGCACTGCCCCCGGTCTGCGGAATCGTAGGCTATTGCTGGGGGGGAACGGTGGCATGGTGGGGCGCCGCGCGCACGACCTTCTTTCGCGCTGCGGTAGGCTGGTACGGCGGCGGCATCGCCGCGGCCAGGGACGAGACCCCGCACTGCCCGGTGCAGCTTCATTTCGGCGAGAAGGACGCGAGCATTCCGCTGGACGATGTGCGTGCGATCCAGGCGGCACAGCTCAGCGTCGAGATCTACACCTATCCCGGCGCCGGGCACGGCTTCGGCTGCGAGGATCGCGCGACGTTCGACGCTAAGGCCAACGCGCTTGCGGAGGAGAGGACGCTGGCGTTCCTTAAGGCTCATCTAAGTTAGCAAGCCAGGTCGCCGCGTTGACTTCCGCCCCTGCCCTCGCGCAAGCTCGCCGCTTCCCCGAAACCCCCGGCGCCGGTGCGCTGGGCGGCGATGATTCGGGGCAAGCGCAGGGGCCAGGCCCTTATGATCTCGCCATTGATGCCGACCTACAACCGCGCCGACCTCGCTTTCGAGCGGGGCGAGGGCGCCTGGCTGCAGACGGTGGACGGGCGACGATTCCTGGATTTCGGCGCCGGCATCGCTACTAGCTCGCTCGGCCACAACCACCCGCACCTCGTCGCCGCCATCCAGGAGCAGGCGGCGCGGGTGATGCACGTGAGCAATCTCTACCGCGTGCCCCAGGCCGAGCGCCTGGCCGCGCGCTTCGTCGAGGCCACGTTCGCGGACAGCGTGTTCTTCTGCAACTCGGGCGCCGAGGCGAACGAGGGGCTGGTCAAGATGATGCGGCGGGCGATGCACGAGGAGGGCAAGCCGGAGCGGTATCGCGTCATCTGCTTCGACGGGGCGTTCCACGGCCGCACCCTCGCCATGCTCGCGGCCACGGGCAACGAGAAATACCTCGCCGGCTTCGGCCCCGAGGTGGACGGCTTCGATCACGTCCCCTTCAACAACCTGAACGCGCTCCGCGACGCCATCGGACCGCAGACGGCGGGCGTGCTCGCGGAGCCGGTGCAGGGCGAGGGCGGCATTCGCCCGGCGAGCCCTGACTTCCTCCGCGGCCTGCGCGCCGCCTGCGACGAGTTCGGGCTCGTGCTCGGACTGGACGAGGTGCAATGCGGCATGGGGCGGACAGGCAAACTGTTCGCCTATCAGTGGTCCGGGATCGAGCCGGATGTGCTGAGCGCGGCCAAGGGCATTGCGGGCGGCTTCCCCATGGGCGCGATCCTCGCGAGGGAGCGGCTGGCGAAGCATCTCACAGCCGGCACCCACGGCACCACCTTCGGCGGCAACCCGCTTGCCTGCGCTTGCGCGAACGCGGTGCTCGACGTGGTGCTGGCGCCGGGCTTCCTCGGCGAGGTGGACCGTAAGGCACGGCTCCTGCGGCGAAAGCTGGAGGCGGTCGCCGCCGAGTACCCGCAGGTGGTAGAGGAGGTCCGCGGGCTGGGGCTGATCCTCGGTCTCAAGGCCGCCGTGCCCAACGGCGAGCTGCAAGCCGCGTTCACGGCGGAGGGACTGCTCACCGTCGCGGCCGGCGACAACGTTGTGCGCCTCGTGCCGCCGCTCGTGGTCACCGACGCGGACATCGAGGAGGGCGTCGCGATGATCCGAGCGGGCGTGCGCCGCTGTCTGCCCTCCACCTACAAGGATGCCGCGAAGTGAGCCGGGCGCTGCTGCGTCCGGCCGTCGAGCCGAATGGCGAGCGGGAGCCGCCTTCTGGCCCGCGCCACTTCCTGGATCTTCGCGATTTCGATACGGCCACGCTGCGCGCCATGCTGGACGCGGCGCGCGGCTTCAAGCGTGCGGGCGCGAGCAGGAAGCCGCTCTCTGGCAAGACGCTGGCCCTCATGTTCGAGAAGCCGAGCACGCGGACGCGGGTCAGCTTCGAGGTCGCGATGCGCCAGCTCGGCGGCGACGTGATCGTGCTCTCCGCGCGCGACATGCAGGCGAGCCGCGGCGAGACCCCGGCGGACACGGCGCGCGTGCTGTCGCGCTACGTGGACGCGATCATGCTGCGCACGGACAAGGCCGCCAAGCTGCACGACCTGGCCCGGTTCGCGACCGTGCCCGTCATCAATGGTCTTACCGACGCGAGCCATCCATGCCAGCTCATGGCGGACGTGCTCACCTTCGAGGAGCACCGCGGTCCCATCGCGGGGCAGGTCGTCGCCTGGGTTGGCGACGGCAACAACGTGGCGCGTACCTGGATCGAGGCGGCGGCACGATTCGGGTTCGCGCTCCGCCTGGCGTGCCCTGAGCCGCTGCGCCCACCCGAGATGCTCCTCGCCTGGGCGCGCGCGCAGGGTGTGCAGGTGGAGGCGATGAGCGACCCGAGAGCCGCCGTGCAGGGCGCCCGCGCCGTGGTCACGGACACCTGGGTGAGCATGGGTGACGACGCCGCGGAGAGCCGGCACAACCTGCTCGCTCCCTACCAGGTCAACGCCCGCCTCATGGCGCAGGCCGCACCGGACGCGATCTTCATGCATTGCCTGCCTGCTCACCGCGGCGAGGAAGTCACGGCCGAGGTGATGGACGGTCCGCAGAGCGTGGTCTTCGACGAGGCCGAGAACAGGCTGCACGCGCAGAAAGGCGTGCTAACCTGGGTGCTCGGGGCATCGCCGGGCTTCGGGCGATGACGGAGGAGATCCCGGCATCGCCGGGCTGGCTTGACGCGAAGCTCGACGAGGCGTTCGCAGGTATCGAAGGCGACGACCGCGTGGGCGCCGCGCGGGATCAGTATGGGAGCTGTCTTGCGGGCGCGAAGGCGCCGGCGGCGCCGAGCGACCTGCTCGGCGCCGAGTGCGAGCGCTGCCGGACCCTGCTGCTCGCATCGCTCGCGGGCCTGGGTATTGGTCGGGACGCGCTTGACAGGCTAGGTCAGCGGCTCGAGGCGATCGAGGCGGAGCTGGCGGCAGATAGCTAGAGCAGGCAGCCACGCATCAGAGACGCGGTTGGCGAGCGCGGACAGGCCAGCGAGGCTGGGCGATGCCGACGGTCAGACTCGAACTGACGGCCTGCTGATTACGAATCAGC
>CAWIUA010000036.1:0-33720 GCA_963839135.1 uncultured Alphaproteobacteria bacterium
GGCAGCGTAGTCGGAGAGGTAGTCTGCCATGGCATCCGCCATCGTGTAGGGCTTCACGGGGCCGGGCGCGGGCTCGGCGTCCAACCCCGCTGCGACCCGGTTGCTCCGCGTCGCCCACTCGCGCGCTTTCGCCGGGGCCTGGCGGCAGTCGAGCACGGCGGCGCCGTCGGCGGCGACCGCGTCGTCCGCGCGGCCCAGCGCCGCTGCGGCCACCCGCCTTCCAACATGCGGACGACCCAGACGCCTGCGCGGCTCCCCTTGCGATAGCCGAGGGCCAGACCGCCCTCGATACCACGTCAGGTACGGGGCGTGCCTGGGCGCCAGCCGCTCGCGCGCCGCGCGGGTGATGATCGGGGCGTCGCCGGTGGCGCGGCTCACTCCTCGTCCCCGAATTTAGGTAGATGCTTAGGTAGAATGCTATGCTATCCCACCGCGTTCATGGGCCGTCCATCAAGACGAAGAACAGAGATATCAACGTCCTATTCCGTCCCACACCGTCGCAGGGTGATCAAAGTTAAGGCCCTTTCGAGGCTGTAACACAGGTTCGAATCCCGTACGGGGCATTCAGCGCCTCCCTCAACTTTTCTTGTGTCCGCGCGGCCACGCGCTCGCGCCGGTTGCAACGGCCGCCGCCGCGCACTAGGGCCGCGCAGCATGTCGGAACGTGCATCCGTCCTGCGGCGCCGTGGCATGAGCCGCGTCGCCTGGGGCCGCGAGGTTTGGGCGACGCTCGCGGCCGGAGCCGTCCTGCTGCTCGCCTTGGTCGCCGCCGCGGTCTGGATCGCCGCCATCAACGCTGACGCGCTGGGCGCGGCACGGCACGCGCAGATGGTGCGCGATCAGATCGCAGCCATCGTCATCGCGACCGAGGGCGCCGAGACCGGGCAGCGTGGCTACCTGCTCACCGGCTCCGACGCCTACCTCGATCCCTATGTGCAGGCCGCGCCGAAGCTGCCCGCGCAACTCGACGAGCTCGTCTCTGCTGTCTCGGGCAACGATGACGCGAGCCGGCTCGCTGCGAGCCTGCGCAGCGCAGTCCTGGCCAAGCTCGACGAGCTCGAGCGCACGGTCGTCGCTGCGCGCGGCGGCGATCGTGCCGCGGCGCTCGCCCGCGTCACCACGGGCGAGGGTCGGGCGCTGATGGAGGACATTCGCGAGGTTTCGGTCGCGCTCACTGCCGCGCAGGACGCGGAATCGGTGCGGCTGACCAAAGCCATCCAGCACCGCGAGCGCCTCTTGGTCGGGCTTGATGCGGCAGGCGTGCTGCTCACGGTGCTCCTCGCCTGGTTCGCCGGGCTCGTGATCCGGCGCGCGCTCCGGGCACTGCGGTCGGCGGAGGCGGACGCGCGGTGCGCCTACGCCGCCCTGCAGCGGACCAACGCTGGGCTGGAAGCCGAGGTCACCCGGCGCACCGCCGAGATCCGCGCCGCCAACGACGAGGTCCAGCGTTTCGCCTATATCGTGAGTCACGATCTCCGCGCGCCGTTGGTCAACATCATGGGCTTCACTGGCGAGCTGGAAGCCACTGCCCGCACGCTGGACCGCCACACGGCGGCGCTCGCTACCGCCGCTGGCAAGCTGCCGTCCGATCTTGAGGAAGCCATCGAGCAGGATCTGCCCGAGGCGATCCGGTTCATCCGCTCCAGCACGGACAAGATGGACCGGCTCATCGGCGCGATCCTGCGCCTGTCGCGCGAGGGAAGGCGGCTGCTGCGGCCGGAGCGGGTCGCGATGGGCGAGCTGGTCGGTGCTGCGCTCGATGCGCTGGCCCACCAGGTCCAGGACGCGGGCGCGGAGGTCGAGATCGGATCGCTGCCTGATCTGATCAGTGACCGTCTCGCCGTCGAGCAGGTGATCACGAACCTGCTGGACAACGCGCTCAAGTATCGCGACCCGGTGCGGCCGCTCCGCCTTACGGTGCGCGGCCAGGTCTTGAGCGCAAGAGCGGGCGAGCCAGGGAGCGAGATGCGGCTCTACGAGATCGAGGACACGGGGCGCGGCATCGCCGAGCGCGACCGCGAGCGCGTTTTCGAGCTGTTCCGCCGCGCCGGAGGGCAGGGTGTGCCGGGCGAAGGGGTCGGCCTCGCCCACGTCCGAGCCCTCGTGCGCCGCCTCGGCGGCCGGATCGAGCTCGAACTCCGCCCCTGGCCGCGGCAGCGTTTTTAGGATATACTTACCTGCGACGCCGTCACAATCCGTGGAACCTGTTTCATGATCGCCGTGCCTGTCACCCTCGTGCTGATCGAGGACGACCCGGGCCATGCCCGCTTGATCGAGAAAAACGTTCGCCGCGCCGGCGTGAACAATCCCCTCCTCCACTTCGCGGACGGCACGAGCGCGCTGGAGTGGCTGTTCGGGCCAGAGCAGCACGCCGGGCAGCACGAGCAGCGAGGCGCCATCCTTGTGCTGCTCGACCTGAACCTGCCCGACATGAGCGGGCTCGACATCCTCGCCCAAATCAAGGCGGACGAGACGATGCGGCGCGCGCCCGTCATCGTGCTCACGACGACCGATGACAAGGCCGAGATACAGCGCTGCTACGATCTAGGCTGCAACGTGTATATCACCAAGCCGGTCGAGTACCAGGGCTTCGCTGCCGCGATCCGCCAACTTGGCCTGTTCCTCGCCGTCGTGCAGGTTCCCGAGACGGCCTAGATTCGAACCGTCATGCCTAACTCACCGACCCGAATCCTCTACATAGACGACGACCCCGGCATCGGACGGCTCGTCCAGAAGCACCTCGAACGCCTCGGCCGGCAGGTCCAACTCGCCACGGATGGCGAGGCTGGTATCGAGATCGCCCGCAGCGAGCGCTTCGACGCGATCGCCCTTGACCACTACATGCCGGGCCGCGACGGCCTCAGCGTGCTTGCCGATCTGCGCAGCCTGTCCCAGCCTGTGCCCGTGATCTTCGTCACCGCTGCCGAGGAGCCCCGCATCGCCGTAGCCGCCCTCAAGGCGGGTGCGGCCGATTACGTGGTTAAGGACCTGCAAGGCACGTTCCTTGACCTGCTCGACAGCGCAATCGCCCAGGCGGTGCGAGGGACGGAACTACGCCACGAGCGCGACCGCGCCGAGAAGGCCCTGCGCGAGAGCCGCGACAGCCTGGAGGCGCTCGCCGCCAGACAGGCCTTGCTGCTGCGCGAAGTCAATCACCGCGTCGCCAACAGTCTCCAGCTCATCAGCTCGCTGTTGGAGCTGCAAGCCCGGCGCATCACGGTTGCCGACGCCCGCGACGCGCTGCACGCCGCTGCCGAGCGGGTCGAGGCCGTCAGCCTCGTTCATCGCCGTCTCTACACCTCGGCCGACGTCGCTTATGTCGAGATGGATCAATATCTCGCCGGCCTCGTCGAGGAGCTGCAGCGCTCCGTCGGCACGCAGGATGCGAGCTGCAGCATCCGGCTGCACGCCGACCCGGCGCGGGTCGAGACCGATAAGGCGGTCGCCATCGGCCTAGTCGTCAATGAGTTGGTCACGAACGCGGCAAAGTATGCGTATCCCGACGGCGATGGCGGCGAGGTACGGGTGAATTTTCGCAGGGACGACGACGCCTTCACGCTGACGGTGGAGGATGACGGCGTGGGCTTGCCGCCGGGCGATGCCGCGCCCCAAGGGAGCGGCCTCGGTGCGGTGATCGTCGCTGCCATGGCGCGGACGGCGCGGGCCACCGTGGAGATCGTCCGGGCACAGCCTGGAACCCGCGTAACGCTCCGGCTCGCGAGCTAGCACGTGGCCGAGCGAGTCGATTGCGTGGTGCTCGGCGCGGGAGTCGTCGGCCTCGCCTGCGCGCGGGCGCTTGCACGCGCCGGGCGCGAGGTCCTGCTGCTCGAAGCCGCCGAGGGGATCGGGACCGGTACCAGCTCGCGTAACAGCGAGGTGATCCACGCCGGGATCTATTATCCAACGGGTAGCCTCAAGGCCCGCTTCTGCGTCGAGGGCCGCGAGCTTCTCTACGCCTATTGCGCCGAGCGCGGCGTGCCGTTCTCCCGGCTCGGCAAACTCATCGTCGCGGCCAACGAGACCGAGGTGCCGACGCTCGCGACCATCCGCGCCAAGGCCACCGCGAACGGCGTGGAGCTGATGCCGCTCGCCGCGGCGGAGGCGCGCGCCATGGAGCCGCAGCTCCGCTGCGCCGCGGCGCTGCACTCGCCGAGGACTGGGATCGTGGACAGCCACGCGCTCATGCTCGCGTTCCAAGGTGACGTGGAGGAGGCAGGCGCCCTCGTCGCCTTCCACGCGCCCGTCGAGGGCGGCGTGGTCGCCGACGGGGGCATCCGCCTCCTGGTGGGCGGCGCGGAGCCGATGGAGCTACAAGCGCGGGCTGTCGTCAACGCAATCGGCCTGCATGCCCCGGACCTTGCCAGGAGCATCGAAGGCATCCCGCCTGCTACGATCCCGCGCGCCTATCTCTGCAAGGGGAACTACTACGCGCTTCTCGGCCGGGCGCCGTTCTCGCGCCTGATCTACCCGGTCCCGGAAGCGGCGGGCCTCGGCGTTCATCTCACGCTGGATCTCGGCGGCCAGGCACGCTTCGGGCCGGACACGGAGTGGGTCGAGCGCGAGGACTACGACGTGGACCCGGGGCGCGCCGAGGGCTTCTACTCCGCCATCCGGAGCTACTGGCCGGCACTGCCGGAGGGCGCGCTCGCCCCCGGCTACGCCGGCATCCGCCCCAAGATCAGCGGCCCCGGCGAGCCGAACGCCGACTTCCGCGTCTCTGGGCCGGCCGAGCACGGCATCGGCGGCCTGGTATGCCTCTACGGCATTGAGAGCCCAGGGCTGACCGCCTCGCTCGCGCTTGCCGATTACGTTGCGGCTATAATCAGCGGCGGGAACGCGCCGTAGCTAAACGGAGCCGGGCAGCGATCCCGGCCGGC
This sequence comes from uncultured Alphaproteobacteria bacterium, assembly GCA_963839135.1. Classification (GTDB taxonomy): domain Bacteria; phylum Pseudomonadota; class Alphaproteobacteria; order Acetobacterales; family Acetobacteraceae; genus CAWKEH01. The sequence continues at coordinate 4,878 of CAWIUA010000036.1, forward strand.
CGAACAGATAGCCTTGCCCGAACTCGACGCCGATCTCGCGCATGAGCCGCGCCTGCGCCTCGGTCTCGATAGTCTCGGCGACAGTCTTCGCACCCATGAAATTGGCCAGTTCCACCATTGTCAGGAGGAACCCATGCTCCCGCGCGTTGGACAATGCCTCGCGGACATAGGAGCCGTCGAGCTTCACGTAATCCACCCGGAATTCGCGGAGATAGCGGAAGGCCGCCGCGCCGGAGCCGAAATCGTCCAGGCAGACCGGGATGCCTGCCGCGCGCAGGCCGGCCATGCTCGCGACAGCGCTGCCGATATCGTCGATGTCCGCGGTCTCCGTCAGCTCGATGAGAAGGCTCGCGCCCGATCGCGTCGCGCTCTCAAGACGGTCCAGCATCCGCTCCCGGAACGCGCTGCTCTGCATGGAGAGGCCCGAGACGTTGACCGCGACCGAGGCGCCCCGCGCAGCTTCGGACGCAGCCGCCGCGGTGTCGAGCACCGCCCAATCCAGCTTCTCGGAGAGACCCGCGGCCTCCGCGAACAGAACGAACTCCTGCACGCTTCGGACGGCGAGGCGCGGCGTCGAGATCGGGCGCAGCAGCGCCTCGAAATGGCGGACCTGTCGATCTGCGAGCGTGACAATAGGCTGGAATTGCAAGCGAAAGCGGCGCTCCTCGATGACCGCGCGCGTCGCCTCGATGCGCGCATCGGCGGCCGCGACGAAGCCGACCAGCCCTTCGCCGAGGCCCAGGCGCGCCGTAGCCTCCAGCCCGCCGTCGCGGAAGCCGCCGAGCGCGAGGCGCAAGGCGCGGGCTGCGCGCGCCGGCCCTAGGCCGCCTTCGTCCAACTCCAGGCCGGCGCCGCGCACGCGGGCGCGGGGCGCCAGCTTCGTGCTGCGTAGCAACTGCCCGATTTCCTCGGCGAGCGCCACCATGTCCGCCTCGCCGGCGGTGAGGACGCCGAAGCGCCCGGTGGAGAGCTCCCCCGTCGTGGCACCCGGTCCTGCGTGGCGATGCACGGCGGCGATGACTTCTCTCTCCAGTGCCGATTGCTCGGCCACGGGGAGCGCGCTCCGAGCCTCAGCCCAGCCCTGCACTTCGAGGAAGCCGAGCTGGCCGGCGGATCGTCCCGGCGCGCGCAGCCGCGCCTCGGCCGCTTCCTGGAAGCGGCTCGGCTGCTCCGGTCCAGGCGGCGGCTGCAGAGCAAGCCGGCTGAAGGTCACGTAAAGGTGCGCGTCTCCCGGCATGGCGAGCGCGGAAAGGCGCATCTGGCTGCCCTCGGCGTCCCCGAGCCGTACGACGAAGGGCGGCGCGCGGCCGTGCTGCCGCACCGCAGCGAGGGCGAGGTCCAGCGCTGGGTGGTCCTCAGCTGCGACGAGGGTCTGCAGCGCAATGCCGACGAAGCTGGCGGCCGGCCTGCGAAACCGGGCGTTGAACGCACCGTCCGCGAATACGATGGTCCCGTCCGTCTCGGTCTCGACCAGGAGGTCAGCTGCCGCGAAGGCGAAGGCTAGGAAACGGTCCCGCGGCACGTTCGGCCGGGCTGGGCGGGCAAGGACGGGGTGCGACATCGGGTGAGCCTTCAGGGCAGCCCGCAGTATCCCACTGGCATGGTTAATAACCCGTAGCGACAAACGGTGTTCGTCAGCTCCGCCGCGCGAGGCCCATGATCCCGATGCCGAACAGCCCAGCCATCACGGTGACCACGACGAGCATGAGCCGGATACGTGCGGTGACCGCTGCCTCTTCGCGTTCTGCTTCGCTCCGCACGGCGGCGCGCGCGCTGACAACTCGCTCGACGAGCGTGCCAGGCCCATCGAGCACGGCGTGCGCGCTCTCGCCGAGCGCCGAGCGGAGGGCGGCGAGCCGGGCGCCGGCGTCCGGCGCTTCGCCGGCGAGGAGCACCTGGTCGAGCACCGCGCCGCGGGCGAGGGCGCGCTGCGGCGGGACGGGTGCGGCGTAGAGGGCGAAGCCGCCGAGTAACCCGACAACGAGGAAGCAGATCGCTAGGAACGCCGCCCAGACCCCGCCTTGCCGACCCATCGCTGCCTCCTGGCTCCGGGAAGGCATCCTTTGCCCGTTGCCGCCGGTCAAGCGGTTGACATCGGGGCACGGGGGGGCTATCGGCCGCGCCCTATTCCATGACCGTGCGCAGCGAGCTGCCCAGAGGCCACCTATGAAGTCCGCAACAGCCTGAAATCGGCCAAGCTCCGCGACAAGAACTGTCGCGTCGTGCGCCGCCATGGACGCGTCTACGTGATTAACAAGAAGAACCCCCGGATGAAGGCGCGGCAAGGCTAAGCGAGGCGCTTGCCGGCGACGCGCCGCGGGCACATCTTCCTCCAAGGATCGGGAGGAGACCGCGATGATCGCGCTGCCGGAGCCGAAGGCGGACGTTCTCGCCCGCCGTGATGGCATCATAGCTGGGCTGAAGGCACTCGTGCCGGGCGAGGGCGTCATCGCCGATCGGCTGCGCCTGCGCCCTTACGAGACGGACGGCCTCTCCGCCTACAAGCAGCCGCCGCTCGCCGTCGTGCTTCCCCAGACGACTGAGCAAGTTGCCGCCATAATGGCGTTCTGTCACCGGAACGGCGTCCGCGTCGTGCCGCGCGGAGCCGGCACCAGCCTCTCGGGCGGCGCCTTGCCGCTCGCGGACGCCGTGGTGCTCGGGCTGATGCGGCTGAACCGCATCCTGGAGATAGACTACGACGACCGCTTCGCGCGCGTTCAGGCGGGTGTGACCAACATCGGCATCACCCAAGCCGTGCAGGCGCACGGCTTCTTCTACGCGCCCGACCCGTCGAGCCAACTCGCCTGCATGATCGGCGGCAACGTTGGCATGAACTCAGGCGGCGCGCACTGCCTGAAATACGGCGTCACAGCGAACAACCTGCTCGGCCTCAAGATCGTCACCGTGGAGGGCGAGATCGTCGAGATCGGCGGCACGCACCTGGACGCGGCTGGCTACGACTGGCTCGGGCTGCTCACGGGCAGCGAGGGGCAGCTCGCGGTCGTCACCGAGGTCGTGGTGCGCATACTGGCGGCCCCGGAAGGGCAGAGGGCCATGCTCGCGGCGTTCAGAAGCAACGAGGTCGCAGGCCAGGCGGTGGACGCGATCATCGGGTCCGGAATCATCCCCGTCGCCCTCGAGTTCATGGACCGCCCGGCGATCCACGCGTGCGAGCAGTTTGCCCATGCCGGCTACCCGCTCGACGCCGAGGCCATGCTCATCATCGAGGTCGAGGGCAGCACCGAGGAGCAGGACCGGCTGCTCGGGCAAATCAAGGCGATCTGCCAGCGGTTCAACCCGACCAGCCTGCGCGTGAGCCAGTCTCCCGAGGAGAGCCTCGCGATCTGGAAGGGGCGGAAAGGCGCGTTCGGCGCGGTCGGGCGCATCAGCCCGGACTACCTGTGCATGGACGGTACGATCCCGACCGGGCGGCTGCCCGAGGTGCTCCGGCGGATCGGAGAGATGAGCGACAGCTTCGGCTTGCAGGTCGCCAACATCTTTCACGCTGGCGATGGCAATTTGCACCCGCTCATCATGTTCGACGCCAACGACCCGGACAGCTTCCACCGCGCCGAGCAGTTCGGGGCGGACATCCTGAAGCTCTGCGTCGAGGTCGGCGGGTGCCTGACGGGCGAGCACGGCGTTGGCGTCGAGAAGCGCGACCTGATGCCGGTGCAGTTCACTGAGGCGGAGCTCGATCAGCAGCGCCGGGTGAAGTCGGCGTTCGATCCCGGCTGGCTCCTCAACCCCAGCAAGGTGTTCCCGCTCGACAGGATGCCCACGGCGGCATGACCGCGAGTGAGGCACCCAGCAGCGAGGAGGCCGTCGCCGCCGCGGTCGCGAGTGCCTACGCCGCGCGCGAGCCGGTGCTCGTGGAGGGGCGGGGCACGAAGCGTGGGATGCTGCGCCCAGTGCAGGCCGCGCGCACCCTCTCGACGCGCAACCTCGCCGGCATCACGCTCCACTCGCCGCAGGAGCTGATCGTCGCGGCGCAGGCCGGGACGACGGTGGCCGAGATCGAGGCCAAGGTCGCCGAGGCTGGGCAGCATCTCATTGCGGAGCCGCCCGACTTCTCGGGTTTGCTCGGCGAGGGCAAGGGACGATCAGGCAACCTTGGGCGGGGTCGTGGCCGCGAACCTGTCCGGACCGCGCCGGGTGGCGTGGGGCGCGATGCGCGACCACGTCATGGGCGTGCGCTTCGTGAACGGCGCGGGCGAGGTGCTGCGCTCGGGCGGGCGCGTGCTCAAGAACGTGACGGGCCTCGATCTCTGCAAGCTGCTCTCGGGCAGCCACGGGACGCTAGGTGTCCTTACCGAGATCACGCTCAAGGTGCTGCCGGCGCCGGAGCGGACCGGCACGCTCGCGCTGGCCGGGCTGGATGTGCGGCAGGGCGTCGCGGCGCTTGCCGCAGCGCTTCGGTCGCCGTTCGGCGTCTCCGGTGCGGCTTGGCTGCCCGCGGAAGCCGCGGCGCGGGCGCCGGAGCTGACGGGGATGCGCGGCGGTGTGGCGCTGATGCGGATCGAGGACTTCGCGCCGAGCGTGACTTATCGCCTCGACAGGCTGCGTGCGAGCTGGGCGGCGAGGTACTGGACGACGCGGCGAGCCGCGCGTTGTGGCGCCGGGTGCGGGACGCGGAGGTGCTGTCCTCCGCTCCGGAGGACGCTGTCTGGCGCGTCTCCGTCCGGCCCTCGGCGGGCCCGGCGGTCGCGGCGGCGCTGGACGGGAGCAGGATGCAGGTTTTCCTGGACTGGGGCGGCGGCCTCGCCTGGATCGCTGGGCCTGCGACGGCGGCGATGCACGGCGCCGTGCGCGGTGCAGCGGAGGCGCACGGAGGGACGTGGACCGTTATGCGCGCGCCCGAGTCCATGCGCGCCGCCGTGGACGTAGTGCCGCCCGAGACGATGGCGCTGGCGAGGATTACGCGCCGGGTGAAGGGTGCGCTCGACCCGGCGGGCATACTAAATCCAGGCCGGCTTTACGCCGGGCTGTAGGAGAGGAACGGTGCAGACCAGCTTCACCGCGGAGCAGCTCCGCGACCCGCAGATAGCGAGCAGCAACCAGGTGCTCCGCACCTGCGTCCACTGCGGCTTCTGCACCGCGACGTGCCCGACCTTCGTGCTGCTCGGCGACGAGCTGGACAGCCCGCGCGGCCGCATTTACCTCATCAAGGACATGCTGGAGAGCGGGCGCCCGGCGACCGAGGAAGTCGTCCGCCACGTGGACCGCTGCCTATCCTGCCTCGCCTGCATGACCACCTGCCCCTCAGGCGTGAACTACATGCATCTTGTGGACCACGCACGGCGATATATTGAGGAGACGTACGAGCGGCCGTTGCAAGAGCGCGTGATGCGCGAGTTGCTGGCCGCCCTGCTTCCCCGGCCGGGTCTGTTCCGTTGGGCGCTGCAAGGCGCGCAGCTTGCCAAGCCGTTCCGCGCGCTCTTGCCGAAGAAGAGCAAGCTGGGATCGCGGCTGAATGCCATGCTGGACCTCGCCCCTGACCGGCTGCCCCGCTACGAGGCGATGCAGAAGCCGCAGATCCATCCCGCGCACGGCGAGCGCCGCGGCCGGGTCGCGCTGCTCGCCGGGTGCGCGCAGCAGGTGCTCGACCCCGAGATCAACCGCGCCACGATCCGCCTCCTCACGCGCCTCGGCGTCGAGGTCGTGATCGCGCCCGGCGTCGGCTGCTGCGGCGCGCTCACCCACCACATGGGCCAGCACGACCGGGCGATGCACACTGCGCGCAGCGCCATCCTGGGCTGGACGCGGGAGATCGAAGGCGAGGGGCTGGACGCGGTCATCATCAACACGTCCGGCTGCGGGACGACGGTGAAGGATTACGGCTTCATGTTCCGCACGGAGCCTGATCCGTGGCGCGGCCGGGCTGAACAGGTCTCTGCGCTCGCGATGGACATCACCGAGTATCTGGCCAAGCTCGACTACGAGCCGTCGCGCGAGGCGCCCGGCCTGCGTGTCGCCTACCACGCGGCGTGCAGCTTGCAGCACGGGCAGCGCGTGCTCGACGCACCCAAGGCGCTGCTGCGGCGCGCGGGCTTCGAGGTGGTCGAGCCGGCGGAGTCGCACCTCTGCTGCGGCTCGGCAGGCACCTACAACATGGTGCAGCCTGAGATCGCGGGCCGGCTGCGCGAGCGCAAGCTGGATAATCTTCGGGCGCAGGTGCCGGACCTGATCGCCGCGGGTAACATCGGCTGCATCACCCAGCTCTCGGGCGGTGGCGTGCCGGTCGTGCACACGGTCCAACTGCTCGATTGGATGGCGGGCGGACCCGTCCCGCCCGCGCTCGCGCCTGGCGTCGCCGTGGCGGCCTAGGGCGGTGCGCTGCAGAGCCGCCCTGCTGCTCCTTCTACTGGCGGCGTCGGCGCGCGCGGAGGGGCAGGGGCACGGCGGGACGCCGGGTCGACCGGCGCCGCTCGACCAGCTCTTCTCCGCGCTGAAGGCCGCACCGAACGAGGACGCGGCGGGAGTCGTGGAGGCGCGCATCCTAGACACGTGGGTGCAGCAGGCGACCCCAGCCGTGCGCTTGCTGCTCGCCCGCGGCTACCGTGATCTCGGGCACGACGCGGCCAGCGACGCGTTCGACAGTTACGACGCCGCAACCACTCTCCAGCCGGAGGTTGCCGAGGCGTGGCACGGCCGGGCGATGGCGCGCTTCGACCTCGGCGACTCGACGGGCGCGATCCGCGACATCGAGCAGGCGCTGAGCCGCGAGCCGCGCGACTTCGCCGCACTCGCCGACCTCTCGCGCGTCGCCGAGGCGCAGGGCAACTGGAAGGGCGCGCTCGCGGCCTGGCACAAGGTGCTCGACCTCGCCCCGCACACGCCCGGCGGCGACACGCGGTTACGGGAGCTGGAGCGCAAGGCGAACGGGCAGGGGATCTAGCCGCTGCCGAATTGTCCGATCCGCTACCGATCCGTCAGCCGCAGCTCGATCCGGCGGTTCCGCGCGTAGGCCTGCGGCGTGTCGCCGGTGTCGAGCGGCTGGAACTCGCCGAAGCCGGTCGCGGCCAGCCGCTCGGGCGGGATGCCCTCAGTGATGAGCAGCTTGACGACGTTGATCGCGCGCTGGGCGGAGAGCTCCCAGTTGGAGGCGAACTGGCTGTTCGAGAGCGGCTTCTTGTCGGCATGGCCGTCCACGCGCAGGATCCAGTTCACGTCCTTCGGGATCTCGGGGATGATCCCCTTGAGTGTCTTGGCGAGGTCCTTGATCTGGTCCTTGCCCGAGTCGGACAGGTCGGCGCCGCCGGGCGGGAAGAGCACCTCGCTCTGGAACACGAAGCGGTCGCCGACGATCTGAATGCCGGGCCGGCCCTGCAGCACCTCACGCAGCTTCCCGAAGAACTCAGAGCGGTAGCGCTGCAGCTCCTCAACCTTGCTCGCGAGTGCTGCGTTCAGCCGCGAGCCGAGATTGGCGATCTGCACGTCCTTGTCCTTCGCCGCCTTCTCGGACGCGTCGAGCAGGGCGGCCATCTGCTGCATCTGGGCGCGCACCTGTGCGATCTGCTGGGTGAGCGCCGCGACCTGGGCGCGGGCGCTGTCGGAGAGGTGCTTCTCGCCGGCGAGCTCGGCCTCCACCGCGGCGCGGCGCTGCGCCTCGGTCGTGGCGCGCACGGCTGCGTCCTGCGCCTGCTTCTCTAGCTCATCGCGGAGCGCGGTGAGGTTGCGGACCTGCTCGCCGAGCCGGGCGAGGTCGCCGAGGCGGGCCTCGATGGTGGCGCGGTCGGCAGTGACGGTCTTGTTCAGCTCGGCAAGCTGCTTCTGCGCCTCCGCGAGCTGGGCGGCGGTGAGGGCCGCAGTTTGATTGGCAGCGGCTTGGGCGCCGGTGGCCTGGGTGAGGTGGGATTGAAGTTGCTGGTAACGGGCGGCGGCGGCCTGGGCCTGAATGTCCGCGTCGGAGAGGCGCGCGGCGAGCTGGTCGCGCTCGGCCTGCAAGCGGTCACGCGCGCCCGCGGCCTGGGCGGCGAGGTCGCGGGCCGAGGCGAGATCGCGCGTGAGCTGGTCGCGGGCGCTCGTCGCGGCGGAGAGCTGCTGCGTAAGCTGCGCCATGGTGGTCTGCAGGTCCTTCGTGCGGCCCTTCTCCAGCGAGAGCAGGTCGCTCAATTCCGACACCTGGCGGCCGAGGCGCTGCAGGGCGCGGTCCTGGCCCGAGAGCGTCACCGAGAGGAACGCCTGGGCGAGGACGAAGACGAGCAGCACGAAGATGATGACCATCAGCAGCGTGGAGAGCGCGTCCACGTAGCCGGGCCATGGGTTCAGCGCCTCCCCGTTGCGGCGTCCCCGCGGCATCTTAGCGCCGATCGCAGAGTCCGCGATCCGGGACGGATCGCGGAACGGCGCGCGAATCGGGCGCTTAACAAGCGAGCGATATGCCAGCTTTTCAGGAAAGCTGGCATTAGCCCGGCTGCCCTTCGGCCAGTGCGGCGATGGTGCGCGTCAGGATGCGGATGTCCTGGCGCAGCTCGGCCGTGCTCTGCACCCGGCCCTGCTCGCCTTCCGTGATGAGACGGCCGAGGGCGGCCTCGATGTTGCGTAGGTGCCCGCGCATCGCCTCCTCCACAGCGTCCGACGCGCGGCGGTCGGTGAACCGGGCGAGCGCCGGGCCGATCTGCGCCTGGGCCTCGGCTATGCGCAGCATGAGCTGCTGGCTCGTGCGCATGGTGTCAGACAGCGTGGAGACCTGCTCAGCGAGCGAGATCACCGCCTGGTTGGCCTGGATACGCCCCTCCTCTCCGCGGCCGAGCACGCGCTGCAGGCCCTCCATGTTCTCGGCCGTCTGCTCGAGGAGCGCCTGCACATAGGCGGGCACGTTGCCGTCGCCTTCGCCGCCGAGGACGCCCGAGGAGAGGCGCGTCAGCCCGGCCAGCCACTCCTCGAGCTCGTTGTAGAACCGGTTCTGCGCCTGCCCGGCGGTCAGGTCCAGGAAGCCGAGCACGAGCGCGCCGGCGAGGCCGAACATACTGGAGGAGAACGCCGTGCTCATGCCGCGCAGCGGCCCGGCGAGGCCGCTCTTGAGCTGCTCGAACATGGCATTGAGGTCGCCCGAGCCCACCGACATGCCGGCGATCACCTCCGAGACCGAGCGAACGGTGAGCAGCAAGCCCCAGAACGTGCCGAGCAGGCCGAGGAAGATGAGCAGGCTGGTCATGTAGCGCGACAGCTCGCGGCTCTCGTCGAGACGGGACGAGATGCCGTCGAGCAGGGTGCGCATGGCAGGGGCGGAGAGGGTGAAGCGGTCCTGCCCGTCACGCCCCTTGCCCTGGCGCGCGGCCAACATGCTCGCCATTGGGGCCAGCAGCCGCGGCGGCGCGCTGCCGGCGAGGCGGCTGCGCGTGCGCTGGAACGATTCGAGCCATTTCACCTCGGGCTGCAGCCGCGTGACCTGGCGCAGGTTCCAGGCGATGCCGAGGAGGAGGACGACGAGGATCAAGGTGTTGAGCAGCGGGTTGCTGCTGAACGCGATGACCAGCGCCCCGCGCAGCAAGACGGCGACGACGGCTACGGCGATCAGGAACATCACCATGCGGTAGAGATAGAGGCCGGGCCGTGTCATTTGCCGGTGGCCTGCGCGGTGCTGGAGGAGGTGCCGGAGGCGGCGTGCTCCTGGATCAGGTCCACGCGGTCGGCAGGACCGGCCGGCGCATCGGTCGAAGTGGCGGGCGCGGTGCTCGTGCCCATGGCGCGGACGTAGATCCGCGGGGACTCGATGCCCTCGTGCAGCAGCACGGAGCGAACGGCGAGCGCGCGGGCGAGCGAGAGGCGGCGCGGCGTCGACGGATCGTCCGGCACGCCGGCCGCATAGGCGGTTACGTCGAGGGCCCCCGGCTTGCCTCTGACCTGCTCGGCGACCTCCTGGATCGCGGCGACTGTGGCGGGGCTGAGGTCGGAACGATCCTTGCCGAAGGTGATCCGCAGCCCTCCCTGGACCGGCTCGGCCGCGCCCGGCGCGCCGGGCGCGACGGGAATGGGCGGGATCGGCGGCGGCGCCGCTGTCGGCACCGCGACGGCCGGGGGCGGGAGCGCGGCGGGGTTGGGCGGCGCGGTCGGAATTCTCGGCGCCGCCGCCGCCGTGGGGGCGGGTGGGTTCACGGCCGTCGGCGCGGCGGGTTGCGTCGCGAGCGGTTGCGTCGGCGCCTCAGGCTGGCGCGCCGTCCGCGATGGGGCGTGCCGCGCCGCATGATGCCGCGCATGTTCGGGCCGGAGCTGGTTGAGCGCTCCGGAATTGACGGTAACCTGTGCGGACGCGTGGCTTGCCGGGAGCAGCAGCGCGCCCCCGAGAAGCAAGGGGAGCGCCGTCCGCATCATGCCGCCCGGCCTGCCGCGGCAGCAACCCCCTCGGCCACCACGTCGCAGAGCCGAGGGTGCAAGACCGGGTTAGCGGCGACGATGTCGTTGCTCGGCCCGTCGTGCACGACCGCTTCCTGCCCGGCGGCGTTGGTGACGTAGCCGCCCGCCTCGCGCACGATCAGGATGCCCGCCGCGCAGTCCCAGGGCCGCAAGCCCAGCTCCCAGTAGCCGTCGAAGCGACCGGCGGCGACCCAGGCGAGGTCGAGCGCCGCCGCGCCGAAGCGGCGGATGCCGGCGACATGCGGCATGAGCGCCCCAAGGGTGCGAGCGAAGGCGAGACGCCGGGCTGGCGGTACGGCGGCGAACGGAATGCCGGTCGCGAACACCGCGTCCTTGATCTCGCGCCGGGCGGCGACGCGAAGCCGGCGCTCGTTCATGAACGCGCCGCCGCCGCGCTCGGCCCAGAACATCTCGTCGGCCGCCGGGTTGTAGATCACGCCCGCCGCGATCTCGGTGCTGCCGTCCTGCAGACGGCGCTCCAGGCCCACTGAGATCGCCCAGTGCGGCATGCCGTGGAGGAAGTTGGTGGTGCCGTCGAGCGGGTCCACGACCCAGCGCCAGGTCCAGTTCGCGCTTCCCGAGGCGCCGCTTTCCTCCATGAGAAAGGCGTAGCCGGGCCGCGCCCGCCCCAGCTCCTCGCGCAGCGTCGCCTCCGAGCGCAGATCGGCCTGGCTCACGAAGTCGGACGGACCTTTCACGCTGACCTGCAGCTGCTCGACCTCGCCGAAGTCGCGCAGCAGTCGCTTCGCCGCCTTCTGGACGGCGTTCTGCATGACGACCATGTGCGGCGACAGCTTGACCGCCATGGGCTAGCCCTTCGAGCGCTCCACGTAGCTCGCGTCTTCGGTGCGGACCACGATGCGCTCACCGGTCTCGACGAAGGGCGGCACGCTGGTCTTGACGCCGTTGCTGAGCTTCGCGGGCTTGTAGGAGCTGGCTGCGGTCTGGCCCTTCACGGCCGGATCGGCCTCGACCACCTCGAGCACCACGGTCTGCGGCAGGTGGATCGCGACGGGCTCGCCCTCCACCATGTCCACGGTGACGTTCATGTTGTCCTGGAGGAAGGGCGCGCTGTCGCCGAGCAGGCCGGTCGGGATGTGGCTCTGCTCGAACGTCTCGGGATCCATGAGCACGAGGTTGTCGCCCTCGGTGTAGGAGTACGTATAATCCTTCTCCGAGGTTTGCAGCCGCTCGACCGTGTCGGCGGTGCGCCAGCGCTCGTTTGTCTTGTTCCCGGTCTTGAGGTCGCGCATCTCGACCTGAATGAACGCGCCGCCCTTGCCCGGCGTAATGATCTGCTGCTTCAGCACCGTCCAGCGACGGCCGCCGTGCTCGATCACTTGGCCGGCGCGGATCAGGTTGGCCTGCTGCTTCATGCGCCTTGCTTTCTCAGGAATCTGTATGGGTCGCCCGCTTTAGCCCGCGGGCGTTGCCCCGGCAAGCGCTGGGCAAGGAGTTGCCAGACGGCACCACCTTGGGGCCGTGCGAGTGCTAGAGGCGTGAAATGTCTCGTGGACAGGGACAACTCCCTTAAGGCAATATAAACTGATCTGCGGTGGACAGAGATTGAGTTCTATCGCGTGGCGTGAGGAGATGAGGGCGCATGTGTGGGTTCGTCGGACTGCTCGATCCGGGTAGCATCTCCGGCGCGCTGGCTACGGAACGTTTGATTGCTGAGATGCGCGACCGGATCGTGCATCGCGGGCCGGACGATGACGGCGTGTGGCTCGACCCTGCGCGGGGCGTAGCACTAGGCTTCCGGCGGCTCTCGATCATCGACCTGTCCGCCGCCGGGCACCAGCCGATGGTGTCAGCAGACGGTCGCTACGTCGTCATGATGAATGGCGAGATCTACAATTTTGCCGAGATCCGCGCTGATATCGAGGCGGCGCGTGGACCGTTTGCCTGGTGCGGCCACTCCGATACCGAGGTGCTGGTCGAGTTGGTCGCGCTCTGGGGCTTTGAGTTTGCCTTGCGCCGAGCCAACGGGATGTTCGCGGTCGCGGCTTGGGACCGGGAGGAGCGCGTCCTCTGGCTGGCCCGTGACCGCCTCGGGAAGAAACCTCTTTACTATGGCTGGGCCGGCGACGCTTTCGTATTCGGCTCCGAGCTCAAGGCGCTGTGGCCGCACCCGGACTTCGACTTCCAGATCGACACGGACGCGCTCGCGAATTTCATGCAGCTCGGCTACGTGCCTGGCGCCCGGACGATCTTCCGTGCGACCGCTAAGCTGCGGAACGGCCACCTCTTGCGCCTCGATGCCAGGTCAGCCGCGCGGCGAGAGATCCCGGCTTCGTCCGCCTATTGGAGCCTGCGGAGCGCGGCCTTGAAGGGCTTGGACGAGCAGGAGAGCAGCCGCAGTGCGGCAAGCGTCGAGGAGTTCGACGCGCTGGTGCACGACGCGGTCGCGCTTCGCATGGTTGCCGACGTGCCGGTCGGTGCGTTCCTGTCCGGCGGCATCGACTCGAGTTTGATCACGGCACTGATGGCAGCCGGCTCGCCCGATGCGGTGCGCAGCTTCTCGGTCGGCTTCGGCATTGAGGGCTGGGACGAGGCGGGACACGCGAAGAAGGTGGCGAAGCATCTCGGGACCCGCCACGAGGAGACTTACATCGGCGCCAGCGAGGTAGTGTCGGTCCTCGATGACCTGCCGGCCATCTACGACGAGCCTTTCGCCGACGACTCCATGATCCCGACGGTGCTCCTCTGCCGGATGGCGCGCCGTCGTGTCACGGTCGCGCTCTCCGGCGATGGCGGCGACGAGTTGTTCGCCGGTTATGACAAATACGCCGATGTCGAGCGCTGGCTCGGACGCCGCGGCGCCATGCCCCGTTTCGCCCGGTCGCTCGCCAGCGAGCTCGTGACCCATGTGGGGCAGCCGTTCGCGAACCGTTGGGGCGACCGGAGAACGGGACGACGGATGCAGCTCCTCGGCCTGCTGCTCGAAGGCGAGCCGGTGGAACGCCTCAACGAAGCGGTCATGTCGCACACGCCTGATCCCGGGGATTTGCTGACGGCGCTCGGTGCGCCGCGGCATCCGCTCACGGACGGCTCGCACAGCTTGGGGCGCTCGACAGCGATCGACCGCATGCTGTTCATGGACACCGGCTCGTACCTGATCGACGACATCCTCGTGAAGGTGGACCGCGCGAGCATGGCCGCCTCGCTGGAGGTCCGCTGCCCGCTGCTCGACTATCGCCTCGTGGAGCTGTCCTGGCGGTTCAGAGCCTGCGCGAAGACCATGGGCGGCGTCGGCAAGCTGCCGCTCCGCGAGGTGTTGGACCGTTACGTGCCGCGGCCGCTCATCGAGCGTCCCAAGCGGGGCTTCGGGGCGCCGGTCGCGGTTTGGCTCCGGAATGAGCTGCGCGATTGGGCCGAGACGCTGATGAGCCGCCAAGCGCTGGGCCGGCACGGGCTGCTCAACGTGGACGCTTGCCGGCGCGTGTGGGAGGAATTCATCCTTCACGGAGGAAGCTGGAGTCCGTTGATCTGGAACCTGTTGATGTTCCAGGCGTGGCATCAATGGATGATGAGGGTGACGGCCTCACGATTCGCAGCGCCGCCGCCCCTGCGGGTGTCAGCGGCTGCGGAATAGGGCGCCGTCACGCGAGCGTGTGCCAGGCCTCCCAAGGGTCGCGTATGCGATTCCCGTCCAGGTAGTCCGGCCCGAGCGGCACTTTGCCGTGGCCGCCGGGGATGTCGAGCACATAGGTCGGCCAGGCCAGGCCCGTGATGCGGCCACGGAGCTGTGCGAGCAGGCGGCGGCCTTCCTCGATGGGAACATGGAAGCGGCTCGTGCCGGGTGCCGGATCGAGCTGGTGCAGGTAGTAAGGCTTGACGCCTGCTGTGAGCATCGCCCGGAACAAGGCCTCAAGGGCCGGCGCGCTGTCGTTCACACCCCGCAGCAGCACGCTTTGGCCCAGCAGCGGGACGCCGGCCCGGCGCAAGCGGCCCAGCGCTGCTCGGGCAGCATCCGTCAGCTCCCGCTCGTGATTGGCATGCAGGACGAGCCAGACTGGCTTGTCAGGAGCCGCGAGCGCCTCCGTAAGGCTCGCCGTGACCCGCTCCGGCGTCGCGGTGGGCACGCGCGTGTGGATGCGGAGCAGCTGGACATGGGGAATGGCGGCGAGCGCGCCGAGGATAGCGGCTAGGCGGCGGGGCGAAAGCATCAGCGGGTCGCCGCCCGTGAGGATCACCTCGCGGATGGCGGGCCGCGCGTGCAGCCAGGCGTAGGCGGTGTCGAGCTCGGCGTCTGTGAGCACGCCGCCGTCCGGTCCTACGTGCTCGCGGCGGAAGCAGAAGCGGCAATAGACCGGGCAGGCGAGCAGCGGCTTCAGCAGGGCGCGGTCCGGGTAGCGGTGGACGATGCCCTTGATCGGCGAGAAGGCGTCGTCGCCGACGGGGTCGGCGCGCTCACCGCGTGCCGTGATCAGCTCGGACCGATCAGGGACGACCTGCAAGGCGATCGGGTCGCCGGGCGCCTCGATCAGGGCCTGGAACGCGGGCGGCACGGCAACGGCGTAGCGACGGCCGACTTCGTCTAGACTGGCTAGGTTCTCGCCCTCGGCCAGCCCGGCGGCGATCAGGCCGGCGGCGTCGCGGATGGTGCGGGGCGCGGCAGGTTGAGGCATGGTGTGCGGCGGATATCCTGCGAGAGTGAATGCCGCAACCTGGAGCCTTGCTCCCTTGGCATCCCGAGAGCCTGGCCGCGCGCCTGCCGTTCCTGCGGCGCCGGGCGCTGCTCGCGCAGGCGACGCGAGCGTTCTTCCTGGCGCGCGGCTACATGGAGGTAGAGACGCGCTATGCCGTGCCGACGCCGGGCGAGGAAGTGCACCTGCGCGCCTTCCGGACCGAGCAGGAGACGCAGGACGGGCAGCGCCGGCCGCTGTGGCTGCACACGAGTCCCGAGTTCGCGATGAAGCGGCTGCTGGTCGCGGGCGCTGGGCCCTGCTTTCAGCTCGCCCGCGTCTGGCGCAACGGCGAGGGCGGCCCTCTGCACGCGCCGGAGTTCACCATGCTGGAGTGGTATCGGCCCGGTGCGACCATGGACGCGCTGATCGAGGAGGCGGGCCTGTTTCTCGAGTCCGTGCTGCCGCCCGTCGTGCGCTGCCGCGGTGTGGAGGCGCGAAGCGGGCCCGTCGAGCGGATCACGGTCGCGGCGGCCTTCCGGCAATGGGCCGGCGCCGACGTGCTCGGGACGGAAGGCGACGCGGCCTCCCTGGCTGTGCAGGCGGGTGCGGCGCTGCGCGAGGGCGAGACGTGGGAGGACCTGTTCTTCCGGCTGCTGCTCGAACGCGTCGAGCCGCGTCTCGGGCGCGAGCGGCCGACAGCGCTCACGCACTGGCCCGCCGCGCAGGCCGCACTTGCCCGGCGCGACCCAGCGGACCCGCGGGCGGCGCTCCGCTTCGAGCTGTTCCTGTGCGGGATGGAACTGGCCAACGCGTTCGAGGAGCTGACGGACGCCGACGAGCAGCGCGCCCGCTTTCTCGCTGAACGCACCCGGCGTCGCGCGCTCGGAGGGCAGGAGTGGCCGCTCGACGAGGACTTCCTTGCAGCGCTTGCCCATGGATTGCCGCCCAGCTCAGGGATTGCGCTCGGGTTCGACCGCCTTGCCATGATCGCCGCAGGCGCGGACCGCATTGGGCAGGTCCAGTGGCTTCCGGCCGAGGATTGACCGCGCTCGGCAGGCACTTCACTCTCGTCGTCATGCGCAGGCTCGCCGTGCTCGTCCTGGTCCTGGCCCTGCCTGCGTGTGGCCCGAACCGTGGCGTGCAGCAGCGCGCGTTCCTCGCCTCACTGGTGGGCCGGCCGGAAGCATCTGCCGTCCAGGCGCTCGGCATCCCCGATCGCACGTACGAGGCAGGCGGCTTCAGGTTCCTGGCCTACAACGAGCGTCGGCTCGAGCCTGGTCCCGGCGGGACGGTCGTTGGCGGCTGCGAGTTGACGCTCGCGGTGGCTGGCGGCCGAGTGCAGTCCTGGACGATGCGCGGGACCCTCTGCTCGGCTGGAACCGCTGACGACTGGCTGGCGTTCGGGATACCGTGACGCCGCTCATAGACGGACCGACCGATGCGTACAGCGATCCTCTGCCTCGTCCTTTTCCTCGGCGGATGTGCCGTCGGACCTGGGGTTCCGCATAGCGCGGACACCAACCCAATCACGGGCGAGCATGGCGGAGGAAACGTCAACTAAGCAGCCTCGATCGCGTCCTCTAGGGCGCGGATCCCGGCTGCTGGACCCCCCGGATGAGCCCAGACCGCGCCGACGACGGCCAGGAAATCGGCGCCCGCGCGGACGAGCGGGGCGCAGTTGGCAGCCGTGATGCCGCCGATCGCGACGCACGGCAGCTCCATCGCCTCCGACCACCACGCCAGGATGTCAGGGTCCGCGCGCGTCGGCGCGTCCTTGGTCGCGGTGGGGTGGAAGGCGCCGAAGGCCACGTAGTCCGCCCCGTCCTCGCCCGCGCGCATGGCGAGGTCGCGGCTGTTGTGGCAGGTGACGCCGAGCTGCAGGTCCGGGCCGAGCAGGCGTCTTGCCTCGCGGGCAGGCATGTCCTGCTGGCCGACGTGGGCGCCGTCGCAGGCGAGCTCCATGGCGAGATCCGGCCTGTCGTTGAGCACGAAAGCGACGCCGCGGGACTGCGCCACCGGCCTGAGAACGGCGACGGCATCCTGCCACGCCGACTCCGCCGCGTCCTTCAGCCGCAGCTGCACGGCCGCGGCCGACCCGGCGTCCAATGCCTCGGCGAGAAGCGGGGCGAAGAGCGCGGCATCGAGCGCCGGGGGCGTGACAAGGTAGAGCCGGCAGCCCCCTGCCATGCCGCGCTACGCCTCGC
The DNA here is from genome assembly GCA_963839135.1 of uncultured Alphaproteobacteria bacterium. GTDB lineage: Bacteria > Pseudomonadota > Alphaproteobacteria > Acetobacterales > Acetobacteraceae > CAWKEH01. The sequence goes on from CAWIUA010000036.1 coordinate 22,072, forward strand.
CTTGATAGATCTTGATGATCGTGTCCAGCATCTCCAGCGCCTTCTCCTTCGGGCGCTGGAAGGTGTTGCGGCCGATGATGCTGCCGTTGGCGCCGCCGTCGCGCAGGCCGCGGATGCCGTCGAACAACGCGTTCTCGTCCGAGCCGAACTCACCGCCGGAGAACACCACGACGCGCCGGCCGTTGAAGCAGCACTGCACGACATGGCGAACGCGGGCGGCAAGCGTCGAGGTGTCGATATGCTCGTAGGCCTTGCGCGCGGCGTCGAGGCCGATGTGGTCCGTCGGCGGCTTGACCTTGATGATGTGGGCGCCCAGGAGGGCGGCCATGTGCGCGGCGTAGGCGCAAATATCCACGGCAGTCTCCGCGGCCTTGTCCAACTGCGGGCCGCGCGGATAGCTCCAGACGACGACGGCCAGCCCGGCGTCCTTGGCCTCCTCGGCGAGCTCGCGCAGCTCCTCCATCTGCTCCAGCGCATACTCGCTGCCGGGATAGATGGTGAAGCCGATGGCCGAGCATCCCAGGCGCAGCGCGTCGTTGACGGAGCCGGTGACGGCCTGGTCCTTGGTGACGGCGAGGCTGTTGCTGCTGTTCAGCTTGAGGATGGTCGGGATGGCGCCGGCGAAGGTGGATGCACCCGCCTCGATCATGCCCAGCGGCGCCGCGAATGCGTTCAGCCCGGCCTCGAGCGCCAGCTCGAAGTGATACTGGGGGTCGTAGGCCGCCGGGTTGGGGGCGAAGCTGCGCGCCGGGCCGTGCTCGAAACCCTGGTCCACGGGCAGGATGACGAGCTTGCCCGTGCCGCCGAGCTTGCCCTGCATCAGGATGCGGGCGAGATTCGCCTTGGTACCTGGATTGTCGCTCTCATACTTGTCCAGGATTGCCTTGACCGCGGGTGTCGCGCGCATGGGGCCGTTCCTCTCGTTGCGTTGCGGCGCCATACCCCAAGCGGGCGAAGGTGTCACGGGAGGGATGATCCGAGCCAAGCCGGGAGACACCGCGCAGCGCCTGGCTGGCCGAGGTCGAGCGCAAACGGGCGGGCGTCGAGCACCACCGCCCCCAGGGTCTTCGCGCGTGCAACGACGTCGTCGCGCGCGGGCGTACTCCGCAGCAGAACGAGGCGGCGCAGCCCGTGGCGCAATGCCTCGATAGCGCGTCCGGCTTGGTCTAGGCAATCGAGCACGTCCGGCGCCCAGATGCTTCCTGGCTCGCCGTCCGGCGAGGCTCCCGGCGTCTCGGCCCGCACCGCCTCGATCATCGCCCGCCACCAGCCGCAGCCCGCGTAGCCTGCCGCCCCGGGCGCGGAGAGCAGCGTCACGGGCCGGCCGCTCGCCAAGGCGACCCGCGCGTCCGCGATGCCGTGGACCACGACGGCAGGAGGCAGAACCATGCTTGACGCTCCTCGCATTGGCCGGCACATCCTGCGCCGCAAGCCCCACGGACCGGAACACGGATGAGCGATCATGACGAGTCCCAGGATGCCCTCTCCCGCCTCCGATCGGCGTTGGAGCGCATCGCCGCGCGTGCGGCGATGCCGGAGCCGGACCCGCGGCTCGGTGAGATCGCGGAAAGGCTCGATGAAGTGATCGCGCGGTTGCGCGACGCGCTCGGGGAGGGATAGGGAGGAGGCATGGCCCAGGTCACGCTGCGCATCAACGGCTACGCCTATCCGGTCGGCTGTGAGGACGGCCAGGAAGAGCACCTGCAGGCGATGGCCGCGCAGGTCGAGGACCGCATCGCTCGGGTCAAGAAGGTGGCCGGGCAGAGCGGGGAGTCGCGCCTGCTCGTGCTCGCGGCGCTGCTCATGGCCGACGAGATCCACGACCTCGGGATGGAGCTACGGACGGCGCGCGCCAGCAAGGCGCCGCCGCGCGACCCGGCCATCGGCCGGCGGCTCGCCCAGCTCGCCGAGCAGGCCGAGGGCATTGCAGCCAGGCTGGACCCTGCCTAGCTTAGTCCTTGCGGGGCTGCCCGGTGCGTCAGGCAACATACCCCTGGGGCCAATGAGCAATCCTCCGGGAGCTGGCTCTACCGTGGCCCTGGTCACGGCACCTGGCGCCCACCTGCAACAGCAGGCCTTGGGAGGGTAAGACGCCAACGGCCATGGCGGCTCCGCACCTCTCCCATCTTAAGAAAGAAGCGCGCCAGGTTGCCTACGCCGCGCGCGAGAGCGCCAACCCGGCGCTCGGCGTCCGTCTCGCGGGTCATGCGCTGTGGCATTGCCCGCCAAGGTCAGGCGCTGCGGTCGCCGGTTTCTGGCCGCTCCCAGGCGAGATTGACCTTCGCCCGCTGCTGCTCGCGCTCGCGGGACGCGGGCACCTGATCCTGCTGCCCGAGACGCCGCCGCGCGGCGAGCGCCTGCGCTTCCGCCGCTGGCGGCCGGGCGACGCGCTCGTGCCTGGCCGCTGGGGAACATCGCATCCCGAGGGGGCGGAGGCGGAGCCCGACTTCGTCCTGGTGCCGCTGCTCGCGTGGGACGGGGTAGGGCGGCGGCTCGGCTACGGCGGCGGCTACTACGACCGCACGCTCGCTGCACTACCCGGCCGCTTCCGGCTGGGCTGTGCGTTTGCATGCCAGCGCGTGGCGGAGGTGCCCGCCGGGCCGGCCGACGCGCTGCTTGACGCGGTGGCGACGGAGCAGGGCGTAACCATCTTCCCGCGATGAGAATACTGTTCCTAGGCGACGTCGTGGGGCGGTCGGGGCGCGAGGCGGTCGCGGCGCGGCTACCGGGCTTGCGCGAGAGGCTGCGAGCCGACCTCTGCGTGGTGAATGGCGAGAATGCGAGCCACGGCTTCGGCTTAGCGCCCGACATGGCGGAAGCCATCCTGCGCGCAGGCGCCGACGCGATCACGCTCGGCAACCACGCCTGGGACCGCAAGGAGATCATACCCTACATCGCGCAGCAGCCGCGGGTGATCCGCCCGCTCAACTTCCCGCCTGGGACGCCCGGCGCCGGCAGCCTGCTCGTGGACCTCGCCGATGGCCGCAAGGCGCTTGTGCTCAACGCCATGGGCCGCCTGTTCATGGACGCGCTTGACGACCCGTTCCGGGGCACGGCGGAGCTGCTGGCGCGCTACAAGCTAGGCGCCTCCGTGAGCGCCATTGTCGCCGACTTCCACGCCGAGACGACGAGCGAGACGATGGCCTACGCCCACTCCTTCGACGGCAGCGTGTCGCTCGTCGTGGGCACGCACACGCACGTGCCGACCTCGGATCACCAGATCCTGCCGGGCGGCACGGCCTACCAGACCGACGCCGGCATGTGCGGCGACTACGACAGCGTGATCGGCATGGGCAAGCAGGGCGCTGCGGCGCGGTTCTGGCACAAGATGCCGGGCGAGCGGCTAGCACCGGCTGAGGGTGAGGCGACGGTGTGCGGGTTGTTCGTCGAGACGGACGATCGGACCGGGCTGGCTGTGGGCGTGGGGCCGGTGCGGGTCGGCGGACGGCTGAGCCAGGCGATGCCCATGGTGTGACGTCTGCCTGGTTGGGGCTGCTGAGTGGCTCGACGCCGACGGGCGTCGCAGACCGGGTGATCCCGCATTCCACGGCACAGGGTCATCGCTCCGGGGCGACCCTCACAATTCCGCGATCTCGATAACGATACGCTTGCAATGTCGGTGAGAAGCGCCACGTCCGTTACGTATAGCTGCATTTTCGGAGGATTGGCCATGAAAAGCATGCCTCTACTCCTGAGCGCGATCGGCGCTTTGGTCGGAAGTAGCCGCAACGGCGCAAGCGGCCCGATCACCGGCGGGACAACCCAGGTAGCTCTGACCGTCGCCTCGACCTTGAGTGCGCTCGGTGCGAGCGTCAATCCGCTCGGCACCGCCACGCTCTCAGACACGAATCCTCCTGTCGCCACGTTCCCGATCACCGGGGGAGCTCAACGAGTTCGACAGGCGACCTGATTCCGATCGCGCGCTCGCGCGGGCGGAACGCGGCGTTCCGTCCGCGTGCTGCCATCGCCCCGTACGGCGTAGCAGGCGGGTCGCCCGCCCGGCGAGCGTGGACCCGGCTTGCGGCCGCGGACAACTCGCGCCTAGCTTGGGCCATGAGCACGGCGGCGCAGCGCGTTCACACGTTCCAGTGTCTCGACGGCCACACCTGCGGCAACCCGGTGCGCCTCGTGGCCGGCGGCGGCCCGCTGCTTCGGGGCGCCACGATGAGCGAGCGGCGGCAGGATTTCCTGGCTCGGCACGACTGGGTGCGCCGGGCGCTGATGTTCGAGCCGCGCGGGCACGACGTGATGAGCGGCTCCATCCTCTACCCGCCGACGCGCGACGACTGCGACGTCGCGATCCTATTCATCGAGGTCTCGGGATGCCTGCCCATGTGCGGCCACGGCACCATCGGCACGGTGACGATGGCGGTCGAGAACGGGCTGGTGGAGCCGGCGGAGGAGGGCCGCCTCGCGCTCGATGCGCCGGCCGGCCGCGTCGTCGCGGAATACGTGCAGGATGGCCGCTTCGTGGAGAGTGTGCGCGTCCACAACGTCCCTGCCTACCTCGCGGCGGAGGCGGTTCGCATCGAGTGCCCCGGTCTCGGCGAGCTGGTGCTCGACGTGGCCTACGGGGGCAATTTCTACGCCATCATCGAGCCGCAACCGAGCTGGGGCGGTCTCGACGCGATGTCGGCGGACGACATCCTGCGCCTCAGCCCCGTGGTGCGCCGGCTCGCCAACGCGGCGGTTGAGGTCGTGCACCCCGAGGACCCGACAATCCGCGGCGTGAGTCACGTGCAATGGACGGGGGCGCCGCGCGACAGGCGCGCGCACGGGCGCAACGCGGTGTTCTACGGTGAGCGCGCCATAGACCGCTCGCCCTGCGGCACTGGCACCTCGGCGCGCATGGCGCAGCTCGCCGCGCGCGGGCAGCTTCGGGCCGGCGACACGTTCATCCACGAGAGCATCATCGGCAGCTTGTTCGATGCCAGGGTCGAGGCGGAGGCACGGGTCGGCGATCAACCCGGCATCCGCCCCAGCATCGCTGGCTGGGCGCGGCAGCATGGCTTCAACACGATCCTCGTGGATCCGCGCGACCCGTTCGCGCATGGGTTCCAGCTGGTCTGAGGCCCTACAGCAGCCCCGCCCCGCTGAAGCCCCCGAACACGCCCAACGCCGTCGTCAGCACCACGACGACTACAATAACCCAGAAATAGGCGCCGCGCAGCCGCACTGTGGCCGGGAGAGCGCGCCGGGCGAGCGCCACCAGGAAGCCGAGCACGAACGGCAGCAGCAGCGCGTTCATGATCTGCACACCGACGTTCAGCGCTACCAGGTTCGGCCAGATCAGCACCAGCACGGCGCAGGCCACGACGCCGACCGCGTAGATTCCATAAAACCATCCGGCCTCGCGCGGCCGAAGCTCCAGCGAGCGCTTGTAGCCCGCGACCTCGCCGACGCCCCAGGCCAGTGCCAAGGTGACCACGATGGCCGCCACCATGCCTGCGCCGAGGATGCCGAGAGAGAACACCAGCTTGCCCGCACCCACGCCCAGGTAGGGCACGAGCGCGCCCGCGAGGTCGCCGACCGTGTCGAGCCCCGTGTTCTTGCCAGCCACCCAGAGCGTCGCTGCCGTCGCAATCAGCACGGACGCCATCACGAGCTGCGTCATCAGCGCGCCGAATGCCGTGTCCGCCCGCGCAGGGCGCAGGTGCTCAGGCCCGAGCCGCTTCTCGGCCACGGCGCTCTGCTGGTAGAACACCATCCACGGCATGATCACGGCGCCGATGTTGGCCGCAGCGAGGTAGGCGTAATCCTTGTTCGTCCACGGAATGCTCACTGCTCCCTGCGCCAGAGCGCCTAGGCTCGGCCCCGACCACCACGCGACCAAGAAGAAGGCCAGCTCGAACAAGCCGAGCGCGATCGCCACCCGTTCCACTCGGCGATACGATCCCGTCAGCACCGTTCCGAGCAGCACGGCGACCGCGAGCAGCAAGCTGCCCCAGCGGGGCACGCTATAGAGCTCGCCGACGCCCGCGACGCCCGCCAGTTCCGTGACCAGCGCGCCCATGACCGCGATCGTGAGGCCCGCCACCGACACCCAGGCCCAGAAGGCGCCGAACGTGTCGCGGATCAGCTCACCGTGTCCGCGCCCGGTGAACAGCCCGAGCCGGACCGTCAACTCCTGCACGATGTAGAGGATCGGGATCAACACGAGCTGCAGCAGCAGCAGTTTGTAGCCCCACTGCGCGCCGCTCTGCCCGGCGGTGATGATGCTGCCCACGTCCGTGTCCGCTAGCATCACGACAAGGCCCGGTCCGAAGACAGCGAGATAGCGGCGCCAGGGCGAGCCCAAGGGGAAGCGGTGCCCCGGCGAGGGTTGGATGTGCATCGCGCGCGCGTCCCCGATCCCAGTCATGTCTGAGTGGTCCTGTTGTTGCGAAGCATTCGCAATTGGGTGGTCGTAGCATCGCCGAGTTCGCGGCGCAAGCTCGAATCCGCTGGACAGGTTGCACCTGGCCGCGCGGCGCCCCATGAAGCCGCTATGTCCCAACTCTTCCTGCATAATAGCATCACGCGTGCGCGCGAGCCGTTCTTGCCGCTCGATCCCAGCAACGTGCGCCTCTACGTCTGCGGCCCGACGGTGTACGACCGGGCCCATGTCGGGAACGCGCGGGCTATCGTCGCCTACGACGTGCTCGCACGGCTGTTGCGCCACTTGTTCCCGCGCGTCACCTACGTTCGCAACGTCACGGACGTGGACGACAAGATCAACGCCCGCGCGGCCGAGCTTGGCGAGCCGATCGAGGTGTTGACGGCGCGCACGCTCGCCTGGTTTCACGAGGACATGGCAGCGCTGGGCGTGCTGCCGCCCGACGTCGAGCCAAGGGCGACCGAGCATATTGCAGGCATGATCGCATTGATCGACCGGCTGATCGCAGGCGGCCACGCCTACGCTGCCGAGGGTCACGTGCTGTTCCGCGTCGCGAGCTTCGCGTCCTACGGCGCGCTCTCGGGCCGCGATCCGGACGAACTGATCGCGGGTGCCCGCGTCGAGGTCGCTTCCTACAAGGAAGATCCGGGCGACTTTGTATTGTGGAAGCCGTCTCCGCCGGAGTTTCCGGGCTGGGACAGTCCGTGGGGTAGGGGACGGCCCGGGCTGGCACATCGAGTGCAGCGCGATGAGCTACTCCTACCTCGGCGAGACCTTCGACATCCACGGTGGCGGTGACGATCTGCTCTTTCCGCATCATGAGAACGAACGCGCGCAGAGCTTATGCGCGTTCCCAGGCAGCCAGTTCGCCCGATACTGGCTGCATAACGGGATGCTGCTCCTCAATGGCGAGAAGATGAGCAAGTCCCTGGGAAACACGCGAACGGTCCAGGAAGCCCTGGCGCGCGCGCCGGGCGAGGCGGTACGCCTCGCCTTGATGCGGGGCCATTACCGCTCGACGCTGGACTACTCGGACGCCGGCGTGCAGGAGGCGAAGGCGGAGTTGGATCGGTTCTACCGCGCGCTCGACCGTGTGCCGGGCGAGGAAGGGGACGTGCCCGACCCGGTGCTGGATGCCCTCTGCGACGACCTGAATACGCCGCGCGCGCTCTCCGCCATGCACGCGCTCGCGGCCGAGGCGCTGGCGGGCGACGCGGGTGCGGCTGCGGGCTTGCGTGCGGCGGGGCGGCTACTAGGCGTGCTTGGGCAGGAGCCGGCCCCCTGGTTCCGGGGCGGCGCCGATGCCGGCCGCATTGAGGCTGCCATTGCCGACCGCCTTGCCGCGCGGAAGGCCCGCGACTTCGCTCGCGCAGACGCGATCCGCGCCGAGCTGGCCGCCGACGGCATCGTGCTGGAGGATGGGCCCGGCGGCACGACCTGGCGTCGCGCGTGAACGCGCGCGGCAGGAGGCGCCTATGACAGGGAGAGACGGCGGCGCCCCGCTCGCGCCGCTCGACCCCAGCCCGACCGTGATCCTCGTCCGTCCCCAGCTCGCGGACAATATCGGCGCCGCGGCGCGTGCGATGGCGAACGGCGGGTTGTTCCACTTACGTCTCGTAGCGCCGCGCGACGGCTGGCCGCAGGAGCGCGCCTGGCGCACCGCCTCGGGCGCGGACCGCATCCTGGACGCGGCGCAGGTCTTTCCCAGCGTCGCCGACGCGGTCGCCGACCTGCACCGCGTGCTCGCCACCTGTCCCCGGCCGCGGCACGTCGTCGTGCGAACGCTGACGGCGCGGGGCGCGGCCGCCGAGCTACGGGAACGCCTGCGCGCGCGGCCTGCGGACCGGCATCCTCTTCGGCCCCGAGCGCGCCGGGCTGGACCGCGACGACCTCGCGCACGCGGACGCGCTCGTGCGCTACCCGCTCAACCCGGCCTTCGCCTCGCTCAACCTGGCGCAAGCCGTGATGGTGATGGCGTATGAGTGGTGGACTGCAGCCGATGCCACGCCGCCTGCCGTGCTCGCCACGAACGAGACCCGCGTCGCGACCAAAGGCGAGCTGGAGCTGTTCCTACGCCACCTCGTTGCCGAGCTGGACGCCTGCGGCTTCCTGCGCAACCTGCCCAAGCGGCCTGGCATGGTGCGCAACATCCGCCACCTCTTCGAGCGTGGCGAGGTGACCGAGCAGGAGCTGCGCACGCTTCACGGCATCGTCACCGAGCTGGCCCGTGGGCGGCGTGGGCGCGAGCGTCTAAGGCTCGGCGAGTTGCCGGGCGAGGCGGCGCGCGAGCAGCCATCCGATCACGGAGGAAGCGGGGGCGCCGATGCAGATCGGGATGAGGCCGAGCGGCTGGCCGTTGACCACCAGGTCCAGGCCGATGCCCAGCATCAAGCCGCCGATCAGCCCGCCCGTGGTGCCGGACGCGATCCCGAGCCAGAGAAGGTCGCCGCGGGTGATCACGGCGCGCTAGTCCAGGAGAAGGCGCCCGGCGGCGATCCTGTGCGCGGACGCACCACGACGGCCGTGCCGTAGGCGACCACCTCGCTCATCGTCTCGGCGATCTCCGAGGAGTCGAAGCGCATCATGACGACGGCGTTGGCGCCCATCGCGGCCGCGTTGGCGCCGAGCCGGGTCACGGCCTCGCGCCGCGTGTCCTCGAGCATGCGCGTGTACTGCGTGATCTCGCCGCCGAAGATCGAGCGCAGCCCGGCCGCGATATTGGGCAGTGCGCCACGGCTGCGGACCACGATGCCGAAGCACTCGCCCTTGGTCTCCACCACGTCGTGCCCGGCGACGGCCTCGGTGGTTACGATCAGCATGTCGTCCGGCTTCTCCCCATTCGCGGCCAGGGTGCGGGCGGCGCGCGGGTTTGACAAGCCGGCGGCGCCCCCCTAAGTCCGCGCCACTGCTGGGAACGTGGACGGGGCTTCGGGCCTCGCTCCCGCCATGCATGCCGCATGGCCTACCGGTGCAACACGCCATCCAAGCTGTCTTGGGGCACAGAAGCAAGGAGCCGCGCGCATGAGCAAGCGCGTCGAGAGCAAGTTCAAGATCAATCGGCGCCTCGGCGTCAATCTCTGGGGCCGTTCCAAGTCCCCGATCGTCAAGCGCGGGTATGGTCCCGGCCAGCACGGGCAGCGCCGCAAGCAGAAGCCGACCGATTTCGGCATCCAGCTCATGGCGAAGCAGAAGCTGAAGGGCTACTACGGCAATATCGGCGAGAAGCAGTTCCGCAAGTACTACGACGAGGCCGTTCGCCGCAAGGGCGATACGGGCGAGAACCTGATCGAGCTGCTGGAGCGTCGGCTCGATAGCGTAGTCTATCGCCTCAAGTTCGCCATGACCCCGTTCGCCGCCCGGCAGTTCGTCAACCACGGCCACGTCACGGTCAGCGGGCGCCGGGTCAACATCCCCTCCTTCCTCGTGAAGGACGGCGACACGATCGAGGTGCGCGAGAAGAGCAAGCAGCTCGCGGTCGTGCTCGATGCCGCGCAGAGCAACGAGCGCGATGTCCCTGAATACCTCGAGGTGGACCACCGCGCCATGAAGGGCCGGTTTGGCCGCGCGCCCAAGCTCGGCGACGTGCCGTACCCGGTGACGATGGAGCCGAACCTGGTGGTCGAGTTCTACTCGCGCTAGCGCGTCCCTATATATCAAGTGCTGCGCGCCGGGCGGGCCTCCTGCCCGGCGCGCCTTGTTTGGGGACACCATGGACACGTCTAGCAGAGTTGGTGCCGAGATCGCCCGCCGCCGCACCTTCGCGATCATCTCCCACCCTGACGCGGGCAAGACCACGCTCACCGAGCGCCTGCTCCGCGAGGGCGGCGCGATCCAGCTCGCCGGGTCGGTTCGCGCCAAGGGCGAGCGGCGGCGGACGCGCTCGGACTGGATGGGCATCGAGCGCGAGCGCGGCATCTCGGTCGTGACCTCGGTGATGACCTTCGAGCACGCGGGCTGCGTGTTCAACCTGCTCGACACGCCGGGCCACGAGGACTTCTCGGAGGACACCTACCGCACGCTGACGGCGGTGGACTCGGCGGTGATGGTCATCGACGCCGCCAAAGGCATCGAGGCGCGGACGCGCAAGCTGTTCGAGATCTGCCGCCTGCGCGACATCCCGATCCTGACGTTCATCAACAAGATGGACCGGGAGAGCCGCGACGCCTTCGAGCTGCTCGACGAGATCGCGTCCACGCTGGCGCTCGACACGGCACCCGTGACCTGGCCCGTGGGGCGGGCGGCCGATTTCGTCGGCACCTACGACCTCCGCACGCGCGACCTGCACCTCACCACGCCCGTCCAGCAGAGCGACTCGCGCATGGCGGCACTCGGCGAGGAGGTGGACCTAGTGCGGGCGGCGCTGCCTGAGTTCGACCGCGATGCCTTCCTGGGCGGGCATCTCACGCCCGTGTTCTTCGGCAGTGCCATGAAGGAGATTGGCGTATCCGACCTGCTCGACGCGCTTGCCGGCTTCGGCCCGCCGCCGCGCGCCCAGGCCGCGGATTTGCGCACCGTCGAGGCGACCGAGGATCGGCTCACGGCGCTCGTCTTCAAGATCCAGGCCAACATGGACCCTAACCACCGCGACCGGATCGCCTTCGCCCGCGTCTGCTCGGGCCGGCTCGCCCGCGGGATGCGGCTCAAGCAGGTCCGGACGGGGAAGCTCATCCCGCTGCACGCGCCGCAGTTCTTCTTCGCGCGCGAGCGGGAACTGGCCGAGGAGGCGTTCGCAGGCGACGTGGTCGGCATCCCGAACCACGGGACCTTGCGCATCGGCGATACGCTGACCGAGAGCGAGGACCTCAACTTCGTGGGCGTCCCTTACTTTGCCCCCGAAATCCTCCGCAGGGTGCGGCTCGATGACGCAATGAAGGCCAAGAAGCTGCGGACCGCGCTGCAGGAGCTGGCCGAAGAGGGTGTCGTCCAGCTTTTCCGTCCCCAGGACGGCAGCCAGCCGCTCGTGGGCGTCGTCGGCACGCTTCAGCTCGACGTGCTGCAGGCGCGGCTCGCCGCGGAATACGGTGTGGCGATCGGGTTCGAGGCGGTGCCCTACGCCTTGGCCCGTTGGGTCACGGGAGAGAAGGCGGCACTTGCCCGCTTCGCCGCCGAGCAGCGGACGAGCATGGCGGACGATGTGGACGGCGACCCGGTGTATCTGGCCAGCAGCCCTTTCATGATGCGCCGTACCGCAGAGCTGAACCCGGCGCTCGCCTTCCGCGAGATCAAGGACGTGAAGGCGGAAAAGGTGGCGGCCTAATCCGGCGACGCCCGCT
>CAWIUA010000037.1:0-55670 GCA_963839135.1 uncultured Alphaproteobacteria bacterium
CTGGAGCTTCCCATGCGTACAAGCCTCCTCTGTCTCACACTCGGCCTGGCGTTGGGGCCGGCCATGCAGGCGATCGGCCAGCAGGCGGGGACGCCCGGGCGCCCCGTCGTCGTCGAGCTCTACACCTCGCAAGCCTGCTCGTCGTGCCCGCCCGCCGACGCGCTGCTGACCGACCTCGCGCGTGCCCGGCCCGACGTGCTGCCCCTCGCGTTCCACGTCACCTACTGGAACAATCTCGGCTGGCAGGACCGATACTCGTTCCAAGCCGCCACCGACCGGCAGCGATACCTCGCCAGCCGCCGCGGCGACGGTTCGGTCTATACGCCTGAGATGGTCGTGGACGGCGCGCAGGACCTCGTCGGCTCGCATCGCGGCGAAGCGGAGACGGCCATTGAGCGGGCCAAGGCCGAGCAGGTGACCGCCGCCCCCATGCGCGTGAGCCGCGGCCCGGATGGCGTGCTGCTGGTCGAGGTGGGCCGAGGAAACGGCCAGGGAACGGTCCTGCTCGTCGGCTTCGACCCGCAGCACACCACGCTCGGTCGGCCGCGGGGAGAACAGCGGCACGGACACTGCTGGAGTTGAACATCGTGCGCTCGATGGAAGTGCTTGGCCCATGGACGGGCACGCCGCTCCGGCTGCGAGAGACGCCTCCAGCCGGCGAGGAGTTCGCGGCGCTCCTCGAAGCGCCCGATGGCCAAATCATCGGCGCGGCCCGACTAGCAGGCCCCGCGTCCTGACGTGCCTTCCTGGCGGCTCCTGGATTGATACCGGTGGCGAATTCGGTGTCGGCTTTTCGTTCACGACACCCACAGCGCTCGGCGTTCCCGTTCGCCAGGGTGGTGGGTTACCGCTACGCCTGAATGGGGCATCCCAGCAGTCCGGGCAAATCCGCCACCAGCGTCGATGTTGAGTTGGGCCCTATTCGGGACGATCCTGTCGCTCATCGCCCGGCTGCGAGCACCACCCACTCCGGCTTGAGCGGACTGGCTAGGCGTGCGCCGGGACGGAGGACAGGAGACCTGCGTTGTGAGGGAGGCGGAGCCATGCGCTCCGGCGCGGTCCGACAGGCTGTCCGCCGCTTGGGCCGCCCACCTGATCACATACCAGCTTCGTTGCAGAATATGCAATTTCCGTTGTAAAGCTGCATTGACTGGCTCACCTTCGCCGGAACGACACCTGGCATCCGGGGATGTTGGTAAAAGGAGCCAAAACAGGGGGAGACTTTCATGAAGCACATGGGTCGATTTGCTGCAACGGCTTCACTGGCCGCGCTGCTCGGAACGTTTGCCGCTGCGCCGCCAGCGCGAGCGGCGGACATCCTGAAGGCGCCGCTTACCGCCTGTCCGTCGGATAAGACGGTGATCGGCGGCGTCAATGCCTGCGGCAAGGTCTGGAAGCTCGGCTCGGGAGAGGCAGCACTCGGCAATGACGGGACGATTAAGGTGGACCTGCACGGCCTTGTGCTCAACGACGCCTCGGTCGGCCGCTTTAACGGCTCACCCGACGGCGTCGATGCAGTTGCCGTCGCGGTGGTGTGTGGCGCCGGTGCCGACGCTACGGTTGCGGCCCAAACGGAGCCGGTAACGCTGAGCCAAACGGGCGATGCTACGATCAACGCCAAGCTAGCGCTGCCCCAGAACTGCGCGTCGCCGAGGATCCTGGTGCGGGAGCGCTACGAGGGCAAGATCGGCGGCTGGCTTGCAGCGACGGGCATGTGACCAGCTGGAGAGCGGAACAGCGCTAGTGTCGGTCCTGGACTTGGTCCTGAGCACCTTGTTGCGGCGGGCAGGCGGCCCTCGGCTGTCCGCTCCGTCCTGTCCCTTGTGGGCAGGTTGACGAGGAATCGCCTCACCCTGCCTGCCACAACGGCTGCCTGCTGACCGAGGTCACAGCCCTTCTGGCAGGCTGAGGGGAGCTACCGGGCCGTCTCAACTCCGTGAACGAACGGCCAGCTCCGAATCCGCCATCGCTATGATGATTGTCCACTACGGAGAGTGACACCAAATCCAGGCGTAACCTGGCGCCGAGTCCCAGCGAATGGAAGCGTAACAGGCCCCTGTCATCGCAAGAGGACCCGACATGACGACACGCAGGATGTTGCTGGCCAGCGGCTCCACGCTCGGACTGCTGCTTGGTGTCCAGGCGCTCCGAGGCGGCCGCGCCCGCGCCGGAACCATCGAGGCATTCGAGGTGACGAAGACCGACGCGGAATGGCACAAGCTGCTCACGCCGGCCCAATTCTCCGTCCTGCGCGAGCACGGCACGGAGCCGCCGTTCTCCAGCCCGCTCGACCATGAGACCCGGCCCGGCGGCTACGACTGCGCCGGCTGCGCGAACCCGCTGTTCTCCGCGAGCACGAAGTATGACAGCGGCACGGGCTGGCCCAGCTTCTGGCAGCCGCTCGACAAAGGCGTGGCGACTTCTGCCGACAACAGCTTCCTGATGCAGCGCACCGAGGTTCACTGCGCCCGCTGCGGCGGCCATCTCGGCCACGTCTTCGACGACGGCCCGCGCCCGACCGGACTGCGCTACTGCATGAACGGCACCGCGCTGACGTTCCGGCCCACGTAGCCCATGCCTTCCCCCACAAGCGACCGGAGACACCATCCCATGGTCCACCGTTCCCTGCGCACCGCGCTTCTCGCCGCCGCCGTCGCGATCCCCGTCGCTGGCCTCGTCCTGCTCGATCAGCCGTCTAAAGCAGCCGACGCGGCACAGGCGCTGCCAGCCCCGCTCCTGGACATGCACTCCGCCGACGCGCACGCGCCGCAGACGGCGGTGCTGTCGGGCGGCTGCTTCTGGGGCGTGCAGGGCGTGTTCCAGCACGTCCGCGGCGTCGAGCGTGTCGTATCCGGCTACTCAGGCGGGGCGGCGAATACCGCCAACTACGAGACGGTCAGCGATGGCGGAACGGGTCACGCCGAATCCGTGCAGATCACCTACGACCCGGCGCAGATCTCCTACGGCCAGCTCCTGCGCATCTTCTTCTCCGTAGCGCTCGACCCGACCGAGGTGAACCGCCAGGGGCCGGACACGGGGACGCAGTACCGCTCGGAGATCTTCTACACCACGCCGGAGCAGGAGAAGACCGCCCACGCCTACATCGCGCAACTCGACCAGGCGCACGTCTTCGCCCAGCCGATCGCGACCCGCGTCGATCCGCTGACCGGTTTCTACCCGGCCGAATCCTATCATCAGGACTATCTGACCCGGCATCCGAACAACCCGTATATCGTCATCAACGACCTGCCGAAGGTGCGCGACCTGCAGCGCCTATTTCCCGGCAGCTATGTCGAGCAGCCGGTCCTCGCATTGCGGTCCGGGGCCTGAACCCTTCGCCTAGGGGCTGCCGCTCCGCAGACGGGGCGGTCCCTAGGTGTTATTGAGCCGGCCTGAGTGCTCTTGAACGGTCGGTCCTGACGAGACTCGCCGCCGGATCTGCGCAAATTTGCCGGAAGCCTTCCAAGATGACGGAAGCCGGCACAAGTTAAGCGTGCGGCATGAGCTTCAGCCGCGCCTATCCCTTCCTCGTCCTCCTGTTCGTATTGACTTGGAGCTCCGCGTTCCCGGCCGCGAAGCTCGCAATCTCGACCTGCCCGCCGGAACTGTTCCTGGGCTGCCGCTTCCTGCTCGCTGCGGCCTTCCTGCTCGGAGCCGCCGCGTTCACGCGGGGACTGCGGCGCGTGCCCTGGGGACGGCTCGCGCTGCTCGGGCTGCTTAACCAGGCCGGCTACCAGGGCCTGTCCTGGATCGGGATGACGACCGTCTCCGCCGGGCTTGCCACCATCGTCACCAGCCTCAACCCGATGCTGGTCGCTGTGCTCGCGGCTCCTCTGCTCGGCGAGACGCTGACCCGGCGCAAGCTCGCCGGCATCGTGCTCGGCTTCGCGGGCGCAGCGTTCATCGTTCGGGACCATCTTGCCTGGGGCGCCGATCCCGTCGGCGTCCTCGCCCTGTTCGGCGCTCTCGCCAGCGTCGTCGCCGGCACGCTCGCGTTCAAGCGGCTCGTGCCGCCCGCGACGCCGCTGCTCACCGTCGTCGGCGCGCAACAGGCGGCAGCAGGTGCCGCACTCCTCACCGCCGGGCTGCTGTCCGAGAACACACGTGCGATCCATCTCGATGCCGCGTTCTTCCTGCTCATGGCGTGGTTCGTCGGCGTGGTCTCGATCGGCGCGTTCCTGCTCTGGTTCCTGCTGCTGCGGCGCGGCACGGCGTCGTCGGCGACTGCGCTCCACTTCCTGATGCCGCCCACCGGCCTCGTCATGAGCTGGGCAGCCCTCGGAGAGCCGCTCCACGCCCTCGACTTGCTCGGCGTCGTGCCGATCGGCGTCGGCATCTGGCTCACGACTTCAGGCTGGACTCGCGAGCGTCACGGCATCGCCGGGGCGGAGACTTTGGGTTCGCCCCGCCCGGAGCACGCCCACCTCCGCCAGGTTCGCCGGGTCGGAGGCGAGGCGCAGCTCGGACCCGGTCCACTCCAGCTCGAACGCGCCGCCGCGGTAGTAGAGCCGCATCCGGACCGGGCAAAGGCCGGGCGGCAATGCCGGCGACAGCGCGAGGCCGCCGGCCGCGACGTCCAGCCCCAGGTAGAGACGTTGCAGCACGTCGAGCGTTGCGGCCATGGCACCGAGGTGGACTCCTTCCGCGGCGCCGGTGTCCGACGGGTGAAGGTCGAGCCGCAGCGCGTCCTGGTAGAGCTGCCACGACGCCGCCGGGTCGAGCCGTGCGAGCGCGCCGGCGCAAGCCACGCGGGAGAGGCTGGAATCGTGCGAGGTGCGCGCGAGATAGTAGCGCGCCGTGCGCAGGAGCTGGTCGTCCGTGACCGGATACCCCATCCGCGCCAGCGTCTCGGTGAGCTGCGCGCCCGGCAGCAGGTAGGGCAGCATCAGCACGTCCGCCTGCTTCACGACCTGGTAGTCGTTCGGGCTCTCGCCGTCCGCTTGCAAGGCGAGGTCCACGCGCGTGCCAGGGTGCTTCCGCGCGACTGCCTCAAAGTCGAGCGGACGCAGCCGTTCGTAGCCGCGGAACTGGCTGACGATACCGTCGCCGTGGAAGGCGACGCAAAGGCGGCGACTGAGCAGATCCCAGTGCCCGATCTCGTCCGTCCCGAGCCGCAGCGCGTTGCAGAGCGCGTCGCATCGCCGCCGCGGCAGCAGATCCAGCAGCTCCGCCGCGCGGGCGAGCGTCCAGGCGGCCATGACGTTCGTGTAAGCATTGGTGGCGAGGCCGGGGCCGTCCGCGCCGGGCATCCGCGTGTGATACTCATCCGGCCCGACCACGCCAGCGATGTCGTAGCGGTCGGACCCCGGCTCGGACCGCGCCAGGCTCGCCCACAGCCGCGCGATCTCGACCATCATCTCCGCGCCGTACTGCGCCAGGAACTCGGTATCTCCCGTCGCAAGCACGTAGTGCCAAATGTCGCGGGCGATCACGAGGCCGACGTGCCGCTGCAGCCGCGTGTCATCCCGCTCCCATCGTCCGTCGAGCGGGTTCGGCTGCAGCGGCGGCGTCTCCTCGCGGCCCGTGCTCGCGCTTCGCCAGGGAAACAGGGCGCCGCGCAGTCCCGCCTGCCGGGCAGCCTCGCGCGCCGCCCCGAGCCGGTGGAAGCGGTAAAGCAGCAGGGCGCGCGCAAGGCCCGGCAGCCGCATCGCGAGGAATGGGAAGGCGAACGCCTGGTCCCAGAACACCTGGCCGAAATACGCTTCCTGCCACCCGCGCGCGGGCAGCCCGGCGTCGAACTCGGCGGTATGCGGCGAGACGGTCTGCAGCAGGTGGAAGGCGTGCAGCCGGAGCGCGCGCCGCAGCTCGTCCGACGCAGCATCGAGGTGGCACCGCTCCCACAGCCGCTCCCACGCGAGCGTGTGATTGGCCTGCAGCGCCTCGAAGCTCGGCGGGTCGCGCACGATGTCCAGCGCCGCCTCGCCGGGCTCGAAGCTTGCCGGGTCGCGGATGGTGCAGACCGCGGCGACCTTCTCGATCCGGAGCGCCTGCCCGGCGCTCACGCGGCAGGCGAGGTGCTCCGCGACGACATCGCCCTCCCGCCGAACCTCGCGCGACGCGACCTCGCCGCCGAAGACGGACGTCCGTGCCGCGACCGCCACGGCGGCGCCGGACCGCAGCAGCCGCGCGCGCAGCAGGAGCGCATCGCCCGGCATCTCCTGCATACCGGGCACGTCGAGGAACCGCCGCTCGCCCGGCGCCTCCTGCGGCCAATTGCCGTTGCAGACGCTGCCGTCGAGGGCGGAGCGGATCTCGACCCAGCCCTCCCATCCATCTGGCGCCAACTCCAGGCGGAGCGCCGCGAGCCGCGGGTGCGCCATGCTGACCAAGCGCCGCTCGCGCAACCAGGTGCGGCGGCCCTGCCCGTCGCGCAGCTTCATCTCGCGGCAGGCGATCCCGCGCCCGGTATCCAGGCCGTGGCGGTAGCTCAGCACCTCGGCCGTGGCGAGCGAGACCCATTCCGACTCGCCGCGAACGCGGAACAGGAGCGGCAGCCAGTTCGGCAGGTTGACGAGAGCGTCATGGACGATCCGCTCGCCGCTGACCTCGTCAGTCGAGCCGGTCATACAGTCCGGCGCGATAGGTGCCCGGATAGCGATGCTCGTCCGCAACCGCGCAGGCGCATGCGGCGCGGGTGAGCAGCGTACCGTTCCCGAGGGCAAGCAGCGACTCGCGCCGCCGCTCGTCGCGCGGGTCATAGGCCTCGAACAGGACGTCCCAGGATTCGCCGGACTCAGATTCCATGCGCACCCCTGGCCAGGGCGGGAAGCAGCGCCTCGATCCGGGCGCGGTCGGGATAGGCAGGCTGCGATCCCCATGCCGAAACCGCGGCGTGCGACGCGGCGACCGCGAACAGGGCGGCGTCGCGGGCCGGCTTGCGTTCCAGGAGCGCGACGGCGAGGGCGCCCGTGAACGCGTCGCCGGCACCGGTCGTGTCCACGACGGGAACCTCGACGGGCGGGATGTGCGTCACCGCGCCCCCTGCCTCGGCGAGCACGCAGCCGCCGTCCTCCAGCTTGACGAAGGCAAGACGCGGTCCAAGCGCCGCAAGCCGCCGCGCGGCCTCCGCCGCCGATGCCGGATCAGCCGCCTTGACGCCGACTAGCGCCTCAGCCTCCTCGGCATTGGGCGCGACCGCGAGGGCGCCTGCCAGGACCTCACGCTCGACCCGGTCCGGCCAGGATGGGTCCACCACCAGGGCGACGCCCCGCGCCCGCGCGGCCTCCGCCGCCCGGCGGACGACGCCCGCCGGCACCTCGTAGTCCACGCTCAGCACCGAGCCGGCCGGCGCCGCCGCGACCCGGTCCGCAGCACTTTGCACCGCCGCGTCGTCCCAGGAATCGTTGGCATTGCCGGCGAGCAGGATGCCCTTCTTGCCATCGTGCGGGACGGCAATGACGGAGAACGCGGTAGCACAGCCCGGCGCCGTGCTAACGCCTGCGAGGTCCACCCCCCGCTCGCCCAGGATGCCGAGCGCCTGCTCGCGCAAATCGTCGTCGCCGACGCGGCCGAGCAGCCAGGCGGGCACGCCGAGACGCCGCGCGAGGAAGGCGCGGTTGGCGGCCTTGCCGCCGGACAGGCGCGTGAAGCGATGCGCCGGCAGCGTCTCGGCGCTCCCGAGCGGACGGTCGAGCTGCATCTGGAAGTCGGCGTTGATGCTGCCGAGGGAGAGGAGGACCGGTTCGCTCATGCGGCTAGACGCGCCTGCGCCGCCGCCATTACCGCAGGCACCAGCCGGTCAACGTCCCGCTCGCTCGTACGGTGATTGACGATTGCGGCCCGGATCGCGAGCTTGTCCCCGATCGTCGTCGTGGACGGCGCCGCGATGCCGGCCTCCTGCAGATCCGCCACGACATCGGCGTTGAGCCGGTCCAAATCCTCTGCGCCCTCGCGCACGCGGAAGCAGACGATGTTGAGCGGCACCGGGGCGAGCAGCTCAAGCGCCGGCTCGGCCGCGACCCGTTCAGCAAGGCGCTGCGCGAGCGCGCAGCACTGGTCCACGACGGCGCCGAGCCGGTCGGCGCCGTAGGATCTTCAGCGTCATCCACACCTTGAGCGCCCGGAACCCGCGCGAGAGATCGGGGCCGAGATCGCACGGCCAGGGATGCCCGCCCGCAAGCCCGCGCGCGTCGCGCCGCAGATAGGCTGCGTCCTGCGCGAACGTGGCGAGCTGGTCCGCCTCGTCGCGCACCAGGATGCACCCGGCGTCGTAAGGCACCTGCGCCCATTTGTGGAAATCGAACGCCACCGAGTTCGCCCGCTCAATGCCGGCGAGCAGCGCGCGCCTTGTGGGCGAGAGCATGGCAAGCGCCCCGAACGCGCCGTCCACGTGGAAGCGCAGGCCCTCCGCCACGCAGAGCCGGGCGATCCCGTCGAGATCGTCGACCGCGCCCGTGTTCACCGTTCCCGCCGTGCCCACAACGAGGAAGGGCACGATGCCCGCCCGGCGGTCGGCGGCGACCATCTCGGCCAGCGCGTCGAGCCGCATCCGCTGCTCGCCGTCGCAAGGAACGAGGCGAAGCCAATCGCTGCCGATCCCGGCCATGTCCAGGGCGCGCGGAATGCAGCTATGGGCGGCGGCCGAAGCGTAGGCGGCGAGCCGGGCGCCGAGCCCCTTGCGCCGCACCTCCGGTCCGAGCGCCCGCGTGCGCGCGACGAGCACGGCGATCAAGTTCGCGATGCTCGTCCCCGTGACCAGCAGCCCGGAGGCGCTGGCCGGAAAGCCCACCATCTCCGCCGACCAGCGGATCACCTGCCGCTCGACCTCTATCGGCGCGTGATCGCGCCCGCCGAGGTTGGCGTTGAGCGCGCCCGCGAGCAGCTCGGAGAGCATCCCGGCCGGGTTGCCGCCGCCGTGGACCCAGCCCATGAACATCGGGTGCAGGTTGCCCGTGGCATAAGGCTGCACGAGGCGGCGGAACTCGGCATACGCGGCATCGAGACCTTCGCCGGCACGGGGCAGGGGACCACGCAGCTCGCTCCGCAGCGCGCCGGGCATCCGCGTCCAGACCGGACCCGCCGCGACGCCCGCGAGGTGGTCCACCATGTCGTCCACCATGCGGTGACTGAGCGCGCGCAGGCCGGACCAGTCCTCCGGATCGAGGGATACCTCGGCGACGTGGCTCGCGAGCGGTGGATCTGTGTCGCCGACCTTGTCCATACACGCGCCTCCCGCTGGTCGCCTGCCCGGCGCCGTTCCATAGCGCCGCGCGCCTGAACAGGAAGAACGTCTTGTATATACGACACGGGAATGTGAGAATATCGGTTCCCGACGGTGTGGCAAAGCGTCCGCGACTCCGTTCGCGAAGGGAGGGAAATGCCGATACGCACGCGTTCTGAGTGTTTCTCCTCCGTCCGATGAGTGCCACCTCCGCTTCTGCTGCCCCAGTTCTAGCGCCGGGCACGACCTCTTCGTAGGTGGCGGCGAGATGGGCGCGCTCATGCGCGAGCACGACTGGGCCGCGACCCCGCTCGGTCCTCCCTCGGCTTGGCCGCACAGCCTTAAGACCATCCTCCGCGTCATGCTGACCTCGCGCTACGCCATGTGGATGGCCTGGGGCGATGACCTCGTGTTCCTCTGCAACGACGCCTACAGCCCGACCCTAGGCGTCAAGCATCCCTGGGCGCTCGGCCGCCCGGCGCAGGAGGTCTGGGCGGAGATCTGGAAGGATATCGGTCCCCGGATCGCCTCCGTGCTCCAAACAGGCGAGGCGACCTGGGACGAGGGGCTGCTGCTGTTTCTGGAGCGCAGCGGCTACCCGGAGGAGACCTATCACACCTTCTCCTATAGTCCTCTCCCTGGGGATTCGGGCGGCGTGGCTGGGATGCTCTGCGTCGTGACCGAGGAAACGGAGCGCGTCATCGGCGAGCGGCGCCTGTCCAGCCTGCGCGAGCTTGCGGCTGGGCTGTCCAGCACGCAGACGCTGGGCGACGTCACGCAGGCCATCTGCAACAGCCTGGAGGCGAACACCAAGGACCTGCCGTTCAGCCTCATCTACCTGTTCGACGGCGATGGCGGGCCTGCGCGGCTGGCCTGCTGCGCCGGGATCGAAAAAGGGCACCCGATCGCGCCGGAGACGCTGAACCCGGAAGACCCCAACCCGGCCTGGCCGATCAGAACACTGCTGGCGCAAGGGCCACCAATGGTGGTCTCGGACCTGTCCGGCCGCTTGGGCGCCTTACCCACGGGCGCTTGGGATGAGCCGCCCCGGAACGCGCTGCTGGTTCCCATCGCGCGCCAGGGACAGGAGCGTCCGGTCGGCGTCCTGATCGCCGGGATGAACCCGTATCGGCCACTGGATGCGGCGTATAAAGGCTTCCTGAGCCTCGTCGCCGGCCAGATCGCCGCGGCCGTCGCCGGCGCACGCGCCTTCGAGGAGGAGCGGCGGCGGGCCGAGGCGCTGGCCGAGCTGGACCGGGCCAAGACCGCGTTCTTCGCGAACGTGAGCCACGAGTTCCGCACGCCGCTGACGCTGCTCCTCGGGCCGCTGGAGGAGATGCTGGGCGATTCCGCCCATCCGCTGCCCGAGGCGGCGCGCGAGCAGGTCGAGGTCGCGCACCGCAATGCCATGCGCCTGCTGCGGCTGGTGAACGCGCTGCTCGATTTCTCGCGCGTCGAGGCCGGGCGAGCGCGCGCCAGCTTCGTGCCGCTCGACCTCGCGACGCTCACAGCCGACCTCGCCTCCACCTTCCGCTCGCTCTGCGAGCGCGCGGGCCTCGCGCTTGATGTGGACTGTCCGCCACTGCCCAAGCCGGTGTTCGTCGATCAGGACATGTGGGAGAAGGTGGTCCTCAATCTCCTGTCCAATGCGTTCAAGTTCACCCATGCGGGCAGCATTCACGTCTCGCTGCACCCGTCCCCAGACGGGAACGCCGCCGAATTGAGCGTGCGGGACACCGGGATCGGCATCGGCTCCGGCGACCTGCCGCGGCTGTTCGAGCGCTTCCACCGGGTCGACGGCGCAGAGAGCCGCTCGCACGAGGGTACGGGCATCGGCCTCGCGCTGGTGGACGAGCTGGTGCGGCTGCACGGGGGAGGCATCTCTGCCGAGAGCGAGCTGGGCCGCGGCACCGCCTTCACCGTTCGCATCCCCTTCGGTCACGCCCATCTGCCCGCGGACCAGGTCGGCACCGCGCCGGCCGCGTCACAATCGGCGCAGCGTGTTCGCTCCTACGCCGAGGAAGCGATGCGCTGGCTTCCAGAGGCGGACGACCCCGGCGCCGACGAAACAGGCGCCGAGCCCGTGCTCGCCGGCGCTGACCATCCGCGCGTCCTCCTTGCAGACGACAACGCCGACATGCGCGCCTACGTCGGTCGCCTGCTTGCGGGGCGCTACGCGGTCGAGGCAGTAGCGGACGGGAAAGCGGCGCTCGCGGCGGCACTCAGCGGCGAGCCGCCGGACCTCGTGCTCGCCGACGTGATGATGCCGGGGCTGGACGGTATCGCGCTCACGGCCGCGCTGCGCGCCGACCCGCGCACCGCGCTCGTGCCGATCGTCCTGCTCTCGGCCCGCGCCGGCGAGGAGGCTCAGGTCGAGGGAATCGACGTCGGCGCGGACGATTACCTGGTCAAGCCGTTCTCCGCCCGCGAGCTGCTGGCGCGGGTCAAAGGGAACATGGAGCTGGGCCGCGCCCGGCGGCAGGCGGCGGCGCGTGAGCAGCGGCTGCGCGCCGAGGCGGATATGATGCGGACCCGCATCGAGACGATGATCGAGCACATGCCGGTCGGCGCCGTGCTGTTCGATACGGCTGGCCGCATCCTGGTCAGCAACGCACCGTATCGCCGCTACGTCCCCGGCGCGCTCGTCCCTTCTCAGGATCCGTTCGCCCACGAACGCTGGATCGGCTTCCATCCCGATGGCCGGCGCTTCGCAGCGTCCGACCTGCCGAGCGCGCGCGCCCTACGGGGCGAGGTGGTCCGCGCTCAGGAGCTGCGTTTCCGCGATGACGATGGCGTGGAGCGCTGGACGCAGGTGAGCGCCTCGCCGGTGCATGACGCCGACGGTGCCGTCGTGGGCGCGGTCACTGTCATCTTGGACACCGACGAGGCGCGGCGCGCAACGGCCGCCCTGCGCGAGAGCGAGGAACGGTTCCGCGTCGCGGCAGACAGCGCGCCGATCCTGATCTGGATGACCGACGCCGAGGCGCGAGCCACGTTTTGGAACCGTCAGTACGAGGAGCTATTCGGCCACCCCGCTTCCGGCCTGCGCGACGACACCTGGCGCCAGGTCGTCCACCCCGACGATGTGGATCCACTGCTCGCGGACTTCCGCGACGTATTCCAGCGCCGCGCTCGGTTCAGCCGGGAGGTGCGCGTCTTCGACCGCGACGGCCGCCTGCGCTGGCTGCGCGCCGAGGGCGTGCCGCGCTATGACGGGGTGGGCAATTTCCTCGGCTATACGGGCTGCGCCTTCGACGTGACCGACAGCAAGGAAGCCAACGCCCGGCAGCACTTGCTCATCGCCGAGCTGAACCATCGCGTGAAGAACACGCTCGCCACCGTGCAGTCGCTCGCGCAGCAAAGCATGCGCAGCACCGACGCGCCGCCCGGCTTCGCGACCGCGTTCAGCTCGCGCCTTTTGGCCCTCGCCCGCGCTCACGACCTTCTGACGCGCGAGGAGTGGGACGGCGCGACGCTGGCGGACGTCGCCGCCGCGGCGCTCGCACCCTGGCTCGACGGCGGTCGCATCACGCTGGAGGGTCCCCGCATCCGCCTCGTCCCTAAGCACGCATTGGCGCTCTCCATGGCGCTCGGCGAACTGGCGACCAACGCGGTCAAGCACGGCGCGCTCTCCGGCCCGGCCGGCCAAGTCTCGCTCGCCTGGAAGCAGGACGGCGAGGGCGCTGTCGTTCTGGAGTGGATCGAGGACGGCGGACCCGCCGTGCGCCCGCCGGCTCGCCGTGGGCTGGGCAGCCGGCTGCTCGGCCGTCCGCTCGCGGCCGAGCTTGGCGGCACGGTGGATGTCCGGTTCGACCCGGCCGGCGTCCGCTGCGTCGTAGGCTTCCCGGCGAGCATACGAGTGGCGGCGTGAGCGGCGTCGCGCCGAAGGTGCGCCTGAGCGGCGTCGCGCCGAAGGTGCGCCAATGAATGGCGCAGGACCGCTCGCGGGCCGACGCGTGCTCATCGTCGAGGATGAGGCCCTCGTTGCCATGCTCGTGGAGGACATCCTGCTCGACGCTGGCGCGGAAGTTGTGGGCCCCAGAGGGACTGCCGCGGGGGCGCTCGCCCTGCTCGCCGAGGCAACGCCGGACGCCGCGGTCGTGGACGTGAATCTCGGCGACCATACCTCGGAGCCGGTGATAAAAGCCCTGGCCGCGCGGGGCGTGCCGTTCCTGGTCGCGACGGGCTACGGCACCGCGGGACTTGTGCGTGCCGCCCGGCAGCGCCGTCATCGCCAAGCCGTTCGAACCCTCGGCGCTCGTCGGGCGGCTCGCGGCTTTGCTGGGCTGATCCATGCCCCCTCTCGACTCCCTCCGCTTCGACTCCGCCGGCCTCGTCGCCGCCGTCGCGCAGCAGTACGATACCGGCGAGGTGCTCATGCTCGCCTGGATGAGCCGCGAGGCGGTCGAGGCGACGCTGCGCACCGGGTTCGCCACCTATTGGAGCCGCAGCCGCCGGGCGCTCTGGCGCAAGGGCGAGACCAGCGGCCAGGTGCAGCGCCTCATCGAGATGCGGCTCGACTGCGACGGGGATGCGCTGCTCCTGCTCGTGGACCAGACAGGGGTCGCCTGCCACACCGGGCGTCGCACTTGCTTCTACCGTGCCGCGCGCGAGGGTGCGTGGGAGGAGTTGATGGAACCGGACATCGAGGAGAGCGTGCTCTACGCTAGCGCCCCGCAGCGAGAGCCGCCGGGCTGAGCACCCGGTCCACCTCGGCCTCGTCCATCCCCAAATCCTCGCGAGCGATCTGGCGCACGGTGCGTCCCGACTGCAGCGCCTCCTTCGCCACCTCCGCCGCCCGCTCGTAGCCGACGATCGGCACCAGCGCCGTCGCGACTCCCACGCTCGCCTCGACGTGCCGGGTGCAGTTCTCCTCGCGCGCCTCGATGCCGTCCACGAGGCGCACCGTGAAGACACCGACCGCGTTCGTGAGCAAGCCGATGCTGCCCAGGATATTGTGCGCGATCAGCGGCTCGAAGGCGTTGAGCTGAAGCTGCCCGGCCTCGGCTGCCAAGGTCACGGCGAGGTCGTTGCCGATCACCTGGAAGCACACGAGGTTGAGCACCTCCGCGATCACCGGGTTCACCTTGCCTGGCATGATGGAGCTGCCCGGCTGCACCGCCGGCAGCGCGATCTCGCCGAGGCCGCCGCGCGGGCCGCTGCTGAGCAGGCGCAAATCGTTCGCGATCTTGCTCAGCTTGGCCGCAACGCGCTTGAGCACGCCGCTGAACATCACGAAGCCGCCCATGTCCCAGCTCGCCTCGACCAGATTGGCACTCTGCACGAGCGGGAATCCAATGAGCCGCGACAGCTCCGCGATGGCGAGCGGGCCATATGCCGGATCGGCGTTGATGCGCGTGCCGATGGCCGTGCCCCCGAGGTTGACCTCGTGGAGCAGGCGCTGGCTCTCGGCGAGGCGCATGATGTCCTCGCGCACGGTCACGGCGTACGCGCCCAGCTCCTGGCCGAGCGTCATGGGCACCGCGTCCTGCATCTGCGTGCGGCCGAGCTTGACGATGTGGGCGAACTGCTCGCCCTTGCGCTCGAACGCATCGGCGAGATCCTCCAGCGCGGTGCACAGGCCGCCGGATGCGAGCAGCACGCCGACGCGCACGGCGGTCGGGTAGGCGTCGTTCGTGCTCTGGGAGAGGTTCACGTCGTCATTGGGATGGAGGTGGGCGTAATCGCCGCGCGCGAAGCCCATCAGTTCCAGGCCGCGGTTCGCCAGCACCTCGTTCATGTTCATGTTGGTGCTGGTGCCGGCGCCCCCCTGGAACACGTCCACGGGGAAGTGGTCGTGCAGCTCTCCCGACGCGACTTCCTCGGCGGCAGCCGCGATGGCGTCTCGCTTGGCGGGGGCGAGCTTGCCCAAGGCGGCGTTCGCCAGCGCCGCAGCCTGCTTCACGCGCGCGAGGCCCGCGAGCAGCCTCGGATAGTGGGAGAGCGGCACGCCGCTGATCGGGAAGTTGCGCACGGCGCGCATCGTCTGCGCGCCATAGAGAACATCGCCCGGCACCTCGACCTCGCCGAGGCTGTCGTGCTCGATCCTGACCTGCATGGCGTTCCTCCGGCGGGCAGACTAGCGCCCGAGCAGGTGCGCGGCCAGCGCCAGTGCGGCCGAGACCGCGCCGAAGACGATCACGCCAGGCCAGCCCGCCGCCGTCCACGCGAGGCTGCCTCCGGCCGAGCCGATCGCCCCGCCCGCGAAGATGCCGGTGACGAACACGGTGTTGAGCCGCCCGCGTGCCGCCGGGTCGAGGGCGAAGATCGTCGCCTGGTTCGAGACCAGGGTCGCCTGCACGCCCGCGTCCAGCAGCACGACGCCGACGCCGATCCCGACCAGCCCAGGCAGGAAAGCCAGCGCCGCCCAGCCCGGCACAACGACGAGCGTCCCTGCGAGCCCGACCAGCCACGCTCCGCGCCGGTCCGCGAGCCTGCCCGCCAGCGGCGCCGCCAGTACGCCCGCGAGGCCGACGACCCCATACAGCCCGGCGGCTTCCGCCCCGAGCCGATACGGCGGCTGCGCGAGGAAGAGCGCGAGAGTCGCCCAAAACGCACTGAAGCCGCCGAACAGGAACCCCTGTACCAATGCTGCTCGGCGCAGCGCCCGGTGGCGCCCCCATAGCACGAGCAGCGAGAGCATCAGCGCGCCGTAGCTGCCCCGGCCGCTGGGCCGAGAGCGGGGCAGGGCGCGCCAGAGCCAGGCAAGCAGCGCCAATTGGATCACGGCGCCTAGCAGGAACATTGGGCGCCACCCCACCTGCTCGCCCACGGCGCCGCTGACCGTCCGCGCGAGCAGGATGCCGGCCAGCAAGCCGCTCATCACCTGGCCGACGATGCGTCCGCGCTGCGCCTCGTCAGCAAGCTCCGCGGCGAGCGGCACGGCCTGCTGCGCCACCGTGCTGGCAACGCCGATGACGACGGAGGCGGCCGCGAGCAGCGCGAGCGAGGGGGCGGCCGCCGCGGCAAGCAGGGCGACGGTGAGCAGCACGCCTTGCCCCAGGATGAGCCGTCGCCGATCCACCCGGTCACCGAGCGGGACGAGCAATACGATGCCGGCCGCGTAGCCGAGCTGCGCGGCCGTCACGCACTCCACCGCCGCCGGCCCTGACGTGTCGAAGCTGGCCGCGATCAGGCCCACCATGGGCTGCGCATAGTAGATATTCGCGACCGCAATTCCCGCCGTCACGGCAAGCAGCATGGTCAAGCCGGGCGGGATCATAAGGCGGGGCCCTGAAACGGCGAAGGGTCCCGGCGCCTCGGCGCGGGACCCTTCCACAGCCTGGCAGCCGCGGCTGCCGTGACGCTGGTTACGCGCGCGGCTTCTCGGCCACGGGCGATCCAGTCTCGGCGGCCACGGTCTGGGTCAAGCGGTGAGACACTGGATCACCTCCTTTCAGTTAGTTGCGACTGGTCATGATATGGCCGAAGGACGGGTCGGCTGCAAGATCAAGGCAGCATCAGCCTCTCCGCCCGGCCGCCCTCGACCACGTGCGCCTGCAGAACAGCATCCACGTCCCCCGTGCTGTCCACGCGGTACCAGACGCCCTCGGGATAGACCACCACGCACGGCCCCAGCTCGCAGCGGTCGAGGCAGCCGGCGCTGTTGACCCGGATTCCCTTGATCCCAAGCTCCTTCGCCCGCGCCTTCATGTAGTCGCGCAGCCGCTCCGATCCCTTCGCCGCGCAGCTTCCGCGAGGATGCCCGTCCGGGCGGCGGTTGCAGCAGACGAACACGTGTGCGTCATAGAACGGTGGCGGGTCAGTCGGCAGGCGCGCGCCCATCAAAGATCTCCGAGAATAGGTGCCGCTGGCGGGTATCGAAGCTTCGGTGCAGGGCGCAAGGGCGCGCATTGCGAGGCAGACCCTTGCAATCCGCGCGGTGTCGCGTTGTTCTCGGTCCATGGCTTACCCTGTCGCTTCTCTCGCCTGCAGAACTCGCCGCGGCCCGGATCGCGATCTCAAGGGCATGAATGGCCCGCTCGCGGGAACACCGCTCGACACCATCGCGCACATCGTCCAGACATCCTTGGCGCCCGTTTTCCTGCTGAGCGGCATCGCGACGCTGCTCAGCACGCTGACGACTCGCCTGGGCCGCGTGAGCGATCTCATGCAGCGCGTCTCGACGCTGCTCGAAGTGGCAGAGCGCGAGAGCGACAAGGCGGCGCTTCTCCGCGGCAGCGTGAACCGCCTGCAGCAGCGCAGCACCGTACTCATCCTCGCGCTGGTGTCGGGCACCGTCGCCGGAGCCGCAACGTGCAGCGCCATCCTCACCCTGTTCGTGGGCGCCTTGAGCGATAGAGGAACGGCGGCCGTCCTGTTCGCGTTCTTCGGCGCCGCCATCGTGTGCACCACGGGCGCGCTAGTGGCGCTCCTGGTGGAAACCGTCCTGACTTGGCAAGAGCTGCGCGTGGAGGCCACGGTCATGCGGACGAAGCACATCTACGGCGTCACGGACCTCTGACGTCTTGCTGCGTGAAGGCGGCGACCGTGGCGCCGTGCAGTGCCACGCCGCCGCCCGTCTCAGCCCCGGCTACGCCAGCTTGAAGTCCTGCACGGTGGCGCTCAGCGCCGCGGTCGCGCTCTGGCCGGTGTGCGTCCGCAGCAGGTCGTCCGCACCCGCCGCCACCGTGGTCCCGATCATCGCGGTCAGGTCCCGGGCAAGACCCTGGCCGCCGTGCGCCAGGTCGGCCGTGATCTTGGGGTAGTAGAGGCCGGCGATGTCCGTGCCGAGCGTGGTCGCGGCCGGGCTGGCCAGCGTGGCGGAGGTCAGCGTCTGGCCGAGCAACTGGCCCAGCTCAGCCTGCGAGAGGTCGAGCGTGGTGAAGTCGGCCGCGAGCTTGCCGGCGTCGGCGGTGGTGGATTTGTGGGTGAGGTCGTCCTTGTAGAACTGGAAGAGGTCGGTGCCGACCTGCTTGAGCTGCGCCGCCGTGGGCGGGGGTGGCAGGTTCACGGTCACGGACGCGGTGCCGGGGGTGGAGGTCTGGTCGGCCGAGTTGGTGTCGGCGATGTTGAAGGAGGTGGTGCCGAACTGGCCGTAGGCGGGGGTGAAGGTGAGCGCGTCCAGCTCCGTCGTGACCGCGCTGGCGCTGCCGGACAGGGTGATCGCGCCGTTGCTGATGGTGCTGTGATCGGTGGTCTGGTTGGGGTCGGCGAGCGTGCCGCTGGTGGTGCTGCTCGGCGTGACCGTGACCGTCTCGCCCGTGTTGCCCTGGTTGGGGTCGGTGATGGTGACGCCCTTGAAGGGCGTGACCGGCGCCGTGCCCGTGGTCGTCTGCGGCTGGTCCGAGGCGGGGACCGTGATGGTGGAGGGCTGGGCGGCCAGGCCCAGGGTCACGTCGGTGCCGCCGCTGTTGTCAGTCTTGAGCTGGAACGTGTAGCCGGTTGGGATCGCGCTCGCGAAGGAGAGCGTCACGGCGCTGCTCGGGCCGCTACCGCCCGAAAACTGGTACGCGTTGTTCGCGCCGGGCGTGACCGTGGTCTCCAGCCCCACCCCGGCGAGGTCGATGGTCTCGCCCTGGGCGAAGCCGGAGATCGTGTTGGCAGGTGCGTCGCCGTTGCCGACCAGCAGCGTCGCCGCGCTGTTGGCACCGAAGGTGATTGCGCCGGTGCCGGCGGCGGTGGTCGATTGCAGGGCGAGCGTGCCCGAGGCGAGCGTGGTGCCGCCGGTGTAGGTGTTGGCGGCCGAGAGCGCGACCGTGCCCGGCCCCTGGATCAGCAGGCTGCCGGCGCCACCGCTGCCCCCAGGGGAGCCGTTCTGGTCGGCGATAACGTCGCTGATGATGAGAGGCTGGGCCGCGGCGGCGGACAGCGTGACCTGCTGGTTGCCTTGCAGGAACAGGCCGGAGCCAAGGCCCTCACCGTTGCCGCCGCCGGCGGTGCCCGCGCCGCCCGCGACGCTGCCGCCGGAGACGCTGCCGCCCGTGAAGGTCAGGCTGCCGCCCTGCTGGACGAAGATCGCGCCGCCCGCGCCCAGGCCGCCGCCGCCGAAGCCGCCGCTGCTGCCATAGCCGCCGCCACCACCGCCACCGAAGGCGCCGTTGCCGTTGCCGTTGCTATAGCCGCCGGCGCCGCCTACGCCGCCGCCGGAGTTGCCGCCGCCGCCACCGCCGCCAGGGCCGCCGGAGCCGCCGCCGGCGCCTACGCCGTCCGCGCCGTTGCCGCCTGCGCCGCCGCCGGCCGCACCTGGCACGATGCCGGCGCCCCCGGCCTGGCCATAGCCTCCCCCTGCGGCTGCAAGGCCGATGCCGCCGCCGCCGCCCGCGCCACCCGCGCCGCCCGCGCCGCCCTCTAGGCCGCCGCCGCCGCCGTTGTCGCTGCCGCCGCCGCCCGCGCCGCCCGCGCCGCCTGCCGCCGCGTCGGACTGGAATGTGACGCTGCTCAACGTGACGTTGCCGCCCGAGGCCACGAACAGGCCCCCGCCCAGCCCCGCGCCGCCGCCGCCGCCGACGAAGCCGCCGGCGCCGCCCGCGCCGCCGACTGCCTTGGCGTCGTTGATGGCCAGGTTGCTGATGTTGACGGTGCCGGCATAGACGAACAGGCCGTTGAAGGTGCCGCCGTTGCCCTGGATCGCCAGCGTGTCGCCGCTGGCCAGGTTGATGGCGTCGAGGCGGCCGTGAATCACAGCGCTATCCACGACCCCGCCCTGCGCGGACGCTACTTTGACGGGCTGCATAGGGCGGGGCTGCCGGAGTAGCCGTCGCCGGATAGGCTCACCGAATGCGAGCCAGCAGACCTACTCGTAATACCGAAGCGTCAGGCGCACGCGCCCTCCCTCCGGGCCGACCCGCACCGCGGCGTCCGCGAAGCTCGGCGGCCCGTAGTGGAACTTCGCGTCGCGCGAGAAGCCGATCCCGTCCCGCGGAAAGCCGAGGAACGAGCGCCGGAGACGGCCGCTCCCGTCCTCGCTGTGATACGCCTGCACCGCGTAGGTGCCGGGCGGCACGTCCACCCTGACCGATACCTCGCCCGCACGTGCGGCCGTCCGGCCGCGATAGGCACAGGTATCGCGTAGGAACTGTTCCTTGGAACAGACCGCGACGAGCACGATCCCCTTGTCGTTGCGCACGCCTGCGACGAGCACGTCGAGGCTCGCGGCGCGGGCTGGTGGTGCAGCGAGCGCGGCCAAGACGAGCAGCCGCTTCACGGTGCCGGATAGGCTCGGCCGCGCCACGTCGCGGGCCGTCCGACCGCCGCCCGCGCCAGCGCCGCCCACTGTATGCCGAGCAGGGCCAGTACGCCCAGCGGGTGCAGCAGCGCGGACAACACGGGCGCGCCGAACCGCACGGCGAGAATGAGCCGCAGCCCGATCCCGGCCGCGAGCGCCGCCGCCGCTGGCGCGCTCGGGGCGGCCGCCACCAGCACGGCCGGCAGCACCTGGCCGACGCCCAGGATCGCCGTCCAGACCGGAAGGGCGAGGGGCTTGGCCATGCCCTCCGTCGCGTTCTTCGAGAGACCTTCCCAGACGAGCGCCGCCGAATCATACATGCGGCAACGCGCGAAAGGGGCGGCGTCGAACAGCCCGGTCATCATGCCCGCCCGGCGGAAGGCGCGGGGCAGCGTGATGCCGTCGTGCAGGCTCGCGCGGATCGCTGCATGCCCGCCCGCGCGCTCGTAGGCGGCGCGCCGGGTGATGAAGAGCTGGCCGCACCCGGCGCCGAACCCAGGCGAGAGGCTCCGCCGCATCGCCGCCATCGGCAGGTAGCCGAGCAGCAGGAAATGGATCAGCGGCAGCAGGAGCTGCTCCGCCCACGTCACCGTGACTTCCGCCGGAAAGCCGCTCGCGAGGCCCACGGCCGGGTTGCGTTCCATGAACCCGGCCATGCGGGCGAGCGCGTCCGGGGCGAGGCGCACGTCCGCGTCCACGAACACCATCAGCTCGTGCCGCGCGAGCCGGCTCAGCGCCTGGCAGGCGTGCTGCTTGCCGCTCCACCCGGCGGGCAGCCCCGGCGAGGCGGCGACGCGCAGACGCGGGTCGGCCTATCATGCGGAGGATGTCGGGCGTGCGGTCCGTGCTGCCGTCGTCGAGCACGAACAGTTCCAGCTCGACGCCTCGGCTCGCGAGCACGCATGCCACGGCGTCGCCGATGTTGGCCTCCTCGTTCCTGGCCGGGATCAGCACGGACAGGAGCGGCCGGCCGCTCGCCGGGGCAGGGCAGCGATACAGCAGGAGGTTCACGAGGCCGAGCAGCAGCGGTCCCGCCGCCAGGCACAGGCTGATCCAGGCAAGCACCGTCACTCGCCTGCCTCCCGCCCGCCATGCGTCGGGTCGAAGCTTTGCCCGGCCAGCAGCGCGCGCACCCGGCGCTGCGCGTCGTAGATGCCGCCCACGCCCGCGCCGCCGCGCAGGAGCGGCACGAACAAGCCCGGCGTGCGAGCGGCGCTCTCGACGGCGAGCGTGTCCATCGTCGCCGTGAGCGCGCCTTCGAGCAGCGCCTGCCAGTCCGCGACCCCGCGCTCACGCCCGGTCGCGATGGGGGTGCCGAACCGGGCCAGCGCCTCGGGGCGGCTCTCGTTCCAGAAGGAATACTCGATGGCGAGCGGCAGCAGCATCGCGTCAGGAACTCGCCGGGCGAGGTGCGCGATGCCGGGGCGCAGGCGCACGGGGCGCGTGCGCGGGTCGGTGAAGGCGCCCTCGGCCGTGATCCAGAGCACGGTGCGGGGATCGCTGAGCAGGCCGAGGCTCGTCCGCAGGAAGCGCGCGGCGCCGCGCGGCGTTCCCATCTCGATGCCGAACACGCCCATCCGCGCGAGCAGCCCGTACCTGCCGAGCGCCGCCGCGTCCATCGGCCCGAAGCCGCGGCGGCCAGGGAAAAGCTTAGTCTGCAGCAGGATGTAGAACGCCGGATCCCACCACGACGGATGATTGCTGAAAACGATCACCGGCCGCCCGGCGGGGATTTCAGGCAGCCCGCTCCGGCTCACCCGCACGGCACGGAAGCGGCGCCAGAAGAACCAGCGCAGATACCAGCCGAACAGCCAGAAGAGCGTGCCCGACCGCACCAGGTCTGGTCGCAGGGCCGGGTCCTTGTCCGGCATCAGGCCATGTGCGCGAGCGGCGCGCTGTTGCTTCGCCTATCCTTGGTGCGAGCGTCCATGTCGAGCGCATCCGCCGCGATCCAGCCGGACATCAGCACCATCGGCATTCCCGGGCCGGGATGCGCCGCGCCGCCCGCGAGATACAGGCCGGCAAGGTCGCGCGAGCGGTTGCCTGGCTTGAACGCGCCGAAGAACCGGCCGTGGCTCGCGAGGCCGTAGATCGCACCGTCGAGCACGCGGTAGCGGTCGTGGATATCCTGCGGCGTGAGGTGCCGCTCGAACCGGATGCGCTCCTCGATGTCCTCCATCCCGGCGCATCGCTTGAGCTTGTCCAGGATCACCCGGCGATAGGCGGGCAACATCATCTCCCAGTCGTGGTGCCGCCGGAGATAGGGCGTGTGGACCAGGATGTAGAGCGCCTCGCCGCCGGGCGGGGCGACGCCGGGCTCGGTGCGGGCAGGGGCGGCAAGATAGCAGGTCGGATCTGGCGCCGGCTCGCCGCGGCGGTAGATCCAGTCGAACTCCTCCTCCGGATCGCGGGAGAACACGAAGTTGTGGTGCGCGAGGTGGTCGTAGGCGCGGTCGAGGCCGAGGTAGAGCACGACGCCCGAGCAGGCCGGCTCGCGCTTCCAGCGGCGGCCGAAGCTCGCAGCCGGCGCGCCGCCGACCAGCTCGCGGTACGTGCGCACCGCGTCCATGTTGCTGACGACGGCGCCGAGCGGGACGCGCTCTCCCGTAGCCGTCTCGACGCCGCTGACGCGTTCCCCCTCGCTCAGGACACGCACCACCTCGACGCCGGGCCGCAGATCAACGTCCAGCTCCTCGGCGAGCCGCGTGAGCGCCTCCGGGACGGCGCGGGTGCCGCCCATCGGATACCAGACGCCGTCCCTGGTCTGCATGTTGGCGATGGAGCACAGCACGGCGGGCGAGTTGTAAGGCGAGCTGCCCACGTATTGGACGAAATGGTCCAGCATCTGCGCGACGCGCTGATCAGGCACGCGCTTCCTGATCTGCCTCGCGACCGTGCTGCCCATGCGCAGGCTGAGCACGTCCTTGAGCGTCGCGAGATCCATGTTGCGCTTGAGGTCGAGCGTGTCGCGGATGTCCTCGACGGGGCGCCAGAGAAAGAACCTGTCGGAGACATCGTGGAGCTTGCGGCTCATCGCGATGAAGTCGCGGAAGCCCGCCTCCGACTGCGGGGAGTAGCTCCGCAAGCCCTCGGCCGTGGCGTCCTCGGTGTCGCGCAGGTCGAGCACCGAGCCGTCGTCGAAGAAGCAGCGCCACTGCGGGTCGAGCCGCACCAGATCGAGGTAGTCCTCCATCCGCCGCCCGGCCTCGGCGAAGACGCGCGCGAGCACGGCCGGCACGGTGAGGATCGTCGGCCCCATGTCGAACCGCCAACCCTCCTCGTGCAGCAGGGCCGCCTTGCCGCCAAGCCACGGGTTCTTGTCGAAGAGCACGACCCGGTGCCCGCGCGCGGCGAGGGTGCAGGCCGCGGCGAGCCCGCCCAACCCTCCGCCGATGACGCCGACCCGTTCGCTCATAAAGCCTCCGCGAGGGCGGGTTCGTAGCGGGCCGTTGCCATGGACGAGGCGCTATTCCACGCCGCAGCCAGGCCGAGATCCTGGGCGAGCAGGCGCGCCGTGATGCGCGCGCCCTCGAAGATGACCGGCAGCCCGCTGCCGGGATGGGTGCCGCCGCCGACCAGGTAGAGGCCGTCCACGTCCTCGAAGCGGTTGCGCGGGCGCAGGTGCAGCATCTGGCCGAGATTGTGCGCGAGGTTGAAGGTGGCGCCGCGGTGAATCGCCATGTCGTGCTCCCATCCCTGCGGCGTCAGCACCTTCTCATAGCGGATGCGCCGCTCGATGTCGCCTACGCCGAGGCGCTTGAGGCGGTCCAGGGCGAGGCGGCGATAGCCCGCCTTGATCCCCTCCCAATCCAGGCCGTCGCCGACGCGATGTCCTACAGGAACAAGAACATACAGCGTAGAGTGCCCCGGCGGTGCGAGTCCGGGATCGGTGATGCAGGCGTTCTGCACGTAGAAGCTGGGTGCGCCGGGCGCCTCGCCGGCCTCGATCTCGGCGAGGTTGCGGCGGTAATCCTCGGCCAGGTAGATCGTGTGGTGCGGCAGCTCCGGCAGCTCGCCCTCCAGCCCGAGATAGAGCATGAACGTGCTGCACGAGAACCGCTTGCGGGCGAGCTTGCGGTCGGTCCAGCGGCGGCGCAGCCGGTCGGGGATCATCCGCTGCACCGCGTGCGCGAAGTCGGCGTTCAGCACGACCGCGTCGAACCGCTCGTCGCCTCTCCCGGTTCGGACGCCTATCGCGCGGCGGCCCTCGAACAGGATCTCCTCGACTGGCTCGCCGAGGCGCAGCCGCACCCCGATCTGGCCGCCGACGCGCGCCATCGCCTCCATCACCGCGCCGCAGCCGCCGCGCGGATGCCACACCCCGTGCTCGTATTCCAGGAACGAGAGGATCGTGAACAGGCTCGGGCAGCGGAACGGCGACATCCCGAGATACTTGCTCTGGAAGCTGAAGGCGAGCCGCACCCGCTCGTCCTGGAAGTAGGTGGCGAGGTCGCCATCGACCGTGCGGTGCGGCCGCATGAGCCGCAGGCTCTTCAGCATAGGACCCCGCGCGAGGTCGCGCGGTCCGTTGAAGGCGCTCTCCAGCACCGGGCGGAAGGCCGCGAGCTTGCGCCGGTTGTCCGCCATGAACCGGGGGAGGTGGGCCGCGTCGTGCGGCGAGAGGCGTGCGATCTCGGCGGCGAGCCGCTCCATGTCAGCGGTCGCGTCCACGGTACCGCCCGCCTCGAAGACGATGCGATACTGCGGATCGAGCCGGATCAGGTCCACTTCGTCCGCGAGCCGGTGCCCGCAGGCGGCGAAGATGTCGGCGAGCACGCGCGGGTAGAGGAAGAAGGTCGGCCCCATGTCGAAGCGGAACGCCCCGGCGGCGCTCATTGCGCGGAGCGTGGCGCTACGCCCGCCGACATGGCCGTGCCGCTCCAGCACGGTTACCTCGGCGCCGGCCTTGGCCAGCAGCATGGCGATCGCGAGACCACCTGGTCCGGCACCTATGACAGCGATGCGGGCGACGTTGGGGAAGGCGCGACGGCTCACGGGCGCATCGTGTCGAGGCAGGACAGCATAGGTCGAAGCTTATCCCCTGGGTCAGGTGCGGACTAGACTTGGGAGCAAGAGCGCCTTTGTCACCCCGCGGGACTGGTCGTGCGATTCTGCCGCGTCGGCTTGGCGGAGGAGGTTGACCGAGGCGGCGCTTGGGACGTTGTGTTGCCAGAATGCCGTTCGACCGCGCCACACCCAGCCCTGATCCGGTACGCGGCGGCGAGCCAGCGGCCGAGGCGTTGCCTGGGCTGCTCGCGCGGGTAGGGGGACATCGTGACCGCGAGGCATTCGCGGCGCTATTCGCATATTTTGCGCCGCGGCTGAAAAATTTCTATCTCCGGCGTGGCGTCGATGGCGGGGCGGCTGAGGACCTGGCCCAGGAAACCATGCTCCGCATCTGGCACCACGCCGGCCAGTTCGACCCGGCGCGCGCGGCGCCCGCTGCGTGGGTCTTCGGGATCGCCCGTAACCTGCGGGTTGACACGCTTCGGCGGCGCCATCCGCTGCCGGAGTTCGACCTGCCGGACCCTTACGCGCCGGAGAACAGCCCAGAGACCGCCGTAATCCACGCGCAGCAGGAATCGCGCTTGCGCGCGGCTCTGCACGATCTGCCCGGCCCGCAACGGGACGCCGTGCGCGCCGCCTACTTCGAGGGATTGCCCCACAGCGAGGCGCACCAGGTGCTCGGCATCGCGCTCGGCACACTGAAATCCCGCCTTCGCCTCGCGCTCACGCGCCTCCGCGACGTTATGGGAGAGCCGCCGTGAGCGCGCCCATGACCCCGCCGTCGGGCGCCGCCGGACCGCGCAGCCATCCCGATGAGCTGACGTTGCTGCGCTTCAGCGCCGGCCGCCTCGACGGCGCCTTCCGCACCGCGGTCGCAGCCCACGCCGCAAGCTGCCCGCGCTGCGGGACGCGGCTCAATCGAGAACTCGGCGCTTGGCGGTGCGCTCCTGGCGGACGGGCCGCCCGCGCCGCTCGCTGCCGGCGCCCTGGACGCCGTGCTCGCGCGTCTCGACGAGCCTGCGCCGCCAACCATCACCTTGCCTGCTCTCCTCGCGCGCCGCGTCTGGCCCGTGGCGCCCGGCGTGCGTCACGCCCAGCTTCTCGCCGACGCGAACGAGTCCCTGCACCTTTTCCGCGTTCGTGCCGGCGCGCACCTGCCCCGCCACGATCATAACGGGCCGGAGCTGACCTGTGTCTTGGAAGGCGCCTTCGAGGACTCGACCGGGCTCTACGCGCGCGGCGACGCCGTGCCGATGCGCCCCGGCCATCCGCACGAGCCAGCCGCGATCGGGGATCAGGATTGCGTGTGCCTGCTCGCAATTACCGGCCGGCTCCGGTTCCAAACCCCGATCCCGCGCGTCCTCCAATGGTTTTTAGGACTGTAGCATTAAGGAAAAAGTAAATCTATTTTGTGATCCATGGGGACCATAGAGACGTAACCCGCGACCGGAGAGTGAACGGTGAGCAGGACGGCCATGGCGCCTTGGACTCGTATGGACGACCGCATATACGCAGCCGAGATTAAAGCCGATGATGGCACATGTTATCGCCTTACTTTAGAGCGCTTGACTAAGCGTGACTGGGACTGGACGGTTTGGCGCGAGGACCGGCCGTCTCTTTGCCGGTACGGCGTGGCGCCCGGTCCGGCCCCAGGTTTCGCCGCCGCGGAGCAGGCGGTGCTCGCCCTCATCCAGGGATTGGAGTGAGCGTTCGCGCTGCTGGCTCGCTGCCGGGCGGCCGATCCCCGGCGCCGCCTTCCCATCCCGTCTCGCCTCACTCTACCATACCGCATGACCGACTTCATGCGTGATCCCGGCGTGCGCCGGGCGATGCTGGACGCCGTGGACGGCGCGCGCGATGACACTGAGGCGCTGCTGGCGCGGCTCGTCCGTCACCGCAGCTTGCTCGGCGAGGAGGCGGGCGCGCTCGACGAGATGGCGGCCGCGTATGAAGGCCTCGGCCTGGTGCCCCGCCGCGTGCCCACCGACCCGGACAAGCTCTCCGGCGTTTCCGGCTGGTCCCCGCCGCTGGTCTCCTACGCGGATCGGGACAACGTCGTCGCCGTCCATGTGCCCCGCGAACGAACAGGCAAGTCCCTGATGCTGCAGGGACACGTGGATGTGGTGCCCGAGGGCGCCGCCGATTTGTGGGCGACGCCGCCGTTCGAGCCGAGCATGCGCGCGGGGCGGATGTATGGACGCGGCGCCGCCGACATGAAGGCCGGCCTCGCCAGCGTCATCGGCGCGCTCGCAGCACTTCGCCGCGCCGGATTCCAGCCCGCGGCCGAGGTGCAGCTCGCCGCCGTCGTCGAGGAGGAATGCACCGGAAACGGCGCGCTCGCCGTCCTTCATGCGCTGCCGCGTCCCGACGCTTGCCTGATCCCCGAGCCGGGACCTGGTTTCGCAGCGCTCTGCACGGCCGAGGTCGGCGTTGTTTGGGCCTGGGTCACGGTCACCGGCCGCCCGGCGCACGTGCGCGAGATGCACGCCGGCGTGAACGCGCTCGACGCCGCCTACGCTCTCGTGGAACGGTTCCGCGCCTACGAGCTGGAGATGAACCGCGCCGAGCGCCGGCACCCAGCCTTCGCGCGGGAGAATCATCCCATCAACGTCAACCTCGGCACGATCGAGGGCGGCGAGTGGACCAGCAGCGTGCCGACCCGCGCGCGGGTCAGCCTGCGCGTCGGCGTCATGCCCGGCTACTCCTGCCACGACGTGCGGCGCGACATAGAGCGCCTGGTCGCCGAGGCCGGCGCCGATCCGCGGCTGCGCGGCGCGCGGGTCGCCGTCGAGTTCCGCGGCTTCGTCGCGGACGGCTGCGTGTTCCCCGCCGAGCAGCCTATCTACCAAGCCGTCCTGGCCGCCCACCGCGAGGTGACGGGCGGCGACGTTCGCCAGGTCCCGATCCTGGGCCTCACCGACGCCCGCCACTACGTGCTCGAAGCGAATACCCAAACCGCCGTCTATGGCCCGGATGGCGACAGCATCCACGGTATAGACGAGAGCGTAGGACTCGACAGCGCCCATCAGGTCACGAAGGCGATCGCGCTCCTCGTCGCCGGTTGGTGCGGCCTGGAGCGGGCGACCCAACCGTCGTAGGGCAAGCGGCCTGGGAACGGTGCCGCGCCGCGCCGCGTTCCATTGCGCCTGAGCGACCTTTGGAGCCCTGGCGGATGTCCCTAACCCAGTCGCGCGCGTCGCAAGTCGTTGCTATTACCGGCGCGTCCTCCGGCATCGGCCGCGCGGCCGCCCAGAAATTCGCTCGCGAGGGCTGGCGGGTCGGCCTGATCGGGCGCAATGCCGGGACGCTCGACGCCGTGCGCCGCGACGTCGTCACCCTCGGCAGCACCGCGAGCATCGCCGCCGCGGACGTGGCCGACAGCGCTGCGCTGGAGGCGGCTGCCGACCACATCGAGCGGGAGCTGGGACCGCTGGACGTGTGGGTCAACAACGCCGGGACCAGCGTCTACGGCAAGCTTCTCGACATCACCGAGGAGGAGTTCAGGCGCGTTGTGGACACCAATCTCTTCGGGACAGTGAACGGGACGCGCGTGGCGCTGCGCCGGATGGTCCCGCGCGACCGCGGCACCATCGTCCAGGTGCTCTCGGCGATCAGCTACCGTGGGATCCCGCTGCAGTCGCCCTATTCGGCCACGAAATACGGGGCACGCGGCTTCACCGAGGCCGTGCGCTGCGAGCTGATCCACGACGGCAGCGCGGTCCACATCACCATGGTTCACCCGCCGGCCGTGAACACGCCGTTCTACAACCACGCCGAATCGCACATGCCCAAGCCCGTGCGCCCGCCGCCGCCTGTCTATCAGCCGGAGATCGTCGCGGACGCCATTTACCTCGCTGCGACAAACCGTCGGCGGGAGATCAAGGTCTCGGCCACGACGGTCGGCATCGACCTCGGCAACAAGCTCTTCCCCTCGCTCCTCGACTATGCCATCGGCAAGGTCGGCGTGCGCGCGCAGCAGAGCAACAAGGGCGGAGCCGTCGCCAAGCGGGAGTCCAACTTGTTCAAGCCTCCGAGCGAGCCAGGCCCGACGCACGGTCCCTACGACAGTGAGTCGCTTCCCCTCAGCCCGCAGATGTGGCTCAACGAGCACCGTAGCGCGGCGCTCCTCGGCCTCGGGCTGATCGCGCTGGCGACGCTCGCCGGCGCTGGGGCGCGGCGAGCGTAGTGCTCGCGCTCGTCCTCGGCGGCGGCACAGCGGCGGCGCAGGTTCGCAATGCCGCCTGATGCGCCAGCTTGCGTGCCGCCGCGGCTCAGCGGTGTGCTGGAGACGGCGCTCTATGTCGCCGACCTGGGCCGCTCGCGCACCTTCTACGAGCGCGTGTTCGGCTTCCAGCCGATGCTGGCGGACCATCGCATGGTAGCGCTCGCGGTGCCGGGCGAGGCGGTGCTGCTCCTGTTCCGCCGCGGCGGATCGGCCCAGCCGAGCGAGACCCCCTTCGGTACGATCCCGGCGCACGACGGGCAGGGCACGCTGCACCTTGCCTTCAGGATCCCGGTCGCTTCGCTCGGCGACTGGGAGCGGCACCTGGTCGCGCAGGGGGTCGAGATCGAGAGCCGCATCACCTGGGAGCGTGGCGGCACGAGCCTCTATCTCCGCGATCCAGACGGGCACTCCATCGAGGTCGCCACGCCGGGGCTGTGGGCGAATTACTGAACTGGGCTAAAACCCGCGCCATGACGAGGCGGCTTGTTCGGCTTGCAGCGGCAGTGCTGCTCGCGCTCTCGGCCCGCGCTCATGCCGGGGAGGGCAGCGGGCGCGGCCACGCGACAGCCTCCTCTGCAAGCGTGCTGCGCACGGCCCCGGACACGCAAAGCCAGGCCTGCAAGGACGCGGTCGCCTCCGCGGAGCGCCGCTGGCACACGCCGCCAGGGCTGCTGCTGGCGATCGCGCGCACCGAGAGCGGCCGGCCGCTCCCGCCCGGCCTCGGCCTGCAGCCCTGGCCATGGGCCATGGATGCCGACGGCCGCGCCATGTATTCGGACGGCAAGGCGGCCGCCCTGGCCTGGACGCGCGAGCAGCTCGCGGGCGGCGCGCAGCGCGTGGACGTGGGCTGCATGCAGGTCAACTTGCAGATGCACCCGCAAGCCTTCCGCTCCCTCGACGAGGCGTTCGACCCGCCCGCCAATGCCGACTACGCCGCCCGCTTCCTCACGAGCCTGGCGCAGGAGGCAGGCGGCAACTGGTATCAGGCCGTGGGCTGGTATCACTCGCGCACGCCCGACCTGGCCGCCGCCTACCGCGAGCGCGTCGCCGCCATCGCCGAGGGCCGGACGCCGCCGCCCGGCGTGCAGGAGCCGCTCTACGTGCGCGCCCTTCGGCAAGGCACGCTGCGCCTTCCGATGGCTGGCGGCCACGTGCTCCTGGTCCACCTCAACCGTCAGCCTGCACCATCCTGGCACCGGCGCAAGACCCCGTGCCAGGTCGCGGCGATCCTCGCACCATTGCTGAGCGCGCGGGCACGCTTGCCAGCGTGCGGGCAGAAGCGCTAGCAAGCCCGCTCATTTCCATGCTATGCGCGCCGTTGCGACACTGAGACTGGGGTTGGCCTAGACGCTGCCAGTCCCTATTAAGAAGATTCCTCTAGTACCGAGACACAGATGCGCACACCTGATCGCCGCTCCTTCAACTCCCCCCGCCGCGGTGGCCGCGGCCGTGATGACGGTTTCGGCCGCGACCGCGATTTCGGCGGCGGCCGAGATTTCGGCGCCCCTAGCCGCGACTTCGGCGCCCCATCCCGAGACCGCGGCTTCGGCTCCTCGTTCGGAGCTCCGCGCATGCCGAGCGCGCCGCCCGGCCCCGAGACCGGGGCGGTCGTTAAATGGTTCAACGCGGAGAAAGGGTTCGGCTTTGTCGAACTCGAGGGCGGCGCGGGCGACGCTTTCCTTCACGTTAGCGTGTTGTCCCGTCTCGGCTACAGCACCGTCCAGCCCGGCACGCCCATGCGCGTGCGCACCTCCGCGGGACAGAAGGGCCCGCAGATCGCCGAGGTCGTGAGCGTCGAGGAGGGCGTGACCCTGCCCACTTCCTCGCCGCCGCCCCGGCCGCGCACGCCGCGTCCGCCACCCGACCTCTCGGCAACGACCGAGATGCGCGGCACGGTGAAGTGGTTCAACGCCGAGAAGGGCTTCGGCTTCGTGATGCCCGAGGGCGGCGGCAAGGACGTGTTCGTGCACATCTCCGCCCTCGGCCGCGGCGGCCTCACGACCCTGGAGCCGAACCAAGCCGTCCGCTTGCAGGTGGCCGAGGGCCGGCGCGGTCCCGAGGCCGTCTCCGTCGAGCCT
Organism: uncultured Alphaproteobacteria bacterium; assembly: GCA_963839135.1. Taxonomy (GTDB): domain Bacteria; phylum Pseudomonadota; class Alphaproteobacteria; order Acetobacterales; family Acetobacteraceae; genus CAWKEH01. Next base: position 31,638 of record CAWIUA010000037.1, read on the forward strand.
GCGTAGCCTCCGCGCCGCCGCGCCCGCCCTCGCATACGGGGCGGCGCGGCGGCTCGCTATCCCCGGCGCTGGCTTGAGCACTCCGACGAAGAACGGTCGGCGCGCGCGCGTCCTCGTTGACCTGTCGCATTCCGCTGATGGCTACGTCGGCATTGCGCAGGACACACGCCTCATCTTCGACATGCTGGCCGGGCTGGACAGCGTCAAGCTCGCCGGGCTGCTCATGCCGACCGGGATGCACGACCTGCCCCGGATCGAGCCCCGATCGAGCGAAGACCCCGCGACCATCTCGGCTGTCCTGCATTGGATGGCGCGCAACTGGGAGGTGCGCCCCCACCCCCGCCGCCTTGGCCGTCTGATCGAGGCGCCTACCCTCGTCCGCACCGGCTACAAGCTCGCCAAGCTCCGGCCGAGCGACCGCACGGGCGCGATCTGGCGCATCCTGTTCGAGAAGACGCTGCCTCCCGCGCACCGCGAGCGCATCTTGGCACAGGAGTTCTACGCCACCGATCTCAGCGTCATGCGCATCATTTCCCGCTCGATGCGGCTGCCCCAGCTGCCGCCGAAGCGCCTCGCGGCCGAGGGGTTCGACTACGTCTATTTCTGCATGCCTCGCCCGGTTCGCCTGCCGCCCGGCGTCCGCCAGCTCGTCCGCTTCCACGATGCCGTGCCCGTCACCGACACCGACACCGTCTCGAGCTGGCAAACCGGAGTCGCGCACCAGCGCCTGGTGCGCCTTTGCGCGCCCGACGCCGTGTTCGTGTGCAACTCGGAGCAGAGCCGCGCCGACCTGACGGCGCTCGACGCGCGCCGGGCGGAGCTGGCCGAGGTCATCCCTTGCGCGCTCGCGCCGGCGCCGACCGACACGCCGACGATCCCGGCGGCGAGCATCGTCGAGGGTCGCCGCGTCTGGCGCGCGCTGCCGGGCGGCGACGAGCCGCGCGAGCTGCCCCGCTTCGAGCCGGGATCGCGCTACGTGCTCGCGGTCTCGACCTTGGAGCCGCGCAAGAACTACCCTGGCCTGGTCCGCGCCTGGGAGCGGATCATCAACCGCTCGGACCCGGACCTGAAGCTGGTGATCGTCGCCAACAAGGGCTGGCTTGAGGAGCCGGTGCTGACGACGATGGCGCCGCACGTGCGCTCGGGGCGCATCGCGCATCTCGGCGGTCTGCCGAAGGACGAGTTGGTCAGCCTCGCGCGCCAGGCGGCGTGCTTCGCGTTCCCCTCCTTCAACGAAGGCTTCGGCTACCCGCCCCTGGAAGCCTTGCAGAGCGGCGCGCCCTGCGTTGTCTCAGACATCCCGGTGTTCCGCTCAACGTTCGGCGACGCGGCGATCTACGTGGACCCATACGATGCGGAGAGCATCGCCGAGGGGATCGAGCGCCTGGCCGTGCTGCCCGGCCATGAGGCGCTGCGGGCGGATCTAGCGGCGCGCGCACCCGATTTGCTGGCGCGCTACAGTCCCGACGTGATCGCGGAGCGCTGGGCGGCGCTGCTCGAGCGTCACCTGCGGGCATGAGGCTGCGCCCGCCACCGCCAGCCTTCCTGCTGCGAACCGCCGACCGCGCCGTCCCGCCGCTGACCATGCTGCTGCTCGCCGCCGTGTTCTTCTGGGCACGGTCGCGCGACCCCCTCGTGCCCGCGGGACCGGGCCGCTCGGGCTGGGAAACCTGGTACGACCAGGGCAAGTATCTGGAGGCCATGCGAGCGTGGCTGGCCGGTGACCTCCGGCCGCTGCACCATTGGTACATGTCGGGCTATCCCTTGCTGGGCGCCCTGTTCCACGCGCTGACGCCGCGCGATCCCTTCGTCATCCCCGACGTGCTCTGCCTGCTCGCCACGGCGTGGCTGCTGGCGCGGCTCGGTGCCCGCTTCGCCGGACCCGGCGGCGCGGCACTGGGCGCCCTGGTGTTCCTGGCGGCGACTGCCACGACGCGCATGGTCCTGCAGATCTGGATCGTTCCCTGGTCCAGCACCCCGGTCGCGCCGTTGGCGCTTGCCCTGCTGCTCGCCGCGATGCGGTTCGCGGACCGCCCGCGAGCACTCGACGCCGGGCTGGCCGGGCTAGCAGCGGGCGCCATTCCTTGGTTCCGGCCGGCCGACCTCACCGTGGTGGCGCTTCCGGCGGGGCTGCTGATGGCCTGGGGCTTGGCCCGCGCCTGGCCGGGGCTGCGCCGTGCGGCAGGGATGACCCTCGCCGGCCTGGTCGGAGCCGGGGTGCTGCTCGTGCCCCTGCTCGTGATCCACGTCGCCATCTACGGCTTCGTCCCCGGCGGCTATGTGGATCTCGAGCACCGCTACGGGTTCGAGTGGCGCCTCGTACCACTGCAATGGGTGACGCTGGTCGTTGACCCCGAGCCGCTCTTCAGTGGGCAGCACAGCCTCATCATGGCGTTCCGCTGGATGATACCAGGGTTCGCCGGACTGCTCGCCTGCGTGTTCGCGCCGGGCAGGGCAGGGCGGGCGGCACACCTCGCCGTCGCGTGCGCGGTCGCGCTGCAATTCCTGCTGTTCCTCGCTTACCGCGACCTGCACCTGGCCGGCCTGTTCCGATACAACAACTATCACTACTTCAAGTGGGTTCTCCCGCTGCTCGCGCTCTACGCCGCGCTGCTGCTCGGTGCGCTCGCGAGCCGCACAAGATGGAAAGGGGCGCTCGCGGGCTGCGTCTGCGCTGCTGCGCTCCTGTGCTGGCGGCCCGGGCTGGCGAATCGCCGGCAGGTCGCGGTGGTGCAGTCGCCGCACCAACTGACCTTGCCGGGCGGCCTTCCGAGCCTCTGGGACGCATTGTATGTCCCGGCCACGGGCGTTCCGGGCGGCGGACTGACGCCGTGGGAGCTCATCTACGCCGGCAACCATCACCTGGAGCAGGGCGGGACGCGCTTCGAGATGCCGTATGACTTCCGGCTCTTCCCGGAGACGGGCGGCTTCATGCTGCAGCCGCTGCGCCCGTTCCCGCCCGGCGACCTGACGCTGGTGACCGCCCCGGAGACGATCCTCGACGCGAGCGCCCCTGCCGTGTTCGCCAGGCAGCATCTCTCGTTCGGGCTGCCGTGCTGGCTGCTGTCGCGCCGCGCCGCGTGCCGCCCGATCCTCGTCCTTCCAGCCCATCCCATGCCGCCCGGCGACCTGCTGCACTTCGACGGCGCGCAGGAGGACCCCTACCTGGGCAACGGCTGGGCCGACGATCCCGACCCGGCCGGAGGACACTGGACGGTTGGCAAGCTGACGACGCTGCGTCTGCGCGTGCCCGATCTGAAGCCCGGCGAGGGTGTCACGCTGGAAGCGGGTGCCGGCGGCTACGTACCTCCCCATGACGATCATCCGCTCGACGCCGGCGTGATCGTCAACGGCCAGCAAGTGGCCGACTGGCATCCGGCGAGCGGCATGGTCCGGCTGCTGAAGGCGAAGGTCCCGGGCAGCCTCATCGGTCCCCGCGGCGACCTTGACATCGCGTTCCACGTCGAGAACGCGCGCGTTCCCGCCCGTTACGGCGACGGGACCGACACGCGGCCGCTCGGCTTGTTTTTCCGCTCGCTCCGCGTCGTTCCGGACGCCGGGCCGTCCGCCCGGCTTCCCTGATCGCCTGCGCGGCGGCAAGCTGCGCCATCGGCGGAAGGAGGCGAGGATGCATACTCAGGTCGGAATCGTCGGCGCAGGCCCCGCCGGGCTGCTGCTCTCTCACCTGCTCCACCTCGCCGGCATCGAGAGCGTCGTCGTCGAGGCCCGCTCGCGCGAGTACGCGGAGAACCGCATCCGCGCCGGCATCCTGGAGCATCAGGTCGTCGAGATCCTGGAGCAGGCCGGGGTGGGCGAGCGGATGCGGCAGATCGGCCTGCCGCACGACGGCACGCAGCTCCTGTTCGGCGGCCAGCTCCACCGCATCGACTTCATGGCGCTCACAGGCAAGCGGGTCATGGTCTATGGCCAGCACGAGGTCGTCCGCGACCTGATCGCGGCCCGCATGGCGGCTCAAGGCCAGCTCCTGTTCGAGTGCAGCGACGTCGCCGTTGACGGGTTCGAAGAGGACGAGCCGGTGATCCGCTTCACCCAAGGCGGCCAGCCGCAGGAGCTGCGCTGCGAGTTCATCGCCGGCTGCGACGGCTTCCACGGCATCTGCCGCCCGTCCTTCCCTGGCGGCCGTCTCCGCGAATACGACCGCACCTATCCCTTCGGCTGGCTCGGCATCCTCGCCGACGCGGCGCCCAGCTCGCACGAGCTGATCTACGCCAACCACGAGCGCGGCTTCGCGCTGCTCTCGATGCGCTCGCCGACCGTGCAGCGTCTCTACCTGCAATGCGCCCCGGACGAGGACGCGGAGGGCTGGAGCGACGACCGCATCTGGCACGAGCTGGCGACCCGTCTCGCCAGCCCCGGCTTTGAGCTGCGCACCGGGCCGGTGTTCCAGAAAACCGTGACGCCAATGCGCTCCTACATCGCCGAGCCGATGCAGTGCGGCCGCCTGTTCCTGGCCGGGGACGCCGCGCACATCGTGCCGCCCACGGGCGCCAAGGGCATGAACTCGGCGGTCGCCGACGTGATGCTGCTCGCCCGCGCGCTCGAAGCCCGGTTCCGCAGGAGCGACGACGGGCCGCTTGCCCGCTATTCCGACACCGCCCTCCGCCGCATCTGGAAGGTGCAGCGCTTCTCCTGGTGGATGACGACGCTGTTCCACCGCTTCGACGGCGCGAGTGCCTTCGACCGCCGGATGCAGCTCGCGGAGCTGGACTACGTGACGAGCAGCCGCGCCGGCGCCACCGCGCTCGCCGAGAACTACGTCGGGTTGCCGCTGGAGTAGAGCAGATCGCGCCTGACCGGAGACGGTCAGGCGCGTGAAGATGCTCGCAGAAGACAAATTGCAACAGCGCGCTGACCGTATCCGGTCAGGGCGCTCTAGCTGGGCTGCGGCACGGTGCTCGTCTCGAACCGGCCCGGCGCCGTGACCTCCAGCATCTCCAAATCCTCGCTGTGCGCGACCTCGCGGTGGCGCACGCCGGGCGGCTGCCAAACCGAATCGCCTGGCGCGAGCCGCACCCGGCCGACATCCTCGGTACTCGAACTCGACCCAGCCGCGCAGAACATAGACGAGCTGGAAGGCGAGCGCGTGGGTGTGCCACTGCGGCGCCGGGCCTTCGCCCGGCACCGCGCGTATCACGTGCGCCCCGAACTCGCCGCCGGTCGCGTCCTGAATCCCGAGGTCCCGATAGGCGAAGAAGCTGCGCAATCCCTGCTCGAACGAGGCGCCGTCAGCGTGATGGACAATGGTGCGCGGCATCTACTTGACTGGCTCGAGCTGCCCGCGGATCTCGCCGCCGGGATTCGCCGCGGTGTGGACGTTCACATACCACTGGCCGGCCTGAAGCTGCTGCACCTGCTCCGGCTTCAGGGTTGCTGTGCCGTGGTCAGGGCTGGTCGGGTTGTTGCCCAAGGGGACCTGCACCCCGGCGTTGGAACCGGCCGCTGCGGGGCCATGGAAGTGCGCCATGGTCGCCGGGCCGGTCAGGTTCTGCCAGCTCGCCGTCCAGTCGAGCTTGCGCGAGTTCGTGTCGAGCGTGGCCTCCACGGTGCCCGTGCCCTGCGTCTGCTTGGGCGGGACCTCCTTGGCGCCGCTCATCTCCGTGTGGAACTTGACCGTCTCCGCGTGGGCGGCGCCGGCCAGGATCAAGGCCGCGGCGGCGAAGGCAAGCGACGTGCGTGACATGATGCGTCTCCCTGGCTGTGTCGTTGCGCCGAAGCTATTCCGTGCCGCGCCGGCCCGCAACGTTGGAAGCGGCGCGTCCTACGCCCTGCCGCGCAGCTCGGTGTCCTGGCCGGACCGCGCCGTTTCCAGCATGTACCACACCCGCTCCGAGAGCTCCTTGAGCGCGAAGGGTTTGCGTATCACCTCCGCGCCCTGCGGCAGCGGCGTCACTGCGTATCCCGTCATGAACAGCACGGGCAGGCCGGGCCTGCGCTCGCTCGCTGCTTCCGCCGCCTGTCGCCCGTTCAATCCGCCCGGCAGCCCCAATTCCGTGACGAGCGCGTCCACCCGTCCGGCCCCGTGCAGCAGCCGGAGCGCGGCCGCTCCGTCCGGTGCCGCCAGCACGCGGTAGCCGGCCTCGTGCAGCAACTCGGCCGCGGCCTCACGCAGCAGCTCCTCGTCTTCCACCAGGAGCACCACGGCGGCCGTCTCGGCGCCCCCTTGCGCGTCCTCTGCCGATGCCGGCTCATGGCGCGGCAGGAAGAGACGCACCGTAACACCCGCGGTAGTGAACGACCCAGGGTCGAGAGCGTTCACAGTGACATGCATCACTGCTCACCGAACGATCCGCGAGGCAGGCTGGCGGAATCCCAGGCGTTCGCGATGGAGGCTTGCGCCGCCATCAATCCGCCATTTACTTAGGGCGCTGTCCGGCCGCGCTGCCCATCAGCGCACGATGCCGCAGGACGAAGCAGCATGCAGGCACTCGACCTTCCGAACCTCCGTGACGCCCCGTTCCGCCTGGGCATCGGCCCAGCGGAGGCGGTGGAGCATGGCCCCTGGTGCAGGGCCCGCGACGAGGTGCTCGCCGCCCTCGCGAATGGGCCTGTCCATGTCGCCCTGCTCGGCGGGGCAGGCAGCGGCAAGACCTTGCTGCTGCACGCGCTGGCGCGCACGCTGCAGGATCAGGGCCGGGCGGTGCGCGTCGCCGATCGCGGCGGAGCGCTGCCGAAGCTCACGGACGACGTCATCCTTCTGTTGGACGACGCCGAGCAGCTGGATGCCGGCGCGCTCGCGCATCTTGCCGAATCAAAGAGGCCTTGCGTGCTCGCCGGCCCGCCAGCGCTTGCCGACCGCCTTCCGCGGATGTTCGCCAGGGTGGTGCTGTCGCCTTTATCGGCGGACGACATCGCGCGGTTCGTGGCGATACGGCTCGCCGCGGCCGGGCAGCGCCGCGACCTGATGCAGCCGGGCGCCGTGCTGGCGCTCGCGCGGCTTTCCGGCGGCGCGGCGCGGCAGCTCAACGCGCTCGCCGGCGCCGCCTTGTTCCTGGCGAGCTTGGACGGCGCGGTAGAGGTCAGCCAGCACCACGTCGAGGAAGCGGCAGCGCTGCGGGACGGCGACGCCCCGCCGGCACCCCCGCCACCGGAACTCGCGCCCGCGGCGACGAGCGCTCCCGAGCCGGTACCGCCGTCGCCCCCGCTGCGGCGTCCGCCGCAGCATGCGCCGCAACGTGCGCCGACGCGTGCGCCTCGCTCGCCGTTGATGTTCACCGCCGCCGGGGCAGCGCTTGGATTGCTCGTCCTTGCTGGCGCTGCCGCGCTGGTGGGATATACCAACAAGCCACCCCGGCCGCAGCAGCAGGCGGCTCGCACGGCTCCGCCACCCCCGTCCCCGACCGCCGCGCCGGTGCAGCAGCAAGCGGCCCCGGTCAAGCCACCTGAGCCGCCGCAGCCGCCGCCTGATGCGCCCAGCGCGCCAGCCGCTCACGAGACGCTTGCGTCCCCGCCGCCCGCCAGTCCCCCGGCTCCGCCGCGCGAGGAGGCGGTCGCGCCGACCCCGGCGGCCGACAGCTCGCACGTCGTTGTGCAGTACCGCGACGGTGCTGTGGGGGAAGCGGATCGCCTCGCCAAGGCCTTGGCCGCGGCCAACCCTAAGTTCAGCCAGGTCGAGACCCGCGCGGTGCAGGACACGCCGCGCCAGCCGACGATCCGCTTCTTCTATCCGGAGGACGTGGGAGCCGCTTGGGAGCTGGAGGCCACGCTGAGCGCCACGGGGGATACCTGGGAGGTCCGCAACGCCACCCGCTCTCAGCGCAAGCCCCGCCGCGGCACCCTGGACGTCTTGCTGCCCTGACTTACCTCGCTAGAACGCCGCCTCCTCGAACTGCATCATGCTCCGCTTGCCGGCCTTGATGCTTGCGTAAAGGCCGAACGCCTGGGGCAGCACGTGCTCCATGGTGAACTGCGCGACGTGCAGCTTCGCCTGATAGAACCCGGCCTCGCCGTTGGCCTGGGGCAGCTTCTGAAGCGCCACCTGCGCCATGCGCGCCCACATGTAGCCGAGCGCGACCAGCCCGAAGAGCCGCAGGTATTCCGTCGCCGCCGCGCCCGCCTCCTCCGGGTCTGCGAGACCCTTCTGCGCGATGTGCGCGGTAGCACCCTGCAGCGCCTGGAACGCCTTGGCGAGCGGCTTGACCAGCGGCCCGAGCTGCGCATCGCCCTCCGTCGCCTCGATGAACGCGCTCACCGGATGGAAGAACCGGCGCAGCAGCCGCCCGGCGTGCTGCGGCAGCTTGCGTCCCACAAGATCAAGCGCTTGGATGCCGTTCGTGCCCTCGTAGATCATGCTGATCCGCGAGTCGCGCACGTATTGCTCCATCCCGTGGTCGCGGATGTAGCCGTGCCCGCCATAGACCTGCATGGCCAGGCTGGTCGCCTCGAAGCCGAGATCCGTGAACAGTGCCTTCACGATCGGCGTCATCAGCGCCGTGAACTCATCGGCATCCGCCTTCGCCGCCGGGTCGTCCGAGCGCGCCACCACGTCCAGCTCGCGCGCCACCCAGCCGCCCAGCGCCCGGCACCCCTCGGTGTAAGAGCGGATGGTCAGCAGCATCCGCCGCACATCCGGATGAACGATGATCGGGTCCGCGGCCTTGTCCTTGTGCTTCGCGCCGGACAGCGAGCGGCCCTGGATGCGGTCGCGCGCGTAGGCGACGGCGCCCTGGTACCCCGCCTCCGCCGCGCCGAGGCCCTGGATGCCGACCGAGAGCCGCTCCGAGTTCATCATCGTGAACATGGCGCGCATGCCCTTGTTGGGCTGCCCCACCATCCAGCCCACGGCATCGTCGAAGCTGAGCTGGCACGTCGCCGAGGCCTTGATGCCCATCTTGTGCTCGATCGCGGTGCAGACCACGCCGTTGCGCTTGCCGGGCCGGCCGTCCTCGCCGGGCAGGAACTTGGGGACGAGGAACAGCGACACGCCCTTGATGCCGGGCGGCGCGTCGGGGAGCTTGGCAAGGACGAGGTGGATGATGTTCTCGGTCAGATCGTGCTCGCCCGCCGAGATGAAGATCTTGCTGCCCGTGACGCGGTAGGATCCGTCCTCCTGCGGCACGGCCTTCGTGCGCATCAGGCCGAGATCGGTGCCGGAGTGCGCCTCGGTGAGGCACATCGTCCCGGACCAGGTGCCGTCCACCATCTTGGGGAGGTACGCCTGCTTCAACTCCTCCGAGGCGTGGTCGTAGATCGCCTGGTAGGCGCCGTGAGTCAGGCCGGGATAGAGGCCGAAGGCGAGGTTGGCCGAGCAGCTCATCTCCTCGACCAGCTTGCCCAGGCTCTCGGGCAAGCCCTGGCCGCCATACGCCGGGTCGCAGCCCAGGCTCGTCCATCCGCCCTCGCGGAACGCGTTGTAGGCCTCCTTGAAGCCCTTGGGGGTGCGCACGACGCCGTTCTCGTAGTGGCAGCCTTCCTCGTCGCCGCTGGCGTTCAGGGGAGCGAGCACGCCCTCCATGAGCTTCGCGGCCTCGTCGAGTACGCTATCCATCAGCTCGGGCGTGCAGTCCTCCAGACCCGGCAGCGCGGAAAGGCTCGCATCGCCGTGCAGCTCGTGCAGCACGAAGCGCATGTCGCGGAGCGGTGCCTTGTAGGTTTGCATCGTCTCTCCTCCCCTAATTCCTTAGCGGCTTCCCCGTCTCGAGCGTGTGCTCGATCCGGGCCAAGGTCGGCGCGGTCCGGACGAGGCGCAGGAACGCCTCGCGCTCGAGGTCGAGCACCTGCTGCTCGGTCACAGTGTCGATCAGGTCCGCGTCGCCGCCCGACAGCACGCGGGCCAGCGCGCCGGCCACGGTCACGTCGTGCGGCGTCGCGATCCCGCGCTTGAGGAACGATTCCGCCGCAAGCCGCATCCCGAGCGCCCCGGACTCGCCCGGCAGCAGCTTGAACTCGTATGGCACCGGTGGCTGATAGCCCTCCGCCAGCTCCAGCGCCCGCGCCTTCGCGTCGGCGAGCAATCGGTCGCGGTTCATGGTGATCCGGTCGCCCTCGCGCAGGATACCGTTCTCCCGCGCCTCGGCCGCCGACTTGGACACGGCCGCCGTGCTGATCAGCTCGAACGCCTTGCCCGGCGCCGGCATCGGCCCGCGCGGCAGCGCCGGGTTCTGCTGCCAGCGCGCCAGCATCTCCTTGCACCCGCCCCAGCCCAGGGATCAGGCCCGACGCCCGTCTCGACCAGCCCGGCATACAGCTCCGCGTTCGCCTGGATCGCGTCCGAGTGCAGCAGGATCTCGCAGCCGCCGCCGAGCGCCATGCCCGCGGGCGCGGCAACGACCGGGAAGGGCGCATACTTGAGCGCCTGATACGCCTGCTGCCCGCCCTCGATCCCCTTCTCGATCTCGCTCCACGCCGCGATGTTCGCCGCGAAGAGGGCGACGCCGAGGTTGGCGCCCACCGAGAAGTTCGTGCCCTCGTTGTAGATCACCAGCGCCTTGAACCGCTCGCGCACGACCTCGATGCTCTGCACCAGCAGCGTGACAATCGCCTCGTCAAGCGCGTTCATCTTGCTCGTGAACTCGAAGCAGGCCACGCCGTCGCCGATGTCCCAGAGCGCGGCCGAGCCGTTCTTGAGCACGGGCTTGCTGCGCAGCTTCAAATCCGCGAGCAGCAGCACGCCGTCGGGGCGCGGCACGTCGTGGTATGCCCCATCCGGACCGAGGCATTGCGGCCGCCCGGCTTCGACGCGATAGAAATTCTTCCCCCGCGCGAGCGCGAGCAGGGGAGGCACGGCGATCCCGTCCGCCTCCAGCTTCGCGGCCAGCCACTCCGTCCCGAGCCGGTCCGCCAGCTCGAATGGACCCCATTTCCAGTTGTAGCCGAGCCGCATGGCGGCATCCACGTCCGCCGGACCGTCAGCCGCCTCTGGCACCAGCCCGGCGGCGTAGGCGAGCGTCTGGCCGAGCACGCGCCACGCGTAGCGCCCGGCCGGCGTCTTGGCCTCAAGCAGGCGCTTCAAATCCTTCCCCGCCGCCTCGACCTCGGGCAGCTCGGCGCGGCGCTCGGGGCGATACTCGCCCGTCTTGAGGTCAATCGCCTCCTTGCGCTTGCCGCCGCCCGCACGGTTGAGCCGGTAGAACCCGCCCTTGCCCTTGCGGCCCGTGTTGCCCGCCGCAATCATCTGCCCGATGAGCGGCAGGTCGCGGTTCACCGCGTGGAACGCGTCCCCTTTCGGCAGCGCCCGCGCCATGCTGGCGTTGACGTGCGGCACGAGGTCCAGCCCCACTAGGTCAATCAGCCCGAACACGCCCGTCTTGGGCACGCCCATGGGCCGCCCGATCACCGCGTCGGCCTCTTCGACCGTGAGCCCCTGGTCCAGCGCCTCGACCATGGCGACCGTGAGCCAATACGTGCCGAGCCGGTTCGCGATGAAGCCCGGCGTGTCGTGGCATCGGATGCACGTCTTGCCCATCGCGACGTCCGCGAACGCCTCGATGGCCGCCACGGTCTCAGGATCGGTCCTCGGCCCGGCCACGATCTCCAGCAGCCGCATGTAGCGGGGCGGGTTGAAGAAGTGGGTGATGAGGAAACGCCCGGCAAACGCGTCCGGCAAGCCCTCTGTCAGCATCGCGAGCGGGATCGTGCTCGTATTGCTGCTCACGATCGCATCGGGTGCTGTCTCGATCAACCGGCGATAGAGCGCCTGCTTGGCGTCCGGCCGCTCGATGATCGCCTCAACGATCCAGTCGCACTCCGCGAGCCGGGCAAGGTCCGTCTCCGTGCCGCCCGTCTCGACGAGCTTCGCCGCGGCCTTGGACATGAACGGCGCCGGGTCCTGCTTGAGCATCCGCTCGACCGCCTTGGCCGCTGCGTCCGGCACCAGGTCGAGCAGGAGCACGGGCACGCCCGCGTTCGCCACCTGCGCCGCGATGCCGGCGCCCATGACACCGGCGCCGATCGACGCCTACCTTGCGGATCGGCTGCATCAGACGGCCTCCAGCACGGTCGCGATGCCCTGGCCGCCGCCGATGCACTGCGTCGCGATGGCATACTTGCCGCCGTCGCGATGGAGGATGCTCGCCGCCTTGCCCACGATGCGCGCCCCCGTGGCGCCCAGCGGGTGGCCGAGCGCGATGGCGCCGCCGTCCCGGTTCAGCATCTCGTCACCGATGCCCAGCTCGCGCGCGCAGGCCAGCGCCTGGCTCGCGAACGCCTCGTTCAGCTCGACGTTGGCGACCTGGTCCATGCCGATGCCGGCGCGCTCCAGCGCCTTGCGGGTCGCCTGGATGGGGCCGACGCCCATGATGCTCGGATCGCAGCCTGACACGGCGACGCTCCTGATCCGCGCCAGCGGCTTGAGGCCGCGGCGCTCGGCATAGGCTTCCGTGCAGACCAGCACCGCGGCGGCGCCGTCGGTGAGCGGCGAGGACGTGCCGGCGGTGACGGTGCCTTCCTTGTCGAAGGCGGGCTTGAGCCCGGCGAGCGCCTCCATGCTGGTGTCGGGACGGATGCAGCCGTCCTGGTCAACCGTGCCGCCCTTGGTCTGGATCGGCACGATCTCGTCCTTGAAGCGCCCCTCGGCCTGCGCGCGCGGCCGCCTTGCGGTGGCTCTCGACGGCGAACGCCTCCTGCTGCTCGCGCGTGACCTGCCACTTGCGGGCGACGTTCTCGGCCGTCTGGCCCATGCTCATGTACGCGCCGGGCTGCTTCTTGTGCAGCGCCGGGTTCAGCATGGGGTTGAAGCCTTCGATCGGGACGCGCGTCATGCTCTCGATACCGGCGCAGATGAACGCCTCGCCCGCGCCGAGCTGGATCTGGCCGGCGGCGATGTGGACGCTCTGCATCGAGCTGCCGCAGAAGCGGTTGACCGTCATGCCGCCGACCTTGAGCGGCAGGTCTGCCAGCAGCGAGATGAGGCGGCCGACATTGAGGCCCTGCTCGCCCTCCGGAAAGGCGCACCCCACGATCACGTCCTCAATATCGTCGGGCGGCACGCCGGTGCGCTCGATCAGCCCCCGCACGACTTGGGCTGCGAGGTCATCGGGCCGCACGCGCACCAGCGCCCCCTTGCGCGCGAGCGTGAAAGGCGAGCGCGCGTAGCCGGCGATGACGACGTTCTGCATGGAAATCCTCCGGAGGTTCGGATGGCGGCCCTAGGCAGCCGCAGTTTTGGTGACGGTAGTGAGTGCTGCGACCGCTTGAGCCTCGATCGTGCGCAGCTCCGCGAGCGTCTCGTCGAGCGCCGCCTTCTGCTCGTCGAGCCGCGCAACGCGGTCGCGAACTTTATCAAGCAGCAGGCGAATCTGGCCCGCGTGCGCCGGGTCGGCGTCGTAGAGGTCGAGGTATTCCCTGATCTCGCGCAAGGAGAAACCGAGCTGCTTGCCGCGCAGGATCAGGATCAGCCTGGCTCGGTCGCGCGGCGCATAAACCCGCGTCGTCCCTGCGCGCCCAGGCAGGACCAGGCCGCGGTCCTCGTAGAAGCGGATCGTCCGCGACGTGACGCCCAGCTCGCGGGCAAGCTCGCCGACGGTCCAGAACCGGTCTGCCTGCTGTGCCATGGGTTGCCCTATACGTTAACCTTGTGACGCGGGAGATAGACCGCGGCAGGGCGGTGCGCAAGGGGTAAGATGGCATGAGGCGCTGCCGCACAACTCCCCGTGCACCGTTCAACGGCGGGCGGCGCTCTACGTTCGGAGGGTATTCTGCTTCCCGCTAACCGGAGACCGCCGCCATGAACGAGCGCAAGCCCCAGCGCAAGTCAGAGGCCCGCAAGCCCGAGACCAAGGCCGCCAATTTCGACCCGATCGCGCTTTCGCTGGCCGTCTGGCTCGGCCTGATGGTGGGAGCGCTTGGGCTGCAGCGCATGTCCGACGAGGCGGCGGCCCGGCAAGCCGCCCAGCAGGCCACGGCCGAGCCAAGCGCTTCAACTCACGTCAGGCCGGCGCACCCGGCGTCTGCGCAAGCGTTCGCACCCTGGGACCGCTAAGCGCCGACCAACCCCCGCGCGAACTCCGCCGCCGTGAACGGCCGCAGATCGCCGGCCTTCTCCCCAACGCCCACGGCGACCACCGGCAGCTCGAACGCCTGGGCGAGCGCCACGACCACACCGCCCCGCGCGCTGCCGTCCAGCTTCGTGACCACGAGGCCGGTCACGTCCACCATCTCCTTGAACACGCGCACCTGTTCCAGGGCGTTCTGCCCCGTTGTCGCGTCGAGCACGAGGAGGATGCTATGCGGCACCCGCTCGTCCTGCTTGCGCATGACGCGGATGATCTTGCGCAGCTCCTCCATGAGCGCGCCCTTGTTGTGCAATCGCCCGGCGGTGTCCACGAGCAGCACGTCCGCACCCTCCGCACGCGCCCTGGCGAGAGCGTCGAACGCCAACCCCGCCGCATCCGCGCCGGGCGCTCCGCTCACCACCGGCGCACCCACGCGCTCACCCCAGATCTGCAGCTGCTCGACCGCCGCGGCGCGGAACGTGTCGCCCGCGACCAGGATCGAGCGCAGCCCCTGCTCGCGGTATTGCAGGGCGAGCTTGCCAATGGTCGTCGTCTTGCCCGTGCCGTTCACGCCGACGACGAGGATCACGTGCGGCTTGAGCGCCGGATCTATCTCCAGGGGCTTCGCCACCGGCGCGAGGATGGACGCGATCTCGTCGGCGAGGGCGGTCCTGACCTCCTCGTCCGTGACATCCCGGCCCCAGCGCGAGCTGCGGAACGCGGCGATGCACTGCTCGGCGACGCCGGGGCCGAGATCGGCCGCGATCAGCAGCTCCTCCAGCTCCGCGAGCCAGGTCTCGTCGAGCCGGCGCTTGGCGACGAGGTCGGTGATGCCCGTCGTGAGCTTCTGCGTGCTGCGCGAGAGGCCCTCGCGCAGGCGGGACATGAATCCGAGCGCCACTAGATGGCCTCCAGTATAACCTGATCCGCGTCGGCCGCGGCGACGCGCGACCGGACGAGCGTGCCGGGCAGGGCAGGGGAGGCGAGCCGGGCCGGCGCGAACCGCTCCGTGCGCCCGCGGTCCGCCGTCTCCGCAAGCGCCGTCACGATCTCGCCGACCTGAGCCGCATGGAACCGCTCGGCCTCGCGCCGCCCCGCCTCGCGCAGCCGGGCCGCGCGCTCGCGCCGGACCGGCACAGGCACGGCAGGCATCCGTGCCGCGGGAGTTCCCGGCCGCTCGCTGTAGGGGAAGACGTGCAGGTAGGGCAGGGCGGCTTCCTCGACGAAGCGAAGCGTTTCCTCAAACAGCGCGTCGGTCTCCGTCGGGAACCCTGCGATCAAGTCGGCGCCGACCGCGATGCCGGGCCGCAGGCGGCGCGCGCGCTCCACGGCGGCGAGCGCGTCCGCGCGCAGGTGCCGCCGCCGCATCCGCTTGAGCACGAGGTCGCTTCCCGCCTGCACGGAGAGATGCAGGTGCGGCATCAGGCGCGGCTCGTCGGCGATGAGGCCCCACAGCACCTCATCCATGGCCGCCGGGTCGAGCGAGGAGAGCCGCAGCCGCGGCAGCTCCGGGACGAGCCGGAGCACCCGGCGCACCAGCGAGCCAAGCGTCGGCCCACCGGGCAGGTCGCCGCCGTAGCTGGTCAGATCGACGCCGGTCAGCACCGCCTCGTGATAGCCGCTCGCCACGAGGGCGCGCACTTGCTCGACGACCGCTCCCGCCGGCACGCTGCGGCTCGGCCCGCGGCCGTACGGGATGACGCAGAACGTGCAGCGGTGGTCGCATCCCTGCTGCACCTGCACGAAGGCCCGCGCCCGCCCGGCGAACTCGGTGACGAGATGCGCCGCCGTCTCGCGCGCCGCCATGATGTCCGACACCGCCCCCGGCGCACCCGGCACCCAGCTCTCCGGCCGCAGCTTCTCCGCGTTGCCCAGCACGCGCGCGACGCCGGGCAGCGCCGCCCAGCGCTCGGGCGCGATCTGCGCGGCGCAGCCCGTGACCACGATAGGCACCCCCGGCCGCTCCCGCGCCGCCCGGCGGATCGCCTGCCGCGCCTGCCGCTCGGCCTCCGCCGTGACCGCGCAGGTATTGACCACGACCGTCTCCGGCAACCCGGCGGCGAGGCCGCGCATCGCCTCGCTCTCGTAGGCGTTGAGCCGGCAGCCGAAGGTGAGAACCTCCACGCTCACAGCTCGACCACGCCCCGGAAGCTGACCGCCGTCGGGCCGGTCATCAGCACGTGCCCGTCCTCGCGCCAGGCGATGCCGAGAACGCCGCCATCCATCTCCACCTCGGCCTCGCGCCCAGCAAGGCCCCGGCGGTTCGCATTAACGACCGCAGCACAGGCGCCCGAGCCGCACGCAAGGGTGAGCCCCGCGCCGCGCTCCCAGACGCGCAGCCGGATGCGGTCCGGGCCGAGCACCTGGGCGAATCCGATATTGGCGCGCTCCGGGAAGATCGGATCGCGCTCCAGCGCCGGGCCAAGCCGCTCCACGAGATCGGCGTCGCGCGTGAAGAACGTCGCGTGCGGGTTGCCCATCGAGCACGCCGCCGGGTCGCCCTTGAGCGGTAGGTGCAAGGTGTCCGCCTCGCGCGCGAGCGGCACGTCCCGCCAGCCGAGCAGCGCCGGTCCCATATCGACGCGCACGCGCCCATCCGGCAGGCGCTCAGCCGCGAGGTCGCCAACGGCGGTGCGGACCGTCACCGGTCGCGCTCGTCGAACAGGAGGCTCGCGACGCAGCGCGTCGCATTGCCGCACGCGCCTGCCTCAGAGCCATCGCTGTTCAAGATGTGCATGAAGGCATCGGCGCCCGGCGCCTGCTCCAGGACGATGAGCTGGTCGCAGCCGATGCCCGTGCGCCGGTCGGCGAGCGCCGCAGCCTGGCCGGGCGCGAGCCGGATCGGCTCGGCGCGCGCGTCCAGCACGACGAAGTCGTTGCCGGCGCCGTGCATCTTGGTGAAGGGGAGCTGCATTGCGCGGCATATAGGGCAAGCCCGCTTGCGCCTCCACCCCGCTTGGGCTACATGCCGCGCCTTGTCTGCGCGCCGGGCCTGGATGGGCATGCCCGGCCGCGACCGCTGCGCGTCTCGCGCGGCCTTATCCGAAGGAGACCCGAAATGCCCAAGATGAAGACCAAGAGCTCGGTCAAGAAACGCTTCAAGATCACCGCCACGGGCAAGGTTCTTGCCGGGCCGGGCAACAAGCGGCACGGCCTGATCAACCGTTCGCAGAAGGCCAAGCGCCAGAACCGCGGCAGCCAGGTGCTCACCCCCGAGGACGGCCGGACGGTCAAGCAGTGGGCGCCTTACGGGTTGAGGGGATAGGCCGATGGCTCGCGTCAAGAGGGGCGTCACCACGCACGCCCGGCACAAGAAGGTTCTCAAGGCAAGCAAGGGCTTCCGCGGGACCAGCTCGACGAACTACCGCGCCGCGCTGGCGCGCCTGGAGAAGTCCTGGCAATACGCCTACCGCGACCGGCGCAACAAGAAGCGCGACTTCCGCGGCCTGTGGATCCAGCGCATCAACGCCGCCATACGCGAGCACGGCCTGACCTACAGCCGGTTCATCGCCGGGCTGAAGGCGGCCGGCATCGAGATGGACCGCAAGGTGCTCGCCGCCATCGCCTACGACGACGCCGCGAGCTTCGCCGCCATCGTCGAGAAGGCCCGCGCCGCGCTGGGCTAGCCCGCGGCGGGGAGGGACGAGGCAAGGGCCGCCCGGACGGGCGGCCCTTCGCGTATGGGGTGGAGCATGGACGAGTTGGACGGGCTGCTCACGGAAACCGACGCTGCGCTTGCTGCGGCCTCGGACCTGCGCGCGCTCGATGCCGTGCGCGTCGGCGTGCTCGGCAAGCAAGGACGGCTCACGGGATTGCTCAAGGCGCTCGGCGGCTTGCCGCCCGAGGAGCGTCGCGAGCGCGGCGCGGGACTGAACCAACTGCGCGACCAGCTCACGCAACGCATTGAGGCCCGCCGCGCCGAGCTTGAGCAGCAAGCCCTCTCCGCCCGCCTCGCCTCCGAGCGCCTCGACATCACCCTGCCGCCGCCGCCCGCGCCCGCCGGGCTGATTCACCCGATCAGCCGCACGATGGAGGAGATGGCCGCGATCTTCGGCGCCATGGGCTTCACCGTGGGGGAGGGGCTAGACGTCCAGACCGACTGGTTCAACTTCGGCGCCCTGAACATCCCCGCCCACCACCCGGCGCGCGCCGACCACGACACCTTCTACCTGCCCGGCGAGCGCGACGGCCGCCCGCTCCTGCTGCGCACGCAGACGAGCGACGTGCAGATCATCTCCATGCTCGGCCAGGAGCCGCCGCTCCGCGTCATCGCCCCCGGCCGCACCTACCGCGCCGACCACGACGCCACCCACAGCCCCATGTTCCACCAGTGCGAGGGCATCGCCATCGACGAGGACCTGACGCTCGGTCACCTCAAGGGCTGCCTGATCGACTTCCTCCGCGCCTTCTTCGGCATCGCCGACCTGCCCGTCCGCTTCCGCGCGAGCTACTTCCCGTTCACCGAGCCCAGCATGGAGGTGGATATCGGCTGGGACCGGCAGACCGGCGAACTGGGCAGGGCGGCGACTGGCTCGAGATCCTCGGCAGCGGCATGGTCCACCCCCGCGTGCTCGCCAATTGCGGCCTCGACCCGCGCCGCTGGCAGGGCTTCGCCTTCGGCATGGGCGTCGAGCGCGTCGCCATGCTCAAGCACGGCATCCCGGATTTGCGCCCCTTCTACGAGAGCGACCTGCGCTGGCTGCGCCACTACGGCACGAATCCACTGACGCCGGCCATCCTGCACGAGGGGGTTAGCGCGTGAAGTTCACCCTCTCCTGGCTGCGCGACCACCTGGACACGGACGCGCCCCTCGACCGCATCCTCGACACGCTCACCAGGGTCGGCCTGGAGGTCGAGGGCGTCGACGACCGGGGCGCGGCGCTTGCGCCGTTCCGCATCGCGCAGGTTCTCTCCGCCGAGCCGCACCCCAACGCGGACCGGTTACGCGCCTGTCGGGTGGACGCGGGCGAAGGCCCGGTCTCGGTCGTCTGCGGCGCCCCAAACGCGCGGACGGGGATGCGCGCCGTCTTCGCCCCGCCCGGCAGCCGCATCCCCGGTACGGGCGCCACGCTCAAGGTCGCCGAGGTCCGCGGCGTGCCGAGCGAGGGGATGCTCCTGAGCTTCCGCGAGATGGGTCTGGGCGACGACCACACGGGCATCGTCGAGCTGCCCGAGGACGCGCCGGTCGGGCAGCCCTACGCCGCCTGGGCCGGCCTCGACGACCCGGTGATCGAGATCGCCGTGACCCCGAACCGCGGCGACGCGCTCGGCGTGCGCGGCATCGCGCGCGACCTCGCCGCCGCCGGGCTGGGCACGCTCAAGCCGTGGAGCGCCGAGCCGGTGCCGGGCCGCTTCCCCAGCCCGATCCGCTGGGAGGTGGACTGGCCCGACGCGTGCCCGTGGGTGCTGGGCCGGACGATACGGGGCCTGCGCAACGGCCC
This sequence comes from uncultured Alphaproteobacteria bacterium, assembly GCA_963839135.1. Classification (GTDB taxonomy): domain Bacteria; phylum Pseudomonadota; class Alphaproteobacteria; order Acetobacterales; family Acetobacteraceae; genus CAWKEH01. Next base: position 51,028 of record CAWIUA010000037.1, read on the forward strand.
CAGCCCGGACTGGCTGCGGCGGCGGCTGGAGAGCATCGGCCTTCGCCCGATCAGCGCGCTCGTGGACGTGACCAACCTCTTCACCTTCGACCTGTGCCGCCCACTCCACGTCTTCGACGCGGACAAGGTGCAAGGCGGTCGTCTCACGATGCGGCCCGGCGCCAACGGCGAGCGCTTCCGCGCACTGAACGGCAAGGACTACGACGTAACGCCCGAGGATTGCGTCATCGCCGACACTGCCGGCGTGCAGTCCCTCGCCGGCGTGATGGGCGGCGAGGCGACCGGCTGCGACGACGGCACGACCGCCTGCTTCATCGAGTGCGCCCTGTTCGATCCCGTGCGCGTCGCCCTCACGGGCCGGCGCCACGGCGTCACCTCCGACGCGCGCCAGCGCTTCGAGCGCGGCGTTGACCCGGCGTTCCTCCCCGCGGCGCTTGAGGCCGCGACGCGCCTCATCCTCGACCTCTGCGGCGGCGAGGCGAGCGACGTGGTCAGCGCCGGTGCCGAGCCTCGCTGGGAGCGCACCGCCACGCTCCGCTTCGACCGCCTCCGCACCCTGGGCGGCGCGGACGTGCCGCCTGCCGACGCGACCATCATCCTGGAGCGGCTGGGCTTCACGGTGGAAGAGCTAGGCCGCGAGCAGGTGCGCGTCGCCGTCCCGCCCTGGCGCAACGACGTGGCCGCACCGATCGTGCTCGATCTCCATCCGAAGTTCACCACCGCCGAAAGCGCTTCCCTGGTCGAGGCCGTCGCCGAAGTCGAGCCGGAGACCGACCTCGTCGAGGAAGTCCTGCGCATCCGCGGCCTGGACACCGTGCCCGCCATCTCCATGCCGCGCGCCGCCCCCGTCCCGCCCGCGACGCTCACCCCGCGCCAGACCCGCGCCGCCCTCGCCCGGCGCCTGCTCGCCGCGCGCGGTCTCCTCGAATGCGTGACATTCAGCTTCATGGACCGCCGCGATGCCGCCCAGTTCGGCCCGGCGCCGGACGCCACGCGCCTGCTCAACCCCATCGCGAGCGACCTCGACCAGCTCCGCCCCACGCCGGTCGCGACCCTCGCCCTCGCCGCCCAGCGCAACGCCGCCCGCGGCCTGCCTGAGTCCGCCCTGTTCGAGATCGGTCCTGCCTTCGCGGCGGCGAGCCAGGAAACGATGGCGGCTGGCCTGCGCAGCGGCCCGCCGCCGCGCCGCTGGGATGGCAGCCGCGCTCCCAGCGCAATCGACGCCAAGGCCGACGCGCTCGCCGTGCTGACAGCGCTCGGCGTCACTCCCGATAGCCTGAGCGCAACGCGGGACGCACCGGGCTTCTACCATCCCGGCCGCTCCGGCGTGCTGCGCCAGGGGCCGAAGCTGGTGCTGGCCACCTTCGGCGAGCTTCACCCGGCCGTGCTCGCGGCGCTCGACCTGCCCGGCCCGGCGGTCGCCTTCGAGGTATTCCTTGACCGCGTTCCCGAGCCGAAGCGGCGGCGCCGGGCGGCTCCCGACCTGCCCGCCTTGCAGCCCGTGCGGCGCGACTTCGCCTTCGTCGTCGGCGAGGACGTGCCGGCGGAAGCCGTGCTGCGCGCCGCGCGCGGCGCGGAGCGGCAGCTCATCGCGGGCGTGCAGCTCTTCGACGTGTATGAAGGGCCGGGCGTGCCGGAGGGTCAGCGGTCGCTCGCCGTCGAGGTCACGTTCCAGCCGCGCGAGCGGGCGCTGACGGATCAGGAGATCGAGGCGGCCTCGGCGAAGGTGGTCGCAGCCGTGACGAAGGCGACGGGAGCGACGCTGCGCTGAGGCACTAACTCAGCGCGCCGGCGCCCGGCATATAGTCGAGGTCGAGAACCTGCTCCGCCGTGTAGGGGCAAGCCGCCGGGAATGCTGAGCGCTGCAGCCGGGTCTCGTCTTCGGCGTCGCCTCAACGCGCGCTGATAAGCTGGCGCGATCCGTTCGGGCACGATGGAGCGAAGACTAGGACTGTCCTCAAGCACAGCCTCCAGCTCACGCCGTTGCTCTCGTATGGTCGCCTTCCAGCTTCCGCTGCGAGCGTCGGGCTGGTACTGCCACTTCAGCATATGCGTGAGCAGCACGCGCAGCCGGCTGGAGATCTCTCGTTTCTGGCTCCGCCCCAAGCTCTCGATCTCCTCGGCGAGATTCGCCGCATCCAGCGCGTCATTGACCCGCTCGCCCTGAGCGAGCCGCTGCAGCAAACCCGCCTCGCGCATGGGCCACGCGTAGAAGTCGCGCTCGTAAAGGTCGTCAGGCATCGGTGCTCTCCTGCGCGCATAATAGGCGCTCGCTCAGCGCCCTGCCACGTCCAGCCCACGTTGCGCGGCTGACTTTTCCCCCGGAAACGCCTACATCCGCGCCATGACCGCCACCCCGCTCGACCGCATCCGCAACTTCTCGATCATTGCCCACATCGACCACGGCAAGAGCACGCTCGCCGACCGCCTCATCCAGGCGTGCGGCGGGCTGCCGGACCGCGAGATGCACGCCCAGGTCCTCGACAACATGGAGCTGGAGCGGGAGCGCGGCATCACCATCAAGGCGCAGACCGTCCGCCTCACCTACAAGGCCAACGACGGCCAGCTCTACGAGCTGAACCTGATGGACACGCCGGGCCACGTGGACTTCGCCTACGAGGTGAGCCGCAGCCTCGCCGCCTGCGAGGGCAGCCTGCTCGTCGTGGACGCCTCCCAGGGCGTCGAGGCGCAGACGCTCGCCAACGTCTATCAGGCGCTCGACGCCAACCACGAGATCGTCCCCGTCCTCAACAAGATCGACCTGCCCGCCGCCGAGCCGGAGCGGGTCAAGCAGCAGATCGAGGACGTGATCGGCCTGCCCGCCGAGGACGCGGTGGAGATCTCCGCCAAGACCGGCCTCAACATCGAGGGCGTTCTGGAAGCTCTCGTGACCCGCCTGCCGCCGCCCAAGGGCAGCGCGGACGCGCCGCTCAAGGCGCTCCTCGTGGACAGCTGGTATGACCAATACCTCGGCGTCGTCATCCTCGTCCGCGTCAAGGACGGCCACCTGCGCCGCGGCCTCAAGATCCGCATGATGAGCACCGGCGCCGTCCACACGGTCGAGCAGTGCGGCGTGTTCACGCCCAAGATGGTCGCCGTGGACGAGCTCGGACCGGGCGAGATGGGCTACATCACGGCCGCCATCAAGACGGTCGCCGACTGCAACGTGGGCGACACCATCACCGACGACCGCCGCCCGGCGTCCGAGCCGCTGCCGGGCTTCAAGCCCAGCGTGCCCGTCGTCTGGTGCGGCCTCTACCCCGTGGACGCCGACGATTTCGAGAAGCTGCGCGAGAGCCTCGCCAAGCTCCGCCTCAACGACGCGAGCTTCCACTACGACCCGGAAACCAGCGCCGCCCTCGGCTTCGGCTTCCGCTGCGGCTTCCTCGGCCTGCTCCACCTTGAGATCATCCAGGAGCGCCTGTCCCGCGAGTTCGACCTCGACCTGATCGCGACCGCACCCTCCGTCGTCTATCGCGTCCACCGCACCAATGGCGAGACCGAGGAGATGCACAACCCGGCGGACATGCCCGACGGCAGCGTCGTGGACTTCATCGAGGAGCCTTGGATCAAGGCCACGATCATGGTGCCCGACGACTATCTCGGCCCCGTCCTCACCCTCTGCAACGAGCGGCGCGGCCGGCAGGTGGACCTCACCTACGTCGGCGACCGCGCCATGGCCGTCTATCGCCTCCCCCTGAACGAGGTCGTGTTCGACTTCTACGACCGCCTGAAATCGGTCAGCCGCGGCTACGCGAGCTTCGACTACGCGATGGACGGCTACGAGGAGAGCGACCTCGTCCGCATCTCGATCCTGGTCAACCAGGACCCGGTGGACGCGCTGAGCTTCATCGCCCACCGCAGCCAGGCGGAGAACCGCGGCCGGGCGATCTGCGTGAAGCTCAAGGAGCTGATCCCGCGCCAGCTCTTCAAGATCGCGGTCCAGGCGGCCATCGGCGGCCGCGTGATCGCGCGCGAGACTATCGGCGCGCTCTCCAAGGACGTGACCGCCAAGTGCTACGGCGGCGACATCACCCGCAAGCGCAAGCTTCTGGAGAAGCAGAAGGAAGGCAAGAAGCGGATGCGCCAGTTCGGCAAGGTGGAGATCCCGCAGAGCGCGTTCCTGGCCGCGCTCAAGATGGACGCCTGATGCTCGCGGCCCTGCTGCTCGCCGGCGCCGCCGCGTGCGCGAGCTGGCACGGGCAGGTGGCGGGCCATTACCTCGGCCAGGTCGAGAGCCAGGGGCCGAAAGCGATAGACACCTGGATCGAGGCATCGCCCGGCGGCGCGCTCACCGGCTCCTACGTGCTGCACGAGCCGAAGCGCGACGTGCACGGCACGCTGGACTACCTCGGCGACGACGGCTGCGACGCCGCGCTGTTCCGCTGGACCGACCTCTACGGCACCGGCATCGCCCGGCTGCAATTCCACCTGGAGCAGCGCTGCTTCGAGGGCGAGTGGGGGCTGGTTGAGCTCAACGAAGGGCTATACTGGCGCTCCTGCGCGCAGGCGGCCGTGACGAGCTAGGGCGCGGCTGCTATACAGGGCGCCACGGAAGGATGGCCGAGCGGCTTAAGGCGCACGCTTGGAAAGCGTGTGTGCGTTAACAGCGTACCGTGGGTTCGAATCCCACTCCTTCCGCC
>CAWIUA010000038.1:0-118863 GCA_963839135.1 uncultured Alphaproteobacteria bacterium
TAGACGAGGCGCTTGCGCGGGCCAACGCCGAATGATGCGACGTGCTCGCCCATCGGCTCTGCCGTGTAGGCGACCTGCCGCTCGCTGCGCGCGCGCAGGTCCTGGATGAAGGCGTTGTTGACGGCCGAGGAGTAGAAGCCGGTGGGGCTGAACTTGTTGAGGAAGACATCGCCCTCCCGCAGCGTCAGCAGCTTCTGCTTCCAGGCGGGGCCGATCGGGCTCTCCTGGGTGAGCAGCGGGCGCGTGCCGAACTGGAAGGCGATCGGGCCCAGCTCGGGATTGTCGATCCAGTCCTGCCACTCCTCCAGCCACCAGACGCCGCCAGCCATGATGATCGGCGTCTGGTCGAGGCCGAACTGGCGCATCAGCTTGCGCAGTGCCAGCACCCGCGGATAAGGCGGCTCGGGCACCTGCGGGTCCTCGCCGTTGCTGAGGCCGTTGTGGCCGCCAGCGAGCCATGGATCCTCATAGACGACACCGCCGAGGAGGTCGGCCGCCTTGTGGTAAGCGCGCTTCCAGAGCGCGTTGAACGCGCGGGCGGAGGAGACGATGGGATAGTAGTGGACACCGAAGCGCGCCGCGATGTCGGAGAGGCGATAGGGCATCCCCGCGCCGCAGGTGAGGCCGTGAACGAGGCCCTTAGCGCCTTCCAGGATGCCGGTGATGACGCGCTCGGCGCCGCCCATCTCCCAGAGGATGTTGGCGTGGATGCGCCCGCTCCCGCCTGCGAGGTCCCAGGCGCGCCGGGCCTGGGCGATGCCGCCGCGGATAGCGAAGGCGACCAGCTCCTCGTGGCGCTCGCGCCGGGTGCGGCCGTGGTATTCCTGGGGAACCGGGCGCCCCGCCTCATCCCACCAATCGGCGTTGACGGCGCTGAACGTGCCGGCGCCTCCTTGGGCGGCCCAGCGGCCGGACGAGTCGCCGTTCGAGACGCCGATGCCCTTACCGCCCTCGATGAGGGGCAGTACGTCCACCCCGCCCATGCGAATGGCATTGACCGCCTTCATTCCTGCCCGTCCCTCGTTGGCCCTGCGCGCGCGTAGATGAGCCGCCGGGCGGCGTCTTGCCAGGCCCGGCGGCTGAAATAATCAGATATATTTCGCGAAGTTTACTCCGCAGCGTCCAATTCGGCGCGCTCCCGGCGCCCGTCCTCGCGACGGTCCCCGCCACGGCCGGGCTTGGCGCCGACCTGGTCGGAGATATCCGCCCCGGTCTCCTGGTCCACGACGCGCATGGAGAGCTTGACCTTGCCGCGGTCGTCGAAGCCCAGGACCTTCACCTTCACCTGGTCGCCGACATTGACCACGTCCGTGGTCTTGTTCACCCGGCCCTGCTGCAGCTCGCTGATGTGGACGAGGCCGTCGCGGGCACCGAGGAAGTTCACGAAGGCGCCGAAATCGGCGGCCTTGACCACCTTGCCGTTGTAGATCACGCCGACCTCCGGCTCGGCCGTGATGCCGCGGATACGGCTGATCGCGGCCTGGGCGCTCTCCTCGGTGGTGGCTGCGATCTTGATCGTGCCGTCGTCCTCGATGTCGATCTTGGCGCCGGACTGCTCGACGATCTCGCGGATCACCTTGCCGCCGGTGCCGATCACCTCGCGGATCTTCTCCTTGGGCACGGTGATGATCGTGATGCGCGGCGCGGTCGCGGCAACGTCGCCGCGGGCACCGGTCAGCGCCTTGCCCATCTCGCCGAGGATGTGCATCCGTCCATCCCGCGCCTGAGCCAGGGCGACCTGCATGATCTCGGGCGTGATGGACGTGATCTTGAGGTCCATCTGCAGCGAGGTCACGCCCGCCTCGGTGCCGGCAACCTTGAAGTCCATGTCGCCGAGATGGTCCTCGTCACCGAGGATGTCGCTGAGCACGGCGTAGCCGCGGTCCTCCTTGATGAGGCCCATGGCAATGCCGGCGACGGGACGCGCGAGCGGTACGCCCGCGTCCATCAGGGAGAGTGAGGAGCCGCACACGGTCGCCATGGAGGAGCTGCCGTTGCTTTCCGTGATCTCGGAGACGATCCGGAGCGTGTAGGGGAACTTCTCTTTGCTGGGCAGGACGGGATGGATCGCGCGCCAGGCGAGCTTGCCGTGGCCGATCTCGCGCCGGCCGGGCGATCCCATGCGCTTCGCCTCGCCGACCGAGTAGGGCGGGAAGTTGTAGTGCAGCATGAAATGCTCGCGGTGCTCGCCTTCCAGGGCATCGATGATCTGCTCGTCCTGGCCAGTGCCGAGCGTGGCGACGCAGAGTGCCTGCGTCTCGCCGCGGGTGAAAAGCGCGCTGCCGTGGGCACGCGGCAGAACCCCGACTTCGGCGACGATGGGGCGCACGGTCTTGGTATCGCGGCCGTCAATGCGGGTCCCCGTGTCGAGAATCGCGTCACGGACGACGTTGGCCTCCACGTCCTTGAGCACCGGCTTGATCAGATCGGCGGCGAAGCCCTCGTCCACGAGTGCGTCCTGGACGGTGTGCTTCACCCCGGCGACGCGCTCGTAGCGGGCCTGCTTCTGACGCTCTTGGTAGGCTTCGGTGAGCGGCCCGCGCGCGAGCGCGTCCACGCGGGACTTGAGCAGCTCAACCTCGGCCGCGGCCTCCGGGAGGTCCCAGGGCTCCTTCGCCGCGTGCTCGGCCAGCTCGATGATGGCCTGGATCACTGGCTGCATCTGCTGATGGCCGAACGTGACGGCGCCGAGCATCACGTCCTCGGAGAGCTCCTGCGCCTCGCTCTCGACCATGAGCACGCCCTCGACCGTGCCGGCGACGACGAGGTCAAGCTTGGAGTCCTCCTGCTGGGGGGCGGTCGGGTTGAGCAGGTACTGCCCGTCCGCGTAGCCGACGCGGGCGGCGGCCACAGGGCCGAAGAACGGGATGCCGGAGAGGGTCAGCGCCGCGGAGCAGCCGACCATGGCGACCACGTCGGGGTCGTTCTCCAAATCGTGGCTGAGCACGGTGGCGACGACCTGGACCTCGTTGCGGAAGCCCTCGGGGAAGAGCGGACGGATTGGCCGGTCGATCAGACGGCTGACCAGAACCTCCTTCTCGGTGGGGCGACCCTCGCGCTTGAAGAAGCCGCCGGGAATTTTGCCCGCCGCGAACGCCTTCTCCTGGTAGTTCACGGTTAGCGGAAAGAAGTCCTGGCCCGGCTTGGCGCCCTTGACGCCGACGGCGGTGCACAGCACGACGGTGTCGCCGTAGCGGGCGACGACGGCGCCGTCGGCCTGGCGGGCGATCTTGCCGGTCTCGAGAACGAGCTTGCGCCCGCCCCAGTCCAGTTCCTTGCGAAAGTAATTGAACATGCTCTTCCCTATCGTCCCTTCCTGGGGCGGCCAGGCGCTGGCCGGCGGACCCGGGGGCATTCGCGGGACTCGGCGTCTCGGGTCACGGGGGCGCCCATGCGCATGAGGCTGGAAGCGTCCCTGTCGCCGGAGCCGCCGCGCGCGGTGCGCCGGATCGGTGCCGTCTCTCGCCGCGGCCGCGGCATCGCCCGGCGCCACCGTGACGCCGGGGTCTCATGGATGCCCATATATGGGGTGGGCGTCCTCGTTCGCTACCGCCGTAGCCCGAGGCGCCCGATCAGGCTCTCGTAGCGCCCGCGGTCCTTGGCGCGCAGGTAGTCCAGCAGCCGGCGGCGGCGGCCTACGAGCATCAGCAACCCGCGTCGGCTATGGAAATCCTTGGCATGCGTCTTGAGGTGCTCGGTCAAGTTGCTGATCCGTTCGCTAAGGATGGCAACTTGGACCTCCGGACTGCCGGTGTCGCTCGGCGCGGTCGCATAGTCGGAGACGAGCGCCGTGCGGCGCTCCGAAGTGATCGACATCGAGGGTGCTCCTTGATCGGGGTTAAAGCAGGCGCTCGGGCTGCAGCTTGCCGTCTTCAAGACGGCACAGCCCGACGACACGCTCCCCGGCCATGGCGCGGACCAGCCCTCCATCAGGGTTGGCATCGCCTGGAATGCGGCCCAGGAAGGCAACCAGGCTCAGCGCCTGGCCCTCGCGCAGGGCCGCCTCCTCCTCGCGCTCGACGGCCAGTGCCGGGATGTCGGCCAGCGCGGTCGCGACCGGGAGCAGGAGACTCGGGGAAGCCGGGCGCGTATCCTCCCTTTCCACGACTTTGTCCAGCGAGATCGCGTGCTCGATGCGGAACGGGCCGACGCGGAGCCGCCTGAGCGCCGCGACGTGGCCCACCGTGCCGCAGGCGGCGGCGAGGTCGCGGGCGAGGCTGCGCATATAGACGCCCTTGCCGCTCTGGACGAGGAACACGACGGTGTCCGGATCGGGCCGGCTCTCCAGCTCGAACCGGTCCACGCGCGCCGGGCGCGCGGCGAGTGTCGGGGCGCGGCCCTCGCGGGCAAGGTCGTAGGCGCGCTCGCCCTCGACCTTGACCGCGCTGTAGGCGGGCGGAACCTGCATGATGTCGCCGAGGAAGCCCGCAAGCGCGGCGCGGAGCTGGTCGTCGGTGGGCCGGGCGTCGCTGGCGGCCGTGACGGCTCCGTCCGCGTCATCGGTGTCGCGAGCCTCGCCGAGGCGCAGCGTGAAGCGGTAGAGCTTGGTGCCGTCCATCACGTAGGGCACGGTCTTGGTGGCGGCGCCGAAGGCGATGGGGAGCACCCCCGTGGCGAGCGGGTCGAGCGTGCCGCCGTGCCCGGCCTTCTGCGCGTCGAACGCCCGGCGCACCTGGTTCACGGCGGCGGTGCTGTTCAGGCCGGGGGGCTTGTCGAGGATGAGCCACCCGGAAAGCGGGCGGCCGCGGCGGCGGGGGGGCATGGGTTAGCGCCAAACGATTGTGAAGAGTGAAGCGTCTTCCTTTTTCGCAAAATAGAAGACAGCCGCTGCGCCGCGCCACTCTCCCATATACCCGCCGCTGCAGTGCTCATCGAGCCAAGCGTTGATCTCGATGAAGTTGCGGCTAGGAGAAGCGTCTAGCGTCACTTCGCTGCTAACCTGCATCGGATTGAAGGATTCCGATCTGCAGATGGTGCAGATGGTGTTGAGAGATGACAGTGCTCCCCCCAAGGCTTGTTTCACTCCTCGCCCTCCAAATCCCGCGCCACCTCCGGCCGCCGCAGAAGCTCGTCCACCTGCATCGCGTAGTCCAGCGACGTATCCGCCTGGAAGCTCAGCCGCGGCACCGCCCGTAGCCGCAGCGCGTGGCCGAGCTGGGTGCGAAGGAACGGCGCCGCCCGCTTCAGCGCCGGCAGCAGCGCGTCCACGTCCGTGCGTCCCAGGCGCCGGACGAAGGCGGTCGCGGCCTTGAGGTCCGGGCTGATCCGGACCTCCGTGACCGTGATCCGCTCGCTCGCCAGCTCCGGGTCGCGCAACTCAGCGCGCTGGAACAGCTCCGCCAGCACGTGGCGGATCTCCTCGGCGACGCGGAGCTGCCGCTGCGAAGGTCCCCCTCCGCGCGGCGGTCGGCTCATGCCGCTCCGCTCACTGGCGCACCCTCGGTGCGACGCTCATGCCGGGACCAACTCCGTCTCGTAGCACTCGACCATGTCGCCCTCGCGCAGATCGTTGAACCCGGCGAAGGAGAGGCCGCACTCGTAGCCGCGGGCGACCTCGCGCACGTCGTCCTTGAAGCGCTTGAGCTGGGAAAGCTCTCCCGTGTGGATCACCACGCCGTCGCGCAGCAGGCGCACGCCCGCCCCGCGCTTGACGAGGCCCTCCGTGATCATGCAGCCCGCGACCTTGCCGACCTTGGTGATGTCGAAGACCCTGCGCACCTCGGCGTAGCCCAGGAAGTGCTCGCGCTCCTTCGGCGCCACCTTGCCGCGGACCAGCGCCTCAACGTCGTCCGACACTTGGTAGATGATCGAGTAGTAGCGGATATCCACGCCCTCGCGCTGCGCCAGGTCCCGCGCCTGGGCCGTGGCGCGCACGTTGAACGCGACGACCACGGCGTTGCTCGCCTTCGCAAGCTGGATGTCGCTCTCGGTGATCTGACCCACACCCGCGAGCAGGACGCGGACGCGGACCTCCTCGTGCTCCAGCTTGAGCACCGTCGCCTGGATCGCCTCGGCGCTGCCCTGGACGTCCGCCTTGATGAGGACCGCGACCTCCTTCTGCTCTCCGGCCTGGATGCGGGCGAGCATCTCGTCGAGCGTGCCGCGCGCGGCGGTGACGCCGGCGGCGCTCTTATCGCGCGCGCGACGCTGGCGGAACTCGCTGATCTCGCGGGCACGGGCCTCGTTCTCGACAACGACGAACGGTTCGCCGGCGCCGGGCACGCTGGACAAGCCCAGCACTTCCACGGGGGTGCTGGGTCCCGCTTCCCTCACTTGGTTGCCCTTGTCGTCCAGCATGGCGCGTACGCGGCCCCACTCGGCGCCGGCCACCAGGATGTCACCCTGGCGCAGCGTGCCCTTCTGGACGAGCACGGTCGCGACCGGGCCGCGGCCACGGTCAAGCCGGCTCTCGATCACGCTGCCTTCCGCGGTGCGGTCCGGGTTGGCGCGCAAGTCGAGGATCTCGGCCTGAAGAAGGATCGCTTCCTCGAGCTTGTCGAGACCCTGCCGCTTGGTGGCGGATACTTCCACATCCTGCGTCTCGCCGCCCAGTTCCTCGACCACGATCTCATGGCTGAGCAGCTCCTGGCGCACGCGCTCGGGCCGCGCGTCGGGGCGATCGATCTTGTTGATGGCGACGATCAGGGGCGCGCCTGCCGCCTTGGCGTGGCGGATGGCCTCGATCGTCTGCGGCATGACGCCGTCGTCGGCCGCGACGACGAGGACCACGATATCGGTCACCTGCGCGCCGCGCGAGCGCATGGCGGTGAACGCCTCGTGGCCCGGCGTGTCGATAAAGGTGATTTTCCCGCCGGGCCGCTCGACCTGATAGGCGCCGATGTGCTGCGTGATACCGCCGGCCTCCGCGCCCGCGACGTCCGTCTTGCGCAGCGCGTCGAGCAGGCTTGTCTTGCCGTGGTCCACGTGGCCCATGATGGTCACGACGGGTGGGCGGGGGAGCAGGTCCTCGCTGGTGTCAGTGGTGCCCTCGATGCCCAGCTCGACGTCGCTCTCGCTGACGCGCCGAGCGCGATGGCCGAACTCCTGCACGACCAGCTCGGCGGTGTCGGCGTCGAGCGTCTGGGTGATGGTCGCCATGACGCCGAGCTTCATCAGCGCCTTGATCACCTCGGGGGCGCGGGCGGCCATGCGGTTGGCGAGCTCCTGGACCGTGATGGTCTCGGGCAGGACGACGTCGCGCACGTGGCGTACCTGGTCGCTGCGCAGGCGCTCTAGCTCCGCCTGGCGGCGCTCGCGGTCGCGCTGGCGGCGGACGCTGGCGAGGCTGCGGGTCTTCTCGTCTTCGCCCTCGATCGCAGCCTGGACGTCAATGCGCCCGGCGCGCCGACCGGCATCCCCGGCCTTCTTCGGCACGGCAACCTGCGGCCTGCGGGGTGGCAGGACGGCGCCGGGGCGCCGGCGCGGCGCCTCATCGTCGTCCACGGGGCGCCCGGTTGCAGGCTTGAGCCGCAGCGTCTCGCCCGCGGCAAGAGCCGGCGCGGCCGCGGTGCCTGGCGCTGCTGCACGGCGCGCCGTCTCCTGCGGCGCAGATGCCGCTGCCTTGCTGGCGGCCTCGCGCGCTTCTGCTTCGGCGGCGCGGGCTTCTTCCCCGGCCTTGCGGCGCGCCTCTTCCTCGGCCGCACGCGCCTCTTCCTCGACCTTGCGCCGTGCCTCCTCGGCGGCGGAGAGGATGTTGATCTTCTCCTGCTCGCGGCGCTCAGCCTCGCGGCGCGCGTTCTCGCGCTGCTGCTCGACGAGCGCACGCTGGCGCACCGCGATCTCTGCCGCGGTCAGCGCGCGGCCGCCGCCGGGCGCACGGTTGCTGGACGTGCCGGAGCGGTTGCCGCTGGGTGCGGTCGAGGGGGCGCCCCCCGCTCCCGCCGGGCGGCCTGGTGTCGCAGGCGTCCCCGTGCGGCTCTTACGCACCTCGACCTGCACCACCTTGGAGCGCCCATGACTGAAGCTCTGGCGGACGCTGCCTGCATCCACCGTGCGTCCGCTACCGAGCTCCAGCCGGCCCGCTGGCCGCAGCGAGAGCCTGCCCTTGGCTGCCGTATCCTGATCGTTGCCGTCGCTCATCGTCCTACCTTAGCCTTTCGCCAGCCCAAGGGAGACAGCCCCAGAGGCCTCCCCGGTGATCCCTTGCAGCCGTCCAGTCTCCACCTGCAGCAGCCCGGCCAAACGGCCGGACGCCACCGCCACATGCACGACCCAGTCGCGGCCGAACACCGCGCCGAGGGCCTCTCCGCCCAAAGGTGCGGCGACGGGCAGGTTTCCCGCACCGCTCAGTAGCCGGGCACGCTCCGCCTCGCTGCCATCCATCGCCTGCACGACCAGGCCGACCTTGTGCGCCACGATCCACTCTCGCGCCTTCTGGAAGCCGCACACCGCTTGCCCGGCACGCCGCGTTAATCCGAGCAGTTCCACGATCCGACGGCGCAAACCCGCTTCTACGGCCCCAACCAGATCCGGCGGCACCGCGACGGAGCCGCGCGCAACCCTCGCGAACGCCCCCCGCGCGCGCGGGCTATCTAGCACATCCCGATGTGCGCTCAACCAGATTCCCCGACCCGGCAAGCGGTTTGCCAAATCCAGCACAACCTGGCTCTGGCCATCGGGACCATCGCCCGGTGCTACGACGAATCGGATAAGCCGCTCCTTGGGTGCCTGCTCGCGCGTGACCGCGCAGCGCCGGAGCGGCCCGACCTCGCGCTCGTCGGCCTCGACCCGCTCCTCATCGCTATGGATATGGTTAGCCGTGCCCAGCGTCGCCAGCTCCCCGCGCGTGAGTCTCGCCCCCGCTTTCATTGGCGTCCTCGCCGTCGAACCAGTGCTGGCGCGCAGCCATGATCAGCTCGCTCGCTGTTCCCTCGTCCATAGCGTCGGCGCCGACGATCTCGACGAGCTCGTCTGCCGCGAGATCGGCGAAGTCGTCCAGTGACTTGACGCCTTTCTCGCCGAGCTTGACGAGCATGGCGGGCGTCAGCGCCTCGAACGCGGCGACCTCGTCGGAGACGCCCAGCTCGCGGCGCTGCTCCGTCAGCCCTTCGTCGCGGCGGATGAGGAAGGCCTGGGCGCGGCGGATCAGCTCGTCGGCCACGCTCTCGTCGAAGCCCTCGATGTCGGCCAGCTCCTCGGGCGGCACGAAGGCCAGCTCCTCGATGCTGCCGAAACCCTCCGCCACGAGCAGGCCCGCGATCACGTTGTCCACGTCGAGCGCGTCCACGAACAGTCCGGTGCGGCGGCGGAACTCCTCCTGGCGGCGCTCGCTCTCCTCGGCCTCGGTCAGGATGTCGATATCCCAGCGGGTGAGCTGGCTCGCGAGCCGCACGTTCTGGCCACGGCGGCCGATGGCGAGGCTGAGCTGCTCGTCGGGCACCACCACTTCGACGCGCCCGTTATCCTCGTCCATAACCACCTTGGTCACCTCGGCGGGTGCCAACGCGTTGACTACGAAGGTCGCGTGCTGGCTCGACCACGGAATGATGTCGATCTTCTCGCCCTGCAGCTCCTGCACCACAGCCTGCACGCGGCTGCCTCTCATGCCCACGCAGGCGCCGACAGGGTCAATGCTGCTGTCGCGCGAGACGACTGCCATCTTCGCACGCGAGCCAGGGTCACGCGAGACGGCCTTGATCTCAATGATGCCGTCGTAGATCTCGGGAACCTCCTGGGCGAACAGCTTGGCGAGGAACGCCGGGTGGGTGCGGCTGAGGAAGATCTGGGGGCCGCGCGGCTCCTCGCGCACGTCGAAGATGTACGCGCGGACGCGGTCGCCGTTGCGGAAGGACTCGCGCGCGATCAGCTCGTCTCGGCGCAGGAGCGCTTCGGCGCGGCCGATCTCGACCATGAGGTTGCCGTACTCGGTGCGCTTGACGGTGCCATTGACGATCTCGCCGACGCGGTCCTTGAACTCGTCATACTGCTTCTTGCGCTCGTATTCGCGCACGCGCTGGACGATGACCTGCTTGGCGGTCTGTGCCGCGATGCGGCCGAAATCGATCGGCGGCAGCGGATCTACGATGAACTCGCCGACCTTGATGTCGGGCTGGAACTTGCGCGCGATGTGGACGGGGATCTGGGTCTCCTCGTTCTCGACCGTCTCTACGGCCTCGGTCCAGCGGGAGAGGCGAACGTCGCCTGTGCGGCGGTCGATGGTCGCGCGGATGTCCTTCTCGTGGCCGTACTTGGAGCGGCCGGCCTTCTGGATGGCCTGCTCCATCGCCTCCAGAACTTCGTCGCGATCGATGCTCTTCTCGCGCGCGACCGCGTCGGCGACAAGGAGCAACTCGGGACGGGAGACGGCGGTGTCCATGGGTGGGGTCTCCTAGTTGGCCCCAAAGGGCTGAGGTGGTGAGGCGGCAGTCGCCTCAATCAGGGCGTCGGTGAGCACGAGCTTGGCACGGCGGATGGCAGAGAGCGGCAGCGCGACCTCGGCACCGTCGTCGAGCCGGAGGCGGGCGTCGCCCTGGGTGACGCCGAGAACAGTGCCAGTGAACCGGCGGCGGCCGTCCACGGAGGCGTGCAGCTCGACGCGGGCGAGATGCCCGGCAAACCGTTCCCAGTCCTTCGCGCGGGTCAGCGGCCGGTCGATGCCGGCGCTGCTGACCTCCAAGGTCCAGGCGCCGGGCATGGGATCGTCCACGTCGAGGGCCGCGCCGACGGCATGGCTGATGCGCTCGCAATCGTCCACGCCGACGAGGCTGCCATCGGCACGGTCGGCCATGACCTGCACCGTGAGCCGTTCGCGGCCAAGGATCGCGACGCGGACTAGTTCATAGCCCATTTGGGCGAGCAAAGGCTCGATCACTGCGACAAGTCTTGCCTCCAGCGAAGTGTCTTGTGTGATGTCGTCTCGGTCCAATGACGATGATCCAATGCCAAGCGGGCGGCCCTTTCGGGCCACCCCCGCTAAATGCTCGGGTTGTTCGTGATGCCCAGTATGTAGCGTCGCGGTGCGTCCTGCGCAAGAGTGAGACTCGGCATTGAGGGCGCTAGGACTAGCTCGCGGCGACCTTCGCCCGACCGCGCCCTAGCCCGCGCAGCGCCCGCCGGGCTGGAACCTCGACGAGGCGGTGCAGCACCGCGGCGGCGCCGAGCGAGGCGGCGAGGAGGGCAACGCCCGCGGGCAGGACAGGCCCGGGCCTGCCCTCCTCAATCCAGAGATGGATCAGCGGCATGTGCACGAGGTAGAGCGCGTAGCTCCATGCGCCCAGCCGGTGCGGGCCGGGATGGGCGAAGAAGCGGCTCAGCCCGGCATCGCCCGCCCAGAGTGCGGCCACGAGCAGGACTAGTAAGGGATAGGCAAGCCAGTCCGCCAAGCCGAACGCCAGGCCGGGAAGGAGCAGCGCCGCCGCTACCGCCGCCCAACCCGGATGGGCGAGCCCGCGCGCGAGCCATCGCAGGCGCATCGCCCGGCACGCGACCAGCCCGAGCGTGAAGCCGGCGAGGCAGCGGACAAGCGGCAGCAGGCTGTAGTTATCATAGAGGTCGAGCGGCCCGCGCCGTCCAAGGGGATTGGCCGCGCCGAGACTAGCCGCGAGCAGCAGCGCCGCTATCGCCAGCCCCGCAGCTCCCGCCGTGCGCGCCGGCGGTCCTCGCAGCGCGAGCCAGACGAGCGCCGGAAACAGCGTGTAGGCGGCCCATTCCGTGCTGAGCGACCATGATGGGATATTGAGCGTCTCGCTGAGGCCCCACGCCTGCACCATGGCGAGGTTCGCGACCACCATGCGCCACCACACGAGTATGTGCCCGTCGAGAACCTGGACCGCGAGCAGGATCACGACGAGGAAGGCGTGCAGCGGCCAGAGCCGGGCGAAGCGGCGCCACAGGAAGCGCGCGTAAGTCTCCACGTCGAACCTGCCGGCGAACCAGTCCTCATACGCCAGCGCCATGACGAAGCCGCTGAGCACGAAGAAGAGGTCCACCATGAGATAGCCGCGCAGTGCAAGCGCCCCGAGAGGCGTCGCGCGGGACGGCGGCCATCCCCCGAGATTCAGCACGAGATGGTGGATGCAGACGAACACGGCAGCGAAGCCGCGCAGGCCCGTTAGTGCCCTGTTCTCCTGCGCTGGACTCATGCCTGCATCGTCGGACGCTCTCTAGCCGCCCTGCAAGCGCAGCCTCTAGCGGCGCAGGAACGACCAGTACAGCGGCGCCCGCCCGGCAGCGAGCGCCTTGGCCTCGTAGCGGGTCGGCGGCCAGCCGGGCGGCCGCGTGGGGGCGGGCAGGGGCACGCTGAACAGAGCCTGAGCATCCATCACCTCGGTAACCCAGGCTTGGTAGGTTAGGTCGTCCGTGGCGACGCGCCAGGGGGCGCCCGTCTTCATTGTGCGGGCGACGAGCGGGACCAGCTCGGGATGGACGAAGCGGCGCTTGGCGTGGCGCGCCTTGGGCCAGGGATCGGGAAAGAGCAGGAACACCCCGTCGAGGCAGCGCTCCGGGAGGAGGGCGAGCAGGGTGCGGGCATCGTCGGGCCAGAGGAGAAGGTTGGGCGGCAGCGGTGCCGCCGCCGGGTCGAGCGGCTCGGGCAGGAGGCGGGAGAGAAGGGAAGCGATGCCGTTCTCGAACACCTCGCAGGCGATCAGCCCGGCACCTGGGTCAGCCTCGACCTGGGCGAGCGCGTGCTCGCCGCCGCCGAAACCGACCTCGAGCATCAGCCGCGCCGGGCGGTGCGGGAAAGCAGCGAATGGATCGGAGGCATCTGCGGGCGCAAGGCGCAGGCGCGGCAGCGCCTC
Source organism: uncultured Alphaproteobacteria bacterium (assembly GCA_963839135.1). GTDB lineage: Bacteria > Pseudomonadota > Alphaproteobacteria > Acetobacterales > Acetobacteraceae > CAWKEH01. The sequence goes on from CAWIUA010000038.1 coordinate 12,738, forward strand.
GTCGAGCAGCAGGCGCTGGCGCGGGCGAAGCAGGTGTCCGCGCGTGCGGCCGTAAAGGCGGTCAGGAGGAGGCTTAGGAAGGGGCGGCTTCAGCGGCTGAACGTGCTCCGCAACTGCGGCACGAGGTCGGTGCGCTCCCACGTGAAGGTGCCCCTATCCGGGTCAGGCGTGCGGCCGAAATGGCCGTAGGCGCTCGTGGGCACGTAGATGGGGCGGTTGAGCTGCAGGTGCTCGCGTATGCCGCGGGGGCTGAGGTTGACGAGCTCGCGCAGCGTCCCCTCCAGCTTCGCCTCGTCCAGGCCGTCGCCCGTTCCGTGCAGGTCCACATAGACCGAGAGCGGGTGAGATACGCCGATGGCGTAGCTGATCTGGATGGTGCAGCGCGTGGCCAATCCGGCGGCGACCACGTTCTTGGCGAGGTAGCGGCAGGCATAGGCGGCGCTGCGGTCCACCTTCGTGGGGTCCTTGCCGCTGAACGCGCCGCCGCCATGGGGGGCCGCGCCGCCGTAGGTGTCCACGATGATCTTGCGCCCCGTCAGGCCGCAATCGCCGTCCGGGCCGCCAATCACGAACTTGCCCGTTGGATTTACATAGAACTCGCTCTCGAGCGGCATCCAGCCTTTCGGAAGGATGCCCTCCACGATGGGCCAGAGCTGCCGCTTGATGGCGTCCTGGTCCATCCCGTCGTCGTGCTGGGTGCTGACGACGACGCTGGTGGCGGCTACGGGCTTTCCGTCCTGGTAGCGCAGCGTGACCTGGCTCTTGGCGTCCGGCTGCAGACCGGCGGCGCCCGCGTCGCCGGCCTTGCGCATCTCGCCCATGCGGCGGAGGATCGCGTGCGCGTAGTGGATGGGGGCGGGCATCAGCTCGGGCGTCTCGGTGCAGGCGTAGCCGAACATGATGCCTTGGTCGCCCGCGCCTTCGTCCTTGTTGCCCGCGCTGTCCACGCCGGCGGCGATGTCGGCGGACTGCGCGTGCAGGTGGCACTCGAAGGCGGCATTTCGCCAGGAGAAGCCGGCCTGGTCGTAGCCGACGTCGCGCACGGCCTCGCGCACGAGGTGCTCCAGGCGCTCGGGCGTCACCGCCTCCGGGCCGCGGGTCTCGCCGGCGAGCACGATGCGGTTGGTCGTCACGAGCGTCTCGCAGGCGACGCGGGCATAGGGGTCGGCCGCCAGGAAGGCATCCAGCACGGTATCGCTGATGCGGTCGGCGACCTTGTCGGGATGGCCCTCGGAAACGGACTCGGAGGTGAACAGGAACTCGCCCTTGTCGCGCATGAAGCTTCCCTGGTGTCGCGAGACGGCACAAGACCGCGGATGCCATGCCGGCTGATGCCGGGGCAGGGGGTGTGTGGCGGAAACGGGAGGAGGGTCAAGGGGCGGCGGCGATGTAGCGTCTTGGGAATAGCTTCTTGCGTCCGATCGTGGTATGTTCCTGATTAACTTCTCAGGAAAGCAACACCCTCCAGTGTCCCAGGCCAGTCCCGACTTCGCGAAACAGCTCTACGACGCCGTGCTCGGGCGCGATCCCGATCCCGGCGAGCAGGCGAACCTCGCCGCCTACCTCGACGCGGGCGGCAACGGCGCGGCGCTGCATCGCTGGCTCGGCCGAGGCGGCGGCGCGGGTGGGCGCGGTCTATCAGCAGGTGCTCGGGCGGGCTGCGTCGGGTACGGAGGTCACGGCGGCGCAAGGATACCTCGCGGGCGGCGGGACGCTTGCCGGGCTGCGCGGGGCAGCGGCGGGTTCGCGGGAGGGCGGCGCAGGCAGATCAACAGCTTTACCTGGATGGACTCGGCCGCAACGCCTCCTCCGCCGATCTCGCCGCCTCTGAGAGCTATGTCGCGGGCGGCGGCACGTTGGCTGGACTGCGCGCGATGATCGCCGGGTCGCAGGAAGCGACGACCGTTGTGAGCGCGCTGTATCAGACCGTGCTGGGCCGCGGCGAAGACATCGCTGGCCGGCTGAGCGCGCAGGCGGCGCTAGCGAGCGGTACGACGCCTCGGCCAGATCGTCGAGGGGATGGCGACCTCGGCGGAGGAGGGGGCGCGGCTGTCCGCTGCCTATCAGGCCGCTGCCGGCCAGGCACCGGACGCGGCAGGACTCGCGACGATGGAGAGTCAAGTTGATAGCAACGCGTTCGCGGACTTGCTCTCACCGCTCTACCAGAATGGTCCAGCAGAACCCGTTTCCGGTTCCGCGATGAAGCGGTGGTGTTAGTATTGCAGATTGAGCCCTCCGATCGGCGTCGTTCAGCAGAAAACGAAGCTATCAGCGCCGGCACAGGCAACGCGCAGTGCACCGCCTACACCGCGACCTCCGGCGCCTTCACCGCGTCGGTGCGACGCCGCCACCTGTATCTGGACGGCACGGGGACGGTGGCGCTCACCGCGAGCCTGCTCGGTCTTGATCTGCCAGCGAGCATCTTCGCCGCAGCGACCGTGGACGCGGCAGGGCATTGGGCTCGACGCCGGCCATTCGCTGCCGGACGCCACCTACGTGCTGACGTCCCGGTCTTACCTACACGGACGGCTCGCCGCCGCCGGAAAGGCACGTCTTACACGCTTGTCGTTGTCGCCGCGCTGCCCATGCCTCCGTGGCAAGCCTGGCTGGTGCCGATACCGCTGCCCAGAGCGCCATGCCCCTGCTGCTCACGAGCTAGCGTCCTATTCACCGTGTTGACGCTCATCGGGTGTGCTGAGCGATGGACGCGGTTGGGCGATGCGTTTGCGTGTCGCGATTTTGGCTCGAAGGTGCTGGGCGCTGGGGTTTGTGGGACGGGGTGGATCCGGGGGCGACGGCCCCGTTGGTCATGGCCCGGCGAGTTGCAGGCTGCGTGCGACCCCGCGGAACAACTCGGCCTCGGGGCAGGCTGCCGCGAACGCGATGCGGACCCGTGTGGCGGTCTCGGTGATGCGCCCAGCGATCTTGAGCAGGCGCAGGCGCAAGGTGGCGAACTCGGCGGTGGCGAGCGGCTGGGGTTTGGGGATGACGTCGCGCACCGTCAGCATCAGCCAGTAGGCGGCGGTGTGCAGCACGAGGCGGACCTGGTTGGCGAGTGCCGAGCGGCAGCTGGTGCGGTCCGACGCGAGCTGGCTCTTGTGCAGCTTGATCAGGTTCTCGGCCTGGCCGCGGGCGCAGTAGAGCGTGTCGTAGAGCCACTCGGCACTGCCGCGGCGTAGGTTGGTCACCACGCAGCGGATGTCGAGCTCCATGGTGCTGGCCTCGAACTGGCCGAGACCGGGCGCTTGCAGCCCAGGACTTGCGCCGCCGCGGATCTCGGCATAACGGCGCAGCACCGGCGCCTGAGCCTCGGCACGCCGCACCCGGACATCGTCGGCAGCTAGCTCAAGCAGTCGGCTCAGCACGGCATTGCCGGGCAGGCCGAAGATGTAGTCCACGGCGTTCGCCTCGCACGCCGCCATCGCGTCGGGACGGCCGCAACGGCCGCGCCGTTCAGGGTCAGGCGCGTGTCCGGCCAATGCTTACGGATGCGGCGCACCAGTCGCCGGACGTGACTGCGGACCTCGCGCCCGGATGGCGTCCTGCCGGGCCGCAGCAGGATCGCGACCGGGAGCGAGGTGGCTGTGTCGTAGACGTGGATCGGCATGAAGCAGCGTTCGTCGTGGTGGGCGTTGAACAAGGAGAGCTGCTGGTGCCCGTGCACGACGTCGACGGTGTCATCGATGTCCAGCGTCACCGCCTTGGGCGGCCGGGGATAGCTGGCGCAGTAGGTGTCGATCATGGCGTAGCTCAGGCGCACCGCCTCGCGCAGAGTGGGCGCGTTCTCCCAGCGCGACACGGTCGGCTGCGAGCACAGGTCGCGGCCGCTATCCGGCAGGAGGCCACAGGCGAGCTTGAAGCCGGGGTCGGTCCGCAGGTGATCGAGATCGTCGGCGTCCTCGTAACCACAGGCGATGGCGAGCATGCGCGCCCGCAAGATGTCGGCGACGCTGTGGGTGACGAACAACGGACAGCGTGGGCCGGCGATCAATGACGCCAAACGGTCGGCGATCCCAAAAGGGTGTTCGGTGGGCCAGCTGCGTGCCGTCCGAGCGGAGTGAGCCGCCCGCGATCAAAGGCGGCCGTGACTTTCTTGCGGGCAACGGCTGGAAACAGGAACGGCGCGGACGTATCGTCGGACATGGCGGGTGTGGCTCGGCGTGCTCGAGTGGATGGATGGCTTCGACACCCAATCCGTAACACCATCAGCAGCTTACGCGACACCCGCTAGCGAATCTCTGCCATGCTGCTGAATAAGACGGGCTAGAGTTGTTCTGTGCTGACCGCAATCGTGGAACCTGCTCCGGATGGCAGTGGATGCTCCCTGCGCGAGCCGGCCAGCTATGCCCGCCCGCGTTCATGGACAAGGCCTCGTGAGCCTGATCGCCGCTTCCGATCTCACCGCCCCGGAACTCGGCAAGAGCGATGCGGGTTAGGAGCATCCCGCCGTCTGCAAGTTCGCCAACTGCTTCAGACCATCGAGCATTTTTTGGCAAAAGGCGCACCCCGGGTTCCAGAAGAGGACCAGGGTTTCGTCCTCCACCTGGTTCAGCGCCACAAGCATACCGCTGAGATCAAGAAGCGTTAGCGGCGGCACTAGGTCGCCTCCTTCGCTATCGCCGATAGTCGGGCAGGTCCGCTTCCGCCCGCGGTTTGTGCCACGATTGCTCGGATCGCGTCGGCGCCCATGGCCAGTGGGCTGGCGATGGTGCCGTCGGGACGGATCAGCACGTCCCCGGGCGTACCCAAGCCTGATAGGCGTCGGCGACCTCACGTTTGTTCTGCAGTAATGGCTGATCCACGCCGTGCGCGATGCTGTCCGCTCGGTTTTCCGCTGCCGTGCTTTCGCTCACGAGCGCTATTGTGTGTGCCTTGGCAAGGCGCACCGTTCTCCCCGGTGGAAATCCGGGCCGGCAAACTCTCGCTCCAGCCGGAAGCACTCGGGGCGGATCAGGAGGCAACGAATGGTCTGAAGCACTCTGAGACAAGGCCCCGTAGGGGGTCAGCGGACCGTGCGGGCCGCAACGCGAGTGAACATCGAGCAGGCCTCGAAAGCAGTCAATGTGGGAGCCGACCCGCCGCAATAACGGGGAAGGTCGCCGTCGTCGGTGAAGCGAGCGAGACACGCAGCCGACGATCCACCGGGGTAGTGATGGCAGCACGCACGGGACATGAACGGTGCGCAACAAGGGAAGTCTGCGACCGTGGCGGGGAGCGGCAACTCCACGCCAACGGCGAACCCGCGAGGGCCAGCGCCGGCGGACGCAGATGGCGGATGGGTTCGCAGTACGTCGAGGCCGGGTAACGCCGGCGGAGGGAAGGAGCCGGACCCGACCCAGGCGAGGGAAGGGCTGACAGCCCGGCGATTGACGATGAGTTTACCAACGCCGACCCAAACGGTTGAGACGCTACAGACCTCGCTGCAGACGAAAGCTAAGGCTGAACCGGCCTTTCGCTTCTACGCCCTTTGGGACAAGGTCTGCCGAGAGGACGTCCTGGCCGAAGCCTACCGACGCTGCCGCGCCAACGCGGGAGCAGCGGGGGTAGATGGCGAGACATTCGGTCAGATCGATGCTCAGAGACAAGAACGCTGGCTGGAAACGCTGCGGGAGGAGCTGACTTCGGGGCGCTACGCTCCAAGCCGCTCCTGCGCGTGTGGATACCGAAGAGCAACGGAGGAGGCCAGCGGCCTCTCAGCATTCCGTGCTCAGGGACCGCGTGGTCCAGATGGCGGCGGTGCTGGTCATCGGTCCCATCTTCGAGGCGGACCTACTGCCCCAGCAGTATGGCCCGCCAAGTTGGACGCCAAGATGGCTCTGCGACGGGTCTACTGGCACGTGACGCAGCTGGGCGGCGGGAGGTGGTCGACGCGGATTGCGCGACTACTTCACCTCGATCCCGCATTCGCCCTTGATGCGCAGCCTGTCCCGACGGATCGCCGATGGTCGCTTGCTCCACACGATCAAGGGCTGGCGACAGCCCCTGTGAGGAGGTCATCGGCGGACGTGCGGGCAGACCACCGAAGCGCGCCGGACGAAGCGGGGTGTGCCCAGGGCGGACTCACTCGCCCTGGCGGCGAACTGCTACTGCCGGCGCCCTGCTGCCGGCACGGCAAGCGCGAGCCGTCGGGAAGGCGACGCCCATCGTCAACCGCCGACGACCTCGCATCTGCTGTCGATCCGGCAACGCCGAGTCGTCGCTGGCGAGGATGGAAGCTTGATGACGCGGCTCGGGCTGGCGGTGAACACGGCCAAGACCCGGATCGCCCGGCTGCCCGAGGAGAGCTTCGACTTCCTCGGCTACACGGACGGCCGCTTCACGGCAGGGACGGGCGCGCCTACATCGGCACCCGGTCGTCGTGGAAAGCGGTGAAGAGCCTGCTCAGACGTATCCACCAACGGACCAACCGCCAGTGGTATACGGATGAACCCGAAAGCCGGTTGCCCGCTCAGCGGCTGCTACGCGGCTGGTGCGGCTACTTTGACCAGGGTCGGTCATCGAGATCTACGACCTCTCCTAGATACACGGAGCGGCAAGTCCGTCGCTGGTTGCTGCGGCGATCAGGACGCTAGGGCCCGGGTTCGGCCAGATCCCGGACGAGTATCTCTACGAGACCTCGGTCTCTACCGCGTCCACGGCGGCGCGTCGACTGCCGAGAGCGAAGGTTTGACGGAGCGGAGAAGCCGGATGCGGGCATCCGCGTCCGGTTGACGGCGGGGACAGGAACGAGCGATGCCCGTCCGCCGTGACGGCGAAAGCCTGTCGACACCGGCGGGCGACTACCGCCGCCGCGCCTGTCCTCGACTCGACCAAACGCCAGCTGTTCCTGCTGCCAACGCCCGATTTCCGGCATCAGTGCTTGGCATGGACGCACGGGGATTTGTGAGAGCGCAGCCCGGTTTCCTGCGGCACCAGTGCTTCGAGCGTGATCGTTTCACCTTCCAGCCCGGCGAGGCGGAACGAGGGCGCGCGCGTGCCGATTGGCAGCCGTGCGGCCGGCGCTGCCGACGGTGAGACCGCGGCGATGCCGCAGGGCCGACCTCCATCGCTCCACCGCAGCGGTTGCTTGCTGGTTCAGCCTTGCAGAGATAGCCTTGCAGAAGAAGTGCAGACCTGTGAGAACTCGGCCTGAGCAGGTATGCGCGCGGCGGAGGTGCGCGAGCGAGGATCGCCTGCTGTGTTGCGGTGGGATCGGGGTCTGTGCGCCGTGGCGCTGAGCGTCCCGTCTGTAGAGCCGGGTTGCGTCGGCCCTCAGCCTTGGACGGCTGCGATCATGGCGCTGACGCCGAGGATGTTGATGACGCGCCGGAGATTGTAGGCGAGCGCGGTCAGGCCGAACTCGCCCGCCAGCCATCAGGAAGGCCCTGGCCATCCACTGCTTGATGGAGCCGAACGGATGCCTTCCACGTCTCGCTAGCGGCGGCAGGACTCCGGCCGGGCCTTCAGGCGAGCGGCCATGCGCTCCAGCACGGCCTCGTTCTCCAGTCGCGAGACGGCGGAAGGTCTCTTCAGCGCGGCGCAGAGCGCAGGCAGCGCAGGCGAGGCACGCTGAGCGGTTGCTGTAGTCGATCTTGGTCAGCTCCCGCGACTTGCCTCGTACTTGGGCCAGAGCCGCTCGCCCGCCGGGCAGATACACGCATCCTCGTCCGACGTGAGCGGAAGCGTCCTTGGCGAAGAAGCCCTCGCGCACCGCTGATCCGCGCTGCGGCTTGGGCACTAGGGCGTATCCCCGCCTGCTCGCAGGCCTCGATGTCCTCGATCTTGAAGTACCCGGTCGGCGACGACGTCGATCTGCTCGACACCGAGGATCGCGCGGGCGGTTCCGCGGTCTGCGTCAGCAGGCCATGTCGAGCGACCTGGTTGGTCACCGCCTGCTCGACGATCAGCTTGTGCTTGGCGTCGACGCGATCTGGGCGTTGTAGCCGACGGCGACCGCGTGTGCGCGCCATCGCGCGGCTGTCCGGTCGGTCAGCGAGATCTGGCTCTCGCCGCTCCGATCGAGGCTCGCCAGCAAGACCGGAGACGGTCAAGGGCTAGGGCGCGGATGAGCAGAACAATCTCTCGCCGATCCGTCTCATGCGAGCCCCAACCCTTCCTCCATCCTGACAGGGCCGGGGAGCCGCCAACTCGGCCACGTCGCGACCTCGCAGATGAGCTGCGTCGAGCGAGCGCAGGTGAAGTTGCGGTCCTGATGTTGACCGCCTTGAGCCGCGTACCGTCGACGGCCAGCAGCTCGCGGCCGAACAGGTCGAGCTGGCGGCACAGCAGCACGAACGCGCGGAGCAGCGGCGAAGCGGCGCGTTGTCGACCGGAAGTCGGCGATGTCTTGAAGTCCGGCTTCAGCTGGCGCAGCAGCCAGATCACCTCGACGTTGCGGTGGGCTCGGTCCAGCCGCCGGCTCGAGCGCACCCGGTTCAGGTAGCCGTAGAGTAGGGCTTGAGCAGGTCGAACGGGCTCGTAGCCCGGGCGGCCCGTACCTGCGGCCGACCCCGTCGAGCCGGCCGCGGCAAGGTCAGCCGTCACGAACGCGTCGATGAACCGCACCGGGTTGTCGGCGCCGACGTATCGTCACCGCTTCCGGGAACAGCAGGGTCTGGCATGGTTGACGGTGATGTGCGCCATGCGATTTACCCGCCCGCGCCGCGCGGACCGGCCGAGTTCCCGGTCTGCTGAGCGAAAAGGGCAGGGCCGACAGAGGACAGCTGTTGACCGTGGTATAGCGGGCAGACGCGCCGTGAGCAGCGAGGCGGGCCGTGTCGAACGGAAGCACCACTGGGAGAGGAGGGGGGCGGGGCACGGGAGGAGGGGAGGGCGGGGCGATCGCGTGGCTGGGAGGAGAGAGCGACATGACACGGGAAGCAGAACGGGGGGGCGGGGGCGCCAGGATCGGTGCGCTGCCGCTCGCGCCGCGTCGCCTTCAAGAAGCTCGCGAGTGGGAGACGTAGTCGCCACCGGGAGCGGAACCATCGACACAGCGGGCCTGAATTTCCTCGAACCCGGGAGCTTCGGGTCCTTTATAAACCGAGCGTCGGGGAGCTAATTACCGGGCCGGCGAGTATCGAGACAATCGACTTTACATCGGGGTCACTGGACCAGCTAATTTCGGGAGCGGGACCGGAGCCGGCGCCAGCAGTGGCAGCGGAGACAACGTCGGCACGGCGGCTCTGGCCTACTTCTCCTGCCACCGGGCTACGTCTCGGGCGGTGCCCTGACGGACAGCGCGACCTATGACAACCAGACCATTGCGAGCCTCGGCGCGACGCCGGCACCTACGTCTCAGCTTCGGCAGCGGGCCGACCGCGGACACGTTCACGGTCAACATCGGCGGCATCCCCTCCGTCCCCGAGCCGGCGAGCCGCGTGCTGCTCGGCACCGGCCTGCTCGGCTTGATCATGCTGCGCGCTGCGCGGCCCGAAGGGGCACGCCCGCCTCCACTAGGGCCTGCGTCTGCCAAGCCAGCACGGCCTGGTCGCGCGCGCCAAGGCGTATTCGCGTCTTGTCCCGCTCCCAGAGAAGACGTGCGCATCGATCATGGCACGCCACTCGGGGCGTCCTGCATAGCGGCCGTCGGGGTGGGCGTGAGCGGGCATCCTGCAATTGCTGGAAGCGCAGTGCCGCGCTGCCGGCGTCAGCAAGCGCTCGAAGCCGTCCCGGTGGTCAGAGGTCGAGGGCCCGGCGGCACCGCGAACGTGCGCAGGCAACTCGGACGAAGGCCGATGGCGCGGGCGAGCGGCTCGCCCTCGGCCTCGATCACGTGCCATACTTGCGAGCAACGCTTGCAGAAGCGCTCGATACCGCCGCTCAAAGCCCTAGCACGTCCGCCATCCCGTATTGACCCGGCGCCCGCCCGCGCGTCCACAAGGCGGCTCGCACCGCGCCCGTCGCGAACACGCGGCGGTCGAAGACGCGGCTGCTCAGCGCGATGTGCTCGCTGGCCGAGGCGAACAGCAAGGTGTGCTCGCCGACGACCTGGCCGCCACGGAGTGCGGCGAAGCCGATGGCGCCGGGTTTGCGCGGCCCGGTGTGGCCGTCGCGCCCGCTCTCCATGACATCTGGAAGGTGAACGCCGCGGCCGTGTGCCACCGCGCGGCCGAGGGCGACAGCAGTGCCGGACGGCGCGTCCACCTTCTGGCGATGGTGCATCTCCAGGATCTCGGCGTCATATCGGTCCGCGGGAAGCGCGGCGCCGAGGCGCTCGGCGAGCGCGAGCATGAGGGTGACGCCCGGCGCGAAGTTGGCGGCATAGACGGTTGGCACGTGGCGGGCAGCCTCCGCGACGGCGGCCTCCTCTTCCGGGGAAAGACCGGAGGTGCCGAGGACCCAAGCCGCGCCCGCGCCGGCGATAGCGCGCGCGTGCGCCGCGGCGAGAGAGGCGTGGGTGAAGTCCACGACGCAGTCCGAGGCGGCGGCAAGCGCCTCGATGTCCGGCATGTGCGGGATATCCGCGGGCGGGCTGTTCCGCGCCGTGCCGCCGGCGAGGACACAGCCTGACGCGTGCACCTCCTCGACGAGCAAGCGTCCCATACGGCCGGTAACGCCCGCGATCCCGATGCGCATGACCCAGCCTTGCTGCGATGGCAGCGCAAGGTGGCGGACCGAGAACCGTCTGTCGAGGCGTTGGCGGCGCGGGACATCTGCCCACTTGGGGGGACGATGGGGCAGGCCGCGCCGCCGCCCTGAGCCGCGTCGCTCGCTTGGGGGAGGAGGACGCCGCAGGCACCAGGCGAACGAAGCAAGCCGGCGCGGGTTGCAGAGCACCGTGTCGTTTTTCTGGATGGACGCATGACGATCACCTGATCTCACAGAAGCGTGATGGCGGGACGGGATGAACTGTGCCGACGCGTATGGCTTAGACGGTTTGGGCCGTGCCGCTTGTTCCAACGTCGGCCGAACTGGGCAAGGGGGCCGGCCACGGGGCGGAATGCATGGATCTATCCGTCTCGGAGCTTCTTCGCGAAGCCGGGCAGGACCCGGCACTGCAAGCCCTCGCGATCGTATGTGGAACCTTTATCCTGGAGGACGCTGCCACGATCCTCGCCGCGACCGCGGTCGGGGACGGCAACATAGCCCTCGGTGTCGCCCTCGGAGCACTCTACGTCGGCATCGTGCTGGGGGATTTGGGCCTCTACGGACTCGGGCGGCTTGCTGCTCTCTTCCCCTGGGCGCGGCGCTGGACGCCGCGGCCTGGGGTGCGGCGCACGCAGGCGTGGATCTGCAAGAACGTGTTCAAGACGGTGTTCGTCAGCCGCTTCCTGCCCGGCGCGCGGCTGCCGACCTACACGCTATGCGGCTTCGTGGGCGCGAGCTTCGCGCGCTTCGCCATGGCCGCAATCATAGCGACGCTGGTCTGGACTTCGCTGCTGTTCGGCGTCTCGCTGAAGGTCGGCGCATTCCTGATGAATCATCTGGGCGCGTGGCGCTGGGCAGGTGTGGCCGTTTTCGCGGCAACGATCGTCATCATCGGCCGTTTGGCTGCCCGCATCGTTGAGGAGCCTCCCAAGACATCATGACCAGCCAGACGAACAGCCCGACGCTGGGGGGCGCGCTTGCGCCAATGCGTCCCCGCCCGGCGCGCGTGCTCTCTCCGTTCGAATTCTGGCCGGACTGGGCGATGTATACGCCGGTTGTCCTGTTGTGGCTCGCGCTCGGACTGCGCTACCGCAACTTCACGATGCCGACCGCGGCCAATCCCGGCATCGCGAGCGGCGGTCTCTGCGGGGAAAGCAAGTCGGAGATCTTCGGGCTTGCCGGGCCGCGCGCGGCGGCGCTGATCCCAGCCTGGACCACGCTCACCGCGAGCGGAGATGCCACGGCCGACGCGGCGGCGGCACTGGCGGCGGCGGCGCGTGCCGGGCTGCGGTTCCCGATCGTCGTCAAGCCCGACATCGGCTGCAACGGTACCGGCGTGCGCCTCATCGCTGCGGCGGAGGACTTGGCGCGCGGCCTCGCCGGGTATCCCGCGGGGGCGTTGCTCGTGCTCCAGGACTTGGTGCCCTGGGAAGGCGAAGCCGGGCTGTTCTACGTGCGCCGGCCTGGCGAGGCGAGGGGGCGGGTCACGTCGCTCACGCTGAAAGAGGCGCCCTACGTGGTGGGCGACGGCCGCTCATCGTTGGAGGTTCTCGTGCTTGCCGACCCGCGTGCCGGGCGCGTGCCGGACCTCTATCTGCCGCGGCTGGAACGGCGGCTCGACGAGGTGCCGAAGCAGGGCGAGCGGGTGCGGCTCGTGTTCAGCGGCAACCACTGCAAAGGCTCGATCTTCCGGGACGGCCGGGACGAGATTACGCCCGCGCTCGTGGCGGCCGTGGATGCATTTGCCCAGGACGTGCAGGACTTCCACTTCGGGCGCATCGACGTGCGCTACGAGAGCCTGGCCGCGCTGCGCCGAGGGGAGGGCTTTCGGGTGATCGAGGTGAACGGGATCGGCTCGGAGGCCACGCATATCTGGGACCCGGAGTGCAGTCTGCGGGAGGCTTACGCGGCGCAGTTCCGGCACTACGCGGAGGCGTTCCGTATCGGCAGCGCGATGCGCGCGCGGGGGCACCGCTCGACGCAGCCGCTGGAGCTGCTTCGGCTGTGGCGGCTGCAGCGGCGGCTGCTGGCGAGCTACCCAATCAACGACTGAGTCCGCGCGAGCGGCGTCGCAGCATCGTGTCTAGCGCCGGCCGCGATGCTTCTGTTTCTTTCGACGGAGTTACACTCACGGCAGCGGCGGAGAATCGAACCGGATGACCATGGTGCCGGCATGAAGACGGGCCAAGCGTGAGCACCGGACCCTCGCCCGGCGTCGTCGCTGCGGCCCGCATCGCCGCAGGCGACGACCGTACGCATTACGACGGCGTCGCCATGACGCTGCACTGGCTGACCACGCTGCTGGTGCTGACGCAATTCGGGCTGGCGGAGGCTTGGGGGTTCACGCCGCGCCCGACCCGGCACGTGATGATCGTGGCGCATATGTCCTTTGGCATCCTACTGACGGCGGTGCTGATCGTGCGCATTGCCTGGCGCCTGATGCCTGGCCACCAGGTCCGCCCGGCCGACTCGGGCTGGGTGGAGCTAGCCTCGAAGGCAGTGCATTACCTGCTCTATGGGCTGCTGGTAATACAGGCTGTTCTCGGCTACGTCCTGCGCTGGTCGGGCAACGAGGCGATGAGCTTCTTCGGCCTGCTGATTCCGCCGCCCTTCCCGCCCTTCTCCAAGCCCGCCCATCACCTGGTCGGCGAGGCCCATAACTGGATCGCCTGGGCCATCATCATCCTCGCCGCCGGCCATGCTCTGGCGGCGCTGTTCCATCAGTTCGTGCTGCACGACGACGTGCTGTGGCGGATGCTGCCGGGACGTCGTGCGAGACAGGAGGAAGCGCGCGCGCCGTCGCCGGAACAAGCGGCAAGGCGCTAGGGTCAGCCAGCCACTCTAGCTCTTTCCCTCGAAAAACTGCGCGACCTTGGCGAAGAAGCCCTCCGCCTCCGGACTGCCGCTCTCGTTCTTCTTGGACTCGGCGTCGAACTCTTCCAGTAGCTCGCGCTGGCGCCGGGTCAGGTTCTGAGGGGTCTCGACGGAGACCTGGATATACATGTCTCCGCGCGCAGCGCTGCGCAGCACCGAGAACCCTTTCGCTCGCAGGCGGAACTGATCGCCCGTCTGCGTGCCGGGCGGAATCCTCACCTTGGCCCGCGTGCCGTCTATGGCCGGCACCTCGATCTCGCCGCCGAGGGCAGCCTGCGCCATCGGCAGCGGGACCCGGCAGTAGATGTGGGCGCCATCCCGCTGGAAGATCTCGTGCGGGCGGACTGAGACGTGGACGTAAAGGTCACCCGCTGGAGTGCCCTGGCGCCCGGAAGCACCCTCGCCGGCCAACCGGATACGGGTTCCGTCCTCGACGCCGGCCGGGATCGAGACTTGCAGCGTACGCTCGCGCTCGACGGTGCCCGCACCGCCGCAGACCTTGCACGGGTTGCGCACGACCCGGCCCGTGCCGGTGCAGGTGGGGCAGGTCTGCTCGACGAGAAGCAGGCCGCGCTGCGCACGCACGCGGCCGGCGCCGCCGCAGGTGGGGCAGATCGTGTCAGACGCCTTGGCGCCCTCGCTGCCAGTGCCGTGGCACGCATCGCACTGCACGCGCGTCATGACGCGGATCGTCTTCTTCTCGCCGGAGAACGCCTCTTCCAGGCTGATCTCGACGCCGGTGCTGAGGTCGGCGCCCGCGCGCGAGCGCGCAGAACCGCGGCGACCGAGAGCTTCGCCGAACATCTGGTCGAAGATGTCGCCGAGACCGCCCGCATCACCGAAGTTGAAGCCGCCCGCGAAGCCGCCGAAGCCGCCGCCGGGCGACGGGACCGCCGTTCGTGAAGGCAGCGTGTCCGAAGCGGTCGTAGGCGGCGCGCTTCTGATCATCCTTGAGAACGTCGTAAGCTTCGTTCAGATCCTTGAACTTGGCCTCGGCCTTGGCGTCCCCAGGATTGCGGTCGGGGTGATGCTGCATTGCGAGCTTGCGGTAGGCCCGCTTGAGGTCCTCGGCGCTCGCCTCGCGCCCGACGCCGAGCGTCGCGTAATAATCCTGCTTGGTTGCCATCTCAGCCCATCGTCTCGCCCATGGTCCTTGGCACTCCGAAGGCATCGGCGCCCGCCGTCTTGAGGGACGGGCGGGCGCCGGACCGTGTCATGATCGGAAGACCGGCCTCAGCTGGCCTTCTTGGTGGGGTCCACTTCCTCGAAGTCGGCATCCACCACGCGCTCGCCATTCGGGCCTGCGCCACCCGCCTGATCCTGCGCGGCGCCAGGCTGCTCGCTCGCGGCTTGGGCCTTGTACATGGCCTCGCCGACCTTCATGGCGGACTGGCTCAGGCGCTCGCCGGCCTGGCGGATAGTGTCCGCGTCCTGGCCTTCGAGCGCGCGCTTCGCGTCGGCGACCGCGGCCTCGGCTTCAGTCCTGACGTCGGCCGGCACCTTGTCGCCACCCTCGCTGAGGGTTTTCTCGACCTGGTGAACCATCGCCTCGGTCGCGTTCCGGGCCTCGACCTGCTCGCGCCGGCGCTTGTCAGCCTCGGCGTTCTGCTCGGCCTCGCGCACCATGCGCTGGATGTCCTGCTCCGAGAGGCCGCCGCTCGCCTGGATGCGGATCTGCTGCTCCTTGCCGGTCGCCTTGTCGCGGGCCGAGACGGAGACGATGCCGTTCGCGTCGATATCGAACGTCACCTCGATCTGAGGCACGCCGCGCGGCGCGGGCGGGATGCCGGTCAGGTCGAAGTTGCCGAGCAGCTTATTGTCGGCCGCCATCTCGCGCTCGCCCTGATAGACCTTGATGGTCACGGCGTTCTGACTGTCCTCCGCCGTCGAGAACACCTGGCTCTTCTTGGTCGGGATCGTGGTGTTGCGGTCGATCAGGCGCGTGAACACCCCGCCCAGCGTCTCGATGCCGAGGGAGAGCGGCGTCACGTCGAGCAGCAGCACGTCCTTCACGTCGCCCTTGAGCACCGCGCCCTGGACCGCCGCGCCGACGGCGACGACCTCGTCCGGGTTCACGTTGCGCGCCGGCTCGCGGCCGAAGAACTGCTTCACCGCCTCGATCACCTTGGGCATCCGCGTCATGCCGCCAACGAGGATCACCTCGCTGATCTCGCCCGCGGAGACGCCGGCGTCCTTGAGCGCCGAGCGGCACGGCTCCATCGTCCTCTGGATCAGGTCATCCACGAGCGATTCGAGCTTGGCCCGCGTCAGCTTCATCACGAGGTGCTTGGGGCCGGAGGCGTCCGCCGTGATGAACGGCAGGTTGATCTCGGTCTCCTTGCTGGAGGACAGCTCGATCTTGGCCTTCTCTGCGGCCTCCTTGAGGCGCTGCAGCGCGAGCTTGTCCTTGCGCAGGTCGATGCCCTGGTCGCGCTGGAACTCGGTCGCGAGATAATCGATCACGCGGTTGTCGAAGTCCTCGCCACCTAGGAACGTGTCGCCGTTCGTGCTCTTCACCTCGAACACGCCGTCGCCGATCTCGAGCACCGAGATGTCAAACGTGCCGCCGCCGAGGTCATAGACCGCGATCGTGCCGGAGCCCTTCTTGTCCATGCCGTAGGCCAGGGCGGCCGCCGTCGGCTCGTTGATGATGCGCAGCACCTCGAGCCCGGCGATCCGCCCGGCGTCGCGCGTCGCCTGGCGCTGGGCGTCGTTGAAGTAGGCGGGGACCGTGATCACGGCCTGCGTCGCCTTCTCGCCGAGATACGCTTCGGCCGTCTCCTTCATCTTGCCGAGGATGAAGGCGCTGATCTGGGAGGGGCTATACTTGTCGCCGCGCGCCTCGACCCAGGCGTCGCCGTTGTCGCCGTTGACGATCGCATAGGGGACGAGCTTCTTGTCCTTCTCGACGATCGGATCGCTGTAGCGGCGGCCGATGAGGCGCTTGACCGCGTAGATCGTGTTGGTTGGGTTCGTCACCGCCTGGCGCTTGGCGGACTGGCCGACGAGGCGCTCGCCGCTATTGGTGAAGGCGACCATGCTGGGCGTCGTGCGCGCGCCCTCGCTGTTCTCCAGCACGCGGACGTCGCTCGCGGCACTTCCTTCCATGATCGCGACGCAGCTGTTCGTGGTGCCGAGGTCGATGCCGATGACCTTGCTCATGCATGTCTCCGTTGCAGCGGCTGGGAGCGGCCCGAAGCACCGCGCGCAGCCCTAGAGGGGATTGGGAACGATGTGGTTTGCGCGCCAGGGCCAAGCAAGGTCCGGACGTGCCTATTTCTTAAGCAGTTTCGGCCGAAGCGCGGGTGCTCGCGACCTCGGGCGCCTTGGCGACGACGACCATGGCGGGGCGGAGCAGGCGGCCGTTGAGCAGCCATGCGCTAGTCCAGGCCTGCAGGACCGTGCCGGGCGGATGATCGGCGCTGGGCTGCTCAGCCATCGCCTGATCGCGGTTAGCGTCGAAGGGCTGCCCCGTGGGGTCGGCGCGGGTGATGCCGTGGCGCTCCAGGATGCCGAGGAAGCTGCGCTCGACGCCCTCGAAGCCTTCGCGCAGGCGCGTGACAGTCTCTGGCTCGCCGACGGCTGGCGGGGGCAGGCTCGCTAGGCCACGGCGGAGGTTTTCTGCGCCCTCGACGATGTCGCGGGCGAAGCTCTGGACAGCGTACTGCCGCGCATCGTCGAGGTCGCGCCGGTTGCGCTCACGGGTGTTGCGCAACTCGGCCTCGGCCCGGAGCCACCGGTCGCGCATGTCGTCGCGTTCGGCTTCGAGCTGGGAAGCCCGTGCCTCGGGGGTGAGTTCCGGCTGGTCCGCCGCAATGGCCTCCGCCACGCCGGGCGGGACCTGCGGCGGGGCGGGTTCAGGGGATTCGCTCATGGGCGCTCAGGTAGTGGCTGGCCGGCCGCGCGGCAAGCGGGGCATGAGCATGTGGCTGTTCAGCAACACTCGGGAAACTTCAACATTGACTCTGATCTTGAATGTTCCTGTTCCCGTGTTCTGTATATACAAGCAGCTACAAAACAAGAACGGACAGCAGCGCATCGAGGCGCAGCCGGCCCTCATGCGTTGCGCGCAGCGCGCTGCCGTCGTCGATGAGATAACCCTCGTCCAGCGCGGCGCGCAGCGTCTCCTGATCGAGTGCGCGCTCCAGCGCGATCCCGGTGCGAGCGGCGAAGCGGGCGCGGTCCACCCCCTCGGTGAGGCGCAGGCCCATGAGCAGCATCTCGCGGGCGCGGTCGGCGGGCGCGACCGGCTCCTCACTGGCGGTGCCATGACCTTGCTGCTCGACGCGCTCGGCCCATGGCTCCGGGGCGCGGTGGCGCCGCGTGGCGAGGAGCTGGCCGCCGACCGTGACGCGGCCGTGGGCGCCGGGGCCGATGCCGGCATAGTCGGCGTAGCGCCAGTAGGCCAGGTTGTGGCGGCTCTCGCTGCCGGCGCGCGCGTAGTTGGACACTTCGTAGGGAAGCAGGCCGCGCCGGGCGGCGGCGGCGGCGGTGGCCTCGTAGAGTGCTGCGGCCAGGTCGGGGTCGGGCAGGCGCAACTCGCCGCGGCGATGCAGCGCCTCGAAGCGGGTGCCGGGCTCGATCGTGAGCTGGTAGAGCGAGAGGTGGTCGGCGGCGAGCGCGAGCGCGCGGTCGAGTTCCGCCTGCCAGTCGGGCAATGCCTGACCGGGGCGGGCGTAGATCAGGTCGAAGGAGAGGCGCGGGAACAGGGCGCGGGCGAGTTCGAGTGCTGCGAGCGCGTCGGCGGCCGAGTGCTCGCGGCCGAGGAGGCGCAGCGCCGCGTCGTCGAGCGCCTGGACGCCGAGGGAGAGACGGTTGACGCCCGCGCCGCGGAGGGCGTCGAGCTTACTCGCTTCAACGCTCGTGGGGTTGGCTTCCAGCGTGACTTCCAGGTCGGGCAGCGGGTCGAACAGTCGGCATGCATCGCCGAGGATCGCCGCAACGCCCGCCGGGTCCATGAGGCTCGGGGTGCCGCCTCCGAAGAACACGGAGGCGAGCGGGCGCTTGCCAAGAGGGGGGCCGAGCCGGGCGGCCTCCCAGGCCAGCTCGGCGCGGAGTGCCGCGATGAAGCGCGCCTGCGGGATTCGCTCGCGCACGTGGCTGTTGAAGTCGCAGTAGGGGCACTTGGCGAGGCAGAAGGGCCAGTGGACGTAGAGGGCGAGCGGTTCCATGCTGGCCGCTATATGAGGGGTCAGGCCATGGAACCCGAGTCGGTGGCGCGGGTGCGGGCGGCGCTGCGCGCGGCCGGGCATCCGGACGACATCCGCGAATTTCCCGAAGGCACGCGCACGGCGGCCGACGCCGCGGCGGCGATCGGGTGCGAGGTCGCGCAGATTGCGAAGAGCATCGTGTTCCGCGCCGAGGGAGAGGCGGGGGACCGCGCCGCCGTCGTCGTCGCCTCGGGCGCGAACCGGGTGGACCCGGCGCGCGCCGGGGCAGCGCTCGGCAGCACGCTCGGCCGGGCGGACGCCCGGTTCGTGCGGGACGCGACAGGGTTTGCGATCGGCGGCGTGGCACCCGTAGGACATACGGCACCGCCGCTGGTGCTGCTCGACGAGGATCTGTTCGCGCTCGGCACGCTCTGGGCGGCGGCTGGCTCGCCTCATCACGTGTTCCGGACGGACGCGGAAGCGCTGCGGCGGATCACCGGTGCGAGCGTGGCGGCGGTGCGGGAAAGCTAGATCGGAGGCTACTCCCGCGCCAGCTCCAGCGCCCGCGCATACACGACCTTGCGCGGCAGGCCCAACGCACC
Source organism: uncultured Alphaproteobacteria bacterium (assembly GCA_963839135.1). Taxonomy (GTDB): domain Bacteria; phylum Pseudomonadota; class Alphaproteobacteria; order Acetobacterales; family Acetobacteraceae; genus CAWKEH01. The sequence goes on from CAWIUA010000038.1 coordinate 31,933, forward strand.
CGCCACGAGCGCCGCGGCGTCCTTGACGCTGTGTCCCGCCAGCGCCTCGCGCAGCCCGGCGTCGAGCGCGTCCGCGTCCGCCGCCTCCTCCGGCGCCGGACCGACGACGAGCGTGATCTCGCCGCGCGCCGCCTCCGCCGCGTAGTGGGCGGCAAGCTCGGGCAGCGTTCCGCGCCGGACCTCCTCGAATCGCTTGGTCAGCTCGCGCGCGACCGCCGCGGGGCGAGGGCCGAACGCGTCCGCCAGATCGGCGAGGGACTCGGCGAGGCGGTGCGGCGCCTCGTGCCAGATCAGCGTGGCATTCAGCCCGGCGCGCTCGGCGGCCCGCAGCCGGCCGAAGCTTGCCTGGCGTGCGGCCTGGCGCGGCGGCGGGAAGCCCAGGAACAGGAAGGGCTGTGGCGGCAGGCCCGATAGCACGAGCGCCAGCACGGCCGCGTTCGCGCCCGGCACGGCGCCGACCGGCAAGCCTTCGGCGATGGCCGCCTGCACGAGCCGGTAGCCGGGGTCGGAGACCAGCGGCGTCCCCGCGTCGCTCACGAGCGCGATCCGCCTGCCGGCCCGGAGCTGGCCGAGCAGCGCGGGAACCCGTTGGGCTTCGTTGTGATCGTGCAAGGCTTCGGTCCGGGCGCGGATGCCGGCGTGGGCGAGGAGGCGGGCGGTCGTGCGCGTGTCCTCGCAGAGCACGAGGTCGGCGGCGCGGAACGCGGACACGGCACGGGGCGACAGGTCGCCGAGGTTGCCGATGGGCGTTGCCACGAGCACGAGGCCCGATGGTATAGGAGAATGTTCGCTAGCCTCGGGAGGGGCCGCCAATGCTTCGTCGGGCATTCCTGTTCCTGCTCGCGCTACCGCTCGCGGCCTGCGTCAGCCAGCCATATGCCATCGGCGGGCCAGGTGCCAGTCCGGCGCCAGTCGGGCAGGCCGGTCCAGCGCCACGATCGCAAGTCGCAGCACTCCTGCCGCTCTCGGGATCGAACGCGGCGCTCGGTCAGGCGATGCTGCAAGCCGTGCAGCTCGCCCTGGCGCCCCCAGGCTCGCCGCCGCTCGACACGGAGGATACGGGCGGCACGCCGGAGGGCGCCGCGTCCGCCGCGCGCGCGGCGATCAGGAAGGGCGCCGGCCTGTTCATCGGCCCGCTCACCGCGGGGGAGACCGGGGCGGTGGCGCCGATCGCGCAGGCCGCGAACATTCCTATGCTGGCGCTGACCAGCGACGCGTCGCTGGCTCGGCCCGGCATTTGGGCGCTCGGCATAACGCCGGGGCAGCAGGTGCGCACGCTCGTGCGCGCGGTGCAGGCGGAGGGCAAGACGCGGCTCGCGGCGGTGCTGCCGCAGGGTGCGTTCGGCAACGCGCTCGCGGACGGTATGACCGCTGCGGCGGCCGAAGCCGGGCTGTCGCCCCCGACGGTCAAGCGCTACACGCCTCGCAACATCGCCGCGCTGAACCGGGCACTCAAGGACGTGTCTGACTACGCCAGCCGAAGCGATGCACTCAAGGCGCGCCAGCAAGCGGCACCGGCACCAACGGCGCCGCCAACAACACCGACAGCAACGTCGGCGCCGGCCACGGGCGCGGAACCTCCGGCTGCGCCGACGGCGCAGCCGAGCGGCGATGCGGCCGCCGGCCAGGCTCCTGAGCAGCAGCAGACGGCCCAGGCTGCGCCGGCCGCGCCGGAGACGCCGCCCGCGCCCGCATCCGAGTCGCCAGCAGTTCCGCCTCCGCCCTTCGATGCCCTGCTGCTCGGCGCCGTCGGTCCCGACCTCGGCCCAGCCGCCGCCCAGCTCGCGCCGGACGGCATCGCCCCGAGCGATGTGCGCGTGCTCGGCCCTGGGCTCTGGGAGCGCGAGGCGGTGCGCGTACCGGCGCTGGCCGGTGCCTGGTTCGCGGCGCCCGACCCGGCAGCGCGCAAGCCGTTCGAGACCGCCTTCGCCGCCCGGTATGGTGTGCCGCCGCGACCGCTCGCGAGCCTCGCCTACGATGCGGGTGGCTTGGCGCGTGCAGCCGCCGGGCCGCACGGATTCGATGCGGGGCTGCTGCAGCGGCCGGAGGGGTTCACTGGGGCAGACGGGCTGCTGGCGCTGCTGCCGGACGGGCGGGTGCGGCGCGGGCTCGCGATCTTCGAGGTCCAGCCCGACGGCACACACATCGTCCAGCCCGCGCCTCAGGACTTCGCGCCGCCTGGCGCGTGACGTTGGGCACCTAGGCCCTGCGCACCGCAGCCTCGATCGCAGCGGTGCCGCTCGCGGCGCTGCTCGCCCTCGTGCTCACGGGCGACCTCCAAGTCGTTCCGGCTGTCGCCGCGGGAGCGGTGGTGCTGGCCGGCGCGGCCATGGCGGGGCTGCTGTGGCGGCGGGACCTGGCGCTGATCCTGGATGCGCTCCACGAGGTGAACGGGGTGTTGGCCCGGGATGCGAGCGTGCGGCCGTGGCTGCCGGCGACGGCGCGAGTTGAGCGGGAGGCGCGGCTCCTCTCGCGCGCGCTCGCGGCGCGGGCGGCAGAGGTCGAGCGGCTGCTGCGCGCCGAGGCGGGAATCGTCGAGCGGCTACCGGACCCGCTCCTGGTGCTCGGCGCGGACCGGGGCGTACGCCGGGCCAACGCTGCGGCGCGAAGCTTGTTCGGGGCTGAGCTGGGCGCCGTGCTGCGCCATCCGGAGCTGCGCGCGGCGGTGGACGCGGCGCTGTCCGGCGAGACGGTGCGCTCGGCGGCGGTCACGCTCGGCGGGGCCGGTGCCGCGCGAGGTGCAGGCGACGGTGATCCCGCTCGACCCGCCGCTGGCTGGCGGCGGCAGGGCGATCGCGGTGCTGTCGGACCGGACGCGCGAGCGCGCCGTCGAGCGCATGAGGGCGGATTTCGTGGCGAACGCGAGCCACGAGCTGCGCACGCCGCTCGCGAGCCTGATCGGCTTCGTCGAGACCCTGCGCGGACCGGCGCGCGACGACCCGCCGGCGCGGGAGCGCTTCCTCGTGATCATGGCCGAGCAAGCGGCGCGGATGAACCGGCTGATCGACGACCTGCTGCACCTCTCGCGCATCGAGGTGGTCGAGCACCGGCCGCCGGAAGACAGCGTCGAGCTTGGGCTGCTGCTGCGGCGGATGGCCGCCCTGTTCGAGCCGCGGGTGGCGGAGCGGCGGATGCGGCTGGTCATTGAGGTGCCGGCGGCGCTGCCCAAGGTCGCGGGGGACGCGGACCAGCTTGAGCAGCTGGTGCAGAACCTTCTGGACAACGCGGTAAAGTATGGGCGTGAAGGCGGCACTGTGCGAGTCGCGGCGGAGCCGGTGCCGCCGGGCGGAAGCGGGCGCTGGCCGCCGCGGCCCGGCATCGTCATGACCGTGCAGGACGATGGGATGGGAATCGCGAGCGAGCACCTGCCGCGGCTGACGGAGCGGTTCTACCGGGTGAACAAGGGGCGGTCGCGCGCAGTGGGCGGAACGGGCCTGGGGCTGGCCATCGTCAAGCACGTCGTGAACCGACACCGCGGCCAGCTCGCAATCGAAAGCACGGAAGGCGAGGGGAGCAGGTTCAGCGTGTGGCTGCCGCGGCTCGGGAGCTAGGCGCTCTTCGGTGCTGGCGGAGTCGTGCTTCCTCCGTGTGCAATCCGCTTATGCTGGACGATATTCTCGTGTATCCTTGGGCCAGTAGCGGGAGTACGATCGGCGATGTGTGGCTTGGCTGGCATTCTCGCGCCGCGGGGCGCCCAGGTGGACCGAGTCCTGCTCGCGCGCATGACCGCGGCGCTCGCCCATCGCGGCCCGGACGGGGATGGATTCCACGTCGAGCCGGGTGTCGGCCTCGGGCACCGGCGGCTCTCGATCATCGACGTCGAGGGCGGGCATCAGCCCATGTTCAACGAGGACGGCTCGGTCGTGGTCGTCTTCAATGGCGAGATTTACAACCACGCCGAGCTCCGCCCGGAGCTCGAGGCTCTGGGCCATCGCTTCGTCACGCGCTGCGACACGGAGGCGATCGTCCACGGCTGGGAGGCATGGGGTCCCGCCGTGCTCGACCGCCTCAACGGCATGTTCGCCATCGCGCTGTGGGACCGGAACCGGCGGCAGCTCTTCCTCGCCCGCGACCGCCTGGGCAAGAAGCCGCTGCACTACGCGCGCCAGCCGGGCGGCGCGCTGGTGTTCGCCTCCGAGTTGGGGGCCCTCATGGAGGCGCCGCTGCCGCGCCGTGTGAGCGCCGCCGCCGTGGACAACTATTTCGCGCTCTCCTACACGCCCGATCCCGACACGATTTGGGAGGGAGTGCGCAAGCTTCCGGCGGCGCACTACCTGCTGCTCGATGCCGACAAGACACGGGACGAGAGGCCGCGGCGCTACTGGTTCCCGCCTACCCGCGCCGGCGCCATGGACGAGGCCGAGGCGATGCCGCAGCTCATGGAGCATCTGCGGCGCGCAACGGCGAGCCGCCTGATCGCGGATGTGCCGCTGGGCGCGTTCCTCTCGGGCGGCGTGGACAGCGGCGCCGTGGTCGCGACCGCGGCGGGCCTGAAGGCGTCGCCGCTTGCCACGTTCACGATCGGCTTCCCCGGAAGCGAGGACGAGACGCCGCTCGCGAGCCGGGTGGCGAAGCGCTACGGCACGGCGCAGCACGACGAGCGGGCCGAGACGGCGGACTACATCGAGGCGGCGCGCGACCAGGCCGCGATCTTCGGCGAGCCGTTCGGGGATTGGTCGAGCGTGCCGACCCACGCCGTCTGCCGGCTCGCGCGCAAGCACGTGACCGTCGCGGTCTCGGGGGACGGCGGCGACGAGGTGTTCGCCGGCTACCGGCGGTATCGCTGGCACATGCTGGCGACGGCGGTGCGCCGGGCAGTGCCGGCGCCGCTGCGGCGCCGGGTGCTTGGGGGTGCCGCGCGGCTCTATCCAAGGATGGACTGGGCGCCGCGCTGGCTGCGGGCCAAGCACACGCTCACCGAGATCAGCCTCGACGCGGCGCTGGGCTACTACCGCACCGTCGCGCGCGTCCACGACGCGCAGCGCCACGCGCTGTTCTCGCCTATCCTGCGCGCGCAGCTCGATGGACACGACCCGTCCGACCGCTTCGTGGATCTGATGGAGGCGGCGGGCGGCGCGGACCCGCTCCTGCAGGCGCAGCTCGTAGATCTGCAGACCTGGCTCGTGGGCGACATCCTGACCAAGGTGGACAGGGCAAGCATGGCCAACTCGCTGGAGGTGCGGGCGCCGTTCCTAGACTACGAGCTGGTCGAGTGGGGGCTGGCGCTGCCGCGGAGCCTCAAGCTGCACCGGCAGGAGGGTAAGTGGATCCTCAAGCGCGCGCTCGAGCCGCTGCTGCCGCGCGAGATCTTATATCGAAGCAAACAGGGCTTCACGCAGCGTCTTGGGCCGCAGTTCCGGCGGGGAGCGGCGCGGCTGCGGACGCGGCTGCTCAAGGGGCCGTTCGCCGACAGCGGGCTGTTCCAACCCGACGCCGTGCGGCGGCTCATCGCCGAGCATGAAACTGGCCGGTCGGACAACAGCGTCGCGTTGTGGCACCTGCTGGTGTTCGAGGGATTCCTCGCGCGCGAGGCGGGCGTAGTGCCTGCGCGGGCGCCGACCGGGCAGATCACAATTCCGCATTAGCAGAGCCGCATCGATGGCGGACCTGCCCGGGCGAGCGCCGCCACTCGTCCTGCACGTCTTCCCGACCTTCGACGTGGGCGGCGCGCAGGCGCGGTTCACCACGCTCGCAAATCGGCTCGGGCCGCGGCTGCGCCATCTCGTCGTCGCCATGGACGGGCGCTACGGCTGCCGCGAGCGGCTCGATCCGGCCGTCGAGATCCGGTTTCCCCCGGTCGAGATCAGGAAGGGCGACACGCGCGGCAATCTGCGCCGCTTCCGCGCCGCCCTTCAGGCGTGGCGGCCGGACCTGCTGGTGACGAGCAACTGGGGCAGCATTGAATGGGCGATAGCGGCGGCGATCCCGCCGCGCCCCGTGCAGCACCTGCACATGGAGGACGGATTCGGCCCAGAGGAACGAGACCGGCAGATGCCGCGCCGGGTTTGGACGCGGCGCCTCGTTCTCGCCCGGAGCCTGACGGTCGTGCCGTCGCGGAACCTGGAGCGGATCGCGCGGACGGTGTGGCGGCTGCCGCGTGGGCGGGTGCGCTACGTGCCGAACGGTGTGGATCTCGCGCGAGCGGTGCCGGCTTCGGTGCTGGGCACGGGACTCCTCGTCGGCACGGTGGCGGGGCTGCGCGCCGAGAAGAATGTCGGGCGGCTGCTGCGCGCCTTCGCGCTCGCGGCGGGGCAGGCTCCTGGGGAGCGGCCGGCGCGGCTGCTGATCGTGGGCGACGGGCCGGAACGTGCCGGGCTGGAGCGGCTAGCGGGGGAGTTGGGACTCACGCAGAGCGTGCATTTCGCGGGCCACGTGCCGGCACCAGCGGCGCTCGTGGCGGCATTGGACGTGTTCGCGTTATCGTCGGACACGGAGCAAATGCCACTCTCTCTCCTGGAGGCGATGGCGGCTGCCAAGCCGGTTGCGGCGACGGCGGTAGGCGACGTACCGGAGATGCTCGCGCCCACTAACCGCCCCTACGCCGTAGGACGAGACGATGCGTCCCTGGCGGGTGCGTTGCGCGCGCTGCTGGACGACGCGGAGTTGCGCCGAGCGCTAGGAGAGGCAAATCGGGCGCGGGCTGAAGCGGTGTACAGCGAAGACATCATGGTCGAGGCGTGGGCGGGGTTGCTGGGCGCGGCGCGGGGGTAAGAGCCTAGTGCTCCTGCCCCCGTTCCTGCTATCGCGTCCTATGCCTCAGCTTCTAACGGCTCTCGGCGCTCGCGATGGCGGCATCGAAGGCGGCGAGCACCTGCGCGTGGGTGGATTTGTCGTTCATCTTCTCCACGCTATCGCAGCCTCGCCAACGAGCCACCGCGAGCAAGAAGGCGTGCGCCTCCGCCCCGGCGCCTCGCCCGTATCGGCCCTGCGCCGCCGCGCGCAGGGCACCAACGGCGCAGCGCTTGCCATCCGCCGTGTGATACGCGCCCCGCGTCCACGTCTCTTCAGCCTCGATCAGGGCGCGGGCCGCCCTCAGCAGGTGTGCGGCGCGGACCTCGGTGACCTGGTCAGCGTGGTCCGGGAGGAGCGACTGAGCTCCTCGGCCGCCTGGGAACAGATGCCAGAGCCAGGCCAGCTTCGTTCCGAGGCCGAGCGGCACCGGAACCAAGGGCAACGGCTCTGAGAATTGGAACTGAGAGAAGTCGCCTCCATCGAACGGCATCGTCCACTCCTCCGGGACGGGGTTGTCGCGCGCCGCCCCGGTCCTGAAGCTGGCGCATTCGGCAGCGGCACGCGGCACCGCGCTCACCACGCGGCAACCGGTGGGGCGGAGCGGCCGACGGCGGACCTGCACTCCGCGCCTGGTTGAGTATGCCACGCGGGCTCGCGACAACATTAATTCAAATCAGCATCGCCGTTAAAACATCCGCGAGGCAATCGCGGACGAAGAAGCCGCTACCCCGATATTGCCTCCAGCGCCCGGTCCCGCGTGCGCGGGCCGAGGCCGCCGATGGCGAGCATCACGATGGCCATGCTGCCCGCGATCAAGGCGAACACCCCGACGACCCCGAAGCGGCTCAGGACGAAGGCGATGACGAACGCCATGAACACGACGCTGAGCCGGCTCCAGGAATAGACGAAGCCGACCGCTACGGCGCGGATGCGCGTGGGGTACAGTTCCGCTTGGTAGGCATGGAAGGAGAACGACATCACGTTGTTCGCCATCGTCAGCAGCGCCCCGAGGATGATGACTCCGGCGGCCGCATTCATTTGGGAGAAGATCAGGCCGAGCACGGCCACGCTCCCCGCGGCGAGGACGATGAGCCACTTGCGCTCGATGCGGTCGGCGATCCCGACGCAGAGCAGCGGTCCGAGCGGCGCCGCCAAGGCGATGATGAACGTGTATTGCAGGCTGTTGGTGGTGGTGATCCCCTGCTTGATGAGGAAGGTAGGCACCCAGTTGGCGAAGCCGTAGAAGCCGACCGTCTGGAACACGTTGAACACGATCAGCATGATCGTTCGGGACAGGTAGGTCCCCTGCCAGATCTCGGCGAAGCTGCCGCGCGGCTCGACCGGCAGCGCCGGGCCGGGCGGCGGGAGCGGACGGCCGGTCTCGGCTTGCACGCGGGCCTCGATGGCCGCGGTGATCCGGTCAGCCTCGTCCAGGCGTCCGTGCGCGGCCAGCCAGCGCGGGCTCTCCGGCACGCCGAGCCGGAGGAACCAGACGAAGATCGCCCCCGCGGCCCCGATCAGGACCACCCAGCGCCAACCATCGAGCCCGAGCGGTGCTCGCGGCACCAGCCACCAGGAAAGCGCGGCGACCACGGGCACGACCGCGAACTGGATCGTCTGGTTGACCGCGAAGGCGCGGCCGCGCAGCCCTTTCGGAACCAGCTCGGAGATGTAGGTGTCGATTGTGACGAGCTCGACGCCGACGCCGACGCCGGCGAGGAAGCGCCACAAATTGATGCCGCTCGCGGTCGTCTGGAACGCCATCACGGCGGTGCACGCGCAGTAGCACAGCAGCGACGTCGTGAAGACCGCGCGGCGCCCGAGCCGGTCTGTCACGAAGCTGAACACGATCGTGCCGATGAACAGGCCCGCGAAGAACGCGGCGACAAAGCTCGCGAACCCGTTGATGCCGAAGAAACCCTTTGTCGTGGCGGTGAAGATACCGCTGCGGATCAGGCCAGGCGCGATATAGCCGGTGAAGAACAGGTCGTAGAACTCGAAGCACCCGCCGAGCGAGAGCAGGATCACCAGCCGCCAAACGCTGCGTGTGATCGGCAACCGGTCGAGCCTGGCCGCGATCAGGTCGGCCGTCGCTGCACCCATGCGTTTCCCCTCCGCCGCGGGCATTGAGCCATGGCGGCCAGCCCCGCACCAGGGGCAATCCCAGGCACAGTTGGGCGAGCGACTTTGCCTATATCTTGTGCAATTCCGCGCGGCGTCCCATCTACGCCCCACGATGCAAACCAATCCGAACGACCCCATCGGCTGGCACGGGACAACCATCCTGTGCGTGCGCCGCGATGGGCAGGTGGCCATGGCCGGGGACGGTCAGGTCACGATGGGCCAGACCGTGATGAAGGGCAACGCGCGCAAGGTGCGCCGGATCGGCGACGGCCCGAAGGGCGGCAGCGTGATCGCCGGCTTTGCCGGTGCCACGGCCGACGCCTTCGCCCTCCTGGAGCGGCTCGAGACGAAGCTGGAGCGGTTTCCGGGCCAGCTCGAGCGCGCTTGCGTGGAGCTCGCGAAGGACTGGCGCACGGACCGCTACCTGCGCCGGCTCGAAGCCATGATGGCGGTCGCCGACAAGGAGCGCAGCTTCACCTTGACCGGCAACGGCGACGTGCTGGAACCTGAGGACGGCGTGATCGCTATCGGCTCGGGCGGCAACTATGCGCTCGCGGCGGCGCGGGCGCTGCTCACCGTGGACGGTCTCGGCGCGGAAGAGGTTGCGCGCCGGGCGATGAAGATCGCGGCCGAGATTTGCGTCTATACGAACGACTCCGTGATCGTGGAGACCCTGTAAGTGGACGTTCCTACCTATTCCCCCCGCGAGATCGTGGGCGAGCTGGACCGCTTCATCGTGGGCCAGGACGACGCCAAGCGCGCGGTCGCGATCGCGCTGCGCAACCGCTGGCGGCGCCAGCAGCTCCCCGAGGCCATGCGCGAGGAGGTGGTGCCGAAGAACATCCTGATGATCGGCCCGACTGGCTGCGGCAAGACCGAGATCGCCCGGCGCCTCGCCAAGCTCGCCCAGGCCCCGTTCATCAAGGTCGAGGCCACCAAATTCACCGAGGTGGGCTACGTGGGCCGCGACGTGGACAGCATCATGCGCGATCTCGTCGAGGCCAGCATCGCCATGCTGCGCGACCAGAGCCGCAAGGAGGTGCAGGCCAAGGCGGAGCTGGCCGCGCAGGAGCGGCTGGTGACGGCACTCGTCGGCGAGGGCGCCTCCGCCGAGACGCGCAGCAAGTTCCGCAAGATGCTTCGGGACGGCGAGCTCGAGGACAAGGACGTCGAGATCTCCGTGGCCGAATCCGGCCCGCTGCAGATCGCGCAGATCGACCTGCCGGGCATGCCGCCGGGCCAGATGGCGAACATCGGCGAGATGATGCGCGGCATGTTCGGCAAGCAGGCAAGCCGCAAGCGGCTGCGCATCCCGGCCGCGCGCGAGGCGCTGGAGCGGGAGGAAGCCGACCGGATGCTCGACCAGGACCGGCTCCACAAGGACGCCGTGACCCATGCCGAGCAGAACGGCATCGTGTTCCTGGATGAGATCGACAAGGTGTGCGCACGCTCATCCGAGGGCGGGTTCCGCGGCGGCGACGTGTCGCGCGAGGGCGTGCAGCGCGACCTGCTGCCGCTCATCGAGGGCACGACGGTGAACACCAAGTATGGCCCGGTGAAGACCGACCACGTGCTGTTCATCGCCTCAGGCGCGTTCCACCTCGCCAAGCCCAGCGATCTGCTGCCCGAGCTGCAAGGACGGCTGCCGATCCGCGTCGAGCTGGCGCCGCTGTCCCGCGCCGACCTGCGCCGTATCCTGACAGAGCCGGAGCACAGCCTGCTCAAGCAGTATTCGGCGCTGCTGGGCACGGAGGCCGTGACCCTGGAGTTCACGCCGGACGCGGTGGACGCGCTGGCGGATCTCGCGGCAGACATCAACGAGCGCGTCGAGAACATCGGCGCCCGGCGCCTAGCCACGGTGATGGAGCGTTTGCTGGAGGAGATCAGCTTCTCGGCGACGGACCGCGGCGGCGACATGGTCACCGTGGACGCTTCCTACGTCAACGAGCGCGTGGCGCCGCTCGCGCAAAAGGGCGACCTGAGCCGGTTCATCCTGTAGCGGTCCCGCGCCGCAGAGTCGCCCGGCGTCAAGAGGCCATCTCCGGAGGTGATCCGGCGATGGCCTCAGGGTGTCTTGGGATCGCACCGCTGTCAGGCACGCACGAAGCTCAGAGGCGATTGCTCCCAGTCCCAACGCCGGTCGTGGGCGGCACAGGCCGGACCCGCCGTCCGCCGGCGAGGCCGAACAAGCCTATCAGGCCGATCAAGCCCCACCAGCCGCCGCCCCAGCCGCTACCGTTGTAGCCGTTATACGCATTCGCGCCCATGTTGCCGCCGGGCGGATTGGTGGTGACCGCGCCGGCGGGCGTGTTTGTCGTACCAGTCGTCGGCGCCGTGCCCGTGGTCCCGTTCCCGGCATTCTGGGCAAGGGCGAGGCCTGGGCTCGCAGCCAGAAGCATAGCAGCTAGAACGGACGCGCGTATGTTGTTGAAGCGCATGGTGAATAGCCCTCCGCGATTAGGCTGACCGCCAGTCCTAGAACACGCTTCGGGGGGCAGTGTTCACTCCGCGGCAGTGTCTTTTTCGTGACTTCATGCCTGAAGGGCGCATCGTCTGAAGCCGCGGTCCGTTGCGCTAAATCGGCCGTGCGCCTAGTGTGCCGCCGCCTTTTCAAGCCCGGACGCCGATCATGCACTTGACCGCCCAACGCCTTGACCGCATCAGCCCGAGCCAGACGATCGCGATCAGCACCAAGGCCCGCGCGCTGAAGGCCGCCGGGCGCGACGTGATCTCGCTCTCGGCGGGTGAGCCGGACTTCGACACGCCGGAGAACGTCAAGCAGGCCGCGATCCGCGCGATCCAGGCAGGCGACACGAAATACACCGACGTGGCCGGCACGCTGCCGCTGCGCCGGGCGGTCGCGGAGAAGTTCCGCCGGGACAGCGGGCTCGACTACAAGCCCGAGGAGATCATCGTCTCGACGGGCGGAAAGCAGGTCATCTTCAACGCCATGGTGGCCACGCTTGACCAGGGCGACGAGGTGATCATCCCGAGCCCCTGCTGGGTCAGCTACCCCGACATCGTGGCGCTGGCGGACGGCACGCCCGTAATCGTCCCCTGCGGCCAGAACGCCGGGTTCAAGCTCCGCGCCGAGGAGCTCGAGGCGGCGATCACGCCGCGGACCAAGTGGTTCTTGCTGAACAATCCCTGCAACCCGACGGGCGCCGCCTACTCGGCCGAGGAGCTGCGTCCGCTGTGCGACGTGCTGCTGCGCCATCCGGACGTTTGGGTGTTCACGGACGACATCTACGAGAAGCTGACCTACGACGGCTTCAAGGCCGCCACGGTCGTCGAGGTCGAGCCGCAGCTGCGCGACCGCACCGTGACCATGAACGGGTGCAGCAAGGCCTACGCCATGACCGGCTGGCGCATCGGTTTCGCGGGGGCGCCGGTGCCGCTGATCAAGGCCATGGACAAGCTGCAGAGCCAAAGCACGAGCAACACCAGCAGCATCAGCCAGGCCGCCGCCGTCGAGGCGCTGACGGGCCCGCAGGACAGCATCGCCGCCATGGCCGAGGTGTATAAGGGCCGGCGCGACCTCGTCGTGGACGCGCTCAACAAGGCGCCCGGCATCACCTGCAACCTGCCCGAGGGCGCCTTCTACGTCTTCCCCGCCGTCCACGGCTGCATCGGCAAGACGAGCCGCGGCGGCGCCGAGATCAAGGACGACGAGGCGTTCGTGACCGCGCTGCTCGACGAGGAGGGCGTTGCCGCCGTCCATGGGGCGGCGTTCATGTTTCCCGGCCACTTCCGCATCTCGTATGCCACCAGCACCGAGCTGCTGCGCGAGGCCTGCGCCCGCATCCAGCGCTTCTGCGAGGGGCTGCAGTAAGGGTGCCGGCGCTCGCCCGGCGCGTCACGCGCGCGCCTGTCGCGGCCACCGTCGCCATGACCGTGAAGGCGCGCGAGCTTCGCGCGGCCGGCCACGAGGTCATCCAGCTCACCATCGGCGAGCCGGATTTCGCATCGCCGCTGCACGCGGTCGAGGCGGCGCACCAGGCGGCGCTCCGCGGCGACACAAAGTATCCGCCCCAGGACGGCCAACCCGCGCTCAAGCAGGCGATCCGGCGCAAGTTCCGGCGCGACAGCGGCCTCGACTTCGCCCCCGACCAGATCGTCGTCGGCAACGGCGGCAAGCAGGTGATCTTCGACGCCTATCTCGCCACCCTCGACGAGGGCGACGAGGTGATCATCCCCGCCCCCTACTGGAGCGCCTACCCGCTCATGGCGGGCGTGGTCGGCGCCGAGGCGGTGATCGTGCCGTGCCCGCAGAACAACGGCTTCCGCCTCCGCCCCGAGGACCTCGACGCGGCCGTAACGCCGCGGACCAAGTGGCTGATCCTGAACAACCCCGGCAATCCCACGGGCGCTGCCTATAGCGGCGATGACCTGCGTGCCCTCGGCGCGGTCCTGCTGCGGTATCCCCATGTCGGGGTGCTCTCCGACGACATGTATGAGCACCTGGTCTATGACGCGCCGCACGCGACGATGGCTGCCGTCATGCCCGAGCTGGCCGACCGGGTGCTGACCGTCTCGGGCGTGTCCAAGACCTACGCCATGACGGGCTGGCGCATCGGCTTCGGCGCCGGTCCCCGCGACCTGATCCGCGCCATGGTCAACATGCAGGGCCAGGCGACCGCGGGCGTCTCCACCGTGGGCCAGGCCGCGGCGGCGGCGGCGCTGGACGGGCCGCAGGACGAGGTCGCGGCGCAAGTCGCCACCTATCGCCGTCGGCGCGACCTGGTCGTGGACGCGCTCAACAAGGCGCCCGGCATCGTCTGCCACCGGCCGGAGGGCGCGTTCTACGTCTATCCGAGCGTGGCCGGGTGCCTCGGGAAGACGACGCCGGGCGGCGCGCGGATCGAGACGGACGAGGATTTCGCGCTGGCGCTACTGGCGGAGCAGCACGTCGCCGTCGTCCACGGCGCGGCGTTCGGCATGTCGCCCTACATCCGCATCTCCTACGCCACCGACGAGGCGAGCCTGGCGGAGGCCATGGCGCGCATAGGGGCGTTCTGCGCCGGCCTGCGGTAATAGCCCGCACGGGGCGGTGATGCCGCCTGCTCCGCGATCGTATCTGCAACGGTAGCTGCTATCGTTCCGCTTGCAGAGCATTGTTGCCTTGGCGCAAGCTGCGCCGGGCCCCTGGCGCGGGCCAGGGCCGCCCTGAAAGGGTGGAAGCGATGTCTAGAGCGCTGCACAGAAGGACCGTGCTCACCCTCGCTGCGGGCGGGCTTGCGGCCCCGTGGGTCGCGCGCGCCGCGGCGTCGACGCCGGGCGTGACCAAGACCTCGATCAAGATCGGCCAGACCATGCCTTACAGCGGCCCGGCCTCGGCCTACGGCGCCATTGGCCGCACCCAGGCGGCGTTCTTCAGGATGCTGAACGCAGGCGGCGGCATTCACGGCCGCACCATAGACTTCCTCTCCGTAGACGACGGCTACAGCCCGCCCCGCACCGTCCAGGAGACGCGAAGGCTGGTCGAGTCCGAAGGCGTCTCCTTCCTGTTCAATAGTCTGGGCACGCCGACCCAGTCCGCCGTGCGGCAGTATCTCAATGCGAAGAAAGTGCCACAACTCTTCATCTCCACCGGGGCGGAGAAATGGGGGGACTACGCACACTTCCCCTGGACCATAGGCTGGCTACCCAGCTACCAAACCGAGGCCGGTATCTACGCCAAGCACCTGCTGCGGGAAGCGCCTGACGCCAAGCTCGCCGTCCTCTACCAGAACGACGACTACGGGAAGGACTACCTGATCGGGCTCAAGAACGCGCTCGGGCCGAAATACGACCAGATCGTGGTCAAGACAGTCTCGTACGAGACGACCGATCCCACCGTGGACAGCCAGGTCGTGAGCTTGCAAGCCTCCGGCGCCGACGCGCTGCTCACCGCAGCCACACCGAAGTTCGCCGCCCAGGTGATCAAGAAGCTGGCCGCGATCAACTGGCGCCCGGTGCCGCACTACCTGAACATACCCGCCTCCTCGGCCGGGGCCGTGATGATCCCGGCAGGCGCGGAGAACGGCCGCGGCATCATCAGCGCGGCGTTCGAGAAGGACCAGACCGACCCGCAATGGGCCAACAACCCCGGCATGACCGACTGGCGGGCCTTCATGAAGCAGTGGATGCCTGACGCCGACCTCAAGGACATTAATATCGTTCGCGGCTACAGCCCCGCGCTCATGCTCAAGCATATCCTGGCGCAGTGCGGCGACGACCTCTCGCGTGAGAACATCATGAAGCAGGCGACGAACCTGCACGACCTGCAAATCCCGACACTGCTGCCGGGCATCAAGGTGAATACGTCCCCGACCAACTACCACGCAATCCGGCAGTTACAGCTCCAACGCTGGACGGGGTCGTCGTGGGAGCTGTTCGGCGAGGTGCTGGGAGAGACGTAGGAGCGGCGAGCCGCCGCAGAATGCCTACGCCCCCGTCCAAACCGGCTCGCGCCGCTCCAGGAACGCGCCGATGCCCTCGGCCGCGTCCGCCGCCTGCATGTTCCGCACCATGACCTCGGCGGCGAACTCGTAGGCGGAGGCGAGCGGCATCTCCGCTTGCCGGTAGAACGCGGGCTTGCCGTAGGCGACGCTCGCCGGGCTGCGCGAAGCGATGCGGGCGGCGAGCGCGTCCACCTTCGCGTCGAGCGCGTCGTCCGCGACGGCGCGGTTGACCAGGCCGAGCCGCGCCGCCGCCTCGGCGTCCACCATCTCGCCCGTGAGCAGCATCTCCATCGCCGCCTTGCGCCCGACCGCGCGTGAAAGAGCCACCATCGGCGTCGAGCAGAACAAACCGATGTTGACGCCGGGCGTCGCGAACCGGGCAGCCTGTCCCGCCACCGCGAGGTCGCATGTCGCGACGAGCTGGCAGCCTGCAGCCGTCGCGATCCCATGGACGCGCGCGATCACCGGGACGCGCAGAGAGACGATGCGCTGCATGAGCGCCGAGCACTGCGCGAACACCGCCGCGTGCCCGTCCCGCCCGAGGGCGCGGAGTTCGCGCAAATCGTGCCCGGCGCAGAAGGCCGGACCCGCGCCCGCCAGCACGGCGACGCGCACCGAGCGGTCCGCCTCCACCACGTCCAGCGCCTCGTGCAGCGCGGCCATGAGCGCCTGCGACAAGGCGTTGCGGCTCGCCGGGCGGTTGAGCGTGAGCCGGGCGATGCCGTCCCGGTCCTCGCGGAGGAGCAAAGCTTCGTCCATGGCGCTCTCCTATCCTCGGAGGTTAGGGTCCCGTCTTCACCATGCCGCCCATGATCTCGGGCGTGATCGCCTCCGGCGCGGCTGGCAGCGTATCCGTATTGCGATAGATCACCAATTCCTTCTCGGCGACCGGCCCCTGCACGGGCACGCGCTCAACCGCCTGGAATTGCGGCGAGTGGAGGACGGCGTCGAACTCCCGCATCACGGGCGCCTCCAGCCATAGGTTCGGCTCGGAGACGACGTACCGGATGCCGTAGCGATCGAGCATGGACGAGACTTCTGCCTCGGTCAGGTCGCGCGGGTGCAGGCCGAGGCCGGTCTGGACCGCGACGTGCAGGAATAGCTTATCGACGCGCACCACGGTGAACCGGCGCTCCGGGTCCATGAAACGGATATGGGCGATGAACGCGCCGTCGCGAGTTACCGGCGAAGAGGACGCGGCCGCCCTGGGGCATGAGGCGCATCACCTCCTGGGCAACGCGGTGGTAGCCGTGAAGGTCGGGCATCGGCCGCTGCGCGAGCGACGCCGCGAAGGCGCCCACGCTCGCGAGCACGACCACGCCGCCCGCCGCAGCCGCCGCCGGCCCGCTCGTGAGCCTGGCGAGCAGGCGGGCCAGCGCGGCGCTCGCGAAGACGCTGAGCGGCACGGCAAGCGGCAAGCCATGGCGCTCCTCCTTCAGCGCGATCAGCGTAAGCATCACGTAGGCGACGATCAGCCATCCCAGCATGATCGGCAGCGCCGGGCGACGAACCGCGCGCATCGCGGCCCCGGCCGCGGCCAGCACCAGCAGCGGCCAGCCGAACGTGGCCGGGGCATGGACGGCATACCAGGCGATGCCGGCGAGGCTCGCGCGCGGCGGTATGTCCTGCATGTCGGGCCTCGACCCGACGTTGACCAGGTCGAAGGCGGCGAAGCGCAGGGTCAGCAGCGCGAGTGGGATCAGGGCCAAGGCGCCGCAGGCCGCGATGATCCAGAGATGCCGGCGGCGCAGCAGGCCCGGGCCTTGCGCGACGAGCAGGCCGAGCGCCGCCCCGGCCAGCGGCATCCCCATGGTCTGCTTCGTGTAGAGCGCGCACACCGCGAACACGGCGAACAGGGCGAGGTCGCGCGGCCGTTGCGCCTTCGCATACAGGACGAGGAATACCGCCGCCCAGCTCGCCCATGCGATCGCCGGAATGTCGAGCATGGCCTGCTCGCCCCAGCGCAGCATCTGCGGCGACGCGGCAACCAGGATCGCGCCCGCGAGCGGCGCGCACAACGTAATCCAGGGCGGGGTGGCGTCCGGCATCGCGAGCCGTCCCAGGGCGAAGACGGCGCACAGCAGCGCGAAGAAGAACAAGACGACCGCGGCGACTGGAACCCAGTGCTGCACCCCGAAGACGGCATAGCCGAGGGCGAACGCGAGGTGCCCCAAGGGCGGATAGAAGCCGACGGTCAAGGCCGGGTATTGCTCGTAGTAAGCGAGTGCCCAGCGTTTCAGGTCGTGCAGCGGCATCGCGCGCAGCAGGTCGAGGTAGAAGACACCGTCTAGCGCGTGCCGCGGCGTATCCGGCCACCAGTAGGCGCCGTCGCGCGGCGCCGCCAGGAAGATCGCGAGGGCGACTGCGGCGAGCGCGATGGCCCCCAAAGCGCCGCCCCACCTAGCGAGCAGGGACACTGATGCGCCGCGTCGCAGGAATGGGCCTGGATGGCGCCGGGCGGCGATCTGCTCCGCAGCGACCGAGGATGGCTTCGAGCGCACGGCCTGGAGGCTGCTCCGATAAGTGGCGGGCGGTGCCTACACGCGACGTGCGCGCGCGTCCACAATCGCCGTCGGCGCGCAGCTTAGGCGCAGATCATGAAAGGAAGCTTTCCAGCCAGCCGAGCACCGCCTCGGGCGCCTCCTCGGCGAGGTAGTGCCCGCTCTCGACTGCGCCGCCCGTGACCGGTGCCGTCATCGGATCAGAGCAATACGCCTGCCAGATCGCGATAGGGTCGTACCAGCTGCCGACAAACCCCTTCGCGCCCCAGAGCACTAGCATGGGGCATTGCACCCGCTTGCCCTCGGCGCGGCTGGCGCGGTCGTGCACCAGGTCGATGGTCGCGGCGGCCCGGTAGTCCTCGCACATGCCGGTGATCGCGGCCGGGTTCCGCGCCGCGTCCAGGTAGTCGGCCAGCGCCTCCGGATGAAAGAAGGCGGGAATCCCGGAGGACCGCCCGGTTTGCGCGGCGAACCAGGTCTCCGGCGCCTGGTTGATCAGCGACTCCGGGAACGGGTGCGGCTGGGCGAACCAGAACCAGTGATAGTAGCCGAGCGCGAAGCTCATGTCCGTGCGCTCGAAGTGCTCGATGGTGGGCACGATGTCCATCACCGCGAGCTTCTCGACGCGGTCCGGGACATCGAGTGCGAGCCGGTGCGCCACGCGCGCGCCGCGGTCGTGACTGGCGACCTGGAAGCGGTCGAAGCCGAGGCCGCTCATGAGCGCCGCCATGTCGCCGGCCATCTCGCGCTTCGCGTAGGGCGCGTGGTCGCTCGTCGCGGGCGGCTTGAAGCTGCCGCCGTAGCCGCGGAGGTCGGGGGCGACGACGGTGAAGCGCCGGGCGAGGGCAGGGGCGACGGCGTGCCACATGGCATGGGTCTGCGGATTGCCGTGCAGCAGCAGGAGCGGCGGCCCCGAGCCGCCCCGCCGCAGCCGCAGCGTGCCGCCCGGCACGTCGTGCGTGGTCAGCTCGAAGCCCTCGAAGAATCCCGTCATAACGCGAGCATCGCCGACCCGGCGGGCGCGTCAAGCCGGCCTGAACCGGCCACGCCGCGCCGCGTTGTGCCCGTTCCAAGACTGGAGATGGGACATGCGGGCACTGTGCTGGCACGGCAAGGGCGACATACGGTGCGACACGGTGCCGGACCCGGTGATCGAGCAGCCCCGCGACGCCATCATCAAGGTCAGCACCTGCGCCATCTGCGGCAGCGACCTGCACCTGATGGACGGCTACATGCCGACCATGGAAGAGGGCGACATCCTCGGCCACGAGTTCATGGGCGAGGTCGTCGAGATCGGCGCCGAGGTCAAGCGGCTCAAGAAAGGCGACCGCGTCGTCGTGCCCTTCCAGATCTGCTGCGGCGAGTGCGAGCAGTGCAAGGCGGGGAACTGGGCCGCGTGCGAGCGGAGCAACCGCAACGCGGAACTGGCCCAGAAGGAGTATGGCTCCACGACCGCCGGGCTTTTCGGCTACAGCCACGTCACGGGCGGCTACGCGGGCGGCCAGGCCGAATACGTGCGCGTGCCGTTCGCCGACGTGGCGCCGCTGAAAGTGCCCGACAGCCTCACCGACGAGCAGGCCCTGTTCCTCTCCGACATTTTCCCGACCGGCTGGCAGGCCGCCTACAACTGCGGCATCGAGCGCGACAAGGACGTGGTCGCGGTCTGGGGCTGCGGCCCAGTCGGCCAGTTCGCCATCAGGAGCGCGCTGATCCTGGGCGCCAAGCGCGTCATCGCCATCGACACGGTGCCCGAGCGCCTCGCCATGGCGCGCGCGATCGGCGCCGAGACGATCGACTTCGAGCAGGTGGACGTGATCGAGGCGCTACGGGAGATGACGGGCGGGCGGATGCCCGAGAAGTGCATCGACGCGGTCGGCATGGAGAACCACGCGACCGGCAGCATCGGTGCCCTGAAGGACCGGGCGATGACCGCGGTCGGCCTCGCCACGGACCGGGCGACCTCGCTGCGCCAGGCCATCATGGCGTGCCGGCCGGCCGGGATCGTCAGCATCCCGGCAGTGTATAACTTCCCCAGCAATGTTCCCTTCGGCGCCGCCATCCAGAAGGGTCTCACCTTCAAGATGGGGCAGACGCACGTTCCCTACTGGCAGGAGGATTTGCTCTCCCGCATCGAGAAGGGCGAGATAGACCCCTCCTTCGTCATCACCCATCGCGCGAAGCTGGACGACGGGCCGAGCATGTACGAGACCTTCCGCGACAAGAAGGACGGCTGCATTAAGGTGGTCATGACGCCCTGACCGTGGATCGCGAGGACGGCGTCGTCGTCGTCGGCGCGGGCGTCGCGGGCCTCGCCGCGGCGCACGCGTTACGGGCTGAGGGTCTGCCCGCGATGCTTCTGGAGGCCGGACCGCGCGCGGGTGGGCGCGCCTGGACGAGTCGCCCAGCGCTCCTCGACGGCCCGTTCGACGAGGGTGCCCAGTGGCTCCATGACGCCGAGCGCAACCCGCTCGCCGACGTTGCCAGGCAGCGCGGGGAGCCGGTCAAGGAGGCGTTCTCTGGCCGCGCCCGGCGCATCTTCATGGACGGTCGCCCGGCGACGCCGGATGAGGAGGCCGCGTTCGACCGAACCTGGGACGGGCTCGACGCCCGCGCGAAGCCGCTGCTCGCGCCGGGCCATCCCGACGTGCCGCTCGCTGCCGCGCTCGATCCGGATGATCCCTGGTCCGCGACGGTCGGAGCCTGGGAAGGCGCAATCATCGCCGCCGCCGACGCGGACCGGCTCTCGCTGCGCGACTGGCAGCTCAACAGGCTCGAAGGGCAGAACCTGCGGGTTCCCGGCGGCCTGGGCGCGCTCGTTCTGCGGCTTCTCGGGGGCGAGGTCGAATTGGGCACGCCGGCGCTCGCGGTGCGCTGGGCCGAGCCGTGGGGGGTCAGCGTCGAGACGCCGCGCGGCACGCTGCGCGCCGGGCACTGCATCGTGACGGTGAGCACGGGCGTCCTTGCCGCGGGCGCAATCCGCTTCGACCCGGCGCTGCCCGCCACGGTCCAGGAGGCGATCCACGGCTTGCCGATGGGCTTGCTGTCCAAGGTCGCGCTCCGGGCCTCGGGCGCGGACCGGCTCGGCCTTCCGAACGACTGCCTCGTGATGACCCGGATCGAGCCTGGGCAGCCCGCTGCCTCGCTCAACTGCTGGGGCTGGGGCGGGGATCGCGCCGTGGCCTTCGTCGGCGGCCAGGCGGCGTGGGACTTGGCCGCGGCCGGCCCGGGTGCGGGCGAGGCGTTCGCGCGCGACCTGCTGCGCCGCACGTTCGGGGCGCGGGCCGACCGGGCCTTTCGGCCCGGCGCCGTCGAGACGGGCTGGGGCACGGACCCGTTGTTCCTCGGCGCCTACGCCTACGCGCCGCCGGGCTGCTCGGGGATGCGGGCGGCGCTCGCCGAGCCGGTCGGCGACGGACGCCTGATGTTCGCGGGCGAGGCGACGCGGACGGATGGCCTCGCCGGTACGGCGGGCGGCGCCTTCCTCGCGGGCGCCGAGGCCGCCGCCTATTGCAGCTCCTGCAATCGTGCGACGAGGAAATCGCGGAACACGGCGACGCGCTTGCTGTTCCGCAGCTCCTCCGGATACACGAAATAGACCTCGACCTTCGGCGACTTGAGATCGGGCAGCAGCCTGGTCAGCCCGTCCATCTCGGGTATCATCCAGTCCGGCAGCGCGCCGATGCCCACGCCCGAGCGGATCGCGCGCATCATGGCGTTGAGGCTGTTCACCTCAAGCTGGGCGCGCAGACGGCGAGGGCCGACCTCGGCAAGCCAATTCACGTCCGGCACCGGCGGACGATACTCGCCGAACAGCACGAGCCGGTGGCCGTCCAAATCCTCCGGCCGCTGCGGCGTGCCGTGCCGGGCGAGGTAGTCCGGGCTCGCGCACACGATCCAGCGCAGGTCCATGAGGTGCCGCTGGACCAGGTCGGGCTGGCGCGGCGGGTGCATCCGGATCGCCACGTCCGCTTCGCGCATGGCGAGGTCGAGGTCCGTGTCGTCGAGCAGCAGGCTCACGGACACATCCGGGTAGGTGTCGAGGAACTGCGCGATCCGCGGCGCGAGCCAGGAGGAGCCGAACCCCACCGTGGTCGTGACCTTGATGCGGCCCGCGGGCTTCTCCTTGCTCTCGGTCAGCAGCGCCTCGGTCATCGCGAGCTTGGCGAACACCTCGCGCACGGTGCGGTTCAGCGCCTCGCCCTGCTCGGTCAGGATCAGGCCGCGCGCGTGCCGATGAAAGAGCGGCACCTGCAGGTTCTCTTCCAGGGCGGAGATCTGGCGCGAGACGGCGGACTGGCTTAGGTTGAGCGCCTCGCCTGCGTGGGTGAAGCTGCCCGCCTCCGCGACGGCGTGGAAGACGCGGAGCTTGTCCCAGTCCATCGCCACGGCCTACTCCGCCGCGAGAGATGATGATTGGCGGGCGTCCGACGAGGCCGGCCGCGCCTCAAGCGTGAGGAAGCGCTCGGCCTCCAGCGCCGCGATGCAGCCCGTGCCCGCGGCCGTGACCGCCTGCCGCCAGTGCCGGTCCTGCACATCCCCGGCCGCGAACACGCCCGGCACGTCGGTGCGCGTGGTGCCGGGCGCGGTGAGCACGTAGCCCTCCGCGTCGAGCGCGACCTGGCCGCGCAGCATCGCCGTATTGGGCGTGTGCCCGATGGCGACGAACAGCCCGTCCACGTCGAGCCGGCTCGTCTCGCCCGTGCGGACATTACGAAGTGCCACGCCCTGCACGACCGCGGGGGTGCCGCCGCCCACCACTTCCTCGACGACCGTGTCCCACATCAAGCTGATCTTGGGGTTGTCGAAAAGGCGCCGCTGCAGGATGCGCTCGGCGCGGAGCGAGTCGCGGCGGTGGATGAGTGTCACGTGCTCGGCGAGGTTCGCGAGGTAGAGCGACTCCTCCACGGCGGTGTTGCCGCCGCCCACGACGGCGACCCGCTTGCCGCGGTAGAAGAACCCGTCGCACGTGGCGCAGGCCGAGACGCCCGCGCCCTGATACCGCGCCTCGCTCGGCAGCCCGAGCCAGCGCGCCTGCGCGCCCGTCGCGATTACCACTGTCTCCGCGAGATAGACGGTGCCCGAGTCGCCCGTGCAACGGTACGGGCGGGCGCTGAAATCGACCTGCATGACAAGATCATCGACGATGCGCGTGCCGACGCTCTCGGCTTGCGCGCGCATCTGCTCCATAAGCCAAGGCCCCTGGATCGGCTCGGCGAAGCCGGGGTAGTTCTCGACGTCGGTCGTGATCATGAGCTGCCCGCCAGGCTGTAGGCCGCCCACGAGCACGGGATCGAGGCTCGCGCGCGCGGCGTAGATCGCGGCGGTGTAGCCGGCCGGTCCCGCGCCGATGATGAGCACGCGCGTGCGGAGCGTTTGCGCGTGAAGGGGTTGGGGCATGGGTTCGAGTCTCCCGTGAGTCCGAGAAGATAGGTGTCAAGATGGCGCCGCGGCAACCCGCGCCCGCTCAACGGCTTGGCGCCACGAACCGGGTTGGAATAAAGTTGCGCCGATCGGGGGTATCGACGACATGGCTACGGTGAGGCTCCAGGCACGGGGTGCGCCCGACCTGGACGAGACGGATTTGCGCATCTTAGCTGAGCTGCAGGTGGACGGGCGCATGACCAACGTCGAGTTGGCCCGGCGCGCAGACATCACGGCGCCCCCCTGCCTGCGCCGGGTGCGCCGGCTGGAAGAGACGGGCGTGATCCGCGGCTATCACGCCGACACCGACCCGCAGAAGCTCGGCTGGGAGATCGTGTTCTTCGCGGTTGTGGGCCTAGAGAGCCAGAAGGAGAGCGTGCTGCGAGGCTTCGAGGAGATGGTCTCCGGCTGGCCGGAAGTGCGCGAGTGCCACATGATCCGGGGCGGGGGAGACTTCCTGCTGCGCCTCGTGGCACGCGACACGGCGCACGAGAACCAGCTCACGCAGCTTCTGACGAGCGCCGCGAGCGTCGCGAGGGTGCAGACCTTGCAGACGATCCGGACGAGCCGGAACTTGGCAGGCGTGCCGTTGTGAAGGGTAGGTATGGCCGGACCGCTACCCGCCGCCCGGCGGCTGCAGGCGGGCGCGCAGGAAGCGCAGCAGCGCCTGGTTCTTCGCGAAGCGGATGCGGTCCGGAAGTGCGACGGCGGTGATCGCGTCGCCGAACTCCGTTTTCGCGGACCATTCCGGGAGCAGGCGCACCAGCTTGCCCTCGGCGATCTCGCGTCTCCACGAAGTAGAGCGGCAGCAGCGCGATCCCGAGCCCGGCGACCGCCGCATCCGCCACTGCCTCGGGATGGTTGGCGCGGTAGCGGCTGCCCACCTGAACGGCGACGGTGCGCCCCGCTGACACCAGTTCCCAGCGGTCGTGCCGGCTGGCGCGCCAGTAGTTCAGGCAGGGGTGCTGCACCAGCGCTTCGGGCTGTGCCGGCGGGGTCACGGCCGCAAGATAAGCAGGGGCCGCGCAGATCACCCAGTCGAGCCGCGTCAGCGGGATGGAAACGAGGTCGGGAGACTGGGCCGCCGACATGCGCAGCGCGATGTCAATGTGCTCGTGCGCCAGGTCCATAAGCCGATCATCGAGCAGTAGTTCGATCTCCAGCCCGGGATGCTGCGCGAGGAAGGCCGGCAGCAGCCGGCCGACCACCCGTTGTCCCCATGATACCGGCGCGGTGACGCGGATCAGGCCCGTCAGATCGGTGCGCAGCGTGCGCAGCTCCTCGCCGGCGCGCTGCACCGCATCGAGCATCCGCCGGGCGAACTCCAGGTACACGATGCCGGCCGGCGTGAGCGACACGCGCCGGGTGCTTCGGGTCAGGAGCGTGGCACCGGCCGCCGCTTCGAGTTGCGCCAGGCGCTTGCTGACCACGCTCTTGGCAAGTCCCAACTCCCGGGCGGCCGCGCTGACGCTGAGGTGCTCGGCGACCTGGACGAACACGGTCAGCATGTCGGTGGACAGGGTCATCGTATCCGAACCGCGAACGCTGTGTTCGGAATTTGGCGGTTGAAACGCGAACAATCCAGTGCCTAGCTCTCGCCGGGCGACGACGGCGACGCGCCGGCCGATCCCGCCGCCGGGCATAACAACGAGACGGCGCGGAGGGGATCACGACCATGATGAAGATCTATGCCGATCCGATCACCGTGAACTGCCGCAAGGTGCTGGCCGGCCTCGACCTGATCGGCGCGCCGTTCGAGCGCGTGCACGTGGACTATTTCACGGGCGAGCATAAAGGCGACGCGTATCGCGAGCTCAATCCGAACGCCTCCGTGCCCACGCTGGCGGACGGCGATTTCGTGCTGTGGGAGTCGAACGCCATCCTTGCCTACGCCGCCGATAAGGTCGGCAACACATCGGTCTATCCAGCCGACCCGAAGGTGCGCGCCGACATCCTCCGCTGGCTGCTGTGGGAGGCAGCGCACTGGTTCCCGAGCTGTTACGTTTATCTCGTCGAGCACTGCGTGAAGCCGCTGCTGCGGGCCGAGCCCGATCCCGCAATCATCAGCGCGCAGGACGAGACCTTCCACAAGCTGGCCGGGATCCTGGACGCGCGACTCGCCAAGACCCGCTGGATCGCCGGCGACCAGCCGACGATCGCCGACATCGCGGTGGCAGCACCCGCCCACCTGCATCCCTACCAGCGCCTGCCGCTGGACCCGCACCCGCACCTGCGGCGCTGGCTGGTCGAGGGGGTGGAGCGCCTGCCCTGCTGGGAGCGCACCTTCGTTGGCGAGGGCTTCACCACCGAACGCAAGGCTGCTTGAGGGGACGACGATGGACCAGAATGTCACCCAGACCAGCACGGTTCGCGCGACGCTGAACTACACGGTCGATAACGGCATCCCGCCGGACTACTACTTCTACGAGCCCGACCCGTCAGTGAAGGTCAACCCGCCCGGCACCGATCTGCGCGAGATGGAAATCCACGACGGCTGGGCGCAGGCGGACGGCTTCGATGCGGACCGGGAGGGATTCGTGCTGCGGCCCTTCCCGGCCGACTTCGCCGGGTTCGACGACGAAGCGGCGGTGAAGTCTAGCTTCTATGCGCAGGTCGTGGAGTTCGTGAAGCGCAACACGGGCGCGAACCGGGTGGTGATCTTCGACCACACCATCCGCAAGCGCCTGCCCGCCGACCTCAAGCAGCAGACCACCATTAATCGCCCGGCGGTGCTGCTGGTGCACAGCGACTACACAGTCGCCTCCGGCCCGCAGCGCGTCCGCGATATCCTGCCCGATGAGGCGGACGCTTTGCTACAGCGCCGCGTCGCTTTCTACAACGTCTGGAAGTCGCTGCGCGACCCGGTTGAGGAACTGCCGCTCGCGATGTGCGACGCCACCAGCCAGGGCGACGGCGACATGCTGCGCATGGAACTGAAATACCGCGAGCGCACGGGCGAGATCTACGTGATGCGCTACGCGCCGTCACATCGCTGGATCTACTTCCCGCACATGACGGCAGATCAGGCGCTGCTGCTGAAAACGTATGACAGCGAGACCGACGGCCGCGCCCGCTTCGTCGGTCACACCGCCTTCGAGGACCCGACCACGCCGCCGAACGCGCGCAAGCGTGAGAGCATCGAGGTGCGGACGATGGCGTTCTTCTGAGGCGTTGCGCTGGCGGCCGAACGAGATCGCTACGCCGAACAGGGCTCCGGCCGTCAGGGGCTGCCCATCCTCAGGAGCTCGCCTCCGGAGGGGGTAAGCGGCGCGTTGACTGCGGCGCCCGGCGGCAAGCTGCCGGGAGGCTGCGGTTGTTGCGGACCTGAGCCGGGCGCGCTGGATACGGGCGGGTTCGCCCACGGATCGTCGCTATTCGGTGCGCAAGCCGCGACAGCGACAAGCGGCAGCGCTGCAGCGATGATGAGTGGTCCACGCATCGGAGGGGTCCTTGCAGAATGGGACGAAGACTGCGGTTACAGGCATAAGCGCTGAGCCGTGACCGCCCGAGCAGAGCGATGGCGTCCTCGGCGGGATTCGAACCCACGGCCCCCAGATTAGGAATCTGGTGCTCTATCCGGCTGAGCTACGAGGACAGCCGGCCGCACCATATCCCATTCCGCGCCGTCCGGGCCATCCCTGGCATACTGCGCATCACCTCTTCGGCACCCCCTGGCCGGCCGGCCGCGCCCGGTGCAGGATCGCCGCAGCAAGCGGAGGCAGACGCGCCATGGCCAACCCAGCGGGGAGCAAAGTCGTCATCAGCTGCGCCATAACCGGCGCCATCCATACGCCCAGCATGTCCGACGCGCTGCCCGTGACACCCGAGCAGATCGCGCGGAGCAGCATCGAGGCCGCGGAAGCGGGCGCGGCCATCATCCACCTGCACGCCCGCAACCCGGAGACTGGCGAGCCGACGCCCGATCCGGCCGTGTTCATGCGCTTCCTGCCCATCATCAAGCAGGCCACGGGCGCGGTCATCAACATCACGACGGGCGGCGGCATGAACATGACCGTGGACGACCGCCTCGCAGCACCCCTCCAGGCCAAGCCCGAGATGTGCTCGCTCAACATGGGCAGCATGAACTTCAACCTGACGCGCGCGGGCGATCGCGTGAAGGAGTGGAAGCACCCCTGGGAGCAACCCTATCTCGCCCGCACCGACGACCACATCTTTCGCAACACGTTCCGCGACATCGAGCGCATCGTGACCGCTGATGGGCCGCGAGCACGGCGCGCGCTTCGAGTTCGAGTGCTACGACGTGGGCCACCTCTACAACCTGGCCTACATGCTCGACCAGCAAGGTGGTCGAGCCGCCGCTGTTCGTGCAGACCATCTTCGGCATCCTCGGCGGCATCGGCGCTGAGCCGCGCAATCTGCTGTTCATGCGCGAGACCGCCGACCGCTTGTTCGGCGACGCCTACGTGTGGTCCGTGCTGGCCGCAGGACGCCACCAGATGGCGTTCACGACGATGGCAGGGATCATGGGCGGCAACGTGCGCGTCGGCCTGGAGGACAGCCTCTACATCGGCCGCGGCAAGCTCGCCCGGTCCAACGCGGAGCAGGTCGCCAAAATCAGGCGCATCCTGGAGGAGTTGTCGCTCGAGATCGCGACGCCCGACGAGGCGCGCAGCCTCCTGCGCCTCAAAGGTGCTGACCGGGTGGGGTTCTAGCCCGTGCCGGACGACCGCATCGAGCCCAGCGGTTTCGATCCCGCGGCGCTTCACGCGCGCACGCTCACGCTCGACACGCACGTGGATATTCCCTGGCCCGCGGGGTCCTTCTCCGGGCCACGGCGGGCCGAGCCCTCGAAGATGCAGGCGGGCGGGCTGCGCGCCGCCTGCTTCGCCGCCTACGTCCCGCAGGGACAGCGCACGGCCGAAGGCTTCGCTGCGGCGAGGGATCGGGCCCTCGCCATGCTGGCAGCCATCCGGGCCATGGGCGAGGGAGAGGGGATGCGCCTCGCGACCACGGCCGCCGAGCTGCGCGCCGCGCATGCGGAGCGGCTAACCGCCATCGTCGCCTGCGTCGAGAACGGGCACGCGCTAGGCGAGGATTTGGACCTCCTCGCCGAGTTCCGTCGCCTGGGTGCGCGCTACATGACGCTCTGCCATAACGGCCACAACCTGCTCTGCGACAGCAGCAACCCGCGCGCCGACCTCGGCGATGGCCCGGCGCTGCACGGCGGCCTGTCCGGCCTCGGGCGCGAGGCGGTTGCCGAGATGAACCGCCTCGGGATGCTCGTGGACATCTCGCACACCTCGCAGCAGACGGCGCTGCAGGCGATCCAGGCCAGCCGCGTGCCGGTCGTCGCCACCCACTCCTGCGTCCGCGCGCTGTGCAACGTGCCGCGCAACGTGGACGACCTGGTGCTCGACGCATTGCGCGAGACCAACGGCATGGTCAACATCACGGCCGTCTCCAGCTTCGTGAAGCCTGGCGCCAAGCCGGACAAGGTGACGGTGAGCGACTACGTGGACCACATCGACTACGTGGTCGAGCGCTGTGGCCTCGCCCACGTCGGCATCAGTTCCGATTTCGACGGCGGCGGCTACTTCAACGGCTGGATGGACGCCTCCGAGAGCCCGAACCTCACGGCCGAGCTGGTCCGCCGCGGCTACGGCGTGCACGAGGTTGCCCAGCTCTGGGCCGGCAACTTCCTGCGGCTGCTGGAGCGGGCGGAGGAGGCAGCCGATGGCTGAAGCCATTCCCCGGCTCGGCCAGGGCACCTGGCACATGGGCGAGGGTCACGCCCCGGCGGGGCAGGAAGCGGACGCGCTGCGCCTCGGCCTCGACCTCGGCATGACGCTCGTAGACACGGCCGAAATGTATGGGAACGGCGGCGCCGAGCGGGTCGTCGGACGCGCCATCGCCGGGCGCCGGGTCGAGGTGTTCCTGGTCAGCAAGGTGCTGCCGTCCAATGCGACGCGCTCCGGCGTGGCGCGGGCGTGCGCCGCGAGCTTGCAGCGATTGGGGACGGACTACCTCGACCTCTACCTGCTGCATTGGGAGGGCCGAGTCCCGCTCGCCGAGACGGTCGAGGGATTCGAGCGCCTGCGGGAGGCAGGGCAGATCCGGGCCTGGGGCGTGTCGAACCTTGACGTGGACGCGCTCGCGTCGCTGCCGCAGGGCTGCGCCACGGACCAGGTGCTCTACAACCTGGAACACCGCGGCGCGGAGTGGGACTTGCTGCCCTGGGCCGAGCGGGCAGAGATGCCGATCATGGCCTACTCGCCCGTCGGTCAGGGTGGGCGGCTGCTGCGGCACAAGGCGCTCGCTGCCGTCGCTGCCCGACATCGCGTTACTCCCGCGCAGGTCGCGATCGCGTTCACGCTGCTCCGCCCCGGCGTAAGTAGTATTCCGAAGGCGGCCGATGCCAGGCACGTGCGGGAAAACGCGAAGGCGGCGAGCCTGCAGCTCGGAGCCGAGGACGTGGCGATGCTGGACCAGGCCTTCCCGCCGCCGCGCGGCAAGGTGCCGCTCGCGATGCTCTGATTACGCCGGGATCGTGACAACCGCTCGCAGCCCGCCCTCGGGCCGGTTGGCGAGCGCGACCTCGCCGCCGTGGGCGCGCAGGATATTCCGGGTGATGGCAAGACCCAGGCCGGTGCCGCCCGTCTCCCGCGAGCGGCTGCGTTCGCCGCGGCGGAACGGCTCGAACACGCGCTCAAGCTCCTCCGCGGGCAGCCCTGGACCATCGTCCTCGACGACGACCGTCACGGCCCCGTCGCGCGGAGGATCGAGCCGGGCGCGGGCGCCGCCGCCGTAAGCGAGCGCGTTGCCGACCAGGTTCGCCAGAGCCCGCTTGAGCGCTACGGGGCGGCCCTGGATGGCCAGGTGCTCCGGCCCCTGATAGACGATACGGCCCGCGAGCGCCGGGCGAGCGTCCGCGGCCTCGTCGAGCACGGTCCGGACCAGCGCCGCCAGGTCGAGCCGCACCGCCGGCTCGCTCGTGGCCACATCGCGGCTGAAGGCGAGCGTCGCCGTCACCATGGCCTCCAGCTCGTCGAGGTCGGCGAGCCACTTGCCGCGCTGCTCGTCGTCGTCGAGCAGCTCCGCGCGCAGCTTGAGGCGCGTGATAGGCGTGCGCAAATCGTGGCCGATCGCGGCGAGCAGGAAGGTGCGGTCGTCCACGAAGCGACGGATGCGCGAGGCCATGCGGTTGAAGGCGGTGGCGGCGAGCGCGACCTCGAACGGTCCGTCCTCGGGCAAGGCCGGTGCGTTCACGTCGCGGCCCAGGCGCTCGGCCGCTGCGGCGAGCGCGCGCACGGGCGCCGTCAACCGCTGCACGGCCCAGACCGCGAGGAGCGCTGCGGCCAGCGTCATGCCCAGGAACAAGGCAAGAAACCCGGCGCTGTCCCAGGGGCGCGGCTCGGGCAGCGCCGTGCGCGCGACGAGCCAGCGCCCGTCCGGCAGGTGGAAGGCGGCGAGCAGCGCATCCGGGGTGCCGCGCAGCAGCACCTCGCGCGGGCGAAGGCTCGGAGGCAT
This sequence comes from uncultured Alphaproteobacteria bacterium, assembly GCA_963839135.1. Taxonomy (GTDB): domain Bacteria; phylum Pseudomonadota; class Alphaproteobacteria; order Acetobacterales; family Acetobacteraceae; genus CAWKEH01. The sequence continues at coordinate 62,642 of CAWIUA010000038.1, forward strand.
CGGGCCGAGCGCGAGGAAAGGACGGACTAGGCGCTGCAATTCGGGCGGCGACGGTGGGGGCAGCGGCTCGGGCAGTGCTCCGAGTGTAGCACTCAGCCCGGGGCCGACGTTGGGCAGCAGGCCGGGCGCCGAGTTTGCCGAAGCGGTGGCAACGGCGCGGTAGAGCGTCTTGAGCCTGGTCCCGAGGTCGCGCGCCTCGGCGATGCGCTGCAGCCCGGCGCTGTCGAGCGCGTGCAGCAGCAGGCCACCTCCTTGGACGAATGCCAGGCCAGCGAGCAGCACGAGCGCCGTGCGTGCGGCGAGGCTGCGGGGCCAGAGCGTCACAGGCGCTCGACGTCGGCGGCAAGCACGTAACCGCCGCCGCGCACGGTCTTGATGAGCTGGGCATCGCGCCCGCCGTCCTCGAGCTTGCGGCGGAGTCGGCTGATCGCGACATCGATGGCCCGGTCGAACGGCCCGGCTTGGCGTCCGCGCAGCAGGTCAAGGAGCTGGTCGCGCGTCAGCACGCGATTGGCACGCTCAACGAGGGCGGCGAGCAGGTCATACTCGCCGCCGGTGAGCGCGACCTCGGCACCCTCGGGGTTGAGCAGGCGCCGCCGGGCAGGCTCAAGCCGCCAGCCGGCGAAGACGAAGGCCTGGGGCGCGGCTTGCACCCCGTCGCGCTCGCCCGTGCGGCGCAGGACAGCACGGATGCGGGCGAGGAGCTCGCGCGGGTTGAACGGCTTGGCGACGTAGTCGTCCGCGCCCAGTTCCAGGCCGATGATGCGGTCCGCCTCCTCGCCCATGGCCGTCAGCATCACGATGGGCACCGGCCCCTGCTCGCGCAGCCAGCGCGCGAGGTCGAACCCGCTCTCGCCCGGCAGCATCAGGTCCAGCACGACGAGGTGATAATGCCCGGCACTCCAGGCCCGGCGCAGCTCGCGCCCGTCGCGCACCGCCGTGACGCGCAGCCCGTGCCGCTCCAGGAAGCGGGCGAGCAGGTCGCGTATCTCGCGGTCGTCGTCCACGACCAGGATGTGCGGCGCAGTCGGCATGGGAAGGCATCATAGTGGTCCAGGCCCATCGTTGCAGCGAAAGGCCCTGTCGCCCATACGAAGCCCGTGCCGTTCCCCCATCCGCCGCCCGCCGCGCGCTGCTCACCTCGACCAGCTCTGCCGTGCCGACCCGCGGCTCGCTTCCGTCGAGCGGATCGCCGGCCCACTGCCGTGGCGGACGCGGCCACGCGGGTTCCCGGGGCTGCTCCAAGCCATCGTCGCGCAGCAGATCAGCACCGCCGCCGCCGCCGCGATCTGGCGCCGGCTGTGCCTGCTTGATGGCGCCCTCGATCCCGCGGGCCTTCTCGCCCTCGACGAGGCGATGCTGCGCGGCGCCGGGCTGTCCCGCCCGAAGGTCGCGCACGCCCGGTCGGTCGCCGATGCGTTCGCAGCGGGGCAACTCTCCGACGAGACCTTGGAGCGTCTCGACGACGAGGCCGCCGTCGCGGCGATCACCGCCGTGCGCGGCCTCGGGCGTTGGAGCGCGGAAGTGTTCCTCTTGTTCGCCCATGCGCGCGCAGACGTTTTCCCGGCCGGGGATCTTGCATTGCAGGCTGCGGCGCAGAACCTGCTCAACCTGCCTGCCCGGCCAGATGCCGCCAGCCTGCGCGCCCTCGCTGAACCCTGGCGCCCCGCGCGGGCGCTCGCTGCGCGCTTGCTGTGGCATCACTGGCGGTTCGCGACGGGGCGTCCCACCATGGACGATCCGGTCTGACCCGCGCGGCTGCTCGCGAGATGACGGATGGCGTCTCCGGTCAGCCGATCTGCGCGCCCTGGACGGCCTGCTCAAGGTCCTGAAAGGTCGGCATGTGCTGGTTGGGCACCATCTTGCGCCCCGTCTCGACGCTGATCTGGGGCGGGTTGCCGTGCAGGTGCGCGACCAGGACGGCACGGATCACCTCGAAGAACTTGGCCTCTTCCTCGACTACTGAACGCAGGCGTGATGCGCAGGGACCGGCGAAACCATACGCCAGCAGCACGCCGAGGAAGGTGCCCACGAGCGCGCCGCCGATCATCTCGCCGAGCACGGCCGGAGGCTCGTTGATGTGGCTCATGGTCTTCACCACGCCGAGCACGGCCGCGACGATGCCGAGCGCAGGCAGGGCGTCCGCCATCGTCTGCAGAGCGTGCGCGCCGTGCAGTTCCTCGTTCAGCGTCTTCTTCAGCTCACGCGCCATCACGTCCTCGATCTGATGCGGATCGTCGGCGTTCATGCCGATCATGCGCAGGTAGTCGCAGATCAGATCGGTCGCATGATGGTCTGCCAGGATGCGAGGGAACTTCTGGAACGCCGCGCTCTCGGTCGGCCGCTCGATGTGCGGCTCCAGGGCCATCGCGCCCTTGGTGCTCGCGAGGCGCACGAACCAGTAGAGAAGGGAGAGCAGATCCACGTAATCGCCCTTCTTGAAGCTCGCACCCCCGAGGATCTTCTTGAAGCCGGCGAGCGTGTGCTTCACGTCGTGCATGCTGTTGGACATGACGAACGTACCGAGCACAGCGCCGCCGATGGAGAGCATCTCGAACGGTAGCGACTCGACCAGCGGCCGCAGGCTGCCGCCTGAGACAAGGTAGCTGCCGAAGACGCAGGCGAGGAGGAAGCCGAAGCCGCCGAGAGTCAGCACGGCGCGGCCTCAGCGGGCAGGAGCATCGGCCGCGTCGTGCGCATCGCCTAGGGGCGCCGCGACCGGTGGCGCCGCGCGTTGCGGCGCGGTCGCTTGCGGCGCCGTATCCTTCGGCGCCGATGGAGCTTGGCGCAACACCACGATCGCGATGCGGCGATTTGCTGCGGCGAGTGGGTCGGCCGGCAGGAGAAGCTCGCGGTCGGCATGGCCGGTCACGCCCTGCAGCCGCGAGTTGGGCAGCCCGGCCTCGGCGAGCAGGCGCCGAGTTGCGTTGGCGCGGTCGGCGGAGAGGTCCCAGTTCGTGCGGTCGCCGCCGCGATAGGGCTGCGCGTCGGTATAGCCCGCGATGCTGATCGGTTCCGGCAGACGGAGCAGCGCGGGCGTGACCTTGGCGAGGACGGCGCGCGCCCAGTCGTTCGGCGTCGCGGAGCCGGTCGTGAACATCGGCCGGTTCTCAGCATCGAGGATCTGGACGCGCAAGCCCTGCGGCGTGATGTCCACGGCGAGTTGGTGCCCGAGGTCGGCCAGCGCCGGGTCTGCCCGCACCTGGTCGCGAATCTGCTGTGCGGCCTGCTCGAAGGCGGCGCGCTCCTGGGCGGCCTGGGCCGCTGCGCGCTGGGCCTTCTGCTCAGCGTCGGTGGGGTTCGCCCGGTGCTGCGCCGCGGCCTGTTCCTCCGGGAGCTGGCCGCCCGCAGACGAGCCTGGGCGGCTCGCCGAGCGAAACTGGTGGGCGGCCTCACCCTTGCCCGCACCTGGACCCGGCTCCTCCGTCGTTCCCGCCGTGCGTTCCGACGCGGCCGGACCGTCGCCTTCGTCAGCTGCGTCAACGTAAGGGCGCGGATGAACCTTTATGACCCGCATCGCTCCCTTATCCGACGCGAGGGCGCCGTCCACGTTCGGCGTGAGGCCGCCGAACGGCTTGCCGAAGCCGGACCGGTTGCTGGAGATCACGCTGTTCGGGCTGAAATAGTCGGCGAGTCCGTCGCGCTGCGCCTGCGTCGTCGCGTTGATCAACCACATCAGCAGAAAGAAGGCCATCATCGCCGTCACGAAATCGGCATACGCGACCTTCCAGGCGCCGCCGTGGTGCCCGGCCTCGGCCGTCTCCTCGCGCCGGATAACGATGGGTCTCTTATCACGTCTGGCCGCGGCCATGCCTATTGCCCTGGGTTGCCAAGGCGCAAGCTACTCACCCAGCGTTAACGGGCAGCTAAGATCAGCCGTTCGTGCTCGACGCGAGCGCCTGCATGAAGCGCGCCGGGTCCACGTTGCCGCCGCTTAGTGTCGCACCGACGACGCGGCCCTCCGCCCGGAAGCGGCCGGCCAGGAGCGCCGCGAGGCAGACGGCGCCGCCCGGCTCGACGACGAGCTTGAGATGGGTGAACGCGAAAATTATCGCGGCGAGCACCTCCGCGTCGCTCACCGCGAGGCCACCGGCGAGCCGCGACTGGTTCACCGCGAAGGTCAGCGCACCCGGCATCGGCGCGAGCAGCGCGTCGCACAGCATCGAGCCGCCCGGCGCGCGCTCGCGATGCCCGGCGCGCAGGCTGCGGCCCGTATCGTCCCAGCCTTCCGGCTCCACGGCATAGACCTGCGTGCCGGGCGAGAGGGCTTCCATGGCGAGCGCGGAGCCGCCGATCAGGCCGCCGCCGCCGGTGCAGACCAGCAACGCGTCCATGCGCAGGCCGGCCGCCGCCGCGTCCTGCGCCAGTTCCAACGCCGCCGTGCCCTGGCCGGCGATGATGTGCGGGTGCTCGTAGGGCGGGATCAGCGCGGCGCCTGTCTCGGCTGCGATGCCTGACGAGATCGCCTCGCGGTCGTCGCGGGTACGGTCATAGGGCACGATCCGGGCGCCCCAGCGGGCGGTGCTCTCTGCCTTGATGCGCGGCGCGTCGGACGGCATCACGATGGTCGCTGCACGCACCCACGGCAGAAGCGGCGCAGGCGAGCGCCTGGCCGTGGTTGCCCGACGAATGCGTGACGACGCCAGCGCGCCGCTCGGCCTCCCCGAGCTGGAGGACGGCGTTCATGGCGCCGCGCAGCTTGAAGCTGCCTGTGCGCTGCAGCGGCTCGGCCTTGAGCAGCACGGTGCCGCCGGCGATCTCGTCGAGCAGCCTGTGGCGCAGCATGGGCGTTCGAACCACGTGCCCGGCGATACGGCGGCTCGCGGCGAGGACGTCGTCGGGGGTCGGAAGCTGCATCTAAGGACTCTCCGGGCGGGGCAGCAGAAAGGCTAAGCTGCCAGGGCGCAGGCGAACCCGGTAGAGGCGATACGACTCGGCCACTTTCCCGTCGCGGGCTCGATCAAGCGAGCCGACCGGCTCGACATTTGCCCAGAGCGCCGGGTCGGGCGGCTCGCGGCGATGCGATGCCTCAATGAAAAGTCCGCTTCCCGCCGCCGGTGCGCGCTCCAGGCGCATCAGTGACCAGCGCGGACCTGCGGCGAGGACGGGCATGGGAAGCGGCACATCGCGGGCCAGCTCAGCGGCGACGCCGTAGGGCTCGGCGGTGACGAATGCGGCGCCGAGTCGCTGTCCTTGTTCCGAGACCGTGCGACCAAATGCCGGCCAGCCGGCGAGCTGGATCAGCGTGGGATCGAGGCGGCGCGGCAGGGGGAACGGCGCCGCGGCAGCTTGCGCATACACGGCCGCCGTCATCACGAGGCCGAGCGCCACGGCCGGGCGCCAGAGGCGCGAGCCTGTTGCTGCCGCTGCGATGCACGCCGACGGGTAGATCACGGCGGGCCAGTTGCCCTGCACCCGGTCGCCGAGCGCGTGTTCCACGAACACGGCCGCAGGCAGGAGCGTGAGGCAGGCGAGCAGCGACGCGGCCTCATCCCGGCGCGCGAGGCGCACGGCAGCCCAGGCTCCCACGGCGCAGAGTAAAAAGACGAGCGGCGTCGCGAGCATGATTTGGCTGCCGATCAGCTCGCCGAGGTAGCGGACGGCGTGCGTAGGCCGCCAGTCGCCCGTCCGTCCGCCCTGCTTGGTGAAGCTCACCCAGCCATGGGCCGCGTTCCACGCTAGGACGGGTGCGAAGACCAGGAGCGCGAGCGCCGCTCCCGCCCAGGGTTGCGGACGCCGCAGCCATGCCCGGCCCTCGCGAGTTGCGACCAGCCATAGCAGCAGCCCGGCCCCGAGCAGCGCGGCCGTGTATTTGCTCGCGAGCGCGCAGCCGCCGAACGCCCCCGCGGCGAGCCACCAGCCGCCGCCCGCGCGCCTGGCTCGCGCGACGGCCCAGAGCGTGGCCGTCCAGAAGAAGAGCAGCGGCGTGTCCGGGGTCATCGTCACGGCGCCTACGCCAAGCAGAAGGGTCGCGTTCATCAGCGCTGCCGCAGGAATGCCTGCGCGCCGGCCTGGGAACAGGCACTCGGCAGCGTCCCAGAGCAGGGCGGATCCAGCGAGCGCGGAAAGCGGCGCGAGCAGGCGGACACCGAGGCTCCCGTCGCCGGCGATGTCCGTGCCGAGCCGAATCCAGAGTGCGACCATGGGCGGATGGTCGAGATAGCCCGGCGCGAGCGCGCGCGACCACAGCCAGTAATAGGCCTCGTCGGGCGACAGCGGCGCGGCAGCGGCGACCAAGAGGCGCAGCAGGGTGAGCGCGAGGAGGGCGGCGAGCCAGGGTGCCCAGGTTCGGATACGTGTCGGCATTCCGGCTCGATCCGCCGGGCGGAGAGCGCCGTCAAGGCAGTCGCAGGGGAACGCCGGGAGCCGGTGTATGTTCGAAGGTCAACTTGCACCGGAGGCCTTCCATGTCGCGCTCCATTCCGTTGGCCGCCCTGATGGTGCCGCTCCTGCTCGCCGGGTGCGGTGAGCCGGGCGGCCCTCCGCTCGTCTCCGCGCAGTCGCCGGCTGGCACGGGCCTGGTCGGCCCCGGTGAGCCGCAGCCCATCAACAGCTTGCCGCCGGGTGCCGAGGGCCTATCAGCGGGAAGTCCGTTCGCGACGGCGCCGGACTACCTGTCCTACACGTTCGGGCGCTGAGGTTGCCGCCGCGCGGCGCCCGTGAGCTGGTCCGATCGAGACTTTAGCCTCGTCGGCGCCTCTGCTACGCTCGTGTCTCCTCGTGGAGTGCTCCTGATGCCCGAGCAGAACCTGCAAGTCCTCCTTGCCCGCCGCCCTGAGGGCGAGCCGACGACGGATTGCTTCGAGCTGCGCGAAGCGCCCGTTCCCCGGCCCGGCGCCGGTGAGGTGCTCATCCGTCACGAGTGGCTCTCACTCGACCCTTACATGCGGGGCCGCATGTCGGCGGCGAAAAGCTACGCCAAGCCTGTCGAGATCGGCGCGGTGATGGAAGGCCAGTGCGTCGGCACGGTCGAGCGCTCCGAGCATCCCGGCTTCGCGCCGGGCGACAGGGTTGTGGGTGGCTACGGCTGGCAGCAATGGAGCGCGGTGCCGGGCGAGCGGCTCGGCAAGCTGCCGCCCGGTCTCGACCGGCCGAGCCTCGCGCTCGGCATCCTGGGGATGCCGGGGCTGACGGCCTACGTGGGCATGAGCGACATCGGCCAGCCCAAGGCGGGCGAGACCGTAGTTGTCTCGGCTGCGACCGGCGCCGTCGGCGGAGTCGTTGGACAGCTTGCCAAGCTCGCTGGCGCAAGGGCGGTCGGTATTGCCGGCGGGGCGGAGAAGTGCCGCTTTGCAGAGCAGGAACTGAGCTACGATTCGTGCCTGGACCACCGCGGCCCGGACCTCAAGGCCGCGCTCGACGCGGCCTGCCCGGATGGCATTGACGTGTATTTCGAGAACGTGGGCGGCGCCGTGCAGCGCGCCGTATTTCCCCGTCTGCGTGATTTCGGGCGCATGGTGATGTGCGGAATGGTCGCGGAATACAACGCGCGCGAGCTGCAGCCCGGCCCCAACCTGATGGATTGCGTGCGCAAGCGCCTGCGCATCCAGGGATTGATCGTCAGCGATCAGTGGAATCGGATTGGCGAGTGGCAGGCCAAGGCATGGCCGCTGGTGCAGGAGGGCCGGCTACGCTACCGCGAGGATGTCGTGCACGGCCTGCGCAGCGCTCCCGCCGCGTTCATCGGCCTGCTGCGCGGCGAGAACTTCGGCAAGCTCGTGGTCGAGGTGTAGCGGCCTGGCCGGTTCAGGCCACGATGCCGCCGGCCTGCGCTGCGAGCGAGGCCAGGTCGGAGGAGCTGCCGGTCCCCTGCGACGACTGAGCCTTGTTGAGCAGGTATTGCTGCACGAGCGTCTGGACGAAGTGCGGGTTCTGAAGCTGTGCGACGTTCAGCCGGCTGGAAACCGCCTTCTCCTGCGCTTCGAGAGGCTGGTAGGCGATCTGCAGCGGAATACTCAGCGCGGTCAGTACCACGTCGCGGTTCACCGGATCGCCCAGGATCTGATCGACGCCCGTGATGGAGGCGGCCTTAGTCTCGAACTGCATGGCATTCGCCAGGCCCGGCGTCTGCTGGTCCAGCGACTGCTCCCACAGAGTTTGGGCGTAGCCGTTGGTGATCGCAGCCTGCACTTTCGGGTTTTGAAGCTCGGCTAGCCCGTTATGCGCGAAGTTGTAGGTCTGCGCGGCGGTGAGCCAGGCGCTGTTGGTCTTGCTGAGTTGGTTGGCGAGGCTCTTCGGATCGCTCGGGTCAGACATGAGCGCCTTCTGCGCTAGCGCCGTGAACCCGACTTGGTCGCCGAGGCCGTTGGCTGTCAGCAGCACCTTGAGCACGTTCGGGTTCTGCAACGCCGCCGTGATGTTCTTCGCATTGGCGATGCCCTGCTGGAAGGCCGCGATGTCTCGCGCGACCGTAGCGCTCTTCGCCTCGGTCGCGACGTCCGCCGTCTCGTTCTTCTGTGCGAGCGTGAGAGCCGTAAGCGGGTCCGTTCCCGAAGGAAGGCCGCTCACAGTTGACGAGCCGCCGTAGAGCGCATTGAGCAAGCCCGACGTCGCGTCGCTGCTGCCGCCGAACAGCAGGCTGTAGTTCATACCGCTGACGATCCCGCTCATGGTGCGAGTATCGCAGCGGCTGCTTAAGGAAGCGTTACGTGCCCCTGACGACGACTCAGGGCTGACCGCAACCCGAGCCTACCCCTCGCGTCTCACGAATTTGAAGAACCGGCTCTCCTCGCCGCTTGCCGTCTTGTCCTGGTGCAGGAAAGCGAGCTTGCGGTCCTCGAAGGTCTTGAAGAACGTGTCCCAATCCACGTCCTCCAGCTTCTCCGGATGGCGGAACTCTACGCGCAGCAAGCCCTCGCCGTCCCGACCCTCGGTATCCTTGACCACGCTTGGGCGGCCGCCGCGCGCCTCGATCCAGCGGCGGATCTCCTTGTGGTCCGTGGTCGTCTTGCCCTCGCTCATGCGCCCTCTCCGATTTGGCGCCTCGTCAACGTTAGCGTGTGCGCCGGGTTGCGAACCCGGAGGCAGCGCCGACGTTCGGCGCGTCATCACCCAGCAGGAGGGCGGTCATGAGCGCCACGACGATGAGCAGCACCAACGCGGCTCAGGAGTATTACGTGCAGGGCCTCCGCAACGCGCACGCCCTGGAAGCCCAGGCGATCGAGATCATGCAGCGCCAGGTGGATCGGCTGGAAAACTACCCCGAGATGAAGGCTGGCCTGCAGCGCCACATCCAGGAGAGCGAGGGGCAGCAGCAGCGCCTCGAGCAGATCCTGAGCCGGCACGGCACCAGCCACAGCAGCCTCAAGGACGCCGTAGTGGGCATGATGGGCAACCTCGCCGCTGTCACGCACGCCATGACGACCGACGAGGTGGTCAAGAACAGCTTCGCCAACTTCGCCTTCGAGCACTTCGAGCAGGCGGCCTACGTCTCGCTCATCGCCCTCGCGGAGACGGTCGGCGATCAGCAGGCGATCCCGCTGCTGCAGCAGAATCTCGACCAGGAGATCGCGTTCGGCAAGTTCTGCGGCGAGCAGATCGTGCCGACGACCCAGAGATACGTGCAGCTCTCGGCGTCTGGTCAGACTGCGAAGAAGTAGAAGACTTGTTAGCGGCGGCTGGCCTCGCGCGGGGCCAGTCCGCACGCTTCGGCGAGCAGCGAGTCCACCCGCTCCGCCGAGCACTCCTGCCGCACCCAGGCGAGCCCGGCCAGCGCCGCCGCCCGGTTGCGCGCCGGGATCCTCATGCAGCGCGACGATCACCGCCGCCAGCGCCTCGGCAGTATCGCCCACACAGCGGGCAACCAGCTTCGGCAGCGCCATGCCCTCCGCCGCGGTCGCCGTCATGGCGCAGGGCACGCCAGCCGCCAGGCTCGAAAGCACCTTGCCTTTCAGCCCGGCACCATAGCGGAGCGGCGCCACGGTCAGCCGCACCTGCCCGAATACCTCGCCGAGGTCGGCGACCTGTCCTACGGCTCGCACCCGCGGCCCGGCAAGGCGTCCAACGGCGTCGGGCATGTTGCTGCCGACGAGCAGCACCTCGATGCCCGGCGCGCGCTCCCAGACGAGCGGCATCACAGCCTCGACGAGGAACCGCGCCGCGTCTTCGTTCGGCGGGTGCTGGTAGCTGCCGATGAACGCCAGGCCAGACCGCGACGCGAACGGCTCCTGGATGGGGCGCACAGGCACCGTCCAGGGCACGACCGTGACCGTCGCGTCCGGGACTGTGTCGCGAAGCAGCGCCGCCTCGTGCGCGGAGTGAACGATCACGGCGTCCGCCGCCCGCGCGGCCGCGACTTCCTCGACCTGCAAGCGCGCCGCCTGCGCCCGCAGCTCCGCGCTGCCTTCCAGCTCGGCCTGGCGCTCTGTGCGCAGGTAATGCAGGTCCGCCACGCCGTAGAGGATACGCGCACCAGGGAGAAGCTTCCGCAGGAGCGGCGTGAACTGGGCGGCGTTGCCGAGACGGTGCAGGTAGACCAGGTCGAACCCCGCCTCCTCGCCTCGCAGCACCTCCTCGACCGAGTGATGCCACGGCGCGTCGAAGCACTGCACGCCCTCCCGCTCCAGAAGCGGCGTGTAGCGCCGCGAGTGCTCCAGGCAGTCGGACGCGATGAAGCTCACCTTGTATCCGAGCCGCTGCAGGGCACGCATGTGCTCCACGGCGGCGTTGCTGCCCGCATCCTGGTCCGGCGTCGGCACGCAATCGTCCACGAACAGCGCGCGGCGCGTGATGCCGCGCCCAAGGTCGCATTCAGCGCGCGCGCCCTCGCCCGGCATCGAGTGTTGCCGCAGCTCCGCCTCCCAGCGCCGCTGGAAGCGCCGCCGGTTGATCGGCTGGAAGCGCTTCATGCCCGCGTCCGTCACCTCTCGACCCGCGGTCGTGCCCTCGTAGTGGATCACCGTGGAGGCCGGCTGCACCACAACGCGCCATCCGGCCGCGCGCGCCCGGAAGCATATGTCCGTGTCTTCGTAGTAGCCCGGCGCGAACAACGGATCGAACCCGCCGAGCGTGCCCCATAGCGCCTTCGGCACCAGCATCGCCGCCGCCGAGACGTAGTCCACCTCTCGCATGTAGCGGAACTGGGGACGATCCGCGTCCGCACCCCGTCCCCAGTTCCACGCGCTGCCGTCGCGCCAGACCACGCCGCCGCACTCCTGCAAGCGGCCATCCGCGCCCAGCAGCCGCGATCCCACGACGCCGATACGAGGGTCGCGCGCGAACGTGGCGATCAGGGTGTCCAGCCAGCCTTCTGCCACGGCCGTGTCGTTGTTCAGCATCATCACGAAGCGTCCACGCGCGAGCGACGCCCCCGCGTTCGCCGCGGCGACGTACCCCTCGTTGCGTGCGAGCCGGTGGACGTGCACCCCGCCTGTGAGGATCGCGCCTGCGAACACGGTCTCGTCCTGCGAACCGTCGTCCACGAGCACGATCTCGATCGCGGCCCGCGGCAGGTGCCGCAGGATGCTCTCCACGCAGCGATACGTGGCCGCGAACTGCCCATGAGCCGGAATCACGACGCTGCACTCCGGCTGCACCTCGGGCATTAGGTGCAGCGGCTCGTAGCGCTCGAGGCAGAGTTGCGCCGCGTCGTCCATCAGGGTGGAGAGTTGGCGGCCCTGCACCAGCCTGGCGAATGCCGCCCGCCTCTCGGCCGCATCCCGCGCCAGCGCCGCGCGCCGGGCGTAGAGCCGGTCGAACTGTCGCAGCAGGAACGCTGCCGCCTCGTCGAGCTGGGCCGGATCGCGTGCGGCTGCCTCGGTGCCGACGAGGGCCGCCACGAGGTCGCGCGCCTCGGCGTCCAGCCCCGGCGAGGCATCGCCGAGCGCGATCGGCGAGTTGACCAGCTCGCGCCCGGTGGTTGCCTCGTGAACCGCGATCCGCGCTCCCGGAAGGCGCGTGAGCCCCTCCGGCAACGCGATCCGGAAGCCCGGCCGGCCGGTGCCCTCCCCGGCGGCGATCACGTCCTCCCGCTCCAGCGCCGTCACGCCCTCGGCGACGACCTGGCCGCGATGGACAACGACGAGCCGAACCGGCTCGCCCGGCCGTGCCCTGTCCGCCGCCCACCCGAATACGCAGCCCGGTCCGGTCCCGTCCACGTATCCATGGGGCTCCGTCGGCCGCACATCCGGCGGCCACGCTTGCCCGTGTAACTCATCCTGGGCCTCTGTTCGCGCCAGGATCACCGCTCCGCCCACGATGCCTGCGTCCACCCGTCCCCCTTCAGCGCGTGAACACGGTCAGCGTCACCCAGCGCCCGCGCGAATAGTTGTATCCACGTATCACGCCGGTTTCGCGCGCGTCGAGGCCGAGATGGGCCGCCTCCGCCCGGAACTGGGCGAGGTTCCGGTCGCTCACCAGCAAGCGCTCGACCTCTCCCGACGCCAGCGCCCGCGCCCCCGCGGCACCACCTGGCAGGAACCGCGTGTCCGTCCCCGCCAGGAAGCGCAGGCTCGGCTCCGCGTCGCCGACCGTCCCGAGGACGCCCGGTCCCGAAGCGGCCGCGACGGCGCGCGGCGACAGCCACAGTGCGCGCAGATGGGGCAGCTCAAGTCCCAGCACGGCTCCGTAGAGCAGCGGCATGGCGACCAGCGCAGGCGCCACGCCCCGGCGCCAGAGCAGCCACGCTGCCAGGATCGCCGCGGCGAGGCCAGGTAGCCCGAGCCATGGAGTCGCGTGCAGCAGGATCGGCAGCGCGACGGCGCCCACGGCGAGCAACGCTGCCGCTCCGAGGGCGAGTCCTCGGCCCAGCCGTGCCAGCCACCGTGGCGCGATCCCCCCATCCATGGCCCAGCGCGCGCCGAGCAGGCAGAGCGCCGGGTAGAGCGGAAGCGGGTAGTGCGGCAGCTTGGTCGGCACCAGCTCGAACACCAGCCAGGCGGGCACGAGCCAGGCAAGCAGGACGCGGGACGCCGGCTCCGCCCGGCTCCGCCATGCCGCCGCGATGCCGGGGAACGCGAGCGCGCTGCCGGGGAACAGGAGCAGCGGCATGAGCACGAGATGCAGCCCAGGCGGTCCCCAGTGGCTCTCAGCGCCGCCCGCGAGCTTGTTCCCGAGATCGCCGCCCACGGCCTCGGTGAAGAACCGCCCATGGGTCACCATCCCGATGGCCACGAACCAGGGTAGCACGACCAGGAGCAGGAGCGGCAATCCCCAGCTCGGCCGCAGTGCGCACAGCCATCTCGCCCGCCGCTCCCACAGCGCGAGCGTGCCCGCGGCCAGCCCGGCCACGAGCGGCGTGATCGGCCCCTTGATCAGCACCCCCGCGCCGACCGAGAGCCAGAACCCGGCGGCGAGGCGCGGTGGAACCCCGCCTGGATCGAGGTAGGCCCGCGCGAGCACGAGCATCGCCGCCGTCGTCGCCGCGAGCAGCGCGGCATCGGTCTTGGCCATGTGCGCCTCGACCGTCAGCAGCACCGACGCGCCCAGCATCGCCCCCGCGAGCAGCGCCGCCCGGCGCGACGCGATGCGCAGGCCGACCTCATGGGTCAGCAGCACGGCCGCGAGCGCGCCGAGGAGCGAGGGCATCCGATAGGCCCAGATCCGCTCCCGCCCGATCGCGGCGGCGAAGGGCGCCTGGAGCCAGTATATGCCGACAGGCTTCTTATTGCGCGCGACCTCGCCCTCGCGGATGCGTACGAAATCGCCCGTCTCCAGCATCTGCTTTGTTGCCTGCGCGAACCGGCTCTCGTCCCGGTCGGACGGCGGCAGCGTGAAGAATCCGGGCAGCCAGCAGAGTAGGCAAAACAGGACGAGGCAGGCCCGCGGGCGGGTCCAAAGATAACTATCGGGCAAGCGCATGAGGGCCGGGTAGCATGCGACAGCCGGGAGCAGCTACGGCGCCCAGGCACGCGGCTGCCCGGATGTGGCCGCCCCTAGTGGTTTGAGTTAGAAATTCCTCATCACCCGCCCCATATGGGTCCAAATCCCCCGGTGTCCGGGGACATGGCTCACGGATGAGGAACGATGGCAGGTTCGCGGGCGGTCTCGCTCACGGTGTCAAAGGCGGATCGCGATACGTTGGAGAGCTGGACGCGGCGCGGCAAGACGGCGCAGTCCTTGGCTCGGCGGGCACGGATCGTGCTGGCCTGTGCCGAGCCGGGTGCGACGAACATCGACGTGGCCGCGCAGCTTGGTATCAGCCGGCTAACAGTGGCGCTGTGGCGCCGGCGCTTCGCCGAACACGGCGTGGACGGCTTGCTCGATGACCCCCGGCCCGGCGCGCCGCGCACGATCACGGACGCGCAGGTCGAGCGGGCGGTGGTGACCACCCTGGAAGGCGAGCCGCCGAATGCGACGCATTGGAGCACGCGCTCGTTGGCCGAGGCGGTGGGGCTGAGCCAATCAGCGGTGGTTCGGATCTGGCACGCCTTCGCCTTGCAGCCGCACCGGAGCGAGACGTTCAAGCTCTCGCGCGATCCGCTGTTCATCGCCAAGGTCCGCGACATCGTCGGCCTCTACCTCAATCCGCCTGACCGAGCGCTGGTGCTGTGCGTGGACGAGAAGCCTTCAATCCAGGCACTCGAGCGCACCGCGCCGGTGCTGCCAATGCGCCCGGGGCAGGTCGAGCGCCGCACGCACGACTACGTCCGCCATGGCACCACGGACCTGTTCGCCGCCCTGGACATCCAGAGCGGCAAGGTGATCGACGCCACGCAGGCTCGGCATCGTGCCCAGGAGTTCCGGACCTTTCTCGACCTGATCGAGCAGAACGTGCCGGCGGCATTGGACATCCACCTCGTGCTCGACAACGCCTCGATCCACAAGACGCCTTTGATCCACGCCTGGCTGGCTAAGCGACCGCGCTATCACCTGCACTTCACGCCGACCTCGGCGTCCTGGATCAACATGGTCGAGGGATGGTTCGCGCTGCTGACCCGCCGCCAGTTCCAGCGCGGGGCCTTCCGCAGCACCGCTGACCTGGAAGCCGCAATCCATCGCTACATCGCGACTAACAACACCAGCCCGCACCCCTTCACCTGGACCAAGTCCGCCGATGCCATCCTCGACAGCATCAAGCGCTTCTGTCAGCGGCACGCCCTTACAGAGTCTTGATAAGAAACTTACAACTCACACCACTAGCTGCTGTGCAGCGTTGGCGTGAGGCTGGTGGTGGCCGGGTTGGTGAGCTGGACGAGGGTCGCGGCACCCGTCGCGGTGCTGGTCGCCGTCGTGGACGGTGCGGTGCTGCCTGCTCCGCTGGCGGCGAGCAGAGTCTCGGCGGGGTTGAAGGTATCCGCAACACTGGTCGAGCTGCCTGCGTGGCCAGTCAAGGCGCCGGTGAGGTTCGCGAATGTCGCGCCGCTGTCGATCTGCTGCCGCAGGAAGGCGAGGACGGACGCGCTGGGCGCCGCGTGAACGTCGCTCTGGTAGGCCCGGGTGAGGTTGGCCGTGAGTTCCGGGGAAGCCTCGGCGCTGGTGTAGAGTTGAGCGAGGGTCGCGCCGTTCGCGAGCGCCGTCTCTGCGTTCGAGATCTCGGTGACGGACGCGACGCGGCCGAGGACAGCCTGGTAAACCGTCCTTATGGCCGCCTGCGCCTCGGCGGAGGAGGCAATGCTGCCGCGCAGGCTGGCGAGCCCGTTCGTCCGGTCCTGCGCAAGGTATGCCTGGCCGGCCGCGATCTCGCTGCTGCTGACGCTGTTGAGGCCGCGGCCGAGAATTTGCTGGTAGAGCGCGCTGACCTCAGCGGCGCCTTCCGGGCTGGCGGCGAGCACCGCGGCGAGTTGGGTAGCAGTGGCGCCGCTGTCGAGCTGGGTCGCCCAGGCCGAGGACTCCTGGCCGGTGGGCGTGCGGCCGAAAACGTTGTTGAAGATCGCGGCGACGGCGGCGACGCTCGATTGGCTGGGCATGGCGCGGCTTCCCCCTTTGCTGGGACAGTACCGTCGCAAGCTGTGCGACACCATCCACGGCGTTCAAACCAAGGACCGTTTTTCCGATGCTCAGGCCAGTATGTCCACTGCCGCCCGGCTCAGCGCCTGAACGCCCAGCGCGATGCAGCGCTCGTCAGGCTGGTAGTCGCTGTTGTGCAGCTTGTCGCTCCCGGCCGGGTGCGCCGGAGCCGATACGAAGCTGGAAGCCCGGCACCAGCGCTGCCATCAGCGCGAAATCCTCCCCACCCAGGCTCGGCTGCCCTTCCGTGACCGCCTCGGCCCCGAACTGCGCGCGCACGCTCGCCACGGTCGCGTCCAGCACCTCGTCCGCATTGACCAGCGCCGGCACGCCTTGGCGGTAATCCACTACGACGCCGACGCGCATTCCCTCCGCGACACCTTGGCACAGCCGCCGAACCGCACGCTCGGCGATCTCCCGCGCGGGCGCGTGCAGCGTACGCACCGTGCCGCGGAGCTGCGCTGCGTCCGGGATGATGTTGTGCGCCGTCCCGGCGTGGATCGCGCCGACGGTGACAACGCAGGGGTGGATCGGCTTGACCTCGCGCGAGACGACCAGTTGCAGCTGCGTGACGAGGTGCGCCGCGGCGACGACCGGATCCACGGCGGCATCCGGATGCGCGGCGTGACCGGACCTGCCGCGCACCTCGATCTCGAAGCGGTCGGACGCTGCGAGGCAGGCGCCGCGCACGTAGGCGAAGCCGCCCACCGGCAGGTCCGGGGCGTTGTGGAAGCCGAGCGCCCTGTCCACGCCCTCAAGCGCGCCGTCCGCGATCATGGCGGCGGCGCCCCCGAGCGTTTCCTCCGCGGGCTGGAACAGAAGGCGCACCGTCCCAGACAGGCGCGGCGCGAGCGCCTGCAGCACCGCGGCCACGCCGAGCAGCGTGCTCGTATGGATGTCGTGGCCGCAGGCGTGCATTAGGCCTGGAATCTCGCTCGCGAAGGGCAGGCCCGTCCGCTCCTCGATGGGCAATGCGTCCATATCCCCCCGGATCGCGACTACGGGACCGGACCGCCCACCCTCGATCGTGCCGACAACCCCCGTCCGTCCGACGGCCGTGCGGTGCGGGATCCCGAGACGCGCCAGCTCCGCGGCTACGATCCCGGCCGTGCGCATCTCCTTGAAGCCGAGCTCTGGATGCTGATGCAGGTCGCGCCGGATCTCGATCAGCCGCGGCTCGGCCTCCGCGGCGAGGCGGGCGATGGCGGATTGTGGGTCGTTGGGCAGGGCTTCCATCACGAGGTCTCCTATCACATTTGGGGCGCAGCAGCGCATGAGCACTGAGCCCACCATCCGAAGTCAGCGAGGTATGCGATGTCCCAGCAAGCGTCAGCGGAAAAGAGGCCGGTCAAGGTTCCTGGACCGGATCACCCCATTACAATCGAGCGTAATCCCAACAGGGTGGTGATCTCGGTCGAGGGCCGGATCATTGCAGATACGCGAGACGCCTTGACGCTGCGCGAGGTAGCCTACCCAGCGGTCCAGTATATTCCACGGAGGGACGTGGACATGGCGCTCCTCCAGCGGACGGATCGCGCTACCTACTGCCCCTTCAAGGGAGACTGCGCTTATTTCAGCATTCTGATTGGCGGCGAGCGTTCGGTTAACGCTGTTTGGACGTATGAGGCTCCCTTCGCGGCGGTCATATCGATCAAGGATCACCTCGCCTTCTACCCGGACCGTGTTGATGGGATTGAGGAGCGGCCAAGGGCCTGACTGCCTTCCTCAGGCAGCGCGGGCGGCCTCTATGAAGGCGCGTATCAGTGCCGGATCCTTCACGCCGCGCGCGCTCTCGACACCGCTGCTCACGTCCACGGCGGACGCCCCGGAAATCCGGATCGCGTCGGCGACGAGGGCAGGCGTGAGCCCGCCGGCGAGCAGCCATGGGAGCGGCGCCTTCCAGCCGCGGAGCATGGTCCAGTCGAACGCGTGCGCGTTGCCGCCGGGCAGCACCGCGCCAGCGCGCGGCTTCGCGTCAAGCAGCAGCCGGTCCACGCCGGGCGGCATTGCTTGCGGCAGGCTCTCTGCGTCCGTGACGCCCACTGCGAGCCAGACAGGCACGCCGAAGTGCGCCCGCACGCGCGCCGCGCGCTCAGGGGTGGCGTAGATCTGCACCGCGTCGAGCGCCATCGCGTCGAGGACGCGGCCAAGGTCATCATCGTCCGGCTCGACGAATAGGCCGACGCGACCCGGTCCGCCGCGCTGCCGTCCCGACAGCTCCGCCGCCTCGCCCGGCGTCACAGCCCGCGGCGAGGCGGGCGCGAACACGAAGCCGATCCAATCTGCCCCGGCCTCGGCCGCGATGTCGAAGGCCGCGGCCGCGTTGATCCCGCAGACCTTTACCTCGACTGGCATCGGCGTGGCTCGAGCGTGGTGGTCATGCGATCTCGCGAGCGATGGAGGCTGCCGCTGCTGCCGGGTCGCGGGCCTCAGTGATCGGCCGGCCGACGACGATCCAGTCGGCACCCGCCTGTGCCGCTTCGGCTGGGGTCGCGGCTCGCGCTTGGTCGCCCGCAGGGCTGCCGACTGGCCGCACGCCGGGCACCACGAGCACCGGTGCCGGCCCTAGCGCGTCCCGCAGCATCGCAACCTCCTGCGGCCCGCACACCAGCCCGTCGAGCCCTGCACCTATCGCGAGACGGGCCAGGCGCAGCACCTGTTGCTGCGGCGTCTCGGAGACGCCGAGGTCGCGCAAGGCAGCCGCATCCAGGCTCGTGAGCACCGTGACACCGAGGAGCAGTGGGCGTTGCTCGCCGTCCTCCGCCGCCCGCCGGGCCGCTCGCAGGGCTGCAGTGCCAGCGCCGGCGTGAATCGTCAGCATCCGCGGTCCGACCGGCAGCACGGCGCGGACGGCGCCGGCTACCGTGTTCGGGATGTCGTGCAGCTTGAGGTCGAGGAACACGCCCACGGGAGCGAGCGCCCGCACGCAGGCGGGGCCGTGCGCGGCGAAGAGTTCCAGCCCGGCCTTGACCAGGGCGCAATGCGGCGCGAGCGTCTCCGCCAGCGCCTGAGCGCGCGCGAGGTCTGCGGTATCGAGCGCCGCGATCAGCCCGGCCACGACTCAGGCCTTCAATCTTACGCGCCTAGGACGCGCGTGCCAGGAGCCGTGAGTTGCGGCACGCGCTGCGGTCCACTGGGTGTCACTGCGGATGCCGTAGGGACCGGAGGCCGCTGCGCCTCGATCACGCGCAGCCGAGCCTCCGCTCGGCGAGCACGGCGCCGCGCGGCCATGGCTCCGCTCGATCCGAGCAGCGCACCGCCGATGAAGAACACCGCCGCCACCACGAGCACGGCCACTGACAGCGGCGTTTCCCATGTGTAGCCGGTCGGCCAGAAGCCCAGGATCACGCGCTGCTTGTTGCTGAGCGCGAAAATGACGATGAGCACCAGGACGATGGCGGCCACGATCGCCCGAACGAAACGAAGGGGCTTCATGCCGTGACGCGCTCCGCGCGCGCGGCCCGGCGGACAGCTTTCCCGCCGCGATCCACGCGCTCGCGCAGCTCCTTGCCCGGCTTGAAGAAGGGAACCGCCTTCTCCGTGACTGTGACAGCCTCGCCCGTGCGTGGGTTGCGGCCGGTGCGCGCCTCGCGGCGCTTCACCGTGAAGGCGCCGAAGCCGCGAAGCTCCACGCGGTCGCCCGCGGCCAGCGCGTCTGCGATGCCGTGGAAGATGGTTGCGATGATCAGCTCCGCATCCGGTCCGCGCAAATGCGGATTCGCAACGGAAAGCTGTGCGATCAGCTCCGATCGTGTCATGGGCCGTGCCCCGTGTCTGTGCCGCGCGGGCAGGGAATGAGACGCTGCCAGACCGTGGCGATCACGTCAACGTCGGATGTTACTGTGGTGAGACGCCCTGCCAGAGCGCGAGCGCCGCGGGGTGGGCAGGAAGCAGTCCCGTCAAGGCGCGGGACACCCCGCTGGCGGTAGCCTCCATAGTCCGGTCGAACAAGCCGCCAGGCCGCACATCCTGTATGGGCAGGGACGCGGGCACGTGGCGTTCGGCCGCGAGCCAGTCGCGGGCCTCCCGCTCACCGCCGATCTGGTCCACCAGGCCGAGGGCGAGTGCCTGGCGGCCGGTGTAGGCGCGGCCATCCGCCAGCTCCCGCACGCGTGATGGGTCGATGTGCCGGGAGGTGGCGACCCGCACGACGAACTGGTCAAAAAGGTCGTTCACGAGGTTCTGCAGGTAAGCTTCTCCAGCAGGCGTGAGGGGCGCCGTGAAGCTAGGCTGGTCCTTGAGCGGTCCGGACTTCACCGTCTGCGCGTCGATGCCGAGCTTGGCGAGCAGCCCGCCGGCCTCCGGGGCCTCCAGGATCACGCCGATGCTGCCTGTCAGCGTGCCCTCGCGCGCCACAATGCGGCTGGCGGGAAGGGCCGCCATGTAGCCGGCGCTCGCCGCCGTGCCGCGCATCACGGCGACAACTGGCTTGCGCTGGGCTAGGCGCTTGAGCGCGTCGTAGAGCGCCTCGCCGCCAGCGACGGAGCCGCCAGGACTGTCAATGGAGACGAGGACGGCGGCGACGCTGCCGTCGCGCCCGAGCGCGTTTATGGCGTCGAGTTGCTTGCGATCATCGGTGATGAGGCCGCTGACGCTGACCCGCGCCACGTGCCTCCCTCCGATCCCGCCTGCGCCGCCGGGCCGTATTAGCGCGATGACCATCGCGGCCAGCGCCAGCACGGCTAGAACCCGCCAAAAGACCAGGCGACGCTTGAGGCGCCGCCTGTCCAGGATGAGGTCC
This sequence comes from uncultured Alphaproteobacteria bacterium, assembly GCA_963839135.1. GTDB lineage: Bacteria > Pseudomonadota > Alphaproteobacteria > Acetobacterales > Acetobacteraceae > CAWKEH01. The sequence goes on from CAWIUA010000038.1 coordinate 83,268, forward strand.
GTCTCGAAGCCCCAAGGCGTGGGGCTTGGTGCCGGGCTGGACAAGGTCTAGGCGTCGCTCCCGGCCTGCTGGTTGCGACGACGGATCGCCGCGCCCAGGATGTCGCCAAGCGAGGCGCCAGAGTCGCTGCTGCCATACTCCTGGATGGCTTGCTTGTCCTCCTCCATCTCGCGCCCCTTGATGGTGAGCGTGAGCTTGCGCGCGGCCCGGTCGAGCCCGGTAACCTTGGCATCCACTTTCTCGCCAACGGCGAAACGGTCGGGCCGCTGGTCCTGCTTGTCGCGGGCGAGTTCGGCGCGGCGGATGAAGCCGGTGAGCACGTCGTCCACCTTGACCTCGATGCCGTTGCTCTGGACCGCAGTGACGACGCAGGTGACGACGTCGCCCTTGTGGACGCGGGCGAGCACGTCGGCCGCCGGGTCTTCCTGCAGCTGCTTGATGCCGAGGGAGATCCGCTCCTTGTCCGCGTCCACGTCGAGGACCTTAGCCTGAACGTGCTGGCCCTTCTCGTACTTGGTGATGGCCAGCTCGCCCGGATCGTCCCAGGAGATGTCGCCGATGTGGACCATGCCGTCGAGGTCGGCGTTGAGGCCGATGAAGAGGCCGAACTCGGTGATGTTGCGGATTTCGCCCTCGACGGTGCTGCCGACCGGGTGCTCGTCCTGGAACTGCTCCCAGGGGTTGCGCTGGACCTGCTTGATGCCGAGCGAGATGCGGCGCTTGGCGCTGTCCACATCCAGCACCATCACGTCCACCTCCTGGCTGGTGGCGACGATCTTGCCGGGGTGAACGTTCTTCTTGGTCCAGCTCATCTCAGAGACGTGGACCAGACCCTCGACGCCGGGCTCCAGCTCGACGAAGGCGCCGTAGTCGGTGATGTTCGTCACGCGGCCCGTGTACTTCGCGCCCGGCGGATACTTGATCGCCACACCTTCCCAAGGATCGGCCTCGAGCTGCTTCATGCCGAGCGAGATGCGCTGGGTCTCCGGGTTGAAGCGGATGACCTGGACGCGGACCTGCTGGCCGATCTGCAAGGCCTCACTGGGATGATTGATGCGGCGCCACGCGATGTCGGTGACGTGCAGCAGCCCATCGACGCCGCCGAGATCGACGAACGCGCCGTAGTCGGTGATGTTCTTCACCACGCCGTCGAGGATCATGCCTTCCTTGAGGCCCTGGATCAGCTCGCTGCGCTGCTCGGCGCGCGTCTCCTCCAGCACCGCCCGGCGCGAGACCACGATGTTGCCGCGGGCGCGGTCCATCTTGAGGATCTGGAACGGCTGCGCCGTGTTCATCAGCGGCCCCACGTCGCGCACGGGGCGGATGTCCACCTGGCTGCCTGGCAGGAACGCGACGGCGCCCCCGAGGTCCACCGTGAAGCCACCCTTGACGCGGCCATAGATCATGCCGTTGACGCGCTGCTGCTGCTCGAAGGCGCGCTCCAGGTTGGTCCAGGCCTCCTCGCGGCGGGCTTTCTCGCGGGAGAGAACGATGCTGCCGTCCCGGTCCTCGTAGCGCTCGACGTAGAGCTCGACGGTGTCGCCGGGCTTCACCTCGGGCGGTTGTCCCGGGGCGGCGAACTCCTTGAGCGAGACGCGGCCCTCGCTCTTCAAGCCCACGTCCACGATCGCGAACTCATCGGTGAGGCGGACGACGCGTCCAGTGACGACAGAGCCCTCGAAGCCCGAATCACGGCCGAGTGTCTCGTCGAGAAGGGAGGCAAAATCCTCGGCGGGACGCTCGAGGGTAGCAGTGGCGGATGCAGCCATACGGTCTATCAATTCCTGTCATTGTCCCGGAGGTCGGGACATGGTGTGCGCAGCCAATCGCGGCCACGGCTTGCCGCGGAGCCTGTGCAGCTGGCGGCCGATGCACGAAAAGCCTCGCACCGCATGAGACGGCGTAGGCAGCGGAGAGATACGCTTCGAAAGCGCAAAGTCAAGCAAAACCGACGCTCAGCGCGCGAGCGAGGTCGTCCTGTAAAGGGAGGAGAGCGGCGCGGTGTAGCCGATGCTGGCTAGCTCGAGGTATCCGTCTGCCGGGATCGCGTCCGGCTGCTCCGGCCACATCCCGTCTTGGCGGCGGCGCAGCAACTCAGCCTCGATCCGGACACTGTTGACGATCAGGATCTCCTGCACGCTCGGGATTGTCGCGTAAGCCCATACGTTGGCCCGGATCTCAGCATAGTTATTAGGGGAGAGGATCTCGATGAGAAGCACCGGCGCCGGGACCTCCACGCCACCATCGGACGGCGTGCAAGTCACCCCCAGGTCGGGGACGCGCCAGTTCTCGCTGGCTCGGACGCGCGGGATGATGCCCGGCTCCGTGACAACTCGGCAGGGGCCGCCACGCTCGAGCAGGTAATTGCGAATCAAGGCGGCCAGCTCGGCCTGGATCGAGCCGTGGTTGTCGCTCGCTGGCGCCATCGCGACCGGCTCGCCGTCCACGAGCTGGCAGCGCTGGCCCGTGCGGTCTCCTGAGTCCCAAGCTAGGAACTCGTCAACGGTCATGCGCGAGGGCGGATGCTTCAATGCGGCGGACATGCGCCACTCCATGCACCACTCATAGCACGATCCGCGCCGCAGCGCTCCAGCACAACCGCCATCGCCCGCGCGAACGCCGCATCCGTGTCCAGCGCCGTCGTGTCCAGCAGCACGGCGTCCTCCGCCGGCCGCAGCGGCGCCACGTCGCGGGCCGCATCGCGCGCGTCGCGCTCGGCCATCTCGGCCGCGACCGCATCGAGCGCGGCCGTCCCGCCCCGCGCGCGCAGCTCCAGCCAGCGCCGTCGCGCCCGCTCCTCAGGCGAGGCCGTGACGAAGAGCTTCACCGGCGCGTCCGGCAAGATCACCGTGCCGATGTCGCGCCCATCGAGCACGGCACCGCCTGCCGCGAACCGGCGCTGGAAGGCGACAAGCGCCGCGCGCACGCTGGGATGTGCCGCGACGAGGCTCGAAGCCTGGTCCGCCTCCGGGCCGCGCAGATCGCCGCGCGCCAGGTCCTGTGCCCGCAGCCCCTCCGCCGCCGCCTCGGCCGCCGCTGGATCGGCCGGGTCCGCACCCGCGTCGAGCACCCGCCGCCCCACGGCGCGGTAGAGCAGCCCGGTATCCAGATGAGGCAGCCCAAGCGCCGCGGCGAGGCGCCGTGCGAGCGTGCCCTTGCCCGCTGCCGCTGGGCCGTCCACGGCGATCGCGAGCTTCATCCGATCGCGGCGCCCAGGCCCCGCATGAGGTCGGCGAAGCCGGGGAAGCTGGTGTCCACGAACGCGGCATCGTCCACGGCCACGGGCTCCGCGGTCGCCTGGCCCAGCACCAGCGCGCTCATCGCGAGCCGGTGGTCCATATGCGTCTCGACGAAGCCGCCGCCGCGGGGCGGCCTGCCCGTCCCGTGCACGAGCAAGTCGTCTCCTTCGACCTCGACGCGCGCCCCATTCGCGGCGAGCAGCGCCGCCGTCGCGGCGAGGCGGTCGCTCTCCTTGACCCGCAGCTCCGCAAGCCCGCGCATCCGCGTCAGCCCCTCCGCGCAGGCGGCGGCGACGGCGAGCACCGGATACTCGTCGATCATGCTCGGCGCCCGCTCGGGCGGCACGTCCGCGCCGCGCAGCGCGCCGTAGGCCGCCACCAGGTCGCCGACCGGCTCGCCGCCCTCCTCGCGCTCGTTCTCGACCCGCAGCTCCGCGCCCATCCCGCGCAGCGTCGCGAGGAGGCCCGTGCGCAGCGGATTGAGCCCCACGCCCTCGATCCGCACCCGGCTGCCCGGCACGATCAGCGCCGCGACCAGCGGGAACGCCGCGCTCGACGGATCGCCCGGCACCACCACGTCCGCGCCCCGCAGCTCCGGCTGCCCCACAAGCGTGATCGCCCGCCCCGCCCCATGCGCCTCGACGACGACGTGCGCCCCGAAGTGCCGCAGCATCCGCTCGCTGTGGTCGCGCGTCGCCTGTGGCTCCTCCACCCGCGTCTCGCCCGGCGCGTTCAGCCCGGCGAGCAGCACCGCGCTCTTCACCTGCGCGCTCGCCACCGGCAGCCGATACTCGATCGGCAGCGCCTCGCGCGCCCCCTCAATCGCGAGCGGCAGCCGCCCGCCCTCGCGCGCCGTGAACCGGGCGCCGCACTGCCCGAGCGGTTCCATCACGCGACGCATGGGGCGGCGGCGCAGGCTCGCATCCCCGGTCATCACGGCGAACAGGGGATGGCTCGCAAGCACGCCCGCGAGCAGCCGCGCGGCCGTCCCTGAGTTGCCCATATCCAGCACGTCGGCCGGCTCCACGAGGCCGCCCACTCCGCGCCCGGCGACGCGCCAGTGCCCCGCCCCCTCCCGCGCGACCTCGGCGCCGAGCAGCCGCATCGCCGCCGCCGTGCGCAGCACGTCCTCGCCCTCCAGCAGCCCAGTGATCCGCGTCTTGCCTACCGCGAGCGCCCCGAGCATGAGCGCGCGATGGCTGACGCTCTTGTCGCCCGGCACGCGCACGGTGCCGGCGAGCGGATGCGGCGGGCGGCGCCCAGTGCGGGGGTGCGTGGCCATGGCCGCGCGATAGCATGAGCATGGCGCGTTTGACAGGCACGCGCCGCGATGGCATGGGCCGCGCCCTTCGGCTTCTGATAGGGTCAGTCCATGGCTAGCGCCGAACTCGGCACCAAGCGCGTCTGCGTCGCCTGCGGGGCACGCTTCTACGATCTGCAGCGCAGCCCGGCTGTCTGCCCCAAATGCGGCACTGAGCAGCCGCCCGACCAGCCGCGCCTGCGCCGCCCGCCGGGTCCGCCCGCCGAGGAGAAGCGCCCCAAAAAGCCGCCCGTCCCGGTCCTAGAGGACGCCGAGGTCGAGGCGGCCGACGAGGAGGTCGAGGAGGACGTGCTCGAGGACACCAGCGATCTCGAGGACGACGCCGACGTCATCGGCGGCGACATCGAGGTCGAGTCCGAGGTTGACGAGAAGGATCTGTAGCTACAATCTCCCGAGTAGGCGCAGCGCTGCCATCCACACCGTGTCCACCGGCAGCGCAGCGACCTCGCGCAGCCGCCAGCGCCACCGCGGCAGCAGGCGCGCGCTCGCCGCCACCGGCGGCGGTGGGCAAAGGCGGGCGTCGAGCCCGGCGAGGCGCAGGAGCAGCACCGTCCGCGGCAGGTGATAACCGCTCGTCGCCGCATAGACGACCGCGTTGCCCCACCCATGCGACCGCAGCAGCCGCGCGCAGGCGAGCGTCGAGCGCAAGGTGTTCTTTCCGGTCGGCTCGACCAGGATCTGCCCGTCCGGCACGCCTGCCGCCCGCAGCAGCCCAGCCATGACCTCCGCTTCCGCCGGCGGATGGTCGCCGACGCCGCCGGTCGGCATGTAGAGCGGCGCATCCAGCGTCGCCCCGAGCCGAAGCGCCGCCTCGACCCGGCGCCGCATCGTCCCGCTCGGCACGCCACCCGGCCGGACAGCCGCCCCGTAGATCACGATCGCGGCGCGCGTCACGGGGGCGCGGCGAGCAGCACGCGGTTGACCCCGACGAGCGCGTCGTAGGTTGCCCGCCAGGCGCTCGCGAAGGCGCCGGGTGAGGTGCCGCGCGCCGCCATGGCCGCGCCGATCTCGCCCACGCTTCGTTCCCCATCAACCAGGCGCAGGATAGCGGCAGTCTGAGGCGGCAAGGGCACGGGAACGCGTATGCCGTCGAAGACCATCACGAGCGTCCCGTCCGGGCGGATGGCGCGGGCGAGTTCTTCCGCCGGCATTTCGCGCGCAACCGGCACCGCCTCGTGCGCGCATCGGGTCGGGCAGGGCAGGGGCCTCGGCCTCGCGCACGCAATACACGACGTGCGTGCTCATGTTGCCGCACAGCCCCTCGGCGACGGCGGCGCGCTCGACGGGACCGAGCCGCGCGAGGCGGGCGCGCAGCTTGGGGTCGGGCAGGTAAGCGGCCGGGTCGTAGCGCAGCGGCTCCATCCAGCAGGTCACAAGCAGCCCGGCGCCCGCGAGCAGCGCGTGCAGCTCGGGCACGGTGTAGGCGCGGTCGCGCGGATTGAGCAGCAGGTCATACAGCCCGGCGTCGCCGCCTTCGAGATGGTCGCCGAAATAGCTGTTGCGCCGCAGCCAGGCCGTCTCCGGCAGGTGGCGCATGACCCGCCGGGCGGCATCGAGGCGGGACGCCGGCGCCTCATCCTCGGGCGCGATCAGGCGCAGCGCGTCCTGCAGCGGATAGACGCCCGTGCGCCCGTGCGGTGCATACACCATCAGGCCGAGGCCGCCGCCGGGCGCCAGCACCGACAATAGCGCGGCGAGGCCGGCCGCCGGGTCGGGCAGGTGGTGCAGCACGCCGCAGCAATCCACGTAATCGAACGGGCCGAGGCCCGAGCCGGGCAGGTCGAGGAGCGATCCTTGGTGCCAGGCGAGGTTCGTGAGGCCGCGCGCCTCTGCCCTCCCGTGGGCGACCGCCATCGCGGCGGCGGAGCGGTCGAGGTAGGTCACGAGCCCAGGCCGCCCGGCGCGGGCGAGGTGCTGCGCGAGCATGATCGTCCCATCTCCCGTGCCGCCGCCCGCGATCAGGGCGCGCAGCGGACGCGAGCGCGGACGCGCGGCGCCGAACACCCAGTGGTCCACCTCGCGCAGGTGGCTCGGGCTGCCGATGATGAAGCGCCGCGCCTCGTCCCGCGGGTCGCGCTTAGGGTAGGGATACGCCTCATACTGGTCGGCGAGGCGGGCATCGGTTGCATCCTGCATGGGGCGAGCTTTATCCCGCGCCGATGCATCCGGCCAGGACTCGGGGTTACTGCGGCATCGGCGTCGAGGGCGTCTCCAAGGGGGCGAACCTGGGCGCGCTGCTGCGCACGGCGCACGGCTTCGGGGCGGCGTTCTGCTTCACCGTGGGCGCGGGATGGGATCCGCGGGCGGCGCGGCTCGCTGACACTGCCGACACGCCCCAGCACGTGCCGCTATGGCGGTTCGCGAGCGTGGAAGAGATGGCGCTGCCGGGCGGCTGCCAGCTCATCGGCGTGGAGCTGCTCGACGAGGCGGTGGACTTGCCGAGCTTCCGCCACCCGCTGCGCGCGGCCTACGTGCTTGGGCCGGAGCGGGCGGCGCTGTCGCCCGCCCTGCGCGCCCGCTGCCAGCACCTGGTCCGCATCCCGACCCGCTTCGCGCTCAACCTCGCCGTCGCTGGGGCGCTCGTGCTCTACGACCGCCTCCTGCAGCACGGACGCTTTGCCGAGCGTCCCGTGGCGAGCGGTGGGGCGGCGCCTGTGCCGGCGCCTGTAGGCCACGGCGACCCGCGCTTCCGGCGAACCATTCCGGATTGGCTCGCAAGCGACGAGTAGCTTGTCCGCGGGGAGCCTCCACCGTATCTCTCCGCCCATGCGCTTTCTTCCCATCCTGATCGTTCTCGTCGCGTTGCCGGCGTTCGCGGCGACGCACCCCAAGCACACTTCGAAGCCAACTCACCCGGCGCCGAAGGCCGCGCCCGCATCCGTCGCGCCCAAGAGCATCGGAACTTGGGACAAGTGGGCGGCGGCGACGCACCCGGAGGGCGGCCAGCTCGTCTGCTACGCCTTCACGCGCGCGACCTCATCTACGCCCGCGATCCCGGGCCGCGACGACGTGGTGCTGACCGTGACCGAGCGGCCCGGCAGCCGCGACGCAGTCGCCATCAGCGCCGGCTATGCCTACCCCAAGGACGCCCCAAGGGACGCGGGCGTCGAGGCGCAGGTCGAGGGCACCAAGCTGCCTTTCTACACCGCTGGGCGCAGCGCCTTCGCGCGGGACGACAAGGCCGCCGTCGCCGCGTTCCAGAAGGGGCGCGAGGTGGTCGTCCATGCGCCGGCGCCGAAGGGTCAAGTCACCGACAATTTCAGCCTGCGCGGCTTCTCCGGCGCCTACGCGGCCATTATCAAGGAGTGCCCGGCGAAGTGAACGCCTTCCTCACCGATGCCGAGCGCCAGCGCATCCTCGCCAAGAGCGCGCTGTTCGACCCGCCCGTCGCGGTGGCGCCGGACGGGCGCCGGGACCTGGTCGGCCTCCCCCGAGAGCGGCTCTCAGAGGCGCTCGCCGAGGTGGGAGAGAAGCCGTTCCGCGCGAAGCAGCTCTGGCACTGGATCTATCACCGCGGCGAGACCGACTTCGCCGCCATGACGGACCTCGCCAAGCCGCTCCGCGCGCGCCTCGCCGAGCGGTTCGCGGTCGGACGCCCCGAGACCGCCGCCGATCAGAAGAGCGCGGACGAGACGCGCAAGTGGCTGTTCCGCTTCCGCGACGGCCAGGAGGCCGAGACCGTCTATATCCCCGACCGGCACGAGGATCGCGGCGCCGTCTGCGTCTCGTCGCAGGTGGGCTGCACGCTGTCCTGCCGCTTCTGCCACACGGGAACCCAGGCGCTCGTGCGCAACCTGGGCGCCGCCGAGATCGTGGGCCAGTTCATGGCCGCGCGCGACGCCTACGGCGAGTGGCCGTCGCCCACAGATGGCGCGACGCGGTTGCTCAGCACGATCGTGTTCATGGGCATGGGCGAGCCGCTCTACAATTACGAGAACGTGGCCGCCGCGATCCGCATCCTTACCGACGGCGAGGGCATCGCGCTTTCGCGGCGGCGCATCACGCTGAGCACGAGCGGCGTGGTGCCGATGATGGACCGGGCAGGGGCGGAGCTGGGCGTCAACCTCGCCGTGTCGCTCCACGCCGTCCGCGACGACCTGCGTGACGAGCTGGTGCCGCTCAACCGCAAGTATCCCATCGCGGAGCTGATCGCCGCCTGCCGCCGCTACCCCGGCGCCAGCAACGCCAGGCGCATCACCTTCGAGTATGTCATGCTGCGCGGCGTGAACGACACCGAGGCGGACGCGCGCGCGCTGGTGCGGCTCATCGCCGGGCTGCCTGCCAAGGTGAACCTGATCCCGTTCAACCCCTGGCCCGGCAGCCGCTTCGAGCCGAGCACGCGCGCGGCGACGGAGCGGTTCGCGGAGATCGTCAACGGCGCAGGCTTCGCCGCCCCCGTCCGCGCGCCGCGCGGGCAGGACATCCTCGCCGCGTGCGGGCAGCTTCGGACCGAGAGCAGGCGGGCGAGGCAGGATAGGGACGGGATTGCGGCGGGCGAGGCATAGCAATCGAATAAGCAGCTTGCACCGTAGCAGCGGTGGGACCGGCGCTACGGTGCGGCTGAAGATCCCTCAATCATGGCGTGGATCGATTGGCAATGTGCCACGAGCTTCGGGTGGGAAACGAGGCAGCGTTTCAGCGGCGTATCTATCTCGTAATAGTAGATGTTGGCTGTAAAGCCGAAAATCGCTGCGTCAATGCTGCTCGGCCTCGCGCCGAACAGGAACTCGTTGTCAGGAATCACATCCGCCAAGACGTCCAAATCTGCAATACCTCTCTCATAGGCAGCATCGGGTTCGTAGCGCCCGATACCCTGATAGTGGTAGCGCTTGAAGTTGTAGTCCCGTGCCGCTTCCATGGCTTCTGCGCTGATGCTGGGATGGGTTCTGAGCATCGCGTCCCTGAACAGCGGCCAAAAGCGTGAATCCTTCCAGCGCGAGAAGGACATGACCCAGTATAGGTCATCGAGCGTTCTCCTGATGAGGAGGTCCGTATCGCTTTGACTTGCCGTCAGGCCGTCGTCGATCGGAAGAGCGTATCGTCTGCGCAGATAAGCTATGATTGCATCGCTGTCGCCAATCGTCTCTTGGCCGTCTGTGATGTAGGGCAACTGACCGCGCGGTGCATCCTTCGTGTCGAGGATATGTTCATGCCGGAAGCTGAGATCGCACAATTTCATGAAAGCGAAGATCTTCAGGCCGTATGGATTATTGTCCGCGACGCCATACAAGCCCGGGTAGGAGAACAGGGTCAGCATTCCGGCGTGCTCCCGATAAGCGCCACGATCGTCGCCGGACGCCGCTGCCGTCTCAACACGGCTCTCAAGCCGCCTGCAATCTTGCACTGAGCAGCCCTGCCCAGCCAACCCACGCTGATCGGTGATGCCGCGCGTGGGAGCTTGCCCTGTCAGCGACGCGCGGCCGCCATTTTAGCCCTCACTTAGCGAGTGCCCGCCAAGCATGGCCTGAACCTGCGCGATAAGCGCGTCCAGCTCGAATGGCTTGCCGATCACCGCCATGCCCGGCGCGAGCTGGCCTTCGAGGGACGTGCCCGCGTAGCCCGTGATGAACAGGACCGGCAGGCCCGGACGGCGCTCGCGCGCGACATCGGCGATCTGCCGGCCGTTCAATCCGTTCGGCAGGCCCACGTCGGTCACCAGCAGGTCCGCGCCCCGGTCACCCTGGAGCAGGCGCAGCGCCTCAGGCCCGTCCGCAGCCTCCAGCACGTCGTAACCAAGATCCCGTAGCCGGTCGGCCACTGCCTCGCGTACCGCGGCCTCATCCTCGACGAGCAGCACCGCCCTGTCTCGGCCATTAGGCAGAGTATCGGCTCCGTCTGGCCTGACTCCCTCGCCCAATTCCGCGTCCGCCGGCCTGCTTAGAACGCCCGGCCGCGCATCGCCCTCAGCGGCGAGCTCGCGCCGGGGCAGGTAGAGGCGCACGGTCGTGCCCTGGCCCAGCCTGCTCTCGAGCCGCACGATGCCGTCGGACTGGTGCACGAACCCGTAGAGCTGCGACAGCCCCAGCCCCGTTCCTTCCCCCAGCGGCTTGGTGGTGAAGAACGGCTCGAAGGCCCGCGCCTGGGTGGTCTCATCCATGCCGACGCCGGGATCGGCCACCGCGATCTCCACGTACTCGCCCGGCTTGGCGCCGTCATGCCCCGTCACGTCCGACGGCCCCAGACGTACGTTCCCGGTGCTGACCATGAGCGTGCCGCCGTCAGGCATCGCGTCGCGGGCGTTGATGGCCAGGTTCAGCAAGATGCTTTCCAACCCGTTCGGGTCGCACAGTACCGGCCAGATGCCCTTGCCCGTGCGCAGCTCGACCTGGACGCCCGGTCCCACGGTGCGCCGGATGAGCTCCGCCATGCCCTCGATCAGCGCGTCGGGCTGCAGGAGCTTGGGCTGCAGCGTCTGACGCCGGGCGAAGGCGAGCAGCCGATGCGTGAGCGCCGCCGCGCGCGAGACCATCCGGCGCGCACTCTCGACGTAAGTTCCCGCCTCCTCCGCGCGCCCCTGCTCGAATCGCCGCTGCAGCAGCTCCAGGCTGCCGCCGATGCCTTGCAGCATGTTGTTGAAGTCGTGCGCAATCCCGCCCGTGAGCTGGCCCACCGCCTCCATCTTCTGGCTTTGGCGAAGCTGCTCCTCAGCGGCCATCAGCTCCGCCGTGCGCTCGGCGACGTTCGCTTCGAGCCGCTCGTTGGCCTCGCGCAGCCGCGCCTCGCTCTCGCGCAGCGCCTGCTGGGCATGGGTGAGCGCCGTCACGTCCGCGAACGTGACCACGGCGCCCGCGATGAAGTTGTCCACGCTACGGTAGGGCAGGACGCGGACCATGTAGCGCGTCTGCTTCGCCGGGTCATCGAGAGCGCGCTCGACGGTGCCGAGCGTGCGCACCACCCGGCGCACGTCCTCTTGCAGCTCGTTATAGACGATGCGGGACTTGATGTGCGCGATCGGTCGGCCGAAATCGGTCTCGATGAGGTGGAAGAGCTGAGTGATCGCCGGGGTGAAGTTCATGACCCGCAGCTCGTTGTCGAGGAAGATCGTCGCGATCTGGGTGCTCTCCAGCAGGTTCTTCAGGTCGCTGTTAGCGCGGCCGATCTCCTCGACGCGGTGCGCAAGTTCGTTGTTGACGGTCGTCAGCTCCTCGTTGACGGACTGCAGCTCCTCCTTCGAGGTCGCCAGCTCCTCGTTGGCGCTCTGAAGTTCCTCGTTGAGCGACTGATACTCCTCGTTCGAAGCTTTCAGCTCCTCGTTCGTGCTCTCCAGCTCCTCGATTGTGGCCTGCAATCGCTCGCGGCTGACGCGCAGCTCCGCATCGAGGCGCCGCACCCTCTCATCGAAGATCGCGGGCGTGCCGGGCGAGGCCCGATCGCCCAACTCGGCCACTGTCATACCGTCCTTGAACAGGACGACAAAGTACTGTGGCGCGTCGAGGCCGTTCGGGACCAGCTCGACGATCATGTCAACGAGAACGCGCTGCCCGTTCTCGCCCAGCTGCACGGCGTCCGCCCGGGCAGCGCGCTTCTCCTCCGCCGCCTTGGCCAGCGCTCCCCGCAAATCTAGGCGCAAGTCGCTATGGACCAGGCTGAGCAGGTTCAGGCTGGCGGCGCCGCCGGCCGGCCTGATATAGCGGCCGACCCTCGCGGAGAAGTGCAGCACGTCGAACTCCTCGTTCACGATGGCATAGGCCGGGGCGTAGCGATCGGCGAGGCGCTCCGCGCTGCGGACGAGCTCGTGCTCGACCGAGCGGGGGCGCGGCGTCATGGGAACGTCCGCGATGCGGCCGTTCACCATCGCGAACGGGATGTTGGGGAGCTGGCGCTTCTCGGTCTCGACCTTCTGGAAGATGCGGAAGCTGCGGTTCACGGGCGCGAAGAGGGTATCGAAATGCGCGACGCTCTCGGAGTTGCCGAGGAACAGGAACCCGCTCGGCCGCAACGCGAAGTGGAAGACTGGGATGACCCGGCTCTGCAGGTCGGTGTCGAGGTAAATCAGCAGATTGCGGCAGGACACCAGGTCCAGGCGTGAGAACGGGGTGTCCCTGATGACGCTATGCTGCGAGAAGATGCACATCTCCCGCAGCTCTCTTACGATGCAGTAGGTGTTGCCCTCCTTGACGAACCAGCGCCCGAGCCGCTCCGGCGTCATGTCCTTGGCGATGGCCTGCGTGTAGCGGCCCACCCTGGCGACGGCCAGCGCCCTTCCGTCTATGTCGCTGGCGAATATCTGCATGTGCGGCGGCACGTCGAGCGTGGCGGCGAACTCGCGCAGGAGGATCGCGATCGAGTAGGCCTCCTCGCCGGTCGAGCAGCCGAGCACCCAGACCCGCACTTGGTCCCTGCCGCCCTTGCCCTCGAACAGCTTGGGGATCACCTGGGTTTCCAGGAACTCAAACTCGCGATGGTCGCGGAAGAACTGGGTGACGCCGATCAGGAGATCGTTGAAGAGCTGCTGCGCCTCGTCGGGCCGCGTGCGCAGGATCTCCATGTAGGAGTCGATGGTTTCCGCCTGTGCAACCTCCATCCGGCGCTGGACGCGGCGCAGGAACGTATTGCGCTTGTAGCCGTGGAAGTCGTGGCCGGTGCGGTCGCGCAGGATGGCGGCGATCTGCGCCAGTGCCTCGGACAGGTCGGCAACTCGTGCCTCGGCCATCGCCACCTCCTGTCGGCGCGCGAGATGGCGCGCTTGGCGCGCGATCCGCCCGGCGAGCTCATCGGCTGGCATGACGAGGTCGGCCAAGGCCGCCGGGCTGTTCGACGTAGCGAGGCGCCCGGCCTCGGAGTCGGCAGTCTCCTCGGCAAGCGTGAGGCCACCGGCCTCCTTGATGGCGGTGACGCCGAGCGTGCCGTCGCCGTTCGTGCCCGCCAGGACGAGGCCGATCGTCTTGCCGTCCTGGTCTTGGGCGACGGAAACGAAGAAGCTGTCGATGGTGCCGCGTCCGCCCGGCGCCTGCTCGGCGGGCCGCGTCCGGAGGCGGCCCTCGTCCAAGGTCAGGATCACGCCGGGGGCGGGCAGGTAGATCCGCCCCGCCTCGACCCGCACGCCGTCCGCGGCGGCCTCGAGCGCGCCCGCCAGCTCCCCGAGGGCTTGCCGGAACCCAGCCTCGTCGAGGGCCTCCCGATGCTGAAGGGCGAGAACGACCGCTAGCCCAGCGTCGGGCGGCAGCTCAGTCAGCACGCGCGCGAGCGATCCCGTCTCTGCGGCCGATGCGCCGATAGCGAGGATGACGCCGGTCGAGCCGTTCCCGGGCGCGTTACCCCCCGGGGGTGCCGCCTTCATCCTCGTGCGTCTCTTCTTGGCTGGCACTGAAAGCAATCCCGCTCGAAATAGGGCCCCTCTCGGCTACACATGGGGACTCCAGCATCTGAAGGAATGCCGCGCCGCTGCGTGGATGCGAACATTTCACTCCTTATCCTCGAGCTTTTTGTCGTTACCGGACATCGTGGCCGGTGCCAAGGACATGAGCACCGCCCGGCGGATCGTGTCCGCATATCTCCGATATTCGACCGCTCGTTCCTCATACAGCTCGGCGACCGCGCGCCGGCCGGCAATTCGCCCGTCCGCGGCCATGCGCGCGACCAGCTCCGCCCGCTCCTCGATGATCCGCAAGGCCACCCGCAGCGCCTCATCGATCGCGTTCTCCTGCTCCTTCGCGATGATGTCGGCCGTGAAGCCGTGCCCGACCTGGCAGCGGAACCGCAGCGGCCTGCCGCCTCGAAGGGCAGACAGGACTCCGCCGCAGGAGGGGCAGGTCAGGGGAGCGGGGTCGGCGATGCGCTGCATCACCTCGCTGTCCACTCGCTCGCCCGCGGCGATATCAACCTCGATGCGGATCTCGGGCGGAATCGGCACGCCCAGCCCGGCCGGCTCGCGCACCAGATCGGACAGCACGTCGCCGATCCGGGCGGAGGGCACGGAAAGGTCAACCGTGGCCGCTCGCAGGGCGCTGCGCGGCATCTCGTCAGCGATGGCGTCGGCCGGGTCCTGTACCAGGGCGAACCCGCCGCAGCGCTTGATCGCGTCCAGCCCCGACGCGCCGTCGTTCATGAAGCCGGAGAGTACGACGCCGATGACCCTCGGCCCGTAGGCCACCGCAGCGGATCGGAACAAAGCATCTATGGCCGGGCGCGCCATGTTCTCGCGCGGCCCTTGGCCAAGCTTCAGATGGCCGTTGACGACGATCAGATGATGATCGGGCGCGGCGATATAGACGTTGCCGGGCAGGATCGTCATGCCGTTGACGGCCTGCTGCACGGGGAGGCGCCCAGCCGCGGAAGCGACAGTGGCGAGAATGCCAATGCTGCGCGCCGGGATGTGCAGGACGATGAACACGGAAGCCGGCAGGTCAGCCGGCAGGGCAGCGAGGATCGTTTTGAGCGGAGCGGTCGCCCCGGCGGAGCCGCCGATGACGATGATGTCGCGGTTATTCAAGTGGCCCATGAATTTGTCTTCCTGCGCCGGCCGTTAGAGGCTAAAAGGGCCAACTGCACGAATCGTTCCCGACTGCTCCTGCGATTCCGCGGCTCGCGTCGCGACCAACGTGCCAGGCGGACCCGACGGAAACTCTAGGCTCCGCTGGGGGTCTGTGAAGACCGCGCGGCGGCGCGCGGCCGTTAGTGGGGAGCAGGGCGTCGTGGACCTGGCAAGCGAACAAAAACATCTCGCCCAAGCCGAGCGTGGCATCGCAAGGGGCGAGGAGCAAGTCGCTGCCCAGGTGCTTCTCATCAAGCGGCTTCGCCGGGACAAGTATGAGACCGGCAGCGCTGAGAAACTGCTCCTGACCTTCCAGCAAACCCTCATAACCTGGAAGGACCACCGGGACGCGATCCTGGACGAGATCGCGCGGCTGCAGCGGAAGCGCTCCCCGTAGGCGTTCGCTGCCGCAGTTACGAGGACGGGCAGCGCACCAGAGGGTTCGGGAAGTCCTTGCAGCCAGGAAAGGTGATCTCGTTCGGCCCCATGCGCTGGACGTGCAGCACGTCGGGCGACTCGCAGCCGAAGCCCGAGACGGCCGCGTCCGGCTGGCCGAGCACATTGCTCGACGTGTTGTCGCCCGCCGGCACGAAGCGGAACTCGACGCGGCCCCGCGCCGTGCTTGCGGTCTCGATCACACGCCGCACCATCCCCGGCTGGATCAGCGACGAGCGCGCGACCACGTCCTGGCCGAAGACCACCGAGGGCTGGGACCGGCAGGCCTCGGTCGAGAGCTGCGGCGCAACCGGGAACAGCCCGCCGGTCCAGGCTCCGAAAAGCCACGCGTGCGGCGGCTGGCCGCGCTGTGCCCCGGCGGGCGAGGCAGGGAGCGCCGCGGCGAGCAGCATGGCGGCGAGCGCCAAAGGGGAGAGTGACCGCGAGCAGCGCATCGGGAATCCTCGGCCAAGGTCAGGGCATACTCGTCAGGGCACACTAGCTTTCCTGCCGGGCGGATCAAGGCGCGCGAGAGCGTCGCGCACCTCGTCCAGCGCCGCCGGGTCATCGATTGTGGGAGGCGGCGCCGGGTCCTGCCCATCGGCGAGGCGGCGGATGGAGGCGCGCAGGATCTTGCCCGAGCGCGTCTTGGGCAGGCGCGGCACCACCTGCGCCCGCTTGAACGCCGCGACAGGGCCGATCCGCTCGCGCACAAGCTGGACCAGCTCTTGCACGAGTTCTTGGGCACGTTGCGGCTCGTCGCGTGCGACGCCGGCCTTCAGCACGACCAGGCCGAGCGGCGCCTGGCCCTTGAGCGGGTCGGCCGCGCCCACCACGGCGCACTCCGCCACGTCGGGATGGCTCGCCAGGATTTCCTCGATCTGCCCCGTGCTGAGCCTGTGGCCGGCAACATTTATGACGTCATCCGTGCGGCCCATGATCCAGACGTCGCCGTCGGCGTCGATTTCGCCGGCGTCCCCGGTGCGATACCACCCTGGGAAGTCGGCGAGGTAAGCGCTGCGGAAAGCCTCGTTGCCACCCCAAAGCGTCGGCGCGAAGCCCGGCGGCAACGGCAGACGTAGCACGAGGTTGCCCTGGCTCCCGCGCGGCACCGGCCGGCCGGAATCGTCGAGCGCCTGAAGATCGTAGCCAGGTGACGGCCGGCCGCCGGAGCCAGGCTTGAAGGGAAAGAGGCCGAGGCCGCGGAAGCCTGCCGTGACAGGCCAGCCGGTCTCCGTTTGCCACCAGTGATCCACCACCGGCTTGCCAAGGTGCTCCGCCGCCCAGACCGCCGTTGGCGGATCGCAGCGCTCGCCCGCCAGGAACAGCGCCTGGAGCTGCGACAGGTCGTAGGCGGCCATGAGCCGCGCCTCCGGGTCCTGCTGCTTGATGGCGCGGATCGCGGTCGGCGCCGTGAAGAAGGTCTTGACGCCGTGCTCGGCGCAGACGCGCCAGAACGCCCCGGCGTCCGGCGTGCCTACGGGCTTGCCTTCGTAGAGCACGGTGGTGCAGCCGGCGAGCAGCGGGCCATAGACGATGTAGCTGTGGCCAACCACCCAGCCCACGTCGCTCGCGCACCAGTAGGTGTCGCCGGCGCCGACGCCATAGATCATGCCCATGCTCTTGAGCAGCGCCGCCGCGTAGCCGCCCGCGTCGCGGACGATGCCCTTGGGCTTGCCGGTCGTCCCGGAGGTGTAGAGGATGTAGAGCGGATCGGTGGCGAGGACCGAAACCGGGTCGTGCGGCGCGGCGGCTTCCACCGCCTCCGCGAGATCCGCATCCCGCCCCGGCACGAGGTCGGCCCGCAGCATCGGCCGCTGCAGGATCAGGCACCGCTCCGGCTTGTGCGCGCTGAGCGCAATGGCCTCGTCGAGAAGCGGCTTGTAGGCGACGAGCCGTCCCGGCTCGATGCCGCACGATGCGCTGACCACGGCGCGGGGCCGCGCATCCTCGATGCGCTTGGCGAGCTCGGCGGCGGCGAAGCCCCCGAACACGACGGAGTGAATGGCCCCGAGCCGCGCGCAGGCGAGCATCGCCATCACCGCCTCGGGCACCATGGGCATGTAGATCACGACGCGGTCGCCCTGGCCCACGCCCAGGGCGGCTAGGGCGCCTGCGAGCCGCGCCACCTGGTCGCGCAGCTCGGCATAGGTGAGCCGCGCCCGCTGTCCAGCCGCTGGGCTGTCCCAGATCAGCGCCGCCTGGCCGCCGCGCCCGGCGTCCACGTGCCGGTCGAGCGCATTGGCGCACACGTTGAGCCGTCCGCCCGCGAACCACTGGCCGAACGCGCCGAGGGCGGGGTCGAACGTGCGGTCCCAGCGCCGGTCCCACTGCAGCGCCTCTGCGGCCTGTGCCCACCAGCCCTCGGGATCGCGCCGCCAAGCCGCGTACGCTGCCTCGTAGCCCGCGCTCATCGTATTTCCTCTCCTTCCGCTGAGTGACGCTTGACCCTTGCGGCCCAGCGACGCTAACCCTCGCGCGGCTCGGTCCCGTTCGTCTAGAGGCCTAGGACACGGCCCTTTCAAGGCTGTAACACGGGTTCGAATCCCGTACGGGGCACCAAGGGTCTTCAGGCACTTGCTCAGCGCCGAGCAGGCCACGTCGAGCAGATACGTCGGAAGTGGGCGGAGCTGGGACGCGCTTCCCGCCAGGACGGCGGTGCTCGGCGCATCTGATGATGCAGCCCAACGTCGCGGCCAAGTTGTTCGGGGACGCGACGCTCCACGGCATCGGCGTCCTGACCCGTACGCTGCTCGTCGCGCCCGAGAGCACGGCGGGCACGCACGGTTCTGCCAAGCTGTTAGGCTCGGCGACCTGCCTAACGTCCTCGCGCGTTGGCGGCCTCCTCGGACTTCTTGACCTGATCCGTGGTCCGGCCGCCGACGAAGCCGCTGCAGCTCCAGCGGTAGCAAGGGCAGCGTTGCCAGCGATCGCGCCGAGCACCGTACCAGCGGCTGTGTTGCCCGCCGTTGCGTCGGACAATTGAGCACGCCAATCCGCGAATCGCACCGCTTGGACCGACACTGGCCCCGTGTGCTGCTGCCCCGGTTCAGCCTTCTGAACTGGGGGCCAGCGTCAGTTCCACGCGGCGGTTCTGGGCCCGGCCCTTTGCCGTGTCATTCGACGCTACCGGGTCGGCCTCGCCGTAGCCTTTGGCGGTCACGAGGTCCGAATTCAGCCCCTGCGAGATCAGGAACTGCATCACGCTGTCCGCGCGCTTCTGCGACAAGATCTCGTTCGACGTGACGCCTTGCTGCTGGAGCGCCGGGCCGATGGGTGCGTTGTCGGTGTAGCCGTTCACCACGAGCTTGTTCTGCTGTGTCGGCGCCAATTTGTGGGCGAAATTGGCGATGATCTGCTTGCCGCGGTCGCTCATCTCCCAGCTCCCCGACCGGAAGAGCAGATCGCTGTTCACGGTGTATTTGATCGCCCCTTGCAGCCGCGCGACCTGGGCCTTGGCGGCGGCAAGCTCGGCCGACTGTTCCGTTACCTGCTGCTGTAGTTGGTCATTTTGCGTCTTCAGCGCGTCATAGGCGCTCTGGGAGACGCACCCTGCCACTGCCATGGTGGCCAGCAGCACGCCTGCGAGCGAGCAGGACTTGGATAGATTGATGTTCATCTCTCGACCTCCTCTATTGCTTCCGCCCCTATTGGCGGAACGCTCCTCACTTCATTGAGATCTCGACCGCATCGCCCCCGAGGCTCAGCATCAAGCCCTCGCGCTTGGCCTTCAGGTGCATGATGACGCCCGCCTCGTTCTGCAGCCAAAGATCCCCGCCGCTCATGTTGCCGAGCACGAAGCCGTAGCGGCCCTGGGCGTAGGTGCCCGGAAATTCCGAGATGTCCGCGAGCTTGTAGACTTCGCCGCTGGCCTGCAACACCGATGCACCGATGCCGCCGATCCCGACGCCGCCGACCGTGAAAGGGTATTCCTGGCCACGGTAGAACAGCGTGCCGCTGCCGCCGCCGCCGCTGGCCATGATACGCGACCTGGACCTCGTGCATGTCGACGGTGCCGTCCGGCGTGAGCCCGGCAACGGCAGCCGGACCAACCTTCACCGAACTGGAGCAGCCCGCGAGCATCGCGACAGCAACCGCCGCGACAGTGCGGCGCCGGAACTCTCGTACTATGGTTCATGAAAGTGTTCATGAAAGCGCTCCTCCCAGAATGGCTCACGCTCCTGTCTGCCTCCGAGGCGGCATTCTCTCTGGGCAGCACGACACCAGCTCCGGCCGCGTCATTCGCGGGCACCGAGAAGCCCGCCGCGTCGGGCCGCCGGCACGGCCGGCAGACGCTGGCCCGCAAGCGCGGCATCCCACATCAGCCTGGGGTCGAAGGATTCGGCGGCGAGCATGGTCAAGATCACCACACCCGCGAAGGCCACGCCCCCGAGTCCCGGGCTGATCGTCACCACCGCGCCGAACTGCACCAGGGCGATCAGCACCGACGCCATGAAGATGTCGATCATCGACCAGCGCCCGATCGTGTTCACCAGCCGGTAGAGAACCGTCCGCTGGCGCAACTGCCACGACGATCCCGCGCTGCGTCGTCAGCATGAGCAGCACCAGGCTGACCAGCTTCAGGCAGGGGACGCCGATGCTGGCGAGGAATACGAGCAGGGCAAGCGGCCACATCCCGGCATTCAGCAGCTCGCGGGCACCCCCGATGATGGTGTGCGGCGAGCCCGATCCCAGCTCGATGAAGGCCAGCACCGGCAGGATGTTGGCCGGCACGTACAGGATGGCCGACGTGATCACCAGCGCCCAGGTGCGGGCGATGCTGTCCGGCTTGCGTGCCTCGAGCCGCGATCCGCAGCGCGGGCAATTGTCCCGGGACGCGGCCGGCGGCAGGCTTACCAGCCCGCAGGTGTCGCAGCCCACCGCGCCCGCCACCCACCCGGTCGCTGCCGTCGCCGCGTGGTCCACGGGGAGGTCGGGAAGCCCCCGCCGCTCCATCTCTTCCCACACGGCTTGGCGGTCCAGGACAGCATCGGCCGCGACCATGGTCATCATCAGGGCGACCAGGGCATACAGCCCGGCGCCGATCTCGATATGGATCAGTCCCGGCAACTCGGTGTAGGCGACGAACACGCCGAGCAGGTACACCTCGACCATTGACCACGGCCGGAGCCACTCCGCCCACCGGAACGCAATGCGCAGGTGCTTCGGCGGGCGGGCGCTGCGCAGCCCGGCCAGCACGTAGATCACTAAACCCAGCCGAAGCAGCGGCGCGGCAATGGTCATGAACGCCACCGCCACAGCCAGCTCCCAGACGCGGTGCTGCTCGAATCCCGCCGGGCCCGAGAAGACCGTCGCCGCGCGGTACATCCCGAAGGTGCTGACGGTCAGCAGCGTCGCCGTGCAGGCAATCGCCAGCAGCGCCAGCGCAGCCAGGTTCAGCGCCAGCCCGCGCTCCAGCGGATCGCGCCGGGGCCGCCGCAGCACTGCATCGCAGCGGCTGCACCGGGCCACGCTGCCTAGCGCCAGCGCGGGCAGCACCTGGAACTGCCCGCAGTCCCGGCAAGCCCGCAACTGCGGTGCCGTGATCGCCTCGGCCGCTGGCTCGGCCAAGTATCTTTGGCCGGGATCGCCGCGGTGCTGGACATTGTCGGCCTCAGCCCCGGCGCCCAGCGGCCGATGACCGGCTGACGGGGGACCGGCGAAGCATCTCCGCGATCTCATCGGCCAGCCGGCCCAGGGCGACGCTCATGGCGCGGACTTCGTCGCCCGTGGCGGACGAGGCAATCGGCACCGAGGCGTGCACCGTCCGCGTCGCTTCGCCCGACCGCGATCCCGTGAACTCCACGGCGGCCTGCGCCGCGAACGCCAGGGCGCCGGCCGCGTCGCGGTCCATCCGCTGGATGTTCACTTCCACGGACGCGTCCTCCTTCCCGCTGATAGCGCCGCCCGCATCGATGATGGTCGTGCCGGGCAGGCGCTGCGAGAGATTCTCGGTCAGCACCCGCTCGATCATCTGGGCGACCGGCTCTCCCCAGGTGTCGTTCGCCGCGACGCCCAGCCGGTAATTCTCCGACGAGCGCACGATCTCTGGCCGTTCGAGATACCGGGCCACCGCGACCTGGTGCAGGGTGACGACGCGCGGGCCTCCGGGCTGGGCCGTGCCGGGGACCGGTCCCAGCGTGTACAGCGTCGGGTTGGGCGACGTGCAGGCGGCGACCGCCGCGGCGCCGGCGAGCGAGAGCAGGAGCACCCTGCGGCTTCGCCTGCTGGTCACTGCATGCCTGTGTTGGTACGGCCACGGATCAGCGCCTCCGGGTGCCGGTTGAGCAGGTCGGCGAGCACGCGCAGCGACTGCACCATGTCGTCGAGCTGGTTCAGCAGTCGGTCGACGTCGCGGTGGAAGCCCGAATTGGCCCCGTATCCGCTGTCGGTCGAGGTCACTAACCGATTGGTGTTCGCAAGCATCGCCTGCAGGCTGCTGGCCATCTCCGGCAGGCGCTTGAGCGCGGGCGCGGCGCCTTCGTTCAGTCGCCGCAGCAGCGTCTGCGTATCCGTCATCGTCACGGCCATCGACTGCAGGGTCTGCTTCAACTCGGGGCTGCCCGTCAGCGCATCGGCACCGACCAAAAGCGCATTCAAATTGTCGCCGATCTGCTTGAACGGCATGTTGTTCACGTGGGCGAGCAGCTCGGTCACCGAGCGCCCGATATCCGCGAACTGGCCGGCAACAGCGGGGAAGACGATGGCATCGCCCTCCGTCGTCACTGTCGCTGCGGGCGCGTCTGGAACGAAATCGAGCGCAACCTCCATCTGGCCCGTGAGCAGGTTCGAGGTCTTGATCTGCGCGCGCAGGCCGTGCGCTACCAGGAACTTTGCGTTCCCCAACGGGCCGCGCTTCGCAGCCTTCGCGACATCCGCGATGCGTTCGGGCTCGATCGCGAAGCGCACCGGCGTCTGGATCGTGTCGGCCACCGGGTCGTATTCCATGGATATTCCCGTGACCTCGCCGAGGCGCAGCCCGTGGAACGTCACCGGCGATCCGGGGGCGAGCCCGGCCACGGACCCAGGGAAATACGAGATCAGCGCCACCCGGCGGTGGAACGACGCATTGCTGGCGGCGTCCTCGCTGTTGTAGAGCGGAAACTCGCGGCCATCTGCGCTGACCGGCGTCTGCAGCGCTTCCTCCGGCGTATCGAACGCCACGCCGCCCAGCAGCAGCGCCTTGGCGGACTGCATCTCGACCTGCACGCCCTGCGGGCCCAGCTTCACGGCCAGGCCGGAGGCGTTCCAGAACCGCGAACCCTCGTGGACATAATCATCGAACGGGGCGCGGATGAAGGCGTGAACCGTCACGTTCCGGACCATGTCGCCGACGTCCCAGCCGAGCACTTCGCCGACATTCAGGCCCCGGAAGAATACCGGCGAGCCCACGCTGACCGAGCCGACCTGGTTGCCGTGCAGCAGGAATGTCCGCCCCGGCACATTGGCGGTGAGGACGGGCGGAGTCTCGAGTCCCGTGAAATGGGTCGCGCTGTGCCCGCCGGCGTCGGAGGGCAGCAGCTCCACGTAGGCGCCCGAGATGAGGGTATCCAGGCCCGATATGCTTCCGGCGAACAGGCGCGGCGTCACCACCCAGAATCGTGTCTGATCGGTCAGGAACGGCCGCGCCGCGCGGCTCATTTCGGCTGTCACCACCACGTGCGAGCCGTCCGGACTGAGCACGACGCTGGTGATCAGCCCCAAATCCACGTCCTTGTGCTTGATATGTGACTGACCCGCCTGAAGTCCCTCGCCCCTATCGAAGTTGATTGTAATGACCGGCCCGCGCTTCGAGATCGTGTCCCATGCCAGCCAGCTGCCGACCAGGAGTGTCACGATAGGAATGAGCCAGATCAGGGAGAATCGCCCGCGCCGTGTCACGCGGGCCCGGGCTGGTGCGGCTGGTTCTGCTGTTGTGGACATCATAACTGTCCCAACTTGCTTGCTGTGCTCGCAACATGGCTGCTGTGCCTGGGCAGGCATGGTGGCCCGAAGGTCGGTGAGGGACTATGCAATTTCGGCAAAGTTGGCCGCACGAGCGCCACGTCGGAAGCCGCCCGATGGCGTGCGGAATGCGTGAGGCAGGCGTCGGCCCGGAGCAATTCAGGGGCAGACCGACGTGACAGCAAAGGCGCGGGAACATCAGACCGGCCTGCGCCCTTTCATGCAATCATCGAGCCTGGGCAAGTCGGGCAGCCTCGCCGGCCGTCGTATCACGCCGGATATCGAGGAGCAGAAGCGCCATCCTTAACGGCCTAGGTGCCTATCGCGTCCTGTCCGGACTCGCTGACAACTCGCCACGTTTGCATAGCGGCCGCGGGGCGGCCCGGTACACTAGAGACTGGTTGGCCGCGTTCCCCCTCAGCCCCCCGGGCGGGCAGACTACAGCCCAGCCAGGTCAGGAGAGGACTCAGTTGCCCGAGAGTAACTCGTCCGCCTTCAACGACGTCGAGCAGTTTGAGGCAGCCTTGGTTGGTGCACGGCTCAGCCTGCTACTGACGGGTACCGGCCGCTTCGAGGCGCATGTCACGCGCATCACCCTGCCCCAGCTCACGCTTTTCGGCTGTTCTGAGAAGGTGCCAGCGATCGCGCATATTTCGCTCCGAAATCATACGGCCGGACTGGCCTTCGCCACCACCGAGAACCTTCCCGCGCGGGCCGCGGGTCTGGACCTGCGCATAGGCGATGTCGCCATCCTCGGCCCCGGCCAGCGCTTCCATCTGTGTACGCCGCCGCAG
Source organism: uncultured Alphaproteobacteria bacterium (assembly GCA_963839135.1). Lineage (GTDB taxonomy): Bacteria > Pseudomonadota > Alphaproteobacteria > Acetobacterales > Acetobacteraceae > CAWKEH01. The sequence goes on from CAWIUA010000038.1 coordinate 107,475, forward strand.
TTCAGCTGGGGTCTCGTCCTAATCGGGCGGAAAGAGCTGAACGGGTGGCTTGGGAGCCGGAGAATCGGGTCGTGCGTAGCCCGGCTTGCTCCGCCTCACGCCGCCATGCGCCGCCTGCTCCGCCTGCACCGCCGGGCCGTCCACGCTGCCAAGGTCACGCCCGAGCTGGTCAGCGAGCTGGGGCCAATCTCGGAACTGGAGCAAGCCCTCAAGGAGACCTTGGCTCTCTGTATAACAGAAGGGGCGCTTCAGAAGCTTCGTCCGTCCTGTTACGACCATGGCCGCATCGTCAACCGGTTCGAGCATGTCGTGCGTGCCAGCGCCCGGCCGCCGCTGCGGAGTTCACGCGTCGCGGCCTTGCTGGGCGTCTCCAGCCGGACCCTGCGCGTGTGCTGCCAGGAGCATCTGGGCATGGCGCCCGACCGGTATGCTCGCCTTTGGCGGCTGAACATGGCACGGCGCGCGCTGCTCCGATCCGGTCCCGATGCGACGACGGTGCGCGATGTTGCAATGCAGTGCGGCTTTCCGGAGCTGGGCCGGTTCGCGGTCCTGTTCCGAACTGCATTCGGCGAGGCGCCGTCAACCATGTTGCGAGATCTGTCCGGCACGATCAATCACGCAGAGAATGATCCGCGGCGTGCTTCCCGGTCCATCGCATCCTACCAATGAGCCGCATGCTGACCGGCAAAACGCAAGGTGGTCAACGGCGATTCACCGAGCAAGGCCCGATAGGCAACCCCGAAGCGGCCAAGCTCGCAAAGCCCCTAGTGAGTGGCGGCTTCGGTGACGGTGGTGCTTCCTGGGCGAGCGTGAAGCAACGCGCTGCGAAGATGCACCGGCGACTTACGCGCCGACCATGATTAGCGCAGGATGATCTCGACGCGGCGGTTCTGCGGCTCGCGCACGCCCTGGGCGGTCGGCACCAAGGGATTGCTCTCGCCGAAGCCGCGCGCCACGATCTCGTTCTGCGGCACGCCGTCGCGCACCAACTCGGCCGCGACCGCGTTCGCGCGCCGCACCGACAGGCCCTGGTTATACTTCGCCGTGCCCGAGAGGTCGGTGTAGCCGTTCACCTCGATGCGCGTCACCTGCACCCGCTGCGACGCTTGCGCCGCCTCGCTGATGATCTGGCGTGCGCGCTCGGTCAGGTCGTAGCGGTCCCAGTCGAAGAACACGAGGTAGGTGCGCGTCGGCTGCGCCACCGGCGCGGGGGCGGGCTGCACCGGCGGCGGCGGCGGCGGCGTCACGAAATTGTAGCGCACGCCGAGCAGGATCGAGTTGTTGTAGTTGTTGCCGAACCTGAGTTCAGCGCGGGTCGCGACGTTGGGCGCGAAGAACTGGGCCTGGAACGACCCTTTGTTGGCAAGGCCCATGAACCGATACTCGGTCGTCAGCGACAGGCCCGGCACCACCATGCCGAGCGGGAACGCAACACCGACGATCGCCTGATACGCGAAGGAACCCTGGCTGTTCGTGCTGCGGAACAGGAACTGCTGCCCACGGAGGCCGTACGTCGTCAGGCTGGCGTTCTGCAGTTGCGCGTTCTGCCAGCCGATGCCGACGCCCAGATACGGCGTGATCGGGAACGGGATGAAGCTCAGGCCGAGGACATTCGGGTCGAAGTCGTAGAGGGCGTTGACGAAGGCGCCATACTTGGCAATGTCGCCGTGAAGTGTGGAAGCGTTACCGCTGGTGGAGAACGACCCGGTGTTGCCAGCGAGGCGGACCTGGCTGCCGCCGAGGTTGCTTAGCCGATTCTGGTAGTAGTCACCCTCGACCTCGGCGCGCAGCCCGTTGCCGAAGCCCCAGCCGACGCTGGCGAGCCCAACCCAGCCCGTGTCCGTGTTCAAGTTGCTTTGGAAGCGATACGTGCTGAGAACTTGCTGGAGCGCAGGGTTAGTGGCCTGCGGGAAGCTGATCCCCTGCCCGGTGGAGCTCGTCTGGAAGTTGGCACCGACGCCAGCGCCGATATACAGGCCGTTCACGGCTTCGGCCTTGGCTGCTACGGGGGCGGCCAGGAGGGTCGCGGCGAGCAATGCTTTGCGGTAGGTCATGTCATTCTCCATCCAAGTTATGCAGACGCATCAGCGTCACTGCCGATGATCGACATGGAGTCGGGACCTATACAGGATCCGGCAACACGGCTCTGTTGGTCGTGCCTCGGTATCAGTCTCTTCGCGGAGTGCTCGTTGCGCTATGCAGCTTCGGCAGCTTCAGAAGGAAATCGTTCCGTTACGGAGGGATCAGAGATCAAACGCTCTGCTCATCCTTTGTCCCTGCAACCGGTGATCCCTGTTTGACCGCGGTTCTCTCGATGATCGGCGTGCTCCGCCGCACTGGCGTCAACCTCGTTGCCGAGCGCCTGTTGCGCTATGCAAATTCGGCGGCATCGACCGTAGAGCCGCGCGCGCCGTCGCTGGCGCGCTGTCCCCATAGAGTGGGCACACAGGCGCTCCTGCGCCGCGTCAGGTCTTCGGCGACGTCGCGATCGATCAGCCGGAAGCCGTTGTCTGGGCAACCTGTCCAACGATGAGGGCACCGCGATCCGCCTCCGGATTCAGCAGCAACAGCCCAGCCAAGCACCCAGCCACGACGAGACAGCCAGCCGCAATGAAGCCCGTTTCAAATCCTTTCAGAGGGTTCGCGCCAACGTCCACTAGGACGCCCATGACCACAGGCGCCAATGGACCGGCGAGGGTGATCAGACCGTTGGTCACGCCGAGCATGGCGGCGCGTTGCCGGGCGGGCGTGATCTCGGCGACCATGACGTGACCCAGGATAAAGATGACGTCGCCGATCAAGAACGCCAGGGCCATGCAGACCAGGGGCAAATTGTTCCCGGCAAGATGACGAACAGAACGGTCGACAAGCCCGCGGCGCCGACGCAACCAGCGGCCACACGTGCGCGCGCCACCCGGCTTGAGATCCCCTGTCGGCTCAGCCTTTGAGAAAACCAGCAGATCGCCGGAACGCACGCGATCTCACATAGGATCGGCAGTGTCATGACCCAGCCGATTGCGACCTGGCCGTAGCCAATCGAGCGCCGATATAGGCTGGCAGCCAAACGACGGCCAATGTCAGCAGCCAGTACGCGCAGAAGCCTACGATCTGCACACCAACGATGGTCGGGCAGCCTAGGAGTTTTCGATAGGCGATGACTCTCCCCGCCTGTGCGTCACCCGGCAACAGCTTAGCGTCGAGCGTTCCCTCGCGGCCGACTGTCAGCCAGATACCGGACCAGACTAGTCCGATAAGCGAGAGCGCAGCAAATGCCGCCTGCCACGACCAGCCAGCGATGACGTAGGAAAGTGCCGGAGCGGCGACGCCGACGCCGAGGGTTCCGCCCATCGCGACGACGCTGGTTGGTATCGCCCGGCGGTCATTCGGAAACCACTTGTACGCGCAATGCAGCGCGATCGGATAGGCTGCTCCCTCTCCCAGTCCTAGGACGACGCGGCTTGCGATCAGGGCGGACCAGGAAGCAAGCGCCATCGGCACGGCCTGGGCCAGCGACCACAGCAGCATCATTCCCGCGAGCATCCATCGCGTGGGCACGCGGTTTCCCACGATTCCGAGCACGGCCGCGCTCAGCGAGAAGAACGCGAAGAAGCTTGAGCCGATCACGCCGAACTGGACGTGAGTCAGATGCAGATCCCGCATGATCGGCCCGGCCAGAGACCGAGCACGATCTTGTCGCCAAAATTGATGGCCATGAACGCGGATAGCAGTGCGACGATCAGCCAGGCGCGAGATGGGCTGCTGATGGCGGCTCGCATCAACTCACCTCGCGCATCTACATCGGAAGCTCTTCAGAAGCGGAACCCGACCGCAGCGACCGGGCCGTAGGCGAGCAGGTTGATCAGCGGTTTGTTCCGTCCCTCCCCAGCGACCGGTTGCGAACCGTCTGGACCGCTGCATAGCCCAGAGTGACGTCAAACCATGACGCGACGAGGTAGGACACCGCGAGACGGCCGTTCCATCCGACAGCGCCGCCATCGACGCCCATGCCGGTCAGCGCGACGTCGCCGGCCAGTCGCCAGTTCGGAGACGGATAGTAGGCCAGGCGCGTGCCGACCCACGGCTGGACGAAGCTATACGACGCGCCGACGCCGCCAAGCCGGCTCTGCTCGAAATGCGCATTTGCGTCGAGGTAGTTGTAGATGACACCGGCCCGCAGATCGAGTGCGACCTTGCCGGATGCATCGAGCGGCAAGACGCGATAACCGAACCCGGAAGAGGCATAAACCACCGAAGCGTTCGACTTGAGGGTCAATCCCGACCCTCCTGGCAGAACGGGGGGAAATGACTTTTTTGCGTCCACGCCGACATAGAGGATATTGAGCTCAGCCGACCAGTTGCCGTAACGAATGACCGAGTAGCCGACGAACGCGCCGGTCAGGCTCGTAACCAGTTGCGAGATCGTCGGGCGGCTGCGACTGATGCTGATGTCCGTGTCGGCCGGATGTCCCAATCCAATGGTGCCGTCCACGTTCGGCAGATACAGATAGGGAGCAATCTCAAAGCTCCAGTGAGCCGTTCCGTCCGCCGTGAAACCCTCGCGCGCTGAGAACTGGGCACGGGCGCGAGGGGCCGTCGGCGCGGCCACGAGAAGCAGCAGAAGGGCCAGCGCCGTGCGGGAACGCAAGCAGATAACGCCTAGCATGAAGCCCCCCGTCACGTTTGTCGGACGGGTGCACCCCAGGCCACCCGCCTCAGCCGTCCACCTGTCATGTGGACCAATCAACGGCCCGCTATGCAGAATCGGAACGGATGACACAGGCAGGGCAAACCTTGGCCCGACGCGGTCCGCCTCGCGCTTGTCTGCTTCTTACAGCGACGATATTATAACGTCACGTAGCTGTGGCATTCAAGGGAATCTGCCGCCCCGTCGCTGCATGAGCGTGTTCGGTGAGGCTCCGGCCTTGCTGGCGGCGTGGGCTGCTGCGTCTTCAGAGATGATGGGGTGCGCTATGCCGTCGAGCGCCGTCAGAGATTTCGCCGATCCCGACGAGTACACGGCGGCGATTCGGGCAACGGACGCCAGACTGACGGCCGTCGGCGGCGGAGCCTTCGCGGCAAAGCTGATACGCATCGACCTGCACACCTTGTGGATGCAGCGCTTCGAGGAACGCCTGCCGCATGTCGCCCATGCGGCCAACATGCGCGGACGCGCGATCATCGAATTCGGGACGGGCGAGGGGCCCGCGCCGGTCGATGGTGGGATCGAGCTGGACGCTGACACGCTCATCCGCTTCGCGGACAACCGGACAACGATGCATTATACACGTGGGCCGACGTCGTTTGCCACGATGTCGCTGCCGATCGACCAGCTCGGAGTCGTGGGCGAGGCCCTGCTCGGTACCGACCTCAAGCCGCCCGCCGACACGGCGGCGGTCAGGCCGCCTCGCTCGGCACTGGCGAGACTGCGGCGCCTTCATGCGGCAGCCTCCATGCTGGCCGAGAACGCCCCGGAGATCCTTGCCAACCCCGCCGCGGCGACAGCGCTCGAGCACGAGCTGGTCCAGGCTATGATCGCCTGCTTTGCGGCGAGCGAAGCCCGCGGTGAGTCCTCGGCGAGTCGTCGCCACCGCCGTGTCATGCGGCACTTTCACGAGCTGGTGGAAGCAAGCGTTGACGAACGTCTGCACGTCGTTGACCTTTGCACCCGCCTCAACGTTTCGGACCGGACGTTGCGAGCGTGCTGCCAGGAGTATCTCGGGATGCCGGCCCACCGCTATTTGTTCATGCGGCAGATGACCATCGCGCGCCGCATGCTGCTGCGGGCGGATCCCGCATCCACGACGGTGACTGACGTCGCGACCGCCAACGGGTTCTGGGAGTCGGGCGGTTCGCCGTCGCGTACCGCCGGGTGTTCGGCGAATCGCCCTCGACCTCGCTGCGCCGGCCGCCCAACTTGTAGGTTGCGCGCCTGGCCGAGCGGCATCGGAAATTGCATAGCGGGGCCGTCGCGGCCGTCCCAGGATCGGATGGGCTGGTCAAACGTCTCACCTCGGCTGGGAGCAGGCGATGCCGCGACAATTCGATCTGGCGAAGCCGCGTCGCCTCAGTGTCCGTCTCTGAACTCAACTGCAACGAGCTAGTCGCCGCGTGAGCAGCATGACGGAAGCGGCGTAGAGGAACGTGGTGGCTGAGGCGATCGTGGCCTCGAAGTCCTTTGCCAGCCGCCGGTTGCGGTTCAACCATGCGAAGCACCGTTCAACGACCCACCTGCGCGGGTGGACGGTGAAGCCGACCTGACCGGGTGGCTTGCGCACGATCTCAATGGCGATGCGGGTGGCTTGGGCGACCCGGTCGGCGGCGTAGGCGCTGTCGGCGAACGCGCGCTCGACGAACGGGAAGCTCTGACGCGACACCTTGAGCAGCGGCACGGCCCCGTCGCGGTCCTGCACAGAGGCCGAATGGACCTGGAGCACGAGGGGGCGGCCGTCCGTGTCCACCATCGCGTGGCGCTTGCGCCCCATCACCTTCTTCCCTGCGTCATATCCGCGCGGGCCGCCCGCCTCGGTGGTCTTCACGCTCTGGCTGTTGATCACGGCCGTTGACGGGCTCGCCTCGCGCCCAGCGCGCTCGCGGTCGAGCATGACCAGGTGGTGGTTCACCGCCTCCCACACGCCCGTGTCGCGGAACGCCGCGAACCAGCCATACACGGTTTGCCGCGGCGGAAAGCACGTCGGCAGCATGCGCCACGGAATGCCACCGCGCAGCACATAGAAGATCGCTTCGACGATCTCGCGCATCGGCCAGACAGGGGGACGCCCAATCGGCGAGGGTCGCGGCAGCAGCGGCTCCAGCACCGCCCATTCAGCGTCGGTCAGGTCGCTGGCGAAGCGCAGGTCATCGCGGCTATGCTGTGCTCGGGTGGTCGCGGTCCACATGGGGCTGTGCATCCAACTCGGTCTCGACAACCTGTTGGAAACACACCTCACCCGACCACCCAACCCTCCATTCCGAGGACGTTCAGAGACGGACACTAAACGCATGCTCGGCGTCGCAATAAGCCGCTACCTCGATGCAATAGAGTTCCAGAGAAGCTTCTCGGGTCTTACGGCCGAGCTTGTCGTCACAAGTCCAGGGACATTCGAGGCCAAGACGACGTCGCTGATGCTGCCGCACATGCTTCTCTTGCGCGCCACCGAAAGCCTTCCGCGCATCGCCCATATCGCGCTGCCGACCACTCCGACTTTGATATCGTTCTCGCTTGCCGCCCAGCCATACATGCTATGGAACGGGGTCGTCATGCGACCGGGCGACTTCGTCATCCACGCGCCAGGCGAGCGCCTGCACCAGTGCACGAGCCGCGCCAGCACGTGGGGCCTGCTGTCGGTGAACCGCGAATTCCTCATGCGGCACGCCACCGCGGTCCTGCGCAGGCCCATACTCCCGAAGTCGGAGGGGACTCTCTTGCGAGCGCTGCCGCGTGGGAGCGGAGAGTTCGCGAGGCTGCACGAAAGGGCCATCGAGTTCGTGGAAAGACGGCCCGTGCGTGCCGGTCATCCCGGACGTTGCGCGCGCGCTTGAACAGGATCTGCTGTATGCGCTTCTCGGCTGCATCAGGGAGGGAGAGCGCCAGGTCCTGTCGCGCAGGCGTCGTGTCCACGTGGCCGTCGTGAACCGATTTGCTGCGATCCTGGCCAACGATCCGAGCCGGCCTATCCCTGTCGCCGATCTCTGCGCGGCGATAGAGTTCGGACCGCACGCTGCGCGTTTGCTGCCACGAGATTTTGGGCATGAGCCCGACCGCCTATATGCGCCTGTACCGGCTTACTCGCGCGAGGGCCGCCTTCATCGATGCCGCGGCGGGGACGGTAGGTATTGCAGAGGTGGCCCGGCGATTTGGGTTCACCGAGGCCGGCCGGTTTTCCGCTGCCTACCGGGTGGCATTTGGGGAATTGCCGTCCACGACGCTGGCGCGGCCGTAGCATTAAGGCGAGCCGTCCCGTGCATCGTTCCGATTCTGCATAGCGGCCGGACGCGGCAGCGCCACAGGTTACCCTGACCGGGCCGGCGGCGAGCTCAGCCGACGGCCTCTTGGCCTCTTGTCCGGGAGATAAGGCGTCATGAGTGCCTCCGCCACCGCGCAGCTTAGCTCCGCCGGTCATTCCCATATTCCAGGAGGAGTTTCCTATCCAGGGATGGCCTTGATCCCTGGCGGCACATTCTGGATGGGATCGGACCGGCACTATCCGGAGGAGGCGCCCGCCCATCGCGTGACGGTCGGCCCGTTCTGGATCGACCGCACACCTGTACGAACCGGCAGTTTCGCCGGTTCGTCGAGGCGACGGCTACGTCACCGTGGCCGAGATCGCGCCGGATCCGAACGACTATCCGGGCGCCCTGCCGCACATGCTGAAGCCGGGCTCGCTCGTCTTCGCGCCGCCCCGGCACCTGGTTGACCTCCGCGACTGGTCACAATGGTGGCGGTTCGAGTTCGGCGCCAACTGGCGCCAGCCCGAATGGCCGGGGACGCTCGACAAGGCGGGCTCGACGACCATCCGGCGGTACAGGTCGCTAGACGACGCCGAAGCTTACGCCGCCTGGGCCGGCAAGGACCTGCCGACGGAGGCCGAGTGGGAATACGCGGCGCGCGGCGGCCTGGATGGGGCCGAGTTCGCCTGGGGTGACGAACTCACGCCAGGAGGTCGCCACATGGCGAACACCTGGCAGGGCGCCTTCCCGCATGAAAACCTCGCCGCCGACGGCTACGCGCGCACCTCCCCAGCGGGGGTGTTTCCCGCCAACGGCTACGGCCTGCTCGACATGATCGGCAATGTCTGGGAGTGGACAGCAGACTGGTACTCGGCCCGGCATGCCGCGGACGCACCCAAAGCCTGCTGCATACCGGAAAACCCTCGCGGCGGGTGCGAGGCCGACAGCTACGGCCAATGCAGTTCTCCGGCCCGCATTCCGCGCAAGGTCGTCAAGGGCGGCTCGCACCTGTGCGCGCCCAACACTGCCGCCGCTACCGTCCCGCCGCCCGCCACGCGCAGCCGGTTGAAATCCGGAATGAGCCATGTCGGGTTCCGGTGTGTTTCCAGAACGTGGCCCGACGTCATGCAGTCACATCGCTAATACAACGAAGGGGGATCAGGACCGATGTCTGAAGCCGAACCAAGTATCCTATCTCGGATGTCGAAGCGCGCCAGGCAATTGCTGGGCGTAACCGCGCTGACCGCGGCTGCTTCACTGGCGGCGCCGCCCGTCCAGGCGCAGGCACCCACGACCCAGCCCCCCAATATCGTCTTCATCATGGGCGATGATGTTGGTTGGTTTAACATCGGCGCTTACAACCGCGGGATCATGGCGGGAAGGACGCCGAACCTGGATAAGCTGGCGTCCGAAGGCATGATGTTTACCGACTATTATGCCGAGGCGAGCTGCACCGCCGGGCGTGCGGCCTTCATCACTGGCGAACTGCCGATCCGCACCGGCATGACGACGGTGGGCCAGGCCGGCGTCGCTGTCGGTATTCCGGAGCAGGCGGTGACGATCGCCCAGGTGCTGCACTCGATGGGATACGCGACTGGCCAGTTTGGTAAGAACCACTTGGGAGATCTGAACCGGTTCCTGCCGACGCTGCACGGCTTCGACGAGTTCTTCGGCTATCTTTACCACCTCGACGCAATGGAGGATCCGTTCTGGTACTCTTACCCGCCTGCGTTGAGAGATCGGGTAGGGCCGCGCAACATGGTGCACAGTTGGGCGACCAACGTGGATGACCCGACCGTGCAGCCGCGCTGGGGCGAGATCGGTAAGCAGCGCGTCGAGGATGCCGGCCCACTCCCTCCGCATCCTGTGCCGGGCATCAAGTACAATATGGAGACAGTGGACGACGACATCCTGAGCTTCGCCGAAGACTTCATGGACAAGGCGAAGCAGGCCAACAAGCCATTCTTCGTCTGGCTGAACCCGACCCGCATGCACGTCTATACCCACCTGTCACCGAAATATTCGGCGATGGAAACGCCGGAGAATGGCTGGTACACGGAAGAGGCCGGAATGGCACAGCTTGACGATATCGTCGGCGAAGTCATGGATCATTTGAAGCGGATGGGCGTGGACAACAATACCATCCTGGTGTTCAGGACGGACAACGGCGCTGAGGTGTTCTCTTGGCCCGATGGCGGCATGACCCCGTTTGCCGGCAACAAGGGAATGGGGCTCGAAGGCGGTTTCCGGTCGCCAGCGATCGTCCGATGGCCTGGTCACACGCCTGCCGGACGGGTCGAGAACGGAATTTTCGGCAGCAACGACTGGTTCCCTACGTTCGTGGATGCGGCGGGTGATCCGGACATCAAGACCGAGCTGCTGAAGGGTAAGAAGATCGGCGATCAAACCTTCAAGGTTCACCTGGACGGCTACGACCAGACAAGGGTGATCACTGGCAAAGGCCCGTCGGCGCGCAATCAGTTCTTCTACTTTGCGGGGCCGCAGCTTGCCGCGGGACAGATCAATGACTGGAAGTATCAGTTCATTGATCAGCCAGCGGGTTGGTTCGGTCCCAAGGTCGCACTTGACTGGCCCAGGCTCTACAATCTCCGGCTCGACCCGTTCGAGCGCTGCTTTTTTGACCAGTGCCCGCCGGAGATGATGGACTTCTATGGTCACGAGTTCTGGCGATTTGTTTTCGTGCAGCAGGAGGTGGCGAAGCTGGGCGAGACGGCCATTCAATTCCCGCCGATGCAGGCACCCGCGAGCTTTAACCTTTCAAGGGTGAAGGCAGAAATCGAGGAAGCAATTCACAAGTCCGGCAGAGCGGGGCCTGGAGACTAGGGGCGGCAGGTATTGTGAGCGAGGGTCGCGTTGCCAAAGCCCGGCACCGCGACCCTCACCGCCCAGCGGTATGCCACTGTGATCTATATCTCTCGATGTCGTCGGAGGCTTTGGCATGTCGGCAAGCACAGAAGGACAGATTGAGTCGCCGCGGCCCGCTCGCCCCTCGGTACATTCGTCGCCGGCGAGTTCGGATGATCGCAGGGCCACCGGCAAGCATATTCGCACTACAGGCTCATGCGATGCCCACGGCGTCTGGCGCGCACATACCGGCCGTGCGGATCCGCTCGACATTCTCCGCGCCGCTGACGCCACACGGCAGCCCGAACTCGTGCCGCTCCGCTACGGGCGAATGTTGCAGTCGCCCTTCACGTTCTATCGCGGCTCCGCGGGCGTCATGGCAGCGGATTTGGCACATACCCCGAGCACGAACTCCGTGTCCAGGCGTGCGGCGACGCGCACCTGATGAACTTCGGCGGCTTCGCGACGCCGGAGCGGCGCCTCATCTTCGACGTCAACGACCTCGACGAGACATTGCCGGCGCCCTGGGAGTGGGATCTGAAGCGCCTCGCTGCATCATTCGTGCTTGCCGCCCGAT